>JANNBM010000011.1:0-44652 GCA_031385445.1 Paracoccaceae bacterium | reverse complement strand
AGGTAGTCAAGATCCACCTTCCCCGCCTCCAGCAGGCAATGCACCAGCGCCAGGATCAGCAACCCGTCCGTCCCCGGCGTGATCCCGATCCAGTCATCCGCAACCGCGTTGTATCCCGTCCGGATCGGGTTCACCCCGATCACGCGGCAGCCCCTGCCCTTCAGCTTTCCCAGACCGATCTTGATCGGATTGCTGTCGTGATCTTCCGCCACCCCGAACAGCACGAACAGCTTTGTCCGCTCCCAGTCCGGCTGCCCGAATTCCCAGAACGCCCCGCCAATCGTGTAAATTCCCGCCGCCGCCATGTTCACCGAACAGAACCCGCCATGGGCCGCATAGTTCGGCGTCCCGAACATCTGCGCCCAATATCCTGTCAGGCTCTGGCTCTGATCGCGCCCGGTAAAGAACGCCAGCTTTTCCGGTGCCGTCTCGCGCAGCGGTTTCATCCACGACACTGCCGTCGCCAGCGCCTCGTCCCACGAAATCGGCTCAAACGCCCCCGATCCGCGCGGTCCCACCCGCCGCATCGGCGTTGTCAGGCGCGATGGTGCTGTGATCTGCTTGATCCCCGCCGCCCCTTTGGCGCACAGCACCCCCTTGTTGATCGGATGAGCCCGGTTGCCCTCGATATAGGTCACGCGGCCGCTGGTCAGATGTACATTGATCCCGCAGCGGCACGCGCACATGTAACAGGTCGTCTTGCGGACCTCGTCGGATACCGGCGGTGATATGTTCAGCAGCACTTTGGTCACAATCCCACCCTTCCCGCCCCGATCAGGGCCACCGCTTCCCTCGCTATATGCGACTCTTCCGCCGCCCGCACTATCCAGACAGCGACCCCGCTGCCGCTTTTGTGAAGCCGCATCGCATTGGCACGGTTCGCCGCCAAATCGTGCGAAACTCCGGCCCAGGCCAGCCCCTGCAAAATCCGCCCCCGCACCTGTGCATCGTTTTCCCCGATCCCCCCGGTAAAGACGATTGCGTCCAGGCCCCCCATCGCCGCCATCATCGACCCCGCCTGCCGCACCGCCCAATAACAGAAATGCTCAATCGCAAATGCGGCCTCTGCCGTCCCCGCCCCGTGCAGCGCCCGTATGTCGGAATGCCCGCCCAGCCCCAAAAGCCCGCTTTGCCGGTTCAGGATCCGCGCAGCCCCCTCAACACCATGCCGCCGTGCCATGTCCAGCACCGCATTCCCGTCCACCATCCCCGCCCGCGTGCCCATCGTCAGCCCGTCCAGCGGCGAATACCCCATCGTCGTCGCCACCGACCGCCCCGCCCGGATCGCGCACAGCGACGCCCCGTTCCCCAGATGCAGCGCAAGCAGTCTTGCTGGCAGCGCATCCCCCGTCAGCCCCGGAAGGCGCGCCACCAGACTGGCATAGGACAGACCGTGGAACCCGTATCGCCGCAACCCCTGCGCACGCTCTGCCTGCGGCAGGGCATAGGTCGTGGCCAGCGCCGGGTTGTCCGCATGAAACGCCGTGTCGAAATGCACCGTCTGCGCCACCCCCGGCAGCGCCGCCTGCATCGCCCGGATCACGCTCAACGCAGGCGGATTGTGCAACGGTGCCAGGCCCACACATTCCTCGATCCCCCGCAGAACCCCCGGCGTCAGGCGCTGCGACGCCGTCAGGTCCGCCCCGCCATGCACCACCCGGTGCGCAATCGCACTGACCTGCCCCAGCGCATGCCCCGCGCCCTGCATCGCCGCAAGGATCACCTCCACTGCCGCCCCATGATCCGGCGCAGCACCGGCCTGCCGCCCCCCGATCTCCGTCACCGCCCCCTGAAACGCAGGCCCGCCGTCCAGCCCGAACAGCACCACCTTCAACGACGAGGACCCCGCGTTCAGCACAAGGATCATCCCGCCCTCACCACAGCGCCTTCAGCAGGCCAAGCCCCGCCAGCCCCGCCAGCAACACAATCGCGAACCGGCGAAAATCCTGCGGATCGGTGTTCAGGAAATGCCGCCCCCCCAGCCAGTTTCCAAAGAACGTCAGGGGCAACGCCATCAAAGAAGCCCACAGCGTGTCCCACGTCACCAACCCCGACCACCAGTAAAGCGGCGCCGCATACAGATCCAACAGCGGGAAATACGCGATCAGCGTGGCCCGGAACACCGCCGCCTGCATCGGCTGCGCCGCAAAGAACGCGGCAATCGGCAAGCCCCCCATCCCCGGCGCATTGGCAAGCCCCGACACCAGACCCGCCGCCACATTCCCCGCCACCCCCCGCACTTCCCCGCGCAACCGCCAGCCCATCAGCAGCACACCGCACATCACCAGCACATAGGCGGAAATCATCGCACGCGCCGTATCTTCGCTGACCCCCGTCAACCCCCACAGCCCCAGCGGCAATCCCACCGCCGCCCCCGCCATCAACAGCCAGACCCGACGCCAGTCCACATCCGGCCCCGCCCCCTTTGCCGCCTGCAGCGACATCGCCGTCTCCAGGATCACCACCACCGCCACAAAGTTCAACGGATTGCCCGCCAGCCCTGACGCGGCAATCACCATCGCCGAAAACCCGAACCCCGAATACCCCCGCACGAACGCCGCAGCCAGCACCGCCACCGCCATCCAGATTGTCCCGCCAAGACCCAGATCGAACGGCATCACACCATCTGCCGCCGCATATCCGCCCTGGATATCCCCGCCACCTCGACCGGTTTCTTCATCGCATCCCGCCGGAACGGCTCGCCCAGTTCCTGATTGATCATCGCCTCGATCAGCGTCGTCTTGCCCCCCGCCTGATCGATCAATGCTTGGCTCAGCGCCCCCCGCAATTCCTCCATCGTCCGCGCCTGCACCCCGATCAGCCCACAAGCCGTTGCAATCCCCGCATAACTCACGCCGCTGTCCAGTTCCGTCCCGATGAAATTGTCCGCATACCACAGGGTCGAATTGCGCTTTTCCGCCCCCCACTGGTAATTCCGGAACACCACCATCGTGATCGCCGGCCATTCCGCCCGCCCGATCGCCGTCAGCTCCGTCACCGCAATCCCGAACGCCCCGTCCCCCGCGAACCCCACCACCGGCACATCCGGGCAGCCGATCTTTGCCCCCACGATGCTCGGCAATCCATACCCGCACGGCCCGAACAGCCCCGGTGCCAGATATTTCCGCCCCGCCTCGAACGTCGGATAGGCGTTCCCGATGGCGCAGTTGTTCCCGATATCCGATGAAATGATCGCCTCGCGCGGCAGCGCCTGCTGGATCGCCCGCCACGCCATCCGGGGGCTCATCCACTCCGGCCTCGCAGCCCGCGCCCGCGCGTTCCAGGTCGTGCCCGGATCATCCTCCTCATGATCCATCGACGACAGGGCCTGCGCCCATGCCGATTTCACCTGCGCGATTTTGTCTTTGCGTTCGGATCGCCCAGCATTACCTGCGGTATTGGCCAGCCGCGCCAAAACCGCCTCGGCGACCTTTCCAGCGTCGCCGACGATGCCAACAGTAACCTTCTTGGTCAGCCCGATCCGATCCGGGTTGATGTCGACTTGGATAATTTTGGCCGCTTTGGGCCAGTAGTCCAGCGCGTATCCGGGAAGCGTTGAAAACGGGTTCAATCGGGTACCAAGACACAATACCACATCTGCCGCAGAAATCAACTCCATTGCGGCCTTGGACCCGTTGTATCCCAAAGGCCCCGCGAACAAGGGATGGCTGCCCGGAAAGGCGTCATTGTGTTGATATCCCACACAAACCGGCGCATCCAGCCGCTCCGCGAGCCGCATCGACGCCGGAATCGCCCCGCCCAAAATCACGCCCGCACCATTCAAAATCACCGGAAACTTCGCGCGGGACAGCAGATCAGCCGCCGCCTTGATCGCATCCTCGCCGCCAGAGGGCCGTTCAAATTCGACAATCGCGGGCAGATCAATGTCGATCACCTGCGTCCAGTAATCGCGCGGCATGTTGATCTGCGCGGGCGCGCTGGCACGGCGGGCATTGATGATCACCCGGTTCAGCACCTCGGCCACCCGCGACGGGTCGCGCACCTCTTCTTGATAGGCGACCATATCGGCGAACAGGGCCATCTGCTCGACCTCTTGAAAGCCGCCCATCCCAATGGTCTTGTTGGCCGCTTGCGGCGTGACCAGCAGCAGCGGCGTGTGATTCCAGTAGGCGGTTTTTACGGCGGTGACAAAGTTGGTGATGCCCGGCCCGTTCTGCGCGATCATCATCGACATCTTGCCGCTGGCACGGGTGTAACCATCGGCCATCATCCCGCCCGACCCCTCGTGCGCGCAGTCCCAAAAGGTGATCCCGGCGCGCGGGAACAGGTCGGAAATGGGCATGAACGCCGATCCGATGATGCCAAAAGCGTGTTCGATCCCGTGCATTTGCAGGACTTTGACAAAGGCTTCTTCGGTGGTCATTTTCATCTGCGCTCTCCCAACGTTTTCCCGGTTCTACCCGCCCCCATTTGCCCGCCTTAGGGCCAGAGGTAAAACCGCCATAAGACCAGAACCAAAAGCCTAACCATTGCCCAGCCGGATCGCTCGTGCAATCCGCGAAATCCCCTCCGGAATCTTCGTTGGAGAGATCGACGAGTACCCCAGACGATAGAAATTCCGCGGCGGACTCGCAGGGTCAAAAAACGCACGGCCAGGCTCGATCAGCACCCCCTCTTCGCGCAAACGCACCGCCAGAACCTCGGTATCCACCGTTTCAGGCGCCTTCATCCAACACGAAGAGCCGCCAAAACCGCCCTGCCCGGCCACCAAAAGCCCATGCTCGCGGATCGCCTCGTCCATCACCAAACGGCGGCGGCGATAGGCATTTCGCATCCGGTTGAT
Source organism: Paracoccaceae bacterium (assembly GCA_031385445.1). GTDB lineage: Bacteria > Pseudomonadota > Alphaproteobacteria > Rhodobacterales > Rhodobacteraceae > CAIYZT01. Next base: position 39,848 of record JANNBM010000011.1, on the reverse strand, counting down.
CAAAGCATCATAATGGCCGAGCGACAGGAAATAAGCCACCGTCCGCTGAATATGCCCCGGGGGGTGCCGCAACATCATCAGGCGCAGCGCCCGCGCCTCGCGAATAAAAGACGGCGGGCCAACGAGATAGCCAAGCCGCATGCCCGGAAACACCGATTTCGAAAACGAGCCCGCGTAAACCACCCGCCCCTCGGTATCGAGCGATTTAAGCGCCGGCGAGACGGGTTTGAGAAAGCTCATCTCGAACTCGTAATCATCTTCGACAATGACAAACCCTTCGCGCCCCGCCGCCTCCAGCAGGGCAATCCGGCGTTCCAGCGGCATGGTGGCATTGGTCGGGCATTGGTGCGAGGCGGTGGTGTAAACCACATCGACTCCCTTGGGCACCCGGTCCGGCGGCAGCCCGTCCGCATCGACATCGACCGAAACCGCTTCGGTGCCCATCGGCTCCATCAACCCGCGCAGACCGGAATAACCGGGATTTTCCACCACCGCGCGCCGCCCCGGCCCCAAAAGCGCGGCAACCGTGATCCACAACGCGTTCTGCGCACCCAAAGTCAGCAAAACCTCGTCCTCGCGCGCCGCAATCCCCCGGCGCGGCAGGATCGAGCGCAAGAGGTACTCGATCAGCAGCGGATCGTCGCGGTCATACATGTCACTGGTCAGGGCCACGAAATCCTTCCGCCCCAACGCGCGCAGCGCACAAAGCCGCCAGTTCTGGTGGTCAAAAAGGCTGCCATCGGCCTGACCATAAATGAAGGGATAAGGATAATTTTCCCAATCGGTCGGGCGGGGAACAGTGGAAAAACCGCTGAACCGCCCCCCTGAAAGTCGTGCGAAATCAATCCCTTCGGCGCGAACGCCCCGCGCAGGTAAATCCGGCGCGCGCGGCGCGTTTTCCGAGATGAAATAGCCTGAACGCCCCCTGGCCATAAGATAATCGGCGCTGACGAGTTCCGCATAGGCAAGCGTCACCGTGATCCGGCTGATGCCAAAATGCTCCGCCAACCCGCGCGAGGAGGGCATTTTTTGCCCGGTGCGAAACCGCCCGGTCAAGATGCCTTCGGTCACCATTTGCCGGATACGCTGCTGCAAGGTGCCACTGCCAGCAGCGGGCAGGATGAAAGCCTCGGCGGGAATCGACATTCTGGCCTCATAGCTTGAAGATCTGGACTTATGAGGCGGACCCTTGGCGCGAATGTCAAGCGGTGCAGCAAGGGTTCAAGAGCGCCGCCCAACCGCTCTCGGCCCCAAAGTCAGGCATGGATATTCGACCCACATTGAAGGTGAGGCGCCCCGAATGGCCTTCAATGTGGTCCAAATATTCCCAAGGGGAAGCCTTTGTTTTCGCTCGAAAACAAAGGCTTGGAGGCTGGCCTCCGCTTTTTTCTAACCGAAAACCTTGGTCAGCGCGCGGTCGATGGCGCCGGTGATCTGGTCCACGTCATCGGGTGTGCAAATCAGCGCGGGCGACAGGCAAAGCGTGTTGTTCAGGCCCGGAACGGAGCGGTTGGTCATGCCGATGATCACGCCCTGCGCATTGCAATCGGCAACCACGGCGGCGACCTTTTTCTCGTCCATCGGCTCTTTTGTGGCGCGGTCCGCGACCAGCTCGGCCCCGCAGAACAGGCCCTTGCCACGCACCTCGCCGATGACTTTATGCTTTTCCATCAGAGCGTTAAGATTGGCCACCACCCGGTCGCCCATCTTGACGGTGTTCTCAAGCAGCCCCTCGTCCTCGATGATGCGCATGTTTTCCAGCGCGGCGGCAGGTCCCGAGGTGCAGCCGCCAAAGGTTGAGATGTCACGGAAATAGCTCATCGGATCGGCGGCATCGTCCTTGAACATGTCGAACACCGCTTCGGTGGTCACGGTGCAGGAAATCGCCGCATAACCCGAGGCGACGCCCTTGGCCATGGTCACGAAATCGGGCTGAATGCCGAAATGCTGATAGCCAAACCAGGTGCCCGTGCGCCCGACGCCGCAGACCACTTCGTCGATCGCCAGAAGGATATTGTACTTTTTGCAGATCTGCTGAACCCGCTCCCAATAGCCCGTTGGCGGCACGATCACACCGCCGCCAGCGGTCACAGGCTCCAGGATCAGCGCGCCCACGGTATCGGGGCCCTCGCGCAGGATCACCTCTTCGATGGCGTCCGCCGCCCGCTCGCCATAGTTTTCCACGTCCCACTGCTTGCGGTATTCAAGGCAGTGCGGCACCATCACAAAGCCGTCCGGATAGGGCCCGTACATCGCCGCCCGCTCGGCCTGCCCCGAAGTCGCAAGCGCGCCGATCGTGGTGCCGTGATAATCACGCTCACGGTACAAGATCTTGTTTTTCTTTCCTTTATAGTGCCGGTGCGAGATCTGGCGCACCATCTTGTACACCTTTTCATTCGCCTCCGACCCCGAGTTCGAATAATAAACCCGGCTTAGCCCCGGCATTTTCGAGATCAGTTTTTCGGCAAACATTGCGCCGGGGATCGACCCGCCAACACCCGCGAAATAGTTCAGCTTGATCAGCTGGTCGCGCACTGCGTTGGCGATGCTTTCGCGGCCATAGCCGACATTGACGGTCCAGACCGCGCCCGAAACCGCGTCGATATATTCCTTGCCCTTGATGTCCCAGACCCGCAGGCCCTTGCCCTCGACGATGATGCGCGGATCAACGGTTTCGAACATCTTGTGCTGGATCAGATGATGCCAGACGTGCTTTTTATCGGCCGAAAGTACGGCGCTCAGATCGTTCGTCAACATCGAGGTATCCATGGACCCACTCCTATCGCGATGGGGGGCGCGGATGGCCCCAAACATGAAATCATCATCGCGGATTGCGACGAATGCTCTTAGGACCAGACGGTTCGGGATGATAAGACCAGCTGGGGGCCGCGCAAAAACGCCCGGCGCGCCGGGGTTTGATCTGGACGGGGACAAGCAACTTCGACTATTCCGTCTTTAGTAAACTGAAAAGAGCGGGCTGCACATGACACCAGACTGGATCGCCGTTGACTGGGGCACCTCGCATCTGCGCGCGTTTGCAATGGGGCCGGATGGCAGTGTTGACGAGCGTTCGTCCGATCAGGGTATGGGAAAGCTGAAGCGCGAGGGATTTGAGCCGGCACTTCTGGCGCTGGTGGCCGATTGGCTGGGCACGGAGCGGATGCAGATCGTGGTCTGCGGGATGGCGGGCGCGCGGCAGGGCTGGACCGAAGCGGCGTACCGCCAGGTGCCCTGCGCGCCAGTGGCCAAGGGCGCGTTTGTGGCCGCCCCGACGCAGGATCCCCGGCTGAATGTTCAGATCCTGCCCGGCCTGTCGCAGACCAGACCCGCCGATGTGATGCGCGGCGAGGAAACGCAGATCGCCGGGGCCCTGGCGCTTTATCCCGGCTTTGACGGGGTGATCTGTTTGCCCGGCACCCATTCCAAATGGGCGCAGATCAGCGCGGGCGAAGTCGTGAGTTTTCAGACCTTCATGACGGGCGAGCTTTTTGCGCTGCTGTCGGGCCAATCGGTGCTGCGGCACGGCATGACGGCCGAGGGCTGGGACGATGCGGCTTTTGCCCAAGGAATGTCCGATGCCATCGCGCGCCCCGAACGCTTTGCGGCGCAGCTTTTCGCGCTGCGGGCCGAGGGGCTGCTGACCAATCTGCCGCCCGAGGCTGCGAAATCGCGGCTGTCAGGGCTGCTTATCGGGGCGGAACTGGCGGCCGCGCGGCCCTATTGGCTGGGGCAGGACATCTTGCTTGTTGGCGCAAAGACGCTTTCGGCGGCCTATGCCCGCGCGCTGACTGCGCAGGGCGCCCGCCCGCGCGCGCTGGATGACAAAGCTTGCACGCTGGCCGGACTGGCCGCGGCGCGTTCACGTTAAAGGACAAAACATGACCCTTCCCCTGATCGCCATTTTGCGCGGAATAACCCCGGCGGAGGCCGTGGCCGTGACCGAGGCGCTGGTCGCGAGCGGCATCACTCAGATCGAGGTGCCGCTGAATTCGCCCGATCCTTTGGTGTCGATTGCCGCGATGGCAAAGGCCTTTGCCGGGCGCGCGGTGATCGGGGCGGGCACGGTTTTGACGGTGCGCGCGGTGCAGGATGTGGCGGCGGCGGGGGGCACGCTGATCGTGTCACCCAATGCCGATGCGGCGGTGATCGGGGCGGCCAAGTCGCTGGGCTTGCAAAGCTGGCCGGGGGTGATGACACCGACCGAGTGCTTTGCGGCGCTCGCAGCGGGCGCCGACGGGCTGAAGTTTTTCCCCGGCAATCTGGTCGGTCCGGCCGGGCTGAAGGCGATCCGCGCGGTGCTGCCCAAGGACACGCGCTGCTTTGCCGTGGGCGGAGCGGGGCCGGCGAATTTTGGCGAATGGATGGCAGCGGGGGCGGATGGGTTTGGCATCGGTACGGCGCTTTACACGCCGGGGCTGACGCCTGCCGAGGTTGGGGCAAAGGCGCGCGCTATCGTGGCGGCGTTTCAACAGGCCGCGTCATGATTTTTGACGAACGCCGCTGCGAGCTGGGCGAGGGCAGCCTTTGGCACCCCCTGCGCAAGCAGTTCTTTTGGTTTGATATTCTGAACAAATCGCTTTTGTCCCAAGACCGGGATGGCGCGCAGATGTGGCGGTTTCCCGAACTGGTTTCCGCGGCGGGATGGGTGGACCGCGACGTTCTGCTGATCGCCGGAGAGCGGGATCTGTTCCTGTTTGATCTGCACAGCGAAGAGATTGAAACCTTGGTTGAATTGGAGGCCGACAAGCCCGCCAACCGCAGCAACGATGGCCGCGCGGACCGGCAGGGCGGGTTCTGGATCGGCACCATGTCGAAGACGGCGGAAGACGGTAAAGGTGCGATTTACCGGTTTTACAAGGGCGAGTTGCGGCGGCTTTTCCCTGGAATTTCGATCCCGAACTCGCTCTGCTTCACCCTTGATGGCCGCACCGCGCAGTTTTCCGACACCAAAGCGCATAAGGTTTACCGCGTGGCGCTGGACAGCGAGGGTTGGCCCAAGGGCGATCCGGTTTTGTGGGCGGATCATTCGGCGACGGGGATTTTGCCGGACGGATCGATCTTTGATGCGGACGGTCTGATGTGGCAGGCGCAATGGGGCGAGGGGCGGGTTGCGGTTTACCAGATGGACGGAACGCTGGTGAAAACCGTGCCGGTGTGTGGGCCGCATTCGTCCTGTCCGGCCTTTGGCGGCGAGGGGCTGACGACGCTTTTCTGCACGACTGCCATGGAACATATGTCGCCCGGCGCGCGGCTGGCCCAGCCCGATGCGGGTAAGGTGTTTTGCCTGCCTGAAGCGGGAAAGGGTGTGGCGGAACCGCGGGTTATCCTGTGAAATGCGGCTGGGAAACCGCTGGCAAGACCGCGTTTGGCGACAGCCCGGAATTGTCGTCTCGGCTGATCGGGCTGATCCTTGATGGCCAGAAAACCGCCACCTGCGGCGCACTTCGCGATTACCACCTGGACAATGAACCGCCCCCCCGCCCCGGCGAGCGCAGTCTGGTGCTGGATCATGGCGGCCATCCTGTTGCGGGCATCGTTTACGAGGAAGTCACGTTTCGCCGCTTCCGCGATGTGTCCGAAGACTTTGCGCTGGCCGAAGGCGAGGGCACGTTTGACGACTGGAAAGACGGCCACCGTGCTTTTTTCGCCCGAAATGGCGGCTGGTCGCCGGAATTGCTGCTGGTGTGCGAGCGTTTTGCGCTGATCGAACGATTTGACCCTAGGGAAACCTGAGGCGCGAAATTAAAAGCTTGCACATTTTCCGGGCGCTCTGTCAGATACCTCAAAATCAAACGGCAGGAAAACAGATGCCGACACGGGGAGAAGGCGGGGCTGCGGCTCCGATTGCCATTGCGGTGCGCGATTTGCGCAAATCATTTGGCACGCACGAAGTTCTGAAAGGTGTCTCGCTGGTGGCGCGGCAGGGTGATGTCATTGCCATTATCGGCGGGTCCGGCTCTGGCAAATCGACCATGCTGCGCTGCATCAACTTTCTCGAAACGCCCTCGGGCGGCGCGATTGAAATTGGCGGCGAGGCGGTGAAAATGCGCGCCGACGGCAGCCCTTCTGACCGCCGGCAAATCGAACGCCTGCGCCAGTCGCTGGGGATGGTGTTTCAGAACTTTAATCTATGGACGCACAAGACTGTCCTTGAAAACCTGATCGAAGTGCCGGTTCAGGTGCTCAAAACCCCGCGCCCCGATGCGCTGGACCGGGCGCGCAAATTGCTGCTTCGGGTGGGTTTGGGCGAAAAAGAAGACGCGTTTCCCGCCTTCATGTCTGGCGGACAGCAGCAGCGCGCTGCCATCGCCCGCGCTTTGTGCATGGAACCGGCTGCGATGCTGTTTGACGAGCCGACAAGCGCGCTGGACCCCGAACTTGTGGGCGAGGTTCTGCAAGTGATCCGCGCCCTCGCGAATGAAGGGCGCACGATGATCCTTGTCACGCACGAGATGAAGTTCGCCCGAGAAGTCGCAAGCCACGTTATTTATCTGCACAACGGGGTCGTCGAAGAAGAGGGCCCCCCCGAATCGCTGTTTGGCAATCCAAAATCCGAACGGCTGAAGCAGTTCCTGAAATCCGTAAGTTAAAAGCGGACATACTTCCAAAAGGTGAGGACCTTAGAATGAAAACACTAGCTCTTATGACCGTCGCCGCGATTGCCCTTGGCAGCGCTGCCTTTGCTGCGCCGGTGAAAATCGGCGTTGCCGCAGAGCCCTACCCGCCTTTCACGTCGCCCGACGCCTCTGGCAACTGGGTCGGCTGGGAGATCGACTTTATGAACGCGATCTGCAAGCAGGCCGCTTTGGAATGTGTTGTGACGCCCGTGGCATGGGATGGGATCATCCCCTCGCTGACCTCGGGCCAGATCGACGTGATCATGTCGTCGATGTCGATCACCGAAGAGCGGATGAAGACCATCGACTTCTCTGACAAGTATTACAACACCCCCGCCATGATCATGGTTGCAAAGGGCTCTGGCATCACGGCTGATCCGGCGGGCCTGACCGGCAAGATTGTAGGCGTTCAGACCTCAACGATTCATGAAGCCTATGTAAACGCCTATTTCGCGCCGGTGGCGTCGGAAGTGAAGGTTTATCAGACCCAAGACGAGGCCAATCAGGATCTGGCCGCCGGGCGTGTGGACGCTGTTATGGCGGACAGCATCGCGTTGGGAGATTTCCTGAAGTCCGAGACGGGCATGGCCTGCTGCGAAAGCGCAGGAAATGCTGCCGATGATCCGGCGATCTTGGGTCAGGGCGTCGGTTTTGGTCTGCGCAAGGATGACCCGCTGAAGGCAACCTTGAACGCCGCGATTGCAGCCATCCGCGCAGACGGCACTTACGAGGCGATTACCACGCCTTACTTCGCCTTCGACATCTACGGCGGCTGATCCATGCAGTTGCTGGGGGCGCTTGGCGCCTCAACGCTGGATCTTCTGGCCTATGCGCCCCCCGGTTGGGGGGCGACATTGCTGCGCGGGCTTTGGCGCTCGGTGCAGATCGCTATCGGGGCCTATTCGCTTGGGCTGGTCCTTGGCATCGGCGGGGCCTTTGGCAAGCTTTACGGCAGTCCATGGCTGAAGGATCTTCTCGCGATCTACACCACAATGGTGCGCGCTGTGCCCGAACTGATCCTGATCCTGATCCTTTATTTCGCCGCCACCGATGCGGTAAACCAAATTCTGCTCGCCTTCGGGCGCGAGCGCATTGAATTGAACGGCGTGATCGCGGGGATCGCGGTTTTGGGCATTGTGCAGGGCGCCTATGCGACCGAGGTTTTGCGCGGCGCCATTTTGGCCGTGCCCGCCGGTCAGATTGAGGCGGCAAAGGCCATGGGCATGCCGAGCCGGCTGCTCGCCCGCCGCATCACCCTGCCGCTCATGCTGTCCTTTGCGATTCCGGGGCTGGCCAATCTTTGGCTTACTGTGACAAAAGACACCGCGCTTCTGGCCGTGGTTGGCTTTTCCGAGCTGACGCAGGCCACGCGGCAGGCCGCCAGCACGACCAAGGCCTTCTTCACCTTTTATCTCGCGGCGGGAATCTTGTATCTGATCTTGTCGATCATCTCGACGATGCTGTTCGCGCGGGCCGAAAAATGGGCGCGGCGCGGGCAGCGCCGGATAGGGCAATAGCATGCTGCGCGCCCTTTTAATCCCAAGGCGGCTGGTTATGCTCGCGATCGCGCTTGGGCTTCTGGCCGCCTGTTTCATTTATGGCCGCTGGGATTGGCTGCTTAATCCCAAATACCAAAAACTGATGCTGACCGGGATTTGGAACACGGTGACGATTCTGATCATCACCATGGTGCTTGGCATGGCGCTGGCCATTCCGCTTGGCCTCGCCCAGGCGGCCGGTCCTTGGTATCTGGCGCGGCCGGCCCAGATCTTTTGCGGCATCATCCGGGGCACGCCGCTGCTTTTGCAGCTTTTCCTGCTGTATGGCGGCATCGGCACGCTCTTTCCCGGCATCCCCGGCATCCGGGACAGCATGTTCTGGCCGATTCTGCGCGACGCCTGGTATTACGCGGTGCTGGGCCTGTCCCTGTCGGTTGCGGGCTATGAAGGCGAGGTGATGCGCGGAGCGTTCAAAGGCGTTCCGCATGGTCAGCTGGAGGCCGCGCGCGCCATGGGCATGCCGCGCTTTACCATTTTCCGCCGTATCTGGTTGCCGCAAGCCGTGCACCGCGTTCTGCCGACCTTGGGCGGCGAGACCGTTTTGCAGATGAAGGCAACGCCGCTGGTCGCCATCATCACCGTGACTGATATCTATTCCGTGGCGCAAAAGGTCCGGGCCGATACGTTGATCGTTTACGAGCCGCTTTTGATGCTGACGCTGGTATATCTGACCATCACCGGCTGTATCGTGCTGCTATTCGGATGGTTCGAACGCCGGACCCCAACGCGAACGGCCTAAGACAGCTCCAGCGTCGCAAGCTTTTGCACCAGCTCCAGCCCACGCGCCACCGCACGCGTGTCGCGCCTGCGCATCCAGTCAAGCCAAAGCCCATCCAGCGTCGCCATGATCACATCGCAAACCCCTTCCACCCGGTCGCGGCGCGAATAGTGGCTCATCTCGGTTAGAAGGCCTTCCAGCCGGGTGCGATAGGCAAAGTAAAGCTCGCCCTCGGTCTTGGCGATTTCAGGGCGGGTCAATGCGGCCGACCACAGATCAATCCGCATCCGAAGATAGGCCGGGTTCAGGATGTCTTCGGTAAACCCGGCCCGCAGCAGCGCCGCGAAACGGTCGCGCGCAGAGCCTTCGCCGTGGTCAAGCTTGGCCTCCGTCTCTTGCAGCAGGCGCACCGCCAGAACGTAGACATCGCTCATCACCTCGTCCATATCGGTGAAATGATAGGAAATATGGCCAAGGCTCATCTGCGCCTCCGCCGCGATTTTGCGCGCGGTCACGGCGGCGTAGCCCCCCTGCTGCAAAACCGTCAGCGCGGCGCGGACAATCGCCTCGCGCCGGGTTGAGGTGGTCGCAGCTGGCTCAGCTTTCTTCGGCACGGCGCGCCTCTGCTTCTCGCGAAGCCTCCAAAGCGGCGGCACGGCGACGGCGCGTTTCATAGATCACCGCAAAGACGATCGTGAAACAAATCATCAAAAACGCCAGCGCATTGATTGTGGGCGTGATCCCGGTGCGCACCTTGGAAAACACGTAGACCGTCAACGTATCCGCCCCGCCGCGTGTGAACAGCGTGACGTTAAAGTTTTCGATGGACTGAAAGAACGAGATCGCCGCCCCTGCCCCAAGCGCCGGGTACAGATGCGGCAAAAGGATGCGCCGCATCACCTGCGCATGGCTGGCCCCAAGGTCCAGCGCCGCCTCTTCAAGCCCCTGATCAAAGCTTTGCAGCCGCGCCAGTACCAGCAGCATCACGAAAGACGCGATATAGCTGACCTGCCCCAGCACCGACAGATGCAGCCCCGACGGCACCGAAAACTGGTTCCAGAACAGCAGCGTCGAGATGCCGATCACCACCCCCGGAATCAGGATCGGTGCCACCATCAAACCGTAGAGCACCCCGCGAAACCGCCCCGAAACCGAATTGACCAGAATCGCCCCCGCCGCCCCGACCGGCACCGCAAGAACCACAACCGCGATGGCCACAAGCACCGTGTTGCGCAGCGCGCCCCAGATGCGATTGTCATTCCAAAGCGCGATAAACCATTGATCGGTCAATCCTTTCCAAGGCAACACCGTCGGCAGCTTGCTGGCGTTAAAGGCCGCGCCGGACATGACGACCAGCGGCACCAACAGATAGATCAGGAAAGCCGCCATGTAGATGTGGCCGATGACTTTGCGATTGCCTTGCATCACCTGCCCCCCTATTTCGCGATGTCTGAAAGCTTGACGCGGAACACCCGCATCGCCAGCGTCACCGTCACCGTGCAGAACAGCAGCAGCATGAACGCAAAAGCCGCGCCCGAATTCCAGTCTTGCCCGCCAAGCATGATGTCTTGGATGGTTTGCGTGAACCAGTTTCCGGTCGGCGAGTTGATGATCGCGGGCACCAAAAGCGAGCCGGCCGAAAGCATGAACACCATAACCGCCCCCGACGCGATGCCCGGTTTGGCATGCGGCAGGATCACCCGCCAATGCGTCCGCCACCACGGCGAGCCAAGATCTTCGGCCGCCTCGACCTGATTGCTGTCCAGCGATTGCATCGCATTATAGAGCGGAAACAGCATGAACAGCACATAGGCGTAAACCAGCGTCACCACGACCGGGCTATACCCGTCGATCCAGCGGATTTCCTTTTCGATCACCCCAAGCGCCATCAGAAACGCGTTCAGTGGGCCTTTGAGGGTCAGGATAATGAACCACGCAAAGGACCGCAGCACTTCGGACACCCAAAGCGGCACGAACAGCAGTAAAAACAGCGTTGGCAGCGACTTGCTGGAAACCACCTTGGCCAGATAATAGGACAACGGATAGGCCAGAACAAAGGTGATCGCGGTCACGATGGCCGAGTAATAGATGGTCAGGACAAAAACCTTGACCCGCGCGCCGATCATCATGTCGATGCCAAAGACGCTGAACGGCACCTCGTTTCCAAGAATGTCGCCGTAGTTTTCCAGCGAATAAACGTCCAGCGGCCCGCCGATATCGACGACCGGAAGATAGGGCCGGAACGAGCTTTCCAGCAGCTTGAAATCGGGCAGGATGACCAGAACGAACAGCCAAAAGAACGTCAACCCGAGGATGGTATAGGTCAAACCCTTGCCATAACGGCGAAAAAGATCCTGCATCGTTCAGGCCCCCGTTGTGGCGCTGTCGGGCAGCAAGGAGGCGTTCGCCGCGCTGAATGACATGTGCATCTGCGTTCCAGCGGTCGGCACCGATGCCGCGCCGTCATTGCGAACCTCCGCGATCATCCGGGTGCCGCCTTCCGTCATGCCGTGCACGGTGATGAAATTGCCCTCGAACGCCACCTCGCTCAGCGTGACGGGCACCGAATTTTCCGCCGCCGCTGCCTCGGTCAGTGCGATGTGTTCCGGGCGGACATAGATCTTGACCGTCTTTCCCACCGAGGTGTCCGGCAGGCGGGCCTTCAGCGTACCGATGGCGGTGGAAAAGCTGGCATAGCCGCCCGATGCCGACTGAACATCGCCGGTCAAGATATTGTTTTCGCCCACAAAAGAGGCCACAAAACCGTTGATGGGATTGTTGTAGATATCCCGTGGATTGGCGACCTGTTGCAGGCGCCCCTGGCTCATCACGCCCACGCGGTCCGACATCGCGAGCGCCTCACCCTGATCGTGGGTAATGTAGATGAACGTCACGCCGGTGCGCTTTTGGATGGCGCGCAACTCGGCCCGCATATGCTGGCGCAGTTTCAGGTCCAGCGCCGAAAGCGGCTCGTCCAGCAGCATGACGGCAGGCTCCACGGCCAGCGCGCGCGCAATCGCGACGCGCTGTTTCTGGCCGCCTGACAGCTGGCTGACCATCTTGTCCGCGCTGTCATGCAGATCGACCAGCGCCAGCAATTCCTCGGCCCGCTTGCGCCGCGCCGCCTTGTCCACGCCGCGCACTTCCAGCCCGAAGGCGATGTTTTCCCAGATCGGCATCAGCGGAAACAGCGCGAGGTTCTGAAAGATCAGCGCCGTTGGCCGCTGGTTCGGCCGCTGGCCGCGCATATCCTTGCCGCCAATGCGGACCACGCCTTCGGTCGGCTCGGTGAACCCCGAAATCATCCGCAGGATCGTGGTTTTGCCGCATCCCGATGGCCCAAGGAACGAAAAGAATTCACCCGGCTGGATCGTGACATTTACCCGGTCCACCGCACGGAATTTCCCGAAATCGCAGCACACATTATCCAGTTCAATCCCAGCGCTCATGTCCGTCCGTCCCCGTCGTTTATTTTGTTGGTGTCAGCCTAGAAAGCTAATCCGCCGCGCGCAACAGCGTTGATGGCACCAGCGGTCTGCTGCCGCCGTTTTGCGGGTGCCGAAATGAAATACGCCGGGACCATCGGTCCCGGCGTATCGCCCAAATCTTCGCGCTTACGACGCTTTGTACTTGTCGGAATATTCGCCGCGCTTGGCAACGAATTCGGCCGACTGGTCAGGCCACCACCACAAAGCCGCCAATTTGGCGTCGTCGAAGGCCGAGTTGTAATAGGCTGCGACGTCTGGATTCATCATCTCGGCGCCGCCTTTGCCAACCGGGTTGGACGAGAAGGCCGAAGCCCAGGCTGCTGCACCTTCGGCGGTGGAAACCCACTTGGCCAGCTCGTGCGCCTGATCAACGTTGACCGCGTTCTTGGTCAACATCAGGCCCTGATGCCACGCAAAAGCACCTTCGGACGGTGCGGCATAGCCGTAGCCGTCATTGCGCAGGTTGTAGCCGGTCGAATCCCAGCACAGGCCAACCGTCGCGCCGTTCGCAACGAACCCGGCGTTGGCTTCGTTCTCGCCCGACCACCACTGAACCACGTTGCCCTTGGCCTTGACAGCCTCAGCAAGCGCGATGTCCCACAGCTCGACCATCTTGCCCATGTCGGAATAGCCTTCGATCCAGGCATAGGGCAGCATGCCCTTAGCTTCCAGAACGCGGCCCATGGCGGCAAGTGCCGAACGCGGACGCAGCACAACCTGGTTGGCCGGGTCAAACAGGGCGTTCAGGCTGGGCGCGTCGCCCATGACTGCCGTTTCCTTATTGAAAACCAGCGCCTCGGTGCCCCAGTTCGACGGCACATACAAAAGCGCGCCTTCCTTGCGCGACCGCTCGCCTGCCGCGCCGTCCGCCAGACCCGGCAGATAGTTGCCCATCGCCAGCTTGGCTTCGTCCCACGACGCGACCAGACCGTTGGTGGCGTATTGGCCTACGGTGTCAATGGTCGGCTCGATCATGTCGATGCCGCCGGCGTCCGCGGCAACCTTGGTGGCGGCAAAGATGCCGTCATTGTCTGGCTGCTCGGAGAAGTTCACTTTGATGCCGGTTGCGGCGGTGAAGGCCGGGAACACGGTTTCGGCAAAGGCCGGATAGCCCGCCCAACCGGTGAAATTCAATTCGCCCGACGATGCGAGCGCTTTGGAAGAGATCAGGGCGGGGGCAGCCAGTGCGCCCACGCCGGCGGCCGAACGCTTCAAGAAGCTGCGGCGGCTGAAGTCAGAGGTTTTTGTCAACATAAGTCTCCCTAGGTTTTCCCGGTATTGGTCCGGGCAATTGGCAGTTTTGTCCCGTGCAAGACCCCACTACCTGCGCGCCATGACAAGACCATGACAGCTCGGCAGCAGGCCCAAGATGCGGTAATACTCTGCGCAAACGCGCGCGAGTCAACATCGCATTGTTCGCAAGCGAACAAAATCGAGTGAAATGCCGCTTCAGATTGTATTCGCGAAATATATTTGCCCAGCGCCTCCGCTCAGGGCGCCCGGCGGACACGCGGCAATTTAATTTGCCACCGCATATCCGTGCCTTGCCAGAATCCGGCGCAGTTCGGCGTTGCCCTTGGTCGACCATTCCAAAGGCGGTGCCTTTTTGGGGTCTTGCTCGGCCTCGACGACGAACCAGCCTTCATATCCATATCCGGCAAGCCGCTTTATGATGGCATCAAAATCAAGGCTGCCGTCGCCCGGAACGGTAAAGGCGCCTTTGACCACGGCATCGAGGAAAGACTCGGCGGTTCGGTCGATCTGACCAATCACCTCCATCCGCACGTCTTTGGTGTGCACATGCGTGATCCGGGCGTGGTGATTGTCGATCACCCGCAACACGTCGCCGCCCGCAAAGGCCATGTGCCCCGCATCATACAAAAGCGGAATGCCCGCGCCGGAGTGTTTCATGAACAGGTCCAGCTCGGCCTCGGTTTCAATCGCCGCGGCCATGTGATGGTGATAGGACAGCGCCATGCCCTGCTCGGCGCACCACTCGCCAAAGATGGTCATGTTGCGCGCATAGGCGGCGATCTGCGCTTCGTCCAGTTTTACCTTTTGTGCCAGAGGCTTGGCGCGCTCGCCTTGAATAGACTGCGACACCTCGCCATAAACGATGCACGGCGCTTTGGCCGCGATGAACAGGTCCATCTGTGCGCGAATCCGGTCCTTGTTTTCCACCAGATCGCCGTTCAGGATCGTACCCGAAAACCAGCCGCCGCAGACCGACATCTTGTGCGCGGCCAAAGCCGGGCCAAGTTCGGCCATCTGCATCGGGAAACGGCGGCCGGTTTCCATGCCCGAATAGCCCGCCTGCGCGGCCTGCCGCAGGCATTCATCCAAGCTGACATCGTCCGAAAGTTCGGCCAGATCGTCATTCCACCAGCAGATCGGCGATATCCCAAGTTTGGCTTTCAGCATGGCGTCCTCGTCTGTTCCAGCCCATTGCAGGCGCTTGATGATGGGGTAGCGCAAGATTGCAGAACGATCAATCCATTCCATTATGGTTTAGAAGTAGAATTTTAATTCTGCCCTATCAAGTGCGCCGGTATCAGGACGCGCAAACGCGTCCTGCGCTAGCTGCGGCAATATGATCAGGAACGATCAAGAATCAGATTGACAATGAGCGAAATCAAAGCCTCCATGGCAAAACCCCAACATATCGACCGACCATGAAAATTGACCGCGCCACCGCCATTCGGCAGCACCTTTTCGCCAAGGGCTACTGTTCGATCGCCGAAATCGCCGAGGCTGTCGGCGCGTCAGAGCCGACCGTGCGGCGGGACCTTTTGGCTTTGGAAAACGAGGGCCAAATCCTGCGCAGGCACGGCGGCGCGCAAATTTCGACCGCTTCTGGCACCGAGATTGCGTTTGAAAGCCGCGAGCAGATCAATCTGCCGGTCAAACGCGCGATCGGCGCGGCGGCCTATCAGCTTTTGCGCGCCGAAACCTCGGTGTTTCTGGACGCTGGCACGACTGTTCTGCAACTGGCCCGCCGTTTGCGGTTGAACCCGATGCCGCTTCGGGTGTTCACCAATTGCCTGCCGGTCGCGCAAACGCTGATGTCTGCGCCGCAGATCTCGGTCAGCTTGCTGGGCGGCACTTTGCGGGTCGAAAACGCCTCCCTTGTCGGGCTTCTGGCCGAGGCTTCGCTGGAACGGCTGTGGTTTGATCAGGTATTTTTGGGCGCGGGCGCGATTGGCGAAGATGGGCTGATTTCCAGCGCCGATGATCAGGAGGCGCGGATCAACGCGCGGATGGTGCAACGCTCGCATGCGCCGATCATTCTGGCCGACGCCGACAAGTTTGACCAAAGGCTGACCTTCGGGGTGGCAAAACTGGGCGAGGGGATGCACGTCATCTCGGACAGCCGCCTTGGAAAAGGCTGGCGGGGAAAGTTGGAAAAACTGCACTGCAACCTGACGCTTGCAGAACCGACATGACCGCCCTGCCCCGTCCCCGCCTGAGGTGCGCCTGATGGCCGTGGTGCAAATCCGGGGGCTGACGAAAAGCTACGGCACCGTGCAGGTGATGCATGGCATCGATTTTGACGTGGCGGACGCGGAATTTGTGGCGCTCGTCGGTCCGTCAGGCTGCGGAAAATCGACGCTTTTGCGCATGATCGCGGGGCTGGAAGACATCAGCGGCGGCACCATTTCCATCGGCGGGCGCGTGGTGAACGAGGTGGAGCCGAAAGAACGCGACATCGCGATGGTGTTTCAAAACTATGCGCTTTATCCGCATATGACTGTGCGCCAGAACATGGGGTTTTCGCTGCGCCTTCGCGGCGGCGCGCGCGATGATATTGACCGCGCCGTCACGCAAGCCGCCGACATTCTGGGGCTGACGGCCTATCTTGAACGCAGCCCCAAACAGCTTTCGGGTGGTCAGCGGCAGCGCGTGGCGATGGGCCGCGCCATCGTGCGCAATCCGGCGGTGTTTTTGTTTGACGAGCCTTTGTCCAATCTGGACGCCGCCCTGCGGGTGCAGATGCGCGCCGAAATCCGCGGCCTGCATGAACGGCTTGGTTCAACCTCGATCTTTGTCACCCATGATCAGGTCGAAGCCATGACTATGGCCGACCGCATCGTGGTCATGCGCGAGGGGCGGCTGGAACAGGCGGGCAAACCGCTGGACCTTTACGACCGGCCGATGAACGCCTTTGTCGCCGGGTTTATCGGCTCCCCCGCGATGAACCTTTTGCCGGGGCACGCGGACGCAGGCGCGGTGCACCTTGGCCCTGATCTGACCGTGCAAGTTGAGACGCAGGCGCAGGGGCCGGTGCTGATTGGCATCAGGCCAGAGCATCTGGATCTGGTGCCAAACGGCACCCAAGGCGCGATTGCGGCGCAAATCAGCGGCATTGAAAGCACGGGAACCGCGATGCTTTTGTCCGCGAGGGCCGGCCCGCACAACCTGAACGCGCTCTTTATGGACCGCCCGCCTGTGCAACGCGGCGATCAAATCACCCTGCGGCCCCGGCCCGGATACGCGCATCTTTTTGACGCCCAAACCTTGCTTCGTCTGCCATAGCCGCCTGAAAACCAGTTAAATGCCCGGCTTTACGCCAACTCGCGCCTCCCTCGCCAAAGTCACTTGCCCCCCTTGCATTAAGGAGACCGAACATGAAACTTCTCACCTCGCTGTCCGCCGCACTCCTCGCCACCGCCGCGCCCTTTGCTGCACAGGCGCAAACCGCGATCACCTATCTGATGTGGGGCAGCCCCCAAGAGGCCGCGGCCTGGCAGGTGGTTGTCGGCGGGTTTGAGGCGATTCACCCCGATATCAAGGTCACGGTCGAGGTTGCAGACTGGGACAGCTACTGGGAAAAGCTGCGGGTTCAGATGGCGGGCGGCACCCCGCCCGATGTCTTCGCCATGGATGCGCCGCTGTACCGTGACTGGCAATCGCGCGATGTTTTGTTGAACCTGACGCCCTATCTGGACGCCGATCCGGCCCTGCTGGACGGCGTTTTTCCGATCACGATGCAGGCGTATGAAACCCCGGACGGCACCTTTGGCCTGCCGCGCGATTTTCAGACCATCGTGCTGTACTATAACAAGGATATGTTCGACGCCGCCGGCCTCGCCTATCCGAACGACACCTGGACCTATGACGATTTTCGCGCCAACGCGGCCAAGCTGACCTTGGATAAAGACGGCGACGGCACCACCGATCAATGGGGGTTCTGGGATGGCGGCTATGATCTGGAACCGTTCTGGGGCTCGCTCGTGTGGTCGCATGGCGGCGAGATCGTGGACCTCGCGGCGGGCAAAACCCTGATCGACAGCCCGCAAGCGCAGGCGGGCTTTCAGGTTCTGGCCGATATGTGGCTGACCGACAAATCCATGCCCACCGAACAGCAGCTCGCGCAATATGGCTGGGACGGGTTCTTGTCCGGCGTGTCGGCGATGGGCGTTTCGGGCCATTGGTCGGTGCCGGAATACTCCGCCGCAGCCTTCAAATGGGATATCGCGCCGATGCCGATCGGGCCTGCGGGGCGGGCCACCGGGGTCAACTCTGCCGGGTTCGTGATCGCCAAGGGCAGCAAAAATCCTGATGCGGCGTGGGAGTTTGTGAAATACGCCTTTTCGGACGCCGGGCAATCGGAACTTGCCAAGATCGGCCTTGCAATCCCGGTGCGCAAATCGGTTGCCGAAAGCGCCGCCTATCTGGATCAGCCGACCAAGATCGACCACTCGCTTTATGTCAAGGCGCTGGATTACGCCCATCTGAAGCCGGTGTTCAAAGGCTATGAGGAATGGTCCGGCGCGGTCGGTGATGCGCTGCTGACCGTTTGGGGCGGTGAGGCCGATCTGGCCGACGGGCTGGCCGAAGCGGTCGCGGGCGGCGACGACGCTTTGGCGCGCAATCAATAAATGGGCCATCTTCGACCCTTGGGTGCCGAACGCTGGTGGGTCTTGGCATTCTTGCTGCCAAGCCTGCTTGGCCTCGCACTTGGAACCTTCGGGTCGATCTTTGCCACTATTGGCATCAGTTTTACCGATTGGGATCTGCTGACCCCGGCCAAATATGCCGGGCTCAGCAATTACGAAGGGCTGCCGAGCGACCGTTTGTTCATGAAATCGCTGGTCAATACGCTGCTCTTTTCCGGTCTTTATGTGCCGTTGACTGTGGTGCTTTCGCTCGCGGTCGCGATGGGCCTGAACCGCAAACTGCCCGGCATCAGCCTGTTTCGCACCGCGTATTTCCTGCCAACCGTGTCCTCGCCCACCGCTGTTGGCCTGCTGTGGACATGGATTTACGCCGAAGACCACGGCGCGCTGAACGAAGTTATCACCGCGCTTGGCGGTGATCCGGTGTCATGGCTCGGGCCCAAAGTGGCGCTTTATTCCGTCGTGATCGTCAATGTCTGGGGCGCGATTGGCGGCGGCATGATCATTTTTCTCGCCGGTCTGCAAGCCATCCCCAAGGATTACTACGAAGTCGCCCGCCTTGACGGTGCAACCGCATGGCAGCGCCTGCGGTTCGTCACCCTGCCCGCCCTCGTGCCATCCTTGTTTTTTCAAACCGTGCTGACCACGATCAACGCCTTCCAAGCCTTTGATTATATTTACATCCTGACGCGCACCGGCAACGGCAATTCCACCATGCCAACGCTGGTCTTTTCCATCTACCGCTCGGGCTTCCGGTTTTTCCGTATGGGCGACGCTTCGGCGCAGGCGGTGGTTCTGACGGCGATGATCTTTGTGCTTACGGCGGTCTATTTCGCCCTGCAGCGGCGCTGGGGGGATCAGGCATGAGCCGGGACAAATGGCTTGATCTTCTGGCCTTTGCCGCGCTCAGCCTCGGGGCGATTGCGATGATCGGCCCCTTCATCTGGATGATTTCAACCTCGCTCAAACCCATGGCCGAACAGTTCGACATGGCCCTGATCCCGCACAGTTTGACGACCGAAAACTATCCGCGCCTGTTTGGTATCATGCCGTTTCATCTGATGATCTGGAACTCCGCCAAAATCGCGGCCATCTCGGTCGCGGGCCAACTTTTGACCTGCTCGATGGCCGCTTTCATCTTTGCCGTGGTTCGCTTTCCCGGGCGCAATTTCCTGTTCGTGCTGCTGCTCGTCACGCTGATGGTGCCCGGTCAGGTCACGGTGATCCCGCAGTTCATCATCTTCAAATGGCTCGGGCTGTATGGCACGCAGGCCCCGCTTTACGCGCCCGCCTTTCTGGGCGGGGCGTTCGGCACCTTCCTGATGCGGCAGTATTTTCTGACCATCCCGATCGAGTTGGCCGAAGCCGCCCGCATCGACGGCGCTTCGCTGGCCCGGATTTTCTTCACCATCTACCTGCCGCTGTCCAAACCTGCCCTCGCCGCCTTTGCGATTTTTGCGTTTCTGTTCTCGTGGAACGATCTGTTTTCGGCGCTGATTTATCTGCCATCGGACCCCGAAAAAACCACTTTGACCGTCGGCCTTGCGCTGTTTCAAACCCAATATGGCGGGCAGTGGACGCTGATGATGGCCGCCGCGCTGATCTCGGTCGCGCCGATCATCGTCGCGTTTTTCCTCGCCCAGCGCCATTTCATCCAAGGCATCGCGATGAGCGGGTTCAAATAGGCCCCCAAGTCCGGGCGCGGTTAACGGATCAAGATCGCCCGGAAATCGTTCACATTGGTCCCCGTCGGCCCGGTTACAAACAAATCCCCCAGCGCCTCGAACGCGGAAAAGGCGTTGTGTCCGCCCAGCAAAGCCGCCGGATCATGCCCCATCTCGCGCAGCCGCGCCATCGAAGCGCCGTCCGCAAAGGCCCCGGCGTTGGTTTCAGACCCGTCAATGCCGTCGGTATCCGCCGCAAGCGCGCTGAACGTCACCCCCTCGGCGGCCATCGCGAGGGCCAGCAGAAATTCCGTGTTGCGCCCGCCTTTCCCGGTCCCGCTCATGGTCACGCTCGTCTCGCCGCCCGACAGGATCACCACGGGGCGGGTGAACGGCCGCCCGCGCGCCGCCACCTCGCGCAGGATCGCCGCGTGAACCCGCCCAACGTCGCGCGCCTCGCCCTCGATCGCGTCCGACAGGATCACTGCGGGCACCGCTGAGCGCGCCGCCGCCGCCTCCAGCGACAGGTGGGCCGACGCGATCAGCTGCACGCGGTTTCGGGCAAAGACCGGATCGGCAGGGTCCGGCGGCTGGCCCGCCTGCCCTTCCAGCCACGCGGCAATCCGCTGCGGCAGAGCAATTTTCCACGCCCGCACCAGCGCCCGAACCTGCTCGCGGGGCATCCCCCCCGGCACCGTCGGCCCCGAAGCGACCTGCGAAGGATCATCGCCCGGCACATCCGAGACGACCAGACTGAGCACCTGCGCCGGAAAACATGCCGCCGCCAGCCGCCCTCCCTTGATCCCCGACACCT
Source organism: Paracoccaceae bacterium (assembly GCA_031385445.1). Taxonomy (GTDB): domain Bacteria; phylum Pseudomonadota; class Alphaproteobacteria; order Rhodobacterales; family Rhodobacteraceae; genus CAIYZT01. Next base: position 19,091 of record JANNBM010000011.1, on the reverse strand, counting down.
GATTGCGCACCGCGTTCATCACCGAAATTGGCGCGCCGCTGGCCAGCAGAACCCGCGTCAGCGCTGCCTCATCGGCCAGCGTCAGATCGCCGGGCGGGCAAGGCAGCAAAGCCGAGCCGCCACCGCAGATCAGCGCCACCACCAGATCATCCGCGCCCAGCCCCGCCACCGCCGCAAAAAGCGCTGCCGAGGCGGCAAGTCCGGCAAGGTCGGGCACCGGATGGGAGGCCTCCATCACCTTGATGTGCCGCGTGGCGCAGCCAAAGCCGGTGCGCGTTACCACCACGCCCGTCAGCGGCCCATCCCACAACTCTTCAAACGCCGCCGCAAGCTGCGCCGACCCTTTGCCCGCGCCGATCACCACAACCCTGCCCTTCGGACGCGCCGGCATATGCGCCCGCAGCGCCTCTTTGGGATCAGCCGCGCGCACCGCCGCCGCAAACAAATCCGCCAGAAAGTCGCGGTCCTGCGGGGTCATGGCGCTTCGATGTCAAAGACAAACACGCCGTCGATGCCGCCCTCGGTTTGCGCCACAATCCGGGCGCCAATGGCCTGGTGGGCCGGATCGATCAAATAGGCATCGCGCACCGCCGCATCCTGAAAATCAAACCAGAACAGATCATCAAACCCGCGTGACAGCGGCTCGGTCGAGATATTCGGCCCGGCGTGAAAGCCCAAAATGCCGCCGATATGGCCTTTCAGCCCGGCAAGTTCAGCATAAAGCTTTGCCTTTGCCTGATCCGAAGTGCCCAATTTGAAACGTAAAGCGACGAGATGGCGGATCATGTCAGGTCTTTCCTTCAAAACACTTGCGGGTCTTCAACGCCGCTCAGACCGCATCGCGGATCAAAGGCGTCGTTGAACAGTGGATGCCTCCACCGTTCAACTGCATATCGCCGTAATCCAGCACCGTCCAGCGGACCCCTGCAGCCCCCAGCGCATCGGCGGTCCGGTTTGATGCGCCAGGGGGCATCAACAGCTCGCCCGGCGCGATGGCCAACGCGTTTACGATCCATTTGTCATCGGCAGGGGTGATCTCGATCGTGCGAATGCCCAGCGCGCGCAGCCGTTCCAAAAAGGAATAAGGCAGCCCGGTCGGGTCCACCAAGGCCAGATCGCGGTCAATCATCAGGAATGATCCATCGATGTGGATATCATAGCCGGTCAGGTCGATGACGATCAACTCGACCCCTTGGCTGGCCAGAACCTCGCCAATCTGGCGCGCCCCCTCACGGTTGACGCGGATACCGCAGCCGATGACGGCGGTTTTGGGATTGATCCATGCAAAGCTGCCGCCCTCCATCACCGCCGTGCCGGACAGGGTGCGCAGGATCGGCACGCCAAGGCGAGCAAGGGTGCGGGTGATCGAAAGCTCCTCCCCCCGCCGAATGCGCGTGCCCATGCGGCAGACGATCGCGCCCCCGTTCACCATGATCAGCGGATCGCGGGTATAGCAGGATTTGAGGCGGGTGTTGTCCACCCCGTCAACGTGATGCACCTCGACCCCGGCGGCAACCAGCGCCGCCACCATCGAATCGTGCTGCGCCTGCATGGAGGCCACCGGCGGCACGCGGTCACTCTGGAAATACCATCCCTGTTCCAGATCGCCAAAGGAACCGATGCTTTCGATCCGTTTGGTGGGGTCCACCACGCCCATTTCCGCCCCCGGACGATGCACCAGCACCGACCGGATGCGCCCCACATCATTGTTCACCCCCCAGACGCGGCCCCACAGGGCCACCATCTCGGCAGGATCTTCAAACGGCGGGGTGCCGGGGGTGGCGAACATTTTGACGGTCTGGTTGTAAATCCAACCGGGATCGGCGGCATCAGACATGGGGTGGCCTTTGCAATTTGGGATGGACCGCATTGGGCCGGTTTTGCACGGCAACAGCAATACCCCCTCTGGGGGACTTATGCGGCAACCTGCGGCGGGCGCAATATGGCCCAGCACCAATGGAGAGCCGCCATGACCATCCTGCCGCCCCGCACCAATGCCCGTACCCCGTGGGACATGGACCGCGCCCATGTGTTGCACCCCTATACCGATTTCACCAGCTTTGCCCAAACCGGCAGCCAGATCATCGAACGCGCCGAAGGCATGTATGTGACCGACACCGATGGCCGACGCTTGCTTGACGGCATTGCGGGGCTTTGGTGTGTGAACATCGGGCATGGCCGGGTTGAGATGGCGCAGGCGGTGGCCAAGCAGATCACCGATATGCAGTATTACAACCCGTTTGGCGCGTCCTCCAACATCCCCGCTGCCGAGTTGGGGGCCAGGCTGGCCGAACTTGCGCCGGGGTCTTTGAACCACGTCTATTATTCCTGCGGCGGCTCGACCGCGAACGAGGCCGCCGTGCGCATCGCGCAGTATTATCACGCCATGCGCGGCAACCCCGGCAAACGCAAGATCATCGCCCGGGTGAACGGCTATCACGGCGGCACCGCGATGGCGGCCGCCCTGACCGGCATTCACGGCACCAAATACGGCTTTGCGCAGGTGGGCGAGGATTTCATTCATCACGTCTCCGCCGCCGACATGTACGCCCGCCCCGATGGCATGACCGAAGCGGCGTTCTGCGATTTTCTGGTGGCCGAGTTCGAAACCCGCATCCTGCACCTGGGCGCGGCGTCCGTCGCGGCGTTTATCGCCGAGCCGATCATGGGCGCGGGCGGCGTGCTGATCGCCCCTGCCGGCTATCACAAACGGATGCGCGCGGTCTGCGACCGGCACGGCCTGCTTTACATCGCCGACGAGGTGGTCACCGCCTTTGGCCGACTTGGCGAATGGTTCGCCTCTACGGCGATTTTCGACTGCCAGCCCGATATCATCGTCTGCGCCAAGGGCATCACCTCGGGCTATATCCCCTTGGGCGCGACGCTGCTGTCGGACGAGATTTACGAGGTGATCAGCCATCCGCAATGCGAAGGCGGGGTGTTTTCGATGGGTCTGACCTATTTCGGCCATCCCGTCGCCTGCGCCGCTGCGCTGAAAAACATCGAAATCATGGAACGCGAAAACCTGCTGGCCAATGCGGCAACCGTGGGGGCGCATTTCCAATCAGCGGCCAAGTCCTTGCTGAAGCTTGATATTGTCGGCGATGTGCGCGGTATGGGGCTGATGCTGGGTATTGATCTGGTGGCCGACCGCGCCACCAAAGCGCCGCTGAATGGCGCAGCTGAAGCGATCTTCAAGGGCTGCGTCAAGCGCGGCGTGATCGTGCGCCCTGTCGGCAGCCGCATTATCCTGTCGCCGCCTCTGGTGATCGACACGGCGCAATGCGATACCATCATCGCGGCGATTATGGCGGCCGCTCAGGACTTTAGGGTGGGGCAAAGCAATGCGTAAACTGACCGTTTCGGCAACCCAGATGGCCTGCAGCTGGGACGCCGATGACAACATACAGAAGGCCGAAGATCTGGTGCGGCTGGCGGCAGAAGACGGCGCGCAGGTGATCTTGCTGCAAGAGCTGTTCCAGACCCCCTATTTCTGTCTGGAGCAGAAGTTTCAGCATTTCGATCTGGCCCGCAGCTTGGATCAGGACAAAGCCGTGGCGCATTTCCGGGTACTGGCCAAAGCCCTGGGCGTGGTCCTGCCGATCTCGTATTTCGAACGGGCGGGTCAGGCCTATTACAACTCCCTCGCCATCATTGACGCGGATGGCGACATCCTGTGGAACTACCGAAAAACCCACATCCCGCAAGCGCCGGGCTATGAGGAGAAGTTCTATTTCAGCCCCGGCGATACCGGGTTTCGCGCGATTGACACCAAATATGGCCGCATCGGCTGCGGCATCTGCTGGGACCAATGGTTCCCCGAAACCGCCCGGTCACTCGCCTTGCAAGGCGCCGAAGTGCTGCTGTTCCCCACCGCCATCGGCTCTGAGCCGCAGAATGCGGCCATCGACAGCATGGGCCATTGGCAACGCACCATGCAGGGCCACGCCGCCGCCAATCTGGTGCCGCTTGTGGCGTCAAACCGGGTGGGTCATGAGGTTTCGGGCGATCAGCGCGGCGATTTCTACGGCTCGTCCTTCATCGCCGACCATCTGGGGGCCAAGGTGGTCGAGGCGACCCGGACCGATGAAACCTATCTGACGGCGACATTTGATCTGGACGAGATCCAGGACTACCGCCGAGGGTGGGGGATCTTCCGGGACCGGCGGCCAGAGATGTACGGGGCAGTCAGGACGTTGGACGGGGTGACCGTCGCGGGTTAAACCTGCGCCAAAAACCACTCCCACAACTCCGCCACGCCGGGACGTTTCAGGTTGCGGGGATGGGCCAGAAGATAGGTGGCGCGCCCGGAAGCAATAGCCGCGCCGAACGCCACCAGATCGCCATTGGCCAGCCGTTCCGCCGCCAATCTGGGGCTGCCCAAGCAGATGCCATGCCCCCTTGCGGCGGCGTCCAGCGCCATTCCGGGGTCGGAAAAGTTCAGGCCCTTCACGAAACCGGGCCGCGCGATGCCGGCTTCGGCGAACCAGCGCTGCCAGTCCTCTTCCTCCTCGTGGTGCAAAAGCGGAAAGTCCTGCAGGGTGCGCGGGGTGATCTCGGCGGGCATCCGGGCGCGCAATGAGGGGGCGCACATGGGCTGCAGGGCGTCGTCAAACAGGCGCGCGGCCACCAGCCCATCCCAGGCGCCCCGCCCGCGCCGGATGGCAAAATCCACCTCGGAATGGGTGAAGTCGGGGTCTTCGTCCAGCGTCACCACCCAAGGTTCGATCCCCGGCAAATCATGCATCAAAGCGGCCAGACGTGGCAAGTACCAGCCGGTGCAAAACGCGGGCGGCATCATCAGCACCACCGACCCCGGCTTGGTGTAAAAATCCAAACGCCGCACGCCGAGGCGCAGGGTTTCAAGGCTCGCCGCTGCCGTCGCGCGCAGATCGCGCCCCGCATCGGTCAGCTCCACCCCCCGGTTGATCCGGCGGAACAAGGGCTGGCCAAGCTGCGTTTCCAGCGCCTTGATCTGATGGCTGACGGCGGATTGGGTCATGTTCAATTCGGCGGCGGCCAGCGAAAAGCTTTCCAGCCGCGCCGCCGCTTCAAACCCGATCAGTGCGCCCATCGGCAGGTTTCGGTAGAGTGCGGACATGAGAAACCTTCATGCAATAGCGGAGAATTCCGCGTTTGAATAGCACGCCACTCCTGTTTTACAAAGGCTGAACGCGATCCGAACATGTTTTCGCCGCGCCCATAAATGAAGCATTTTGATGTAAGGCTGCCCGATGTTGAACCAAACCCCCCGCCAAGCCGGGTTCGTCATGCCCGCCGAATGGGCACCGCACAGGCGCACCTGGATGATGTGGCCGACCCGCACCGAAGTGTGGGATGACATTGCCGCCACCAAGCGCGATTACGCCGCCGTCGCCCATGCTATCCGGGAATTTGAACCCGTCACCATGGCCGTGCGCCCGCAGGATGCCGCCGAGGCGCGCGCCATGCTGGACAGCGATATCGACATCATCGAGGCCGCGATTGACGACAGCTGGGCGCGCGATGCCGGGCCGATCTTTGTCACCCATGCCGATGGCAGCCGGGCCGCGACCACCTTCACCTTCAACGCTTGGGGTGGCAAATATCAGCCACATGGCGACGATGCGGCGTTTGGCGCGCTGGTGGCGGATAGCGCCGGCGTCAAGGGCTTCACCTCGGCGCTGATTGCAGAAGGTGGCGGCGTTTCGGTTGACGGCGAGGGCACGATCATCACCACCGACACCTGCTTTCCGAACCTGAACCGCAATCCGGGTTGGACCAAGGCCGCGATTGAAACCGAGTTGATGGAGATGCTGGGCGGCCAAAAGGTGATCTGGCTGCCCGGTAACCCGCTTGAAGATGAAACCGACGGTCATGTCGATGGCATCGCCATTTTCGTGGCCCCCGGTGTGGTGCTGATGGAAAGCCCGTCCGACCTGAAATCCGAATGGAACCGCTATTTGCAGGCCAATATCGACGCGATGGAGGGGCAAACCGATGCCAAAGGCCGCCGTATCCGCATCGTGACCATGCCGGAGGCGATTGAAGCGCCCTCCACCCATCCAAAATTCTGCCGCTCCTATATCAATTCCTACCTCGTCAATGGCGGCGTGGTGATGCCTTGTTACGGCGTTGCCGCCGATACCGTGGTGCGCGAGATTTTCCGCTCGCTCTTCCCGGGCCGCCGCATCCGCGAGGTGCGGATTGACAACATCGCCATCGGCGGCGGCGGCATCCACTGCATCACCCAGCAGGAGCCAGCATGACCCCCGGCGAGCGCGGTTTCATGATGCCGTTTGAAGGCGCTCGTCACAAAGGCGCCTGGATGGCGTGGCCCTATGACGATCATCCTGATGTCTGGGGCGCGCGATTGCCGCAGGCCCAAGCCTGCGCGATCGGTGTGGCGCTGGCCATTGCGGCGTTTGAACCGGTGACGTTTGTCGTGGACCCCTCGCAAATGCGGGCAGCCCGCCGGGCTTTGCCGGACAACATCGGCCTGCTCGCCCTGCCCCAGTTTGATCTGTGGTTCCGCGACACCGGCCCGGCTTTCCTGAAATCGCCAGAGGGGGCGATCGAAGCCTCTCATTTCATCTTCAACAACTGGGGCGGCAAATTCCCTCGTCCGGGCGCGGATGCAAAGGTGGGAAAGCGGCTGGCGGATGCCTTGGGGATGCCGGTTTACCGATCTGATCTGTGCGCCGAGGGCGGGGCCATTCTGGTCGACGGCAAAGGCACCGCCATCACCACAGAAACCTGCCTTTTGAACCCCAACCGAAACCCCGGCTGGACCCGCAAAGAGGTTGAGCAGGAGTTGTTTCACGCCCTTGGCGTGCGCCATGTCGTCTGGCTGCCGGGGGACGAGGGCGAATGGATCACCGATGGTCATATCGACGGGCTGATGACCTTTGCCGCCCCAGGCCGTGTGATTTTCGAGGTGAACCCCGACCCCGCCAACCCGCGCCACAAGGTCTGCCAGGATAACCTCGCCGCCCTGCGCCGCGCGGTGGATGCGGATGGCAAACCGTTCGAGATTGGCCTGATCAACGAGGCTTATCTGGTGCAGCCCGAAACCGATATGACCTGCCTGTCCTATGTCAATTGCTACATCGCCAATGGCGGCGTGGTGATTCCGTCGTTTGACACCCCCACCGACGCCGCCGCCCGCGATATCTTTGCCGGCGCCTTCCCCGATCGCCAGATTGCCCAAGTCGATCTGCGCGGCATCTGCTGGAACGGCGGCGGCATCCACTGCATCACCCAGCAGGAGCCTGCATGACCATGGATGACGCGCCGCAAATGGACTTTATCGCCCGCGCCGTGGCCGCGACCGGCAGCGCCGCTTTCCCCGAAGCCCTGACCGCGCTGTGCCAAAGCGCCTTTGCTTTTGACAGCCTGTTCGTGTCGGTCTTCTCGCAGGATCACGCGCCGAGGCAACTGTATTCCAACCTCGATGACGAAGCGACGCGGCGCACCATTGGCCCCTATCTCAGCTATGCCTATCTGCTTGACCCGTTTTATGGCCTGTTCAAGGCCGATGTCGGCACCTCTGTGGTCAGCCTTGATGACTGCGCCCCGGACGATTTCCGCAGCACCGAATACTTCCGCATGTTCTATTCCGACACCGGCCTGCGCGATGAGGTGACGATCTTTGTGGCCTCCGCGCCCGGCACCAGTATCGTGCTGTCGCTGGGTCAACGCGCCTTTCGCCGCCCCCGCCCGCCCGAAGCCTGCGAGCGGTTGAAATCCCTGCTGCCCGTGATCGCCGCCCTGTGCACCAAACATTGGCCCGACCTGTCGGGCCTGCCGCCTGCACTGGCCGCCGATGGCCCGAATTTCGACCGCTTGGACATGCCCAAACTCAGCGCCCGAGAGGCCGAGGTCGTGCGCCTGATGCTGAAAGGCCATTCCACCAAAAGCATGGCCCGCCTTTTGGGCAACAGCCCGGAAACGGTAAAGGTGCACCGCAAGCGGATCTATTCCAAGTTGGGGATCTGCTCGCAAGGCGAGCTGTTCTCGCGGTTCATGGGAGAGCGCGACTGGGTGCCACTGGCAGAGGATGCGGGGATAGGGGTGGGGTTGGTGAATTAACCTTGGGGATTGGGCGGAGGTTGGGTTTGCGCCAGTTGCGGCTCCACGGTTGCCTTGATAGTTTGACCCGGTGGAACTGAGTTCCCCCAGACAAATTCGACCAAGCTGCGATCGCCCGCGCGACAGAAGCAGGATTTCCTGCCATCTATCCGATTTTACCTCGGTTGCTGGAATGGTTGCAGGACATAAATTGGCCGGTGGCTGATCAGACGGTTGAACTTCTCTCCGGCTAAGGCTCTGAAATCGTGCCACATATCCGGGCAGTGCTTTTGTCCGGCGATGCCGTTTGGAAATATTGGGACTTGGGCAGGCTTTGCAGCAGCCTTGCACCAGCGGTCTTGGCTCAATTGAGAACCGACATTACTCGATTGGCAGACCAACCCTCCGAAGACGGCAAGGTGGAGGAAGTTGATGCAGAAGCGAGAGCGCTCTTAGCGTCATTGTGAGGTCAGGTGCCAGCCGCAGCTTCGTCCGCACAACTGCCACTGTGCATGGAGTGCACAGGGCGATCCGGCCAACCGCGTTCCCCCCCCTCACTCCCCAAACACCCCGCCTTCATCAAACACCGCCTCTCCCTGCAACAGCGTTGCCGTTACCTTTGCCTGCCCAATTTCGCCCACCGGAATCGCGGTGATATCGCGGTCAATCACCACCAGATCGGCGAATTTGCCGACCTCCAGCGTGCCGGTCGTCTTGCCTTGATGCAGCAACTGCGCGGGGTTTGTGGTCATCCACTCGATGGCGGTCTGAACATTGGGCGCACCTTCGGGGTGGCGCTGCACCGCCGTTTGGATTTTCACCAAGGGTGACAATTCATCCGCGTCGAAATCGCTGCTCATCACCACCTGCGCGCCCATAGCGGCAAGGGTTGCGGCAGGCATCATGTGATCCGCGCGCGCGCCGATGAAACCGCGAATGAAATCGTTATACTCTGGGTCCAGCGACGAGGGGGCCAATTGGAAATCGGCCACCACGCCCATATCTTGGAAGCGGGGATAATCGGCCGCGTCCAAGGTGTAGATATGGGTCAGCCGGTGCGGTCCGGGGGCGGGATTGGCCCCTGCAATCGCGTCTAGCGCCATCCGCGCGCCCCGATCGCCGGTGACGTGGAAGTGCAGTTGAAATCCAAGGTCGGACAGGGCTTTGGAATAGCGGTTCAGCAACTCCACCCCGAAATATTCAAAGCCTGAGGCAAAGCCGTGCTCGATCCCCTCCCCCGGAAGATAGGGCTGCAGCATCGCGCCCGTGCGTTGCTCCAATATCCCATCGACATACAGCTTGGCCTGATTGAACCGCAGCAGGCTATTCGGATCATTGGAATAAAGCGCCGTCAGCGCCGCGATCTGGGTGTCAAAATCCATGTCGGGATAAACATAAAGCGCATTCGACGCCCGGACGGTCAGGGTGTCTTCGGCGAGGGCCATCTGCCATACTTTCACATGCCCCTGCGGCCAGAAACCGCCCGCATCGCTGACCGAAGTGATGCCGTTTTCGGCCATCAATTCCAGCGTCGGCAGCATGCTGTCATAGGCGAATTGCACGTTTTCCGGCGTGTCGGGAAACGCCAGATTGCGCAGCTTTTGCTGGGCGTTTTCCAGAACCACGCCGTTTGGCTTGCCATCCGCCCCGCGCAAAATGATCCCGCCCGGCGGATTGCCGTCGATCACGTCATAGCCCACGGCCGTCAACGCCGCCGAATTGGCCCAAGCCCCGTGGCCGATATCATCAAGGATCAAAACCGGGCGGACGGGAGAGATTTCATCCAGCAGCGCAATGGGATCATCGCTTTGATCCAAGAGGTTGGTCATGCTGACGCCTGATCCCACAATCCACTCCGTCTCGCTGGTCTTTGCGCAATCCTCAACCGCCGCGAGCGTGTTTTCCAACGTGTCAAAGGGTTCAAATTCGCACAGAATCTGATTCACCCCCGCCTCGATCAGGTGCATGTGCGCGTCTTGAAAGCCGGGCAGGATCATCTGACCCTTCATGTCAATCACGCGGGCATCCGGGCCCGCCGCAGCCAAAACCTCGGCTTCAGACCCGACGGAAATGATGACGCCCTCCTCATCAAAGGCCAAAGCCTGCGCCATCGGCGCACCGGGCACCACGGTGTCGATGACCGCGTTGGTCAGCACGGTTTGCGCGCTGGCAAGCGCGGGGCAAGCACAGCCTAAAAGCAGCGCAAAGGGGGTCAATTTCATGGGTTTGGTCCTTGTTAGGCGGTGACGGCGGGCTGCGTTTCATCTGGAAAGAAGCAGGCGGATTGGCGGCCCGAGGGCAGGCTGGCAAGCGGCGGCCGTTCGGTATGGCACCGCGCGGGGCGGCCCTTTTGCTGATACAGCCAGCAGCGGGTGTGGAATGGGCAGCCGGGCGGAATGGCGGAATGACTGGGCACATCGCCCGTCAGGATGATCGGCGCGCGGGCTTGCGCCCCGGCATGCAAGCGCGGCGCGGCGGACATCAGCGCGGCGGTATAGGGATGCGCGGGGCGGGCGGCCATCGCAGCGGCGGGGGCCACCTCGACGATCCGGCCCAGATACATCACGGCAATCCGGTCGCACAGGTGGCGCACCACGGTCAGATCATGGCTGATGAACAGCATCGACAGGCCAATGTCGCGGCGCAAATCGGCGAGCAGGTTCAAAATCTGCGCCTGCACCGACACGTCCAGCGCCGACACCGGCTCGTCCGCGATCAACAGGGCCGGGTCATTGGCAATGGCACGCGCGATGGCGATGCGCTGGCGCTGGCCGCCGCTGAACTGCGCGGGGTAACGGGCGGCGAAATTGGGCGTCATGCCGACGCGGGCCAAAAGCGCGCTGACGCGGGCCTGCATCTGCGCAGGCGGCACGGTGCCATGAATTTTCAGCGGCTCCATCAGGGTTTGCCCGATGGTCTGTCGCGGATGCAGGCTGCCGTAGGGGTCTTGAAACACCATCTGCACCGCGCGGGCAAAGGGCAGCCGCGCAGCGCCTTGTTGGTTGGTAACCCGCTGTCCGTTCAGCGAAATCTCGCCCGAGGCGACCGGCACCAAACCCACAATCGCACGGCCGAGCGTGGTTTTGCCGGACCCCGATTCGCCGATCAGGCCCAGAACCTCGCCCTTGTTCAGTGCCAAGGTGATCCCGTCCAGCGCCTTGAAAACCATAGGTTTTCCGAAGAGGCCAGAGGCGGCTTGCCCCGGATAGGTGACCGACACATCGCTGAGTGCAAGCAAGGGCTGCGTCATGCCGGAACCTGCAGGGCGCCTTGCGCGCCGGTGTGAAAACATGCGGCGATCTGGCCGGGACCAACGGCGACATCAGGCGGCGCCGAGGCGCTGCACGCCGCGCTCGCCCGCGCGCAGCGCGGATGAAACGCGCAGCCTGCGGCGCGTTGCCACAGGCGCGGCGGAGTGCCGGGGATCGGGGCAAGACGCGATTGGGGATGGTCCATATCTGGGCGCGCCGCCATCAGGCCAAGGGTATATGGATGGCGCGGCGCGTCCAGAACCTGCGCCACCGGCCCGGTTTCAACCGCCCGCCCGGCATAAAGCACGATCACATCATCCGCCATTTCCGCCACAACGCCAAGGTCATGACTGATCAACAGCAGCGCCATGCCCGTCTCGCGCACCAGATCCTTCAGCAGCACCAGAATCTGCGCCTGAATGGTCAGGTCCAGCGCTGTCGTCGGCTCGTCCGCCACCAAAAGCCGCGGCTTCAGGATAACGGCCATCGCGATCATCACCCGCTGCCGCTGCCCGCCGCTTAACTGATGCGGATACCGCCGCATCATGCCTTTGGGGTCCGGCATGCCCACGCGCGTCAACGCCTCAACCGCGCGCTGCGCGGCCTCAACGCGGCTGACCTTTTGGTGCGCGCGCAGGCTCTCGATGATCTGGGCGCCGATCCTTTGCACCGGATTGAGGCTGCTTCCGGGGTCTTGAAAAATCATCGCGATGTCGCGGCCTTGCCGCGCGCGCAACTGTGCAGGCGACAGGGCGACAAGATCGGCGCCGCCCAATTCAACCCGCCCGCCAACCTGCAAGGCCTGCGCATTCAGCAGCCCCATGACGGCGAGCGCAACCGAGCTTTTGCCGGACCCGCTTTCGCCCACAATCCCAAGGCAGCGCCCGGCGGCGATTTGAAACGACAAACCATCCACGATCGGCGCGGTATTCGCCCCCGACCTGACGCTGACGGTCAGATCTTTCACTGCAAGCAAGGTCATAGAGCGGTGGCTTTCGGCTGTGTCATAGGGCCCATGGTACATGAATGGCGGCGCAAAGTGTGTCCCCCTTAAAGGGTATCGACGCATGGGCCGATTGGGGCGAGATTTGGGGTACAAAGCCTCCTTTTCAGAATCGGGACATCGCCATGGCCGCAGATCATTCGCCCCGCACGGGCGCTCAATTCACCCTTCCCCGCCGGTCGTTTCTGGCTGGTGCCTCCGCGATGGCGCTGGCTGCGGTCAACTGGCCCAAGGCGATGCTGGCCGCCTCGGTCGATCTGGGGGGGCGTGACCCCAAAACGCTGGTGGTTCTGGTCGATGCAACGGTGGGCAATCTGGACCCCGCGACCAATGTGGAATGGGCTTACGGCCTGCGCCCGGTTTACGAAACGCTGACCGTTCTGGACGGAACGGACACGCTGAAAGTGGCGCCCTCGCTCGCGAGCAAATGGGAAAGCAGTGCCGATGGGACCAGCTGGACCTTTACCCTTGCGGCAGGGGCGATGTTTCACGATGGCACGGTTTGCGACGCCGAGGCGGTCAAGAAATCCATCACCCGGCTGGTGACGTTGCCGTTGGGCCAAGGATACACCTGGCAAATAGATGACCCGGCCACGCAGATCGTCGTCGTTGACGCAGCAACGATTCGCTTCGATCTGGGCACCCCGCATCCGTTCTTTGATCTGCAGGTTTCCTCTCAATACGGCTTCTGGATCGCAAGCCCGACCGCCGCCGAGGCCAACTCCACCGGGCCCGACGACATGGGTTCGCAATACCTGCAATCCAACCCGGTCGGCACCGGCCCCTACAAGCTTGAATCGATGGAGCCGGGTCAATCGGCCACCTTTGTCAAGAATGACGCATGGCGCGGCGGCTGGGACCGCCCGCATTTTGACCGGGTAATCACCCGCACCCTGCCTCTGTCCGCCACGCGCCGCCAACTGCTGGAATCCGGCGAGGCGGATATTACCCTGACGCTGGAGCCCGAAGACATCGTAGCGCTGAAGGCCGATGACCGCTTTACCCTGACCGATAATCCGACCTTCGTGGTGGAATTCGTGTCCTTTGCCACCGACGGCATCCTCGCCGATCCGCGCGCGCGCCAAGCCATCTGCCACGCCTTTGACCACGACGGCTATATCCGCGACGTGACCCTTGGCACCGCGGACAAGCCCACGTCGGTGTTTCCGTCCCTGATGCAAGGCATGGACACCGCCTCGCGGCTTCTGCCTTACGAGCCGGACACAGCGCGCGCACTCTTGGCCGAAGCAGGGATTGCCGAGGGTACTGAATTGACCATGGCCTTTTACGAAGGGTTTGGCGATATCGAGGGGCAGATCCTGCAAGCCTGGCTCGCCGATATTGGCATCACCCTGAATTTGCAGGAAATGTCGTTCCCAGCCTTCCTTGACGCCTTCTTTGGCGACGCCGCCGCGGCCGAGCGTCCCGATATGTTCTATTTCAGCTGGTGGCCAAACGTGAACCACCCCTACAGCTATGCAGCTTCGCTGTTCAGCGGCAATTCCACCTCTGCCGACGGCAATTCGGGCCGCTATTCCAATGCCGAGGCGACCGGGTTGATCGACGCGCTGAACAACCAGATGATGGACGAGGCCAACGTGGCCAAGTTCCTGCGGCTGGCCGATATCTTGACCACCGAAGACCCGGCCTGGCTGCCCATTCAGCAAAGCCGCACCGCCTTTGTCACCCGCAGCGATATCGCGGGGCTGGTCAACAACCCGGTCTATGTCTCGACGCTGGATATGGCCGCGCTGTCGCGCCGCGCTTAAGCCGTGCTGCGATTCCTTCTTCGCCGCTTGGTTGGCACGGGCCTGCTGCTGGCGGGCGTCATTGTGATGACGTTTTCGCTGGCGCGGCTTTTGCCCGGCGATCCCGCGCGCCTGATCGCGGGCGCGCGCGCCACGCCCGAAGCTTTGGCCGCCGTGCGCGACAAACTGGGCCTGGATGCGCCGGTTCCCCGGCAGTTCCTGCACTATGTCGGACAGATCGCGCAGGGCGATTTTGGCCGCTCGGTCATTTCACGGCGGCCGATTTCCGAGGATATCCTGATCTATGTCCCTGCCACGCTGGAACTGGTGCTCTATGCTGCGCTCATAAGCCTGATTGGCGGCCTGACACTCGGCTCGCTCGCCGCCGCCTACAGCAAACGCGCGCCCGATGTGGCGGTGCGGGCGGGCGCGGTGATGGGGCTTTCGGTGCCCGATTTCTGGCTGGCGTTGGTGCTGCAGATGGTTTTCGCCGCCGCCCTTGGCCTGTTGCCCTTTGGCGGGCGGCTCGATCTGGGCATGACGCCGCCCGATTACATCACCGGGTTTCTAACCATCGACAGCCTGCTCGCCGGGCGTTTCGATCTGCTGGCCCAGGTACTGCGCCACCTGATCCTGCCGGTTTGCACCCTGTCCATCGCCTCCACCGCGATCACCATCCGCGTGGTGCGCACCACGATGCTGGACGTGCTGACCCAGGATTACATCCGCACCGCGCGGGCCAAAGGCATCGCGCCCTGGCGGGTTTATGCGCGCCACGCCTTGGGCAATGCCATGCTGCCGGTGATCACGATTTTCGGGCTGAACCTTGGCCTGATGATTTCCGGTGCGGTCTTCATCGAGCTGATTTTCGACTGGCCGGGCCTTGGCCGCTATACCGCCAACGCCATCGCCGGGTCCGATTATAACGCCATCATGGCGATCACGCTGGTGGTGTCGCTGTCCTATACAATGATCAACTTTCTCGTTGACCTCAGCTATGCGCTGTTTGACCCAAGGGTAAGCCTGCGATGACCACCGCCGACACCGATTTCGCGCCGCAGCTTGGGGCGCTTTCCCGTATCGCCAAATTCAGCGCCTCCTCCGAGCAGGCCATGCTGGCGTCTGCGCTGGTGGCCGTGATGCTGACCTTGGGGGCGATTTCCTTTGCCGGCTATCTGTCTGGCCATTCCATCACCAGTTATGACCCTTTGCACATGGACATCCGTGCGCGACTGCAGCCGCCTTCGGCCGAGCACTGGCTGGGAACTGACAAGATTGGGCGCGATCTGCTTGCAAGGGTGATCGCAGGGGCGTGGATTTCGCTGTCGGTATCGGCTTGCGTGCTCGCGGTTGCGGGAACTGTTGGAACCACCATTGGCCTTGTCGCGGGCTATTTCGGCGGGCTGGTGGATGAGGCGCTGATGCGGCTGACCGATCTGTTCCTTGCCTTTCCCGCGCTGATCCTCGCCGCCGCCATCGCCGCCAGCTTTGGCGGCGGCATGATTCCCACCACCATCGCGTTATCAGCCGTGTTCTGGCCGTGGTACGCCCGCCTGATCCGGGCCCGCGTTCTGTCGCTGAAACAACAAGACTATGTCGCCGCCGCCCGCGCCATGGGGGCCTCGAACCTGCGGTTGATCTTCGTGACGCTGCTGCCGATGGTCTGGCCCCTCGTCATCGTGCAAGCGACCACCGACGTCGGTTTCGTGATCCTGTCAGCCTCGGGCCTGTCGTTTCTTGGCCTTGGCGCCCAATCGCCCACCCCCGAATGGGGTGTGATGATCTTTGAAAGCCTGACCAATCAACCGGCCGCGTGGTGGCTGGCGGTCTTTCCCGGCGGCGCCATCGCGCTGACCGCCATCGGTTTCAACCTTCTGGGCGACAGCCTGCGCGACCATCTGGACCCCGCGCTCGGTGCCGCCGAAACCGGGGTTTAGCGCGCGGTCGTGCAATCCGGCCCGATCGAACGGCGGCAGCCTGCCAAACCAGCCCCAAATACGGCCAACACGCGGGTTTCGCCAAAAAACACCCGTCAGTTGCGGCGTTACCACGGCACCAGCCACTTTTCGGCCAGCCGCATCCGGATATCATTGGGCTGTGTTGCCCCATCGGCGGACGGCCGGACGGCCCCTTCTGCCGGACAGACCACTCCCCCGACCTTTGTGACGGGGATGCCGAGCGCAGAGCAGCCGATAAACCCGGAAACACGGACCTGGACCTCTGCGACCGGAGGATCGAAACCCCGCGCCATGCATTGCCCGGCACTGGTTTGCGTTGCAAACCACGAGGGGGAGGCGCTGACCCAGCGTTTTGACATAAGGCATCTTCACCTTCGCGCGGGTTCGGGGGTGACACCCCCTTCACCCATTGCCCGGCAGGCGCATCCAAAGGATACGGCCAAGAAGGATCGCCAGAGCGCCCGGCCGAGGTTTTCGGCACCCGCAGCGCCGCGTTGCGCGCGCCCGCCGTTTCAGTCTTCCGCGCCTTGGCGTCCTTGCGAGGCGGCAATGCTGGCGCGCGGCTGATCGGGGGGTAATCTGGCAGAGCAATTCTAGCAACAGGGGGGCATCGCCCAAGTCGCTGCCGTTGACCTCGACTGCCCTGATCTCCAACGTTGGCTCCTCGATCCCGAGAGGACCTTGCGCCAGACGCGGCGTTTTGCCCCGCCTTGCCTGCGGGCATTCCGCGCCCCTTCGCCTTCGACCTTGATCCCGGTGCTGTCGATCAACGGCTGCAGCGGGTATTTGATCCGCGAAACGGGATGTGGACCTTCAGGGTCTACTTGCGGCGGCTCAGCGTGCTGAATTTCGGCGCCGTCCAGTCCCGCTGGGTCAGCCAAAGCAGGCTTTCCACGCACCCGGCCTTGTGCCAAAGCGCCATGCCAAACGGCCCTTCCTCGACAGGCAGGTCTTGATGGCTGCGTCACTGTCGTCGGGATTTCGGCCTCGTTTGCCGGCCGGCACGGCATTCGATAAGCTTGCGCGATCAAACCAGATCGCCGACAAGCCGCGACGCCTGAAGCCGTCGATGTACGAAGGACTATTCCTGATCTTGCAGGCGGGGGGTATCGGTCTGCTAATCTAACCCAGAGATCACGCTGGATTAACAAGATCAATCCCTGGCGGGTTTGTTCAAGACAGACCCACCAGGCCGCCAGTATTCAAAAGCCGGTGCAGCCAAACTTACCCCGCCGCAGCCGGCTCTTTCTTCTTCGTTTCCACATGAACCATCAAAGGCTTAGCCCCGTTGTTCACCGCTTCCTCGTTCACCACGACCTCTTCGATCCCTTCGAGTCCCGGCAATTCGAACATGGTATCCAAAAGGATATCTTCCATGATCGACCGCAATCCGCGCGCGCCCGTTTTACGCTTGATCGCCCGCTTTGAAATTGCCGACAGCGCATCGGTGGTAAAGCTCAGCTTTACACCCTCGATCTCGAACAACCTTTGGTATTGTTTGACCAAAGCGTTCTTCGGCTCAGTCAGGATCGTCACCAAAGCGCCTTCGTCCAGATCATTCAGCGTCGCAATCACCGGCAAACGGCCGACAAATTCCGGGATCAAGCCGAATTTCAGCAGATCCTCTGGCTCCAGCTCCTGAAACACCTCGCCAACGCCGCGCGCTTCTGGGTCTTTGACATCGGCGCCAAAACCAATGCCCGACCCTTTGCCGCGCTGCGCGATGATCTTTTCCAATCCCGAAAAGGCACCACCACAGATGAACAGGATGTTCGTGGTGTCCACTTGCAGGAATTCCTGCTGCGGATGCTTTCGCCCGCCTTGGGGCGGCACGCTGGCAACGGTGCCTTCCATGATCTTCAGAAGAGCCTGCTGCACACCTTCGCCCGACACATCCCGCGTGATGGAGGGATTGTCGGATTTGCGGGTGATCTTGTCGACCTCGTCGATATAAACGATGCCGCGCTGTGCCCGCTCCACGTTGTACTCGCTGGCCTGCAGCAGCTTCAGGATGATGTTTTCGACATCCTCGCCGACATAGCCGGCTTCGGTCAGAGTGGTCGCATCCGCCATCGTGAACGGCACATCCAAAATCCGTGCCAACGTTTGGGCCAGCAAGGTTTTGCCCGTCCCCGTCGGCCCGATCAGCAGAATGTTCGACTTTGCCAGCTCCACATCGGATTTCGACGAATGGTTCAGGCGTTTGTAATGATTGTGAACCGCCACCGACAGCACGCGCTTGGCATGCATCTGGCCCACGACATAGTCGTCCAGCACCTTGCAAATCTCGCGCGGTGTCGGCACCCCGTCCGAAGATTTCAGACCCGTGGTCTTGGTCTCTTCGCGGATGATATCCATGCAAAGCTCGACACATTCATCACAGATGAACACGGTCGGGCCTGCGATCAGCTTGCGCACCTCATGCTGGCTTTTGCCGCAGAAGGAGCAGTAGAGCGTGTTCTTGCTGTCGCTGCCGGAATTGTTCGCCATGAGTGTCCTCTGCCCTGCGCCCGTAGGGAGCGTTTGAGGGAAGTGTAAGCCAAGGCCCAAACCTCCACAATCCGAAAGTGCCCCCGCCCAACTGGGGCGGGCCGAAAGTGCCCCCGGTATCAGCCGGGGGCACCGGGGTTATTTCACTTCGTCAGCCTTGCCACGGCTTTCGAGAATCTCGTCGATCAAGCCCCAAGCCTTGGCATCTTCGGCGGACATGAAATTGTCGCGCTCAAGCGCCGCTTCGACCGTCTCGTAATCGTTGCCAGTGTGCTTGACATAGATCTCATTCAGGCGACGCTTCAGCTTTTCGGTCTCGCGCGCATGGATCATGATGTCGGTCGCTTGGCCTTGGTAGCCGCCCGAGGGCTGGTGGACCATGACGCGGCTGTTCGGCAGGCTGAAGCGCATGCCCTTTTCGCCCGCTTGCAGCAGCAGCGAACCCATCGACGCCGCCTGCCCGATCACCAAAGTCGAGACCTTGGGGCGGATGTATTGCATGGTGTCGTAGATCGACAAGCCGGAGGTCACAACGCCGCCGGGGCTGTTGATATACATCGCGATTTCCTTGGAGGGATTCTCGGCCTCAAGG
>JANNBM010000006.1:0-39466 GCA_031385445.1 Paracoccaceae bacterium | reverse complement strand
TAGGTCGTTCACACCCCGTTAATTCTGCGAATTAACACAGCGCCCCCAATACGTTAGCGAAGTCTGAAAATGAAAAACCCCCATCCTCGCGGACAGGGGTCAATCGGGTGGACATCGCTGCCCCAGTGTCGCTGAACGTCGGGCTTATGCCCAGGTCTTTTCCGCTTGCGCGGAAAAACCCTTACATCCCGCCTTCGCGTTGAAGCTTCTTCCGGGCGAGTTTCCTCGCGCGGCGCACGGCTTCAGCTTGTTCGCGGGCTTTCTTGACGGAGGGTTTCTCGAAATGTTGCTTGAGCTTCATTTCGCGGAAAACGCCTTCGCGCTGCAGCTTTTTCTTCAAAGCGCGCAAAGCCTGTTCGACGTTATTGTCGCGGACGCTGACCTGCATGTGGTTGTCACCACCTTCCTAAGTTAGAGTTGCACTATATGTGCAGGCAGGGGCGTCCTAGCAAAGCAGCGGCCCTTTGTCTACCAATGCAGTAAAGGATCAGGCGATGGACCGGGAAAATACAATGGAGTCAACGAAATGGCGCCTGTTGCAGGCGGCCCTGCCCCATGTGCCCTTTGATGGCTGGTCGGATGCGGCGCTGATGGCGGCGGCGGACGAATCAGCGACGGCACCTGCGCTGGCCCGTGCCATATATCCGCGCGGCGGGGTGGATCTGGCACTGGCCTATCACAAACAGGGCGATATCGCGATGCAGGACGCCCTTGCCGCCACCGACCTTGCCAGCCTGCGCTTTCGCGACCGGGTGAAGTTGGCGGTCAAACTGCGCCTGCAAGACGCCGACCGCGAACTGGTACGGCGCGGAACGGCCCTGCTGGCCCTGCCGCAATATGCCGCCGAAGGGGCCCGTGCGATCTGGGGCACCGCCGATGCGATCTGGACTGCCCTTGGCGACACCTCGACCGATATCAACTGGTATACCAAACGCGCCAGCCTGTCCGCTGTATATGGTGCCACGGTCCTGTTCTGGATGGGTGACGACAGCGACGGCCATCAGGCAACATGGGACTTTCTGGATCGGCGGATCGAGGGCATCATGCAGATTGAAAAGACCAAGGCGCGTTTTCGCGAAAATCCGCTGGGAAAGGCGCTTATGGCCGGTCCCTTGAAGGTTTTGGAAAGGATCCATGCCCCACAAAGGCCCCAAGACCTGCCCGGCAAGACCTGAAAGGCCCACCTTATGACCCTGTCCCACGCCATGCTCGCCATGGAGATTTACAGCCCCGGCGCACCAGATGTGCTGAAACCCTGCTCCATGCCGGTGCCGGTTCCGGGGCATGGCCAAATCATCATCCGCGTGGCCTATGCCGGGGTGAACCGCCCTGACGCGCTGCAACGGGCGGGGCTTTATAACCCACCCGCCAATGCCTCGCCTCTGCCGGGGTTGGAATGTTCGGGCACGGTTGTGGCCTGCGGTCCAGGCGTAACCCTATGGGATATCGGGGATAAAGTTTGCGCCCTGCTGCCCGGTGGCGGCTATGCCGAATATGCCGCGACCCACGAATCCCATGCTTTGCCGATCCCTCCCGGCCTGTCGATGCGCGACGCCGCCTGCCTGCCTGAAACCTGTTTCACCGTCTGGTCCAACGTCGTGATGCGCGGCGGGCTAAAGGGAGGCGAGCGTTTCTTGGTCCACGGCGGCACCTCGGGCATCGGCACGACCGCCATCCAGATCGCGCACGCCCTTGGTGCCCGCGTCTTTGCCACCGCCGGCAGCGACATCAAGGCGCGCTTTTGCGAAACCTTGGGGGCCGAGCGTGGCATCAACTACCGGTCCGAGGATTTCAGCGCCATCCTGTCCAAGGCGGGCGGCGCAGACCTGATCCTCGATATGGTCGGCGGTTCCTATATCCCGTTGAATATCAAGGCGCTGGCCGATGATGGCCGTCTTGTCCAGATCGCCTTTCTGCAAGGGGCCAAGGCGGATGTGAACTTTGCCGAACTGATGGTGCGGCGGCTGACCTTGACCGGATCCACCCTGCGTCCGCAATCGGACCTCGCCAAAGCGCGCATCGCGGCACAGGTTCACGCCCATGTCTGGCCGATGATCGCCGCCGGTGCGTTCAAGGTTGTCATCGACAGCGAATACCACCTGACCGAGGCCCCCGCCGCCCATTGGCGGATCGAGGCTCCCGGCCACATCGGCAAAATCGTCCTGAAGGTCGAAGACTAACCCCGCGGGGCCGCCGCCCGGCGCAGCCGGTCATTGATGGCCCGGCCAAGCCCGGTTTCGGGCACCGAGGCGACCGCAATACCACGCCCTGTGGCCAGCAGGTCGGCCTCGCGCAGCATGTGAAACAGGTTCGCCGCCGCCTCGACCAGATCGCCACCCTCGGACAGGTTCAGATCGCATGGCCCCGGCCCGAACCCCAGCCGCACCTCGCCCGGATGCGCTGTCGCTGCCTCCAGCCGCACTGCGGAACCGGGGGCATAATGTGACGCCAACTGGCCGGGCGCATTTGGTTTTTCCGCAGAACCGCCCAACGACAACGGCCCCAAAACAGCCTCCAACGCCTCCAACGCCACGCCACCGGGGCGCAGCAGTTCCGGCCGATCCAGCAACCCCAGAATGGTCGATTCCACCCCCACCGCACAGGCCCCACCGTCCAAGACCGCGGCAATCCGCCCCGACAACCCCGCCAACACATGCGCCGCCCGTGTGGGCGACACCCGCCCCGAGGGGTTGGCCGACGGCGCTGCCAACGGTCCGCCAAAGGCGCGCAGCAGGTCTTGGGCCAGCGGATGGGCGGGCACGCGAATGGCAACCGAAGTCAGCCCCGCCGTCACCAGCGGCGACAACCCCGCCTCGCGCAGCGGCAAGACCAAGGTCAACGGCCCCGGCCAAAAACTGGCCGCGATCGCCTCGGCCCGGGCATCCAGAACGGCGAACTCGCGGGCAGCGGCCACGTCAGGCACGTGCACAATCAATGGGTTGAACCGTGGTCGCCCCTTGGCATCAAATATCTGCGCCACCGCCAGATCTGACCGCGCATCGCCACCCAGCCCATAAACCGTCTCGGTCGGAAAGGCGACCAGCCCGCCATCCCGCAACAGCCGTGCCGCACGCGTCAGCCCAGCCGCATCTGGCGTCAGAAGTTCGGTTTTGGTCATTTATGTGACGCCACGTCCTGCTTGTCGCTTGCGGCCAACGGGTTAACGCTACACTCCTAATCTGATTAGTCCGCCGTGCCAAGCATTTGGAGACACCCATGCCCTACCGCGCCCCGATTGCCGAGCATCGCTTTCTTTTGGACCACATCCTTGGCTTTGCCAGCGTCGCCGCCACCCCCCGCTTTGCCGAAGCAACGCCCGAAACCGTGGACGCCATCCTGACCGAGGCGGGGCGGTTGTCCGAAATCACCCTTGCACCCCTGAACCGCGCGGGCGACCTGCACCCCGCCCATCTGGAAAACGGCATCGTGCGCACCTCTCCCGGCTTTGCCGAAGGGTTTCGCGCTGTGGCCGAGGGGGGCTGGATCGGCATGTCCGCCAACCCGGCCTACGGTGGCATGGGCCTGCCCACCACCCTCAATACCTGCGTGGCCGAGATGATGTCCTCGGCCTGCCTTGCCCTGCAACTGAACCCCATGCTGACCCAAGGCCAGATCGAGGCGCTGGATCACCACGCCTCGGACACCCTTAAATCGCTGTATTTGCCCAAACTTATTTCCGGCGAATGGAACGGCACGATGAACCTGACCGAACCGCAGGCCGGGTCGGATGTGGGTGCCCTGCGGTCCAGGGCCGAACCCCTGGGCGACGACACCTATGCCATCACCGGGCAGAAAATCTATATCACATGGGGGGATGCCGATTTCATGGCCAACACCTGCCATCTGGTGCTGGCCCGCCTGCCCGATGGCGAGGCGGGTGTCAAAGGCATCTCGCTGTTCATGGTGCCCAAGTTTTTGCCAGATGCGGCGGGAAACCCCGGCCAGCGCAACACGTTGAACGTGGTCAGTCTGGAACACAAACTGGGCATTCACGGCAGCCCAACCTGCGTGATGCAGTTCGACGCGGCCAAGGGCTGGCTGGTGGGTGCGCCGCACAAGGGCATGGCGGCCATGTTCACCATGATGAACAATGCCCGGCTTGGCGTCGGCATGCAGGGCGTGGCGCAGGCCGAGGCGGCGTTTCAACATGCATTGACCTATGCCAATGACCGCAAACAGGGCAAGACCCCCTTGGGCGCAGGCGCGATCATCGACCACGCCGACGTGCGCCGCATGCTGGCCGAGATGAAGGCCGAGGTGTTTGCGGCCCGTGCCATCGCTTTGGCCTGTGCCGTCGCCATCGACATGGGCACCGCCACTGGGGATACCGCATGGCTGGCCCGCGGCGCGTTTTTGACCCCGATTGCCAAGGCCTATGGCACCGATACCGGGCACCACGTCGCCCATCTTGGGGTGCAGGTCCATGGTGGCATGGGTTTCATCGAACAGACCGGCGCCGCGCAATATGCCCGCGATGTCCGCATCACCCAGATCTACGAAGGCACCAATGGTATTCAGGCCATGGACCTTGTTGGCCGCAAAATGATGGATAACGGCGATGCCGCATTCGCCCTGATCGACGAGATGCGCAAAACAGTCCAGACCGCGCGCCCCGCGCTGAATGACCTTGCCACCCCGCTGTGGACCGCCATCGACGCCCTGCACGAGGCGACCGAAACACTGTTGGCCCAACCCCTTAACGACCGTTTCGCCGGGGCGGTGCCCTACCTGCGTGCCTTTGCGCGGGTGCTGGGCTGCCATTATCACCTGCTGGCGGCTGTTGCGGACCCGGCCCGCGAACCGCTGACCCGCTTTGCGATCCGGCGTCTTTTGCCCGAACATGCCGCCCTGCTTGCCCAAGCACGGGAAGGGGCTGCCGGTCTGTACGACCTGACCCCCGAGGCCTTGGCCTCGTGACGGCCCAGATCCACTATCCCTTTCCCGATCCCCCAGGCGACTATGACGCAATCGAGGTTGCTCCCAGGGTGCGCTGGCTACGCCTGCCGCTGCCCATGGCGCTGGACCACGTGAATTGCTACGCGCTCGAGGAAGAGGACAGTTGGACCCTGATTGATACCGGAATGTCCAGCAAACACACCCGGACCCTGTGGCAGGCCCTGATGGCCGTGCCGCTGCGTGACAAACCGGTGACGCGGCTGATCGTGACGCATTACCACCCCGACCATATCGGCCTTGCCGGATGGTTTCAGTCGCTGGGCGTCGAACTGATCACGACACGCACCTCCTGGCTCTATGCGCGGATGCTGACGTTGGACGAACAACGCCAGCCATCCCCCGAATCGCTGTTGTTTTATCAACGCGCCGGGTTATCGGCGGAACAACGCGCTGCACGTGCGCTGGAACGCCCCTTTAACTTTCGCGACGTGGTCGCGCCTATGCCCCTTGGCTTTACCCGCATTGCCGAAGGGGACGTGATCACCGCCGGGGGGCGCCGTTGGCTGGTGCGCATCGGCCATGGCCACGCCCCCGAACATGCGATGCTATGGAGCATGGATGACAACCTGATCATCGGCGGTGATCAGCTTTTGCCCTCGATCTCGGCCAATATCGGGGTCTATCCCACCGAACCCGAGGCTGACCCCCTGACCGAATGGTTGGACAGCGCCCGTGCCCTGATGCCCCATGCCCGCGATGACCAGTTGGTGCTGCCTGGCCACAAGCTGCCGTTCACAGGCCTGCCATTTCGGCTGAATGAAATGGTGCGTGACCACGAACACGCGCTGGACCGCCTGTTGGACCATTTGGCCAGCCCAAAAATGGCGACTGATTGTTTTCCAGTGCTGTTCAAACGCCCCGTCGGTCCTGAAACCTTTGGCATGGCTCTTTGCGAATCAGTGGCACATCTGAATTGCCTCTTGCTGCGCGGGGCAATTTCGCGCGACCTGTCGGACGACGGCGCATGGGAATGGCGCGCAATCTGAGGGGCGATGATGACGAAACAGACCAAAACTGCCGCGCCCGCCAAGCCAAAATCCCCGGCCGAATGGGCCTATGACCGCCTGATCCTGTATATCCGCGACTTTGAAAAGCAATTGAACGGCGACCAAGAGGTTGCTTTGGGCTTTGCCGGATCCGACGCCGGCATCCTGCGGATCGAGGGTTTGGGCTTTTTTGACCCCGATCTGGTGACCTTTTACGGCACCGACGATCAGGGCCTGAAAAATCAGCTGATCCAGCATGTCAGCCAGTTGAACGTCATGCTGCAGGCCCGCCCCAAATCTGACCCTGACGACGCGCCCCGCCGTATCGGTTTCAATCTGACCTCTGGCTGGGTCGGCGGCGAAGCGGGCGACGCCTCTGCCTGAGCCAAAACAGCGCCCTGCCCCCGTGACAGCGTCGGAATTATCGGGTAATGGCGGGGCAACACTTCAAAAAAGGACACGATCATGGCCGATCACAATCATGGCGACGCCGCTGAACACAAAGTGGGCAGCATGGACATCCGCGCACAGGAAAAGACCTTTGCCGGGTTCATCCGCCTGTCGATCTGGGGCGCGGTCATCTCGGTTCTTGTTCTGATCTTCATGGCTTTGTCGAACGCCTGACATCGTGCGCCGTTTCGTTGGTGCCAAAAGGATACGAGTATGAAAAGCGTTCTTAATGGCCTGCGCTTGCTGGCGGGCCTCACGGCCTTGCTGTTCGTGATGGGGTGTACGGCTGACCAGAAATGGGCCAGCGACGCAGATGTGGCGCGGGCCCGTTATGTCGACCCCAACCTTCCGTCAATCACGCTGTTCACCTCGATCAACACGCGCAATCAGGCGGGCGCCCATGCGGGCTTGCTGATCAACGCGGATGAGCGCGTCCTGTATGACCCCGCAGGTGAATATGGCAACGACATCCAGCCCCTGCCGGTCGAGCGTGAAGATCTGATCTACGGCTTCACCCCCGGCCTGTTGGCGGCCTATGTCGATTATCAGGGCACGGCCCCATTCCAGCTCATCCAGCAAACCATGTACGTGACCCCCGAGGTGGCCGCTCAGGTCAAGGCCGCGGCCATTGCCCGCGGCGCCGCGGGCAAGGCCACCTGCACCCTTGCCATCTCCGATGTGCTGTCGGGCGTGCCCGGCTTCGAGGGTCTGCCAAACACTTATTTCCCCAAGGTCATGATGCGCGCCTTTGCCGAATTGCCGGGCGTTCAAATCCGGACCCTGACCTCCGAAAGCGGCAATCTGCGCTTTGGGCTGCCGGGCGTTTCCGTCAGCGCCCTGCCGGGCAGCTGACCTTTACGGCGGGGCCAAGGGCGCGTAACCCTTGGCCATGTCAAGGAGGCCATGCAGATGAGGATTTTTGGCGTCATCCTTGCCGGGGGACAGGCCCGCCGGATGGGCGGGGGGGACAAGGCGCTGGTGACCCTTGCGGGCACCACCCTGTTGTCCCATGTGATCGCCCGGTTTGACCCACAGGTTCAGGGGCTGGCCCTATCCGCGAATGGCGATGCGGCGCGCTTTGCCGGGTGTGGGCTGCCTGTGCTGCCCGATACGGCGTCCCACGGCCCTCTGTCGGGCATATTGTCCGCGCTGCACTGGGCGGCCCCGCTTGGCGCCACGGCAGTTGTGTCGGTGCCCGTGGATGGCCCGTTCTTGCCACCCGATCTAGTGCCCCGGCTTTGCCTTGCTGCGGGGCCGTCCGGCGCGGCCCTTGCCGCCAGCCATGGCACATTGCACCCGACCTTTGGCCTGTGGCCCGTCACCCTTGCGCCTGCGCTGGCCGCTTTTCTGGCGTCCGGTGCCAAGGCGCGGGTGCGCAGCTTTGCGACGGACCAAGGCGCAAGCATTGCCGATTTCCCGGACGATCTGGCCTTTGCCAACGCCAATACCCCCGACGACATCACCCGCTTTGCCGCAATACTGGACGCCTCCTCATGAAAATCTACGGCATCATCGGCTGGAAAAATTCGGGCAAAACCAGCCTGATGGAACGCCTGGTGGCCTGCATCACGGCCAAGGGTCTGACGGTTTCCACTGTCAAACATGTCCACCACGACGTCGACCTTGATCACCCCGGCAAGGACACCTTTCGCCACCGCGCCGCCGGTGCGTCCGAGGTGATCCTCGCCTCGGCGCATCGTTTCGCCCTGATGCGCGAACACCGCGGCTCCGAACCCAAGCTGACGGATATCCTCAAACGCCTTGCCCCCGTCGATCTGGTGCTGGTTGAAGGGTACAAGCGCGACGCCCACCCCAAGATCGAGGTATTTAGGGCAGAGGCGGGCCACGATCTGATCCAGCCGAACGACCCCACAACCCGCGCCGTGGCCACCGACACCACCCTGCCCGCGCTGTCTGTGCCCACTCTGGACCTGAACAATACCGAGCAAATCGCCCAGTTCATTCTGTCACAAACCGGTCTGACCCCCACCGCCCCCTTTGACACCGTCATCGTCGTGGATTGGTCAGCCGCCGCCAAACCCAGCCCCAAACGCCCCAGTGCGGACGCCAACTGGATCGGCATTGCCCGCGCAGGTCAGACCACCGCCACCTATCACCGCACCAGGGCCGAGGCGGAGACTGCCCTGAACACCCTGCTGGACGCCGAGGCTGCGGCAGGCCACCGGGTCCTTTTGGGCTTTGATTTCCCCTTTGGCTATCCCACAGGCTTTGCCGCAGCCTTGACCGGCCAGCCGCAGGCCCCTGCCGTCTGGCACTGGCTGAACCAGCACATCACCGACGGCCCCGACAATGCCAACAACCGCTTTGCCGTGGCCGATCAGATCAATGCGGGCTTTCACGCGCCGGGTCCGTTCTGGGGCCGCCCCGACAGCGCCGCACATGCGCATCTGCCCGCCACCAAAGCGGTCACCTATGGCGATTTTACCGAACGCCGCCTGATCGAAACCCTGATCCCCTCGGCGCAACCGGTCTGGAAACTGTACACAACCGGATCGGTTGGATCACAGTCGCTGATGGGCCTGCCGCTGATCCACCGCCTGTCGCAGCGCCCCGGGGCCCGCGTCTGGCCGTTCGACACCGCCACCGGCCCGCTTGTTCTGGCCGAGGTTTATCCCTCTCTCCTCGCCTCCGCCGTCCGCGCCGATCCCGACACAATCAAGGACCGCGCCCAAGTGCGCCTGCTGGCCCAAGCACTGTACAACCTGTCGCGTCGCGGCAGCCTTGCCCCGCTGTTCCAAACCCCAGCACAGGCGCAAGAGGAAGGCTGGATCCTTGGCGCGGGCCATGCTGACGCGCTTGCGGGCGCGCTCGGGTGACAGGAACGCCAACAATCCCCGGGGTCACGTTGCAACTGGGCCTGCCTGACCACCTGCGCGCAGACGCAGTCCGGCTATACTGGCAGGCCTTTGGCAGCAAACTGGGTCTGGTCCTTGGCCCTGAAACCCGTGCCCTGACCCTGTTGCACCGTGCCATGCGCGCCGATCAGGTGATCATCGCGCTGTCCGGCGACGGCCGATTACTGGGCATTGCTGGTTTCAAAACCCCCAAGGGCAGCTTTGCCTCGGGACAGCCGCAGGACATGCGTGCCGTCTATGGCGTTTGGGGGGCCTATTGGCGGCAAACCGTGCTGGGGTGGCTGTCAGACGGGGTTGATAACGACCGTTTTCTGCTTGACGGCCTGTGTGTCGACGCTGCCAGTCAGGGTCAGGGCCTTGGCTCCGCCCTTCTGTCCGCCATCACTGCCGAGGCGCGCCTGCGCGGTTACACCGCCATCCGGCTGGAAGTGATTGACCGCAATACCCGCGCCATTGCGCTTTACGAACGGCGGGGCTTTGCGGTGACGACCCGGCAAAACATCGGCATCCTGCGCTGGGTGTTCAAGTTTTCGGCCGCCCTGACGATGGTCAAACCGCTTTAGTCAAACGTTCCGGTCACTCGGCCGAACAACATGAACGCCCGCGCTGTCCGGGTGTCGGCCAATGCGGCCAGTTCCTCGTCGGTGGCGTTGGGTTCAAACGCGGCAAAGGTCTTGTCAAAACAGCGCAAGAAATGGTGACCCGCATCGCGAAAAACCGTGTCCTCGCGCATCCGCCCGGCGGTCAGGGCCAGACTGGACCGATCCCGGATACCCCCCAGCGCCGCCACCGTGCGGCCACGCTCGCCGGCCGCAAACCTGCGCCACACTTCGGGGCGGGCGCGGTCGGGTTTCAGGTCATCCATATAGATGCCCTCTTGCGCCAGCAGCGTCAGCACGTCCTGCGCCGCCCGGATCAGCTTGGCTGTCGTGCGGTCCTCCAACGCCAATCGCAACGCGCGAAAGCCGTCACGGTCGTCCGGGTTTTCAGGGAACTGCAACGCCTTGATGAAATCGGACACCGACAGGGGCGCATGCAGATCCTCGGCCGGGGTGCCCAAGGCAAGGCCGGGTTGTTCAACCTCGGCTGCGGCAGGGCGCGGCGTCACCAACGCCGCCTTGCGGTCGGCCGACGGTTGCGTCAACGCCTGATCCCGGCGCGAGGTGAACCCGGCCAAAACCGTTTCGGTATGCCGCGCCGAGGCCGCCAATTCGTCCAGCTTCTTTTCCACCGATGGCCTGACGACAGCCTGCTGGCTTTGGACATAGGCCGCCCGCATCGCCTCGACCGTGGCTTGCAACCGCTGCGCCTCACCCCGCAGGGCGCGGACCGACCGCAGGGTGACCACAGCCGCCAAGATCAACGCCAGCGGCAAGAACACCACCAAAAGCGCCAACACCAATCCTAACTTGCCCGCGCCCTCAGGTGCGGTCAGAACATAGGCACCGATCGCCACCAGCCAGACCAGCGCCAGACCCGCCGCAACCCATTCCAGCACACTCATGCCGTTCTGGGTTCCGTACGCTGCTTTCCCGGCTGTGTCAGATATCTGGTCTTTGGCCATTCCACTTTCCGCGTCGTCAGGCAGTCCGGTCAGATGTACCGGATCGACAGAACTTCATAGCTGCGTTGTCCGCCCGGCGATTTGACTTCAACCGAATCGCCCTCATCCTTGCCGATCAGTGCCCGGGCCAAAGGCGAGCGGATGTTCAGCTTGTTACGCTCGATATCAGCCTCGGGCTCACCCACGATCTGATAGGTCTTTTCTTCGCCACTGTCCTCATCGGCCAGCGTGACCGTGGCCCCGAACTTGACCGTGCCCGAAAATTTGGTCGGGTCGATCACCTCGGCCAGTGACACCAGTGCCTCCAGCTCCTTGATGCGCCCCTCGATGAAGGACTGCTTTTCGCGGGCTGCGTGATACTCGGCGTTTTCCGACAGATCACCATGCTCGCGCGCCTCGGCAATCGCGCGGATCACGGCCGGTCGCTCGACAGATTTCAGCAGCTTCAACTCTTCGTCCAATGCGGTAAACCCCGCACGGGTCATCGGTATCTTGTCCATTGCACTACTCGCGCTCAAGGTCTGCTTCTAACAAAGAACAAGGCCACGGACCGGTATGGACCATGACCTTGCACCACTTGCCCAACTAAAGAGACCGCCGCCACGCAGATTGCAATAGGTAAGGCGTAAATTTGCGCTTTCCTGTCGGTGACGCATCGGAATTTCGCGCTATAATTGACGACAACGACGCCTTAGGGCAATGACAACGGGCCCAATAGACGAGGATCCCATGCCCCAAGACATCACGCGCGAAGAGATGGAATATGACGTTGTCATCGTGGGCGCTGGCCCGTCCGGCCTGTCGGCCGCGATCCGGCTGAAACAGCTGGACAGCAATCTGACAGTGGTCGTGCTGGAAAAGGGGTCCGAGGTTGGCGCGCATATCCTGTCAGGTGCCGTGCTGGACCCCTCGGGCCTTGACGCGCTGCTGCCCGATTGGCGCAGCATGGGCGCCCCCATCAAAACCGAGGTGACCGAAGACAACTTCTACATCCTCGGCCCCGCAGGCCAGATCCGCATCCCGAACTGGCCGATGCCCCCCCTGATGAACAACCATGGCAATTACATCGTCTCGATGGCCAATGTCTGCCGCTGGCTGGGTCAGGTGGCCGAGGGCCTGGGGGTCGAGATTTTCCCCGGCATGTCCTGTTCCGAACTGGTCTATGGCCCGATGGGCGAAGTGCGCGGCGTTGTGGCGGGAGAGTTTGGCCTGACTGCCGACGGCACCCCCGGCCCGTCCTATGAACCCGGCATGGTCCTTGCGGGCAAATACGTGTTCCTGTCCGAAGGTGTGCGCGGCTCGCTCGCCAAACAGGTCATCGCCAAATACGACCTGTCCGCCGGCAAATCCCCCCAGAAATACGGTCTGGGGATGAAAGAGATTTGGGCCATCGACCCCGCCAAACACCACGAGGGGCGCGTGACCCATACCATGGGCTGGCCGCTGGGATCCAACGCAGGCGGCGGCTCCTTCATCTATCACCTGGAGAATAATCAGGTCTACGTCGGCTTTGTGGTCCACCTGAACTACGAAAACCCCCATCTCTACCCGTATATGGAGTTTCAGCGCTTCAAACATCACCCGATGGTGGCCGACCTGCTCAAGGGCGGCAAACGTGTGGCTTACGGGGCGCGGGCGATTTCCGAGGGTGGCTGGCAGTCGATCCCCAAGATGGTCGCACCCGGCGTGGCGCTTTTGGGCTGCACTGCGGGCCTTGTGAACGTCCCGCGGATCAAGGGCAACCACAACGCCATGCTCTCTGGTCTGGCCGCAGCGAATGCCGCACATGCCGCCATCGCCGCTGGCCGTCGGGGCGACGAACTGACCGCCTATGAGGTGGATGTCCGCGAAGGCGCCATCGGTCAGGACCTGAAAAAGGTGCGCAACGTCAAACCGCTCTGGTCCAACTATGGCCTGATCGCCTCGCTGATGGGTGGCGGCCTCGATATGTGGACCAACACTCTTTTTGGCCTGTCGCTGTTTGGCACTCTCAAACACCGCAAAACAGACGCCGCAGCCACCGGCCTTGCCGCCAAGTTTGCACCAATCGATTACCCCAAACCAGACGGCGTCCTCAGCTTTGACCGCCTGACCAACATTGCCTATTCCGCTACCAACCACGACGCCGACCAACCGGCTCACCTGAAACTGATCGACCCCTCGATCCCAATCCGGGTCAACCTGCCGCTCTACGCCGAACCCGCCCAGCGCTACTGCCCGGCAGGCGTGTACGAGGTGATTGCCGAGGCCGGCAAAGAACCGCGCTTCCAGATCAATTTCCAGAACTGCGTCCACTGCAAGACCTGCGACATCAAGGACCCCTCGCAAAACATCAACTGGACCACCCCGCAGGGCGGCGGCGGCCCGAACTACCCCAATATGTGACCGCGACAGCCGTCCTGTCTGACAACTGCAGCCCTGTCCTGCGGCTGCCAGACAGGACGGCACCTCCCCCATCACCAAGATTTGCACCGCCACCCGCCTCTCGCAGGCCAAATCCCGCGACGGCGCATTGCCCTCGCCTCCCCATCCCACTAGCTTCCCGTTCAAGATGTAGGAGAAGCCATGCCCCGACCCCTGCCCCGCCTGATCGGCCTTGCCCTGATCCTGGCCAGCCTCTCCGCCCTGCCTGCCCGGTCTGACAGCGGCCAATCGGGCGCCTATCTCGCGGCGCGACATGCCTCTGCTGCCAATGATTTTGCCGCCGCCGCCGACTGGTATGACCGCGTCCTGCAATCAGACCCGACCAACGCCGCCCTGCTCGAGGGCGCAGTCGCCGCTCATCTTGCCATGGGCCAAATTCCGCAGGCCGCCACCTCGGGCCGTGCCCTGCTGGGGGGCGGCATCAAAAACCAGATCGGATACCTCGCCGTGCTGGCCGCCGATCTGCAGGACGGCGCGTTCGACAAGGTTCTGACCGATCAGGCCGCCGGCAACACCATCGGCGCCCTCATCGACCGCCTGATCACGGCCTGGGCCAAGGTCGGCGCAGGCACCATGACCGCAGCCCTTGCCGATTTCGACACGATCATCGCCGAACCCGGCACTGGTGCCTTTGGCATCTACCACAAATCCCTCGCCCTCGCCACAACCGGCGATTACGAGGGGGCCGACCGCCTGTTGGGCTCACCCAAAGCCAAAGGTGCCCTGCAACTGCGCCGCGCCATGCTGGCCCATGTCCAGATCCTCAGCCAGCTGGAACGCAACCCCGACGCCATCGCCCTGATCGACCGCAGCTTTGGCAACCGCCCCGATGCTGGCATGGCCGCCCTGCGGAGGCGGCTGGTTGCCGGCGAAATCCTGCCCTTCGACGTCGCGCGCACCGCCACCGACGGCCTGGCCGAGGTGTTCTTCACCCTCGCCACTGCGCTCAATGAACAGGCCGACCAAACCTATGTCCTGCTATACGTCCGCGTCGCCGCCGCCCTGCGCCCCGACCATGTCGATGCCCACCTCCTGGCCGCAGGCATCCTTGACGGGCTGGAACGCTATGACCTTGCCTTTGACGCCTACGGCGCCGTCCCCGCAACCGACGCGGCCTATGTCGCGGCCCGCATTGGTCAGGCCGACGCCGCCATCAGACTGGACCGCCCAGAGGAGGCTGTGACCCTGCTGCAGGACCTCGCCCTGCAAAAGCCTGACGATATCTCGGTCCATACCGCCTTGGGCGACGCCCTGCGCCGACAGGACCGCTGCGACCTGGCGATGGATGCCTATTCCCGCGCCATCGCCCTTGTCCCCGATCCAGCACCCGGCAACTGGCCACTGTTTTACAAACGGGCCGGCTGCGCCCTGGTGAACGATGACTGGCCCGCCGCCGAGGCTGACTTCCGTCTTGGTCTGTCCCTGTCCCCGGACGAACCGCGTTTGCTGAACGAATTGGGCTATTCCTACGTCGACCGTGGCGAAAATCTGGACGAGGCGCTGGGCATGATCCAGCGCGCCGTCGCCGCCGCCCCCGAGGTTGGCTTCATCGTTGACAGCCTTGCTTGGGCCTATTTCCGCCTTGGGCGCTACTCCGACGCCGTTGCCCCGCAGGAAAAGGCCTCGCGCCTGATGCCGGTCGATCCGGTGGTGACCGATCACCTTGGCGATATCTACTGGATGGTCGGCCGCAAACGCGAGGCGCAATTCCAATGGCGCCGCGCCCTGTCCTTCGGCCCTGCAGAGGCCGAAAAACCCCGCATCCAGCGCAAGATCGACCTTGGCCTCGATGCTGTCATGGCCGAAGAAAAGACCGCAAACCCCGATGGGAACTAAGGCTTTCGCGCCAGCCAAGGTCAATCTGGCCCTTTATCTGACCGGACTGCGGGCCGACGGCTATCACCTTCTCGACAGTCTTGTCGTCTTTGCCGATGTCGGCGACTGGCTTACCGCCAGCCCCGCCGCCACCCTGTCGCTGACCCTTGATGGCCCCAGATCCGCCGGTGTGCCGACCGATGACAGCAATCTGGTGCTCAGGGCCGCGCATCTGCTGCGTCGCCTGCGGCAGGTCAGTCTTGGTGCTGCGATCCATCTGGACAAACACCTGCCCCATGGCGGCGGCATCGGTGGCGGATCGTCAGACGCGGCGGCCACGATCCGCCTTCTCGCTGATCTGTGGCAGGTGCCCCCCCTGACCCCAACCGAGGCGCTGCCCCTCGGCGCAGATATCCCGGTCTGCCTGGCGGCACCCTGCCCTACCCGCATGCGCGGGATCGGCGAAATCCTGACCCCCGCTCCACCCCTGCCACCAGGCTGGCTCGTCCTTGTCAATCCGGGCATCCATCTGCCTACCGCTGCCGTGTTCAAACAGCATGACCTGCGCGTCGGTGCCTCACCGAACGACCCGCACGTCACCCTCGACACCGCGCCCCAACCCAGGGATCCACAGGGCTTCACGCATTGGCTGCACACCCAACACAACACCCTGACCAACGTCGTGTCCACGCTTGCCTGCGCGCCCGTGATCCAGAAAATCCTGCACCAATTGCGCCACAGCCCCGGCTGCCATGCCACAGACATGTCAGGCTCCGGCAGCACCTGCTGGGCGTGGTTTTCCGATCAGGCTCTGGCCCGCGCCGCAGCCGAAAACTTTGTCGATGAGCCCGGTTTTTGGACCGCTGTCGCCCGCACCCTGACCCCGCAAGACCCTCTGCTGTCCGCAGACCGCCCAGCCTGACAATTGCTCCTTGCCAAATACTCCCGCCGGAGGCTCCCCCGCCGCCGCATGATCACCCCATGGCCCAACTATCGCAGGGTCCGCAAACAGCGATATGCTCCACTCCGCCCACATGCGGGATGGTAATGCCGTTCAGCGGCCCCCCTTGCAACTCAGTTGATCCGCGCCACGACATAATCCGCCAGATCCGCCAAAACCTGCCGCAGCACATGATCCGGCACCGCAATCAAGGCCCTTCGCGCCCGTGCTGCCCAACTCATCGCCTCATCCCGCGCCGCCTGCATGGCGCCATGCCGTTCCATCAACACCATCGCCTGGGCCAGATCGCCCGGATCCTGTTGCCCCTTCTCGATGACCCGCACCCAGAACGCCCGTTCTTCTGGACTGGCCTTGGCCACCGCCTTGATCACCGGCAAGGTGACCTTGCGCTCGCGGAAATCATCGCCGGTGTTCTTGCCGATAACGGCCGCCGACCCACCATAATCCAACAAATCGTCGGCGATCTGGAACGCAATCCCCAAGGCATCACCATAATCGAACAATGCCCGCGTGACGGCCTCCGGCGCCCCGGCAATCACGCCGCCCACTTCCGTCGCCGCTGAAAACAGCGCCGCCGTCTTGCCGCGCACCACCTGCAGATAAATCGCCTCGGTCGTCGCCAAATCCTGCGCCGCCGTCAGCTGCAAAACTTCGCCCTCGGCAATCGTCGCACTCGCATTGGCCAAGATGTCCAGAACCCGCAGGCTCCCGGTCTCGACCATCAACTGAAAGCTGCGTGAAAACAGATAGTCACCCACCAGAACCGACGATTTGTTGTCCCACAATAAATTCGCCGTGGGCCGCCCTCGCCGCCGGGTGCTCTCATCCACCACATCATCGTGCAGCAATGTCGCGGTGTGAATGAACTCGACCGTCGCGGCCAAATGGATGTGATAGGGCCCGTGATACCCGCAGATCCGCGCGGCAGCCAAGGTCAACATCGGCCGCAACCGCTTGCCGCCCGCCTCAACCAGATGGGCGGTGACCTGCGGAATGCGCGGCGCATGTTCAGACGCCATGCGGTCGCGGATCAACAGATTGACCTCTGCCATATCCGCCGCCAGCTCTGCCGCCAGCACATCCTGCGGCTTGGCCTCTGCATCCATCAATCCCATCCCCCGACCCGACCCTCGACATGCGCGCCCCACAGCCTTAAACCAAGGGATATGAAGCTGTTACTGCGCACCACAGACCCCACGCTCATTGCATTCGCTCAGGCCCTGCTTGGCGGTGAGGGTATAGCGGCGTTCGAGATGGACGTCCACACCAGCATCCTGCAAGGCTCGACCTTCCTGCTGCCGCGTCGCCTGATGGTGGCCGACCGCGACCATTTTCTGGCCCGCGCCACCCTGATCGACAACGAATTCCCCGCCGACGCCTGCCCGAAATGACCTTTCCCGACGACCAATTGTCGCACGACGCCTTCCTGTGTGGCCGCCTGCACCTGTGGCAACCGATCAAAGGCTACCGCGCCGCCACCGACCCCGTCCTTCTGGCTGCGGCCTGCCCGGCCAAACCGGGCCAATCCGTACTCGACCTTGGCTGCGGTGCCGGTGCCGCTGCCCTGTGCCTCGGCCGCCGCGTCCCCGGCTTGACCCTTTACGGCCTCGAACTGCAAGAGGCCTATGCCACCCTCGCCCGCCGCAATGCCACCGAAAACGCCATCCCCCTCCATGTCGAAACCGGCGACCTTGCCGCGATGCCCGCATCATTCCGCATCGGCTTTGACCACGTCATCACCAACCCGCCCTATTACCCGCGCACAGGCTCGCCCTCGCCCATCGCCGCCCGCGACACCGCGCTGCGCGCCGAAACCCCGCTGGCCGATTGGGTCGCCGCCGCCTCCCGCCGCCTCAAACCCGGTGGCTGGCTCACCCTCATCGCCGGTGCCGACAGCCTGCCCGTCCTGCTTGCCAGCCTCGCCCCCGGCCTCGGCTCGGCCTGCGTCCTGCCCCTCGCCCCCCGTGCGGGCCGCCCCGCCCTTCGCATCCTCTTGCGCGCCCGCAAGACCGGCCGCGCCGCCTTCCGCCTCCTCGCCCCCCTCGTCCTCCACCACGGCGACACCCATGACGGCGACCGCGAATCCTATACGCCCGCCGCACAGGCAATCCTGCGCGATGGCGCCGATCTTTCAGCCATCTTCCGCTGAATTGAAAACATATCGCCAGCCCGCTCTGTGAAGACTTCGTGACAGACGGCCCGAATCGTGTTGCACTGACCATACAGAAACAGGCACAGGAGGACCCTTATGACCATCGCTTCGCATATCGCGGAACTGAAACGTAAGCACGATACCCTCTCTACCGCGGTCGAGCAGGCGCAGCGCGCGCCCGGCACCGACGACCTTCACATCGCCGAGTTGAAAAAGCAGAAACTCAAAATCAAAGAAGAAATCTCGCGTCTGCAAAGCGCCTAGGGTTTGCTCAGGCTGGCGCGGGCGGCCAAAGCTGCCCCGCCAGTGATCAAGATGGCCGACAGCAACAGCATCGGCGTGGCCTCGGCCCTGCCCGACACCATCAGCGCAAGCGTCGACAAAAGCGGCGCTGCATAGGACGCAACACCCAGCATTTGAATGTCGCCACGCTTCATCCCGACATCCCATGTGAAAAACGCAAGGCCAACCGGCCCCAGCCCCAACAGCGCAACCGACACCCAGCCGCCGGGATCAGCCGGCCAAACCGTTGTTTCCAGAAACATATGCGCAACCAATGACAGCGCCGCAGTCGCCAGACAATAAACGGTGACCGCCGCGCTGGGCACCGCGCCAAACCGCCGCGACGCGACCGAATACACCGCCCATGTCACGGCACAGACAAAAGCCAGCGCCATCCCCGGCAACGCACCCGCCTGCCACCCGGCACCGCCACGCACCAAGATCAGCGCCGCCCCGACAAAGGCCAGCACCGCACCCACCACATGCATCGCGCGCAACCGCTCGCCGGGCAACAACCCGGACAACAGCACAATGAACAACGGCCACAAATAGGCAATCAACCCCGTCTCGGCACTGGGGGCCAATCGAAACGCCGTGAAATACAGGAAATGATAGCCAAACAGCCCCAGAGTCCCCGCCGCATAAACCTTCCAGCCCACGCCGCGCAGCACACCCCACCCCGCCCCCCGCACGATCCAGATCACCCCGATCGCCCCGCCAATGCCAAAGCATATCGCGTTCAGTTGCAATGGCGGCACCGGGGCCGTGCCAATCGTCAGCACCGCCAACAGCGCCCACATCAGCACGGCGGAAAAGCCTATGATGGTCGCGCGATTGCGGCTCATCCCGGCCCTCCCCTCATCTGTCCATAAATATCCGACGGGGGCGCGGGGGTGTCAAACCCCCGCTCCAACCGCAGTCACACAAACAACTGCCCACCATTGGCCGAGATCGTCGATCCCGTGATGAATCCAGCATCATCCGACGCCAAAAACACCGCAATCCGCGCAATTTCCTCAGGCTCGCCCAGGCGACCCACCGGGATCTGCGGAATGATCCGCTCGTTCAGCACTTTTTCGTCAATCGCCCGCACCATTTCGGTTCCGATATATCCCGGGCAGATCGCGTTGACGGTGATGCCGGCCCGCGCGCCCTCTTGCGCCAGCGCCTTGGTGAACCCCAGATCACCCGACTTGGCGGCCGAATAATTCACCTGTCCCGCCTGCCCCTTTTGGCCGTTGATCGACGAGATGTTGATCACGCGGCCGAACTTGCGGTCGCGCATGCCCGACCACAGGGGATGGGTCATGTTGAAAAGGCCCGACAGGTTGGTGTCGATCACTTCTTTCCACTGACCGGGAGTCATTTTGTGGAACATCGCATCGCGGGTGATGCCGGCGTTGTTGACCAGCACGGCCACCGGGCCAAGATCAGCCTCGATCTGCGCGATGCCAGCGGCGCAGGCGTCGTAATCGGCGACTGACCATTTATAGGTCTGGATGCCCGTCTCGGCGGTAAAAGCGGCTGCGGCCTGATCGTTACCGGCATAATTTGCCGCGACGGTGTACCCGGCGGCCTTCAGCGCCACCGAAATCGCCGCACCAATGCCGCGTGTGCCGCCCGTTACCAAAGCCACTTTTGCCATGCCGTTCCCCTGATTCAATGAATTCTTGAAATTGTCTTACCCAAATCGGAACGGACGCGCAACTTTACTGCGCGTCCCTTTTGCAAGTGCAGCATTCCTTTGTGGACGCAGAAATCAGGCGTGTTCGATACACATGGCAACGCCCATGCCACCGCCGATGCACAGCGTCGCAAGACCCTTTTTGGCGCCGGAGCGGCCCATTTCGTGGATCAAGGTGTTCAGGATCCGCGCGCCCGACGCACCAATCGGGTGGCCAATCGCGATTGCGCCGCCGTTGACGTTCACAATCGCCGGATCCCAGCCCATGTCTTTGTTCACCGCGCAGGCTTGGGCAGCAAAGGCTTCGTTCGCCTCGACCAGATCAAGGTCGGCGACGGTCCAGCCGGCCTTTGTCAGCGCCTTGCGGCTGGCATAGATCGGCCCGACGCCCATGATCGCGGGGTCAAGCCCGGCGGTGGCATAAGACGCGATGCGCGCCAGAACCGTCAGGCCGCGCCTGGCAGCCTCGGCTTCGGACATCAGCAGAACCGCAGCTGCACCATCGTTAAGACCCGAAGCGTTCGCGGCCGTAACCGAACCGTCCTTGGCAAAAGCCGGGCGCAGTTTGGTCATGCTGTCCAAGGTCGCGCCGTGGCGAATGTATTCGTCCTGATCGACCACGATATCGCCCTTGCGGGTTTTCACGGTGAAAGCGGCGATTTCGGCGGCGAATTTGCCCGCCTTTTGCGCAGCTTCGGCCTTGTTCTGCGAGGCGAGCGCGAAGGCGTCCTGCATCTCGCGGCTGATTTGCCACTGGGTCGCGACGTTTTCAGCGGTCTGGCCCATGTGGTAATTGTTGAACGCGTCCCACAGCCCGTCTTTGATCATCGAATCGGTGAACGACATGTCGCCCATCTTTGTGCCCGAACGCAGATGCGCGACATGGGGCGACAGCGACATGTTTTCCTGACCGCCCGCAATGACGATGCCCGCATC
Organism: Paracoccaceae bacterium; assembly: GCA_031385445.1. Taxonomy (GTDB): domain Bacteria; phylum Pseudomonadota; class Alphaproteobacteria; order Rhodobacterales; family Rhodobacteraceae; genus CAIYZT01. The sequence continues at coordinate 18,380 of JANNBM010000006.1, read as the reverse complement.
GCCAAGCTGAATGTGCTGCGCGCCCAGCGCGACTGCGCGCAGACCCGATCCGCAGACCTGATTAAGGCTCCACGCGCTGGCTTCTTTGGCAAGACCGGCTTTGATGGCAGCTTGGCGCGCTGGGTTCTGGCCCTGACCGGCAGTCAGAACCTGCCCAAGAATGGTTTCTTCGACCAAAGCCTTGTCGATCCCGGCGCGGGCGATCACCGCTTCGATCACGGCAGCGCCAAGATCATGCGCCGGGGTGTTGGCGAAAGCGCCGTTAAAGCTGCCCACAGCGGTGCGAGCCGCCGAAACGATTACCACATTGGTCAAGATTTGCCCCTTCGGTTGCGGCACGGCGGACCTCGCCCTGCGCTCGACTTGGGCTTAGGCAAGCTTTGCTGCAATTGCAAGAAAAACAGGCCGTGCGATGCCGCGCCTGCGCGGTTCAGGCGCGTTTTTGCTGTTTGTCCTGTTCCCAGATCGGGCGGATCGTGGGCGCGCCAAACAGGAACCCTTGCAGGCAATCGACCCCGAGGCTGACCAGAAAGTTTGCCTCTTCAACGGTTTCGACCGCTTCGGCAACGGTGAACATTTCGAAGTGTTTTCCGATAGAGTTCAACGCCCCGGTCAGCGCCTGATTGTCGCGGTCCAGATGGATGTTGCGGATGAACTGCGCGTCGATCTTCAGGATATCAAAGAAGAAATCCTTGAAATAGCGGATCGCGGTAAACCCCGCGCCGAAATCATCCATGGCAAAGGCAACGCCCTTGGCCTGCATCTCTTCCATAAAGATCGAGACGACTTCGGGCAAGGTCATGACCGAGGTTTCGGTGATTTCCAGAATAAGACGCTCACCCACCGTGGCCGACAGGTTCAACCCGCGGCGCAGGGTATCGACCCAGCGGGCATAACCGATGGAACGCGCAGACATGTTCAGCGACACCCGCAGGGACGGATTTTGCGCAAGCGCCAAAAGCCCCATTTCCAGCGCGGCGCAGTCCACCTCGCGGCCAAGTTCGGTGTCTTCAATCGCGTCCATGAAATCGCGCGCGGGGATGATGCGGCCCGACGGATCAAGCACCCGCATCAGCCCTTCGTGAAAGGCGATGCGCGCTGTGTCGCGCGACAGGACCACCGGCTGATAGGCCAACCGCAGGCGGCGCGTGGCGATGGCTTCGCGGACCATGGACATGGTTGCGCGGTCATTGGCCTGAATGGCCGCGCCAAGGGGCGATGAAACGCCCGCACGGGCGTCGAGTTTGGGCTTGTTGCGCTTTAACAGATCCAATCTTCGCCCCTGAGTTGACCCCGAAAGCGGGGCTTTGATGCGTGATGACACCAACATATTGTCGCCATCGGTGTGAACATCGGGTAAATCCTGGCCGTAAAGTGGGGCAGTGACGAGGGGGGAAATAGGCGCGATGCAAGACGAATTTGAACGATCTGGCCGCTGCCCATGGTGCGGCACCGATCCGGTTTATGTGCAGTATCACGATACCGAATGGGGACGGCCGCTGCGCGATGGCCGCGCCTTGTGGGAATGCCTGACGCTGGAGGCGTTTCAGGCGGGGCTCAGCTGGATCACCATTTTGCGCCGCCGCGCGGGGTTTCGCGCCGCTTTTGCCGGGTTTGATCCGCAAATCGTGGCGGGTTTTATTGAGGCGGATGTGCTGCGCCTGCTTGCCGATCCCGGGATCATCCGGCACCGCGGAAAGATCGAGGCCACCATAATTGGGGCGCAGGCCTTTGCCCGGATCGAGGCGCGGATGGGGTTTTCGGCGTTTGTCTGGGGGCATGTGGGCGGGGTTCCCATGCAGCCCCGGCGCGCATCGATGGATGCGGTGCCCGGCCACACACCGGAGGCGGCGGCGCTGTCGAAGGCGCTGAAGGGCGAGGGGTTCAAATTTGTCGGCCCGACGATCTGTTATGCCTTCATGCAGGCGGTCGGGATGGTGAACGATCACCTGACAGGATGCCCGCAACATGCCGAGGTGATCCGCGCGCAATAGGGCTTTGCCAGCCTGCGCGGGGCTGTTACAAGGGGGCACGGGTCAGCAGTTCACCCAGGCGTCACCGGGCCAGATGGCCAGCTAAACCTGCGTCTTGACGGCAAACGCACATCCCCGTGCCGCGCGCATGAAGTCGGTGACCCTGCTGCATCTTCGGCACCAACGGAGGATGATATGAGCCGAATTTCCCTTTCCTTTCAGGTTGCCGATATCGCAACGCTGGCGCGGCATCTGGAACGTCAGATGGCGCAAAGCCCCGAAAAGCCGGGGCATCTGTCTTTGATGAACATGCTGGCGCGCGGCGCCGGGTTTGCCAATTATCAGGCGTTTCGCGCCTCGGCGGTGGCAGGGTTGAAACTGGCCGCGCCCGCCGAGATGGCGGACATGACCCGTGTGGCGGCGGCGAAACGGTTTTTTGATGGGCAGGGGCGGATGGCCCGTTGGCCGTCGAAAACGCAGGTGCAGTATTTGTGCCTTTGGGTGATCTGGGCGCAGGTTCCCAAGGGCGCGGTGATGACGGAGCGGCAGGCGTCTGATTTGATCAACCTCTGGCACCTGTTCGGCGATGCCGCGATCATCCGCCGCACGATGTGGGAGCGCAAGATGATCTCGCGCTCCGACGATGGGCGTGACTATCGCCGGGTGGAACAGGCGCCGCCGCCGGACGCGCAGGCGCTGATCCGGGCGGTGCGGGGTTAGGTTTCACGCTTCGTTCAGACTAACCGGCATGTCGGATGTCACCTGACGGATCATCTGCAACGGGGCAACGGTGCGCGGCCAGCGCGCGCCCAAAAACCGCGATTTGGCGATTTTGGTCAGGGTGACGGCATCGGACTGGTTGCCGCCGAGGATGATGTAAGTGTCCGCCTCTTCGCCCCAATAAAGCGCGACATGCCCGCTCCATCCCTGTCTTGTGCCGCGCCAGAACACCATGACCGCGCCCAGTTGCGGCGCGGCTTCGATGCCAAAGGTCAGCCATTGCCGCGCGCCAAGCGGGTTCGCGGGCAAGGATTCGTCCGGCAGGGTGGAGGCGATGCAATGCGCAATGAAAAGGCCGCACCACGGGGTTTCGTCGTGGTCATAAGCGATGTCTGCGGTATCGGCCCAATTCAGGATCGCCGCGTTTTCGGCGGCTCCGGCGGCTTCTTTGGTGCCGATCAGGCGCTTGGCCTCGGCCAGCCAGGGCAGGGCGGCGGGAAGGCTGATGGGTGCGCCGGGGCCGAGCAGGCGCTTTTGCGTCAGGGGTCCGGCGATACCGTCGGCCACAAGGCCGTGCGAGGTTTGAAAGGCGCGAATCGCGGCGCGGGTCTGCGGCCCGGCGATACCGTCCAGCGGGCCGGGGGCAAAGCCTGCGGCCTTCAGCGCCATTTGAAGGTCAAGTATGGTCATCGCCCGCCCCTTTGCCCCGAAACGTCCGGGGTTCAGAGTGGCGAAAAGAGGTAAGGATCGGGAAAAGCCGCCGTGCGCTGCGGCGCAACGCCGTTACGGCGCCGCCAGCGCGTCCAGCAGTGCCAGTGTTTCGGGCGCGTCCCATTCAGCGTCGCCGATCAGCCGGGCAACCTCCTGCCCCTCGGGGTTCAAGATCAAGGTAACGGGCAAGGCCAGAACCCCGGCGCTGGCCGACAATTCGCGGCTGATGTCGCGCAAGGGGGTTATATGGGCAATCGCCGCCTCGTCCCAGAACCGGGTGATGGATGGCAGCGGGTTTGGCCCCGACGCCACCGGCACAACCGCGATGTCAGGACGCGCGGCTTGCAGGCGGTCAAGCGACGGCATTTCCTTGCGGCAGGGCGGGCACCATGTGGCCCAAAAGTTCAGCACCACCCATTTGCCCCGATAATCGCCGAGCGAGGCAGCGCCATCATCCAGCGTCACCAGCGGCGCGTCGGGCAATTGCACCGGCGGGTCGGTCAGCACCATATTTTGCATCGGGCCGGTCAGCAGTGCGCTGACATCGCCCGCCAGTGCCCCGTTTGCACAAAGCGCCCAGAGCGCATAAACAGCAGCCGAACGCGCAACAGATTTCATCTTTGGGGCCCCTTATGACCGACGCATCCAAATCCGACGCCAATGCCATGTGGGGCGGGCGTTTTGCCGAAGGTCCGGACGCGATCATGACGGCGATCAACGCCTCGATCTCGTTTGACCAACGGCTCTATGCCGTCGACATAGCAGGCAGCCGGGCCCATGCCGCGATGCTGGCCGCGCAGGGTATCATAAGCCCTAACGATGCGGCGGCGATCGGGGAAGGGCTTCTCACGGTGTTGTCAGAGATCGAGAGCGGGACGTTTGTGTTTTCGCAGGCGCTTGAGGATATTCATCTGAATGTGGAAAGCCGATTGACCGAAATCGTCGGCGAGCCGGGAAAGCGGCTGCACACCGGGCGCTCGCGGAATGATCAGGTGGCGGTGGATTTCCGGCTGTGGGTGCGCGGGCAGTGTGACGGTGCGATCCTCAGCCTGACCGCGTTGATGCACGCCTTTGTGGCCCAGGCAGAGGCCGGAGCCGATTGGGTGATGCCGGGCTTTACCCATCTGCAGGTGGCGCAGCCGGTGACATGGGGCCATCACATGCTGGCCTATGTCGAGATGTTCGCCCGCGACCGTGCCCGGTTTGAAGATGCCCGCAAGCGGATGAACGAATGCCCGCTTGGCGCGGCGGCGTTGGCGGGAACCTCGTTTCCACTGAACCGCGACATGACGGCGCGGGCGCTGGGGTTTGACCGGCCAACCGCCAATTCGCTGGATTCGGTGTCAGACCGTGATTTCGCGCTGGAATTCCTGTCGGCCTCATCGATCTGCGCCATGCATTTGTCGCGGTTCGCCGAGGAACTGGTGATCTGGTCATCCGCGCAGTTCCGGTTTGTGCGGCTGTCGGACAGATGGACGACCGGCAGTTCGATCATGCCGCAGAAAAAGAACCCCGACGCGGCAGAGCTGCTGCGGGCCAAGCTGGGGCGGATTCTGGGGGCGACGGTGGCGCTTTTCACCGTGATGAAGGGGCTGCCGCTGACCTATTCCAAGGACATGCAGGAGGACAAGGAACAGGTTTTCGATGCTGCGGACACGCTGATGCTGGGGCTGGCGGCGATGACCGGCATGGTCAGCGACATGACAGCCAACCGCGAGGTGTTGAAAGCGGCGGCGGCGTCGGGGTTTTCCACCGCGACCGATCTGGCCGACTGGCTGGTGCAGCGGCTGGGCCTGCCGTTTCGTGAGGCGCATCATGTGACGGGCGCGCTGGTGGCAATGGCCGAGAAAAACGGCTGCGATCTGCCCGATCTGTCGATGGCAGAGATGAATTCGGTCCACAGCGGCATCACCCAAGAGGTTTATTCCGTGCTGGGCGTCGAAAACTCGGTCCGCTCGCGCGTCAGTTACGGCGGAACCGCCCCCGATCAGGTGCGTGCGCAGATTTCGCGCTGGCAATCGGTCCTGCGCTAAGGCACATTCGCGCGAACCAATCCGGAGCTTCCCATGCGCATCGCCCTTCTTTTGTCTGTCGTTCTTCTGGCTGCTGCTTGTGGGCGCAAGCAGGATGTTTACATCGTCACAGCCGGCGCTGCCGCCCCTGTCGCCGCAGAGGCCGTTCCCGCCAACTGATACCGGGCGGGCCGGCTCGATCCGAGCTGCGGCGTTATCAGCGGGCGATGATCCGCAAGCCCGTCAGCGCGCCGCCTTGCCACAGATCGTCGACGGCGGTGTAGAAATCTTCCAGCCCGGCCATGATGACAGCCCCGTGCAGGGCCAGGTTCGCGTCATGTTCGGCGCGGGCGGCGGCAACGCGGTTGGCCGAAACGGAACGCCAGTCCCGGGTGACATCGCACAGGGTCACATCGGCAAATCCGGCGGACATCAGGGCGGCGCGGTAGGCGTTGGCGGTTGGCAGGGCGGTGCATTGCACTTTGATAGCCAGCGCTTGGTCTTCGGGCGCTGACAGGGCGCGGGCGCGGGCGAAATCTTCGATATAAAGGGCGCGGCCGGGCGGCAGGGCGGTGCGGCAGGCGGCAAAAAGGCGCGCCTTGTCGGGGATATGCAGCATGCATAGCATCGAGATGATGGCGTCAAACGGCCCACGCGGCGCGCCGTCCAAAATGTCGCCGCATTCATGCGTCACCAGATCCGACAGACCGCAGCGACCGGTCAGATCCCGCGCGACGCTGTCCAGATCGGCCTGCAATTCCAGCGCCGTCACCCGCGCGCCGGTCTTTTGGGCGATATGGCGGGCCGGGCCGCCGATGCCGGACCCGATATCCAGCACATGCGCCCCCGCCGTCACGCCAAGGGCGGCCAAGGCCAGATCGACAGCGTCGGTACCGCCATAGTGGTACTGGTCAAACGGCGACAGTTGCGCGGCGCTTAAAGTGTCCCGAGGGCCGATCCCAAGGGCGGCCAGATTGTTGTAAATCCGGTGGACATCGGAATAAAGTTTCATGTCTTTCATCGGACCGCACCCTTGTCAGCCTTGGCTTGGCTTTGCCGGAGAATGGGCGCGGCGATGGGTGGTGACAAGCGATTTTCCGCGGCTTCTCATCTGGGGCGGCATCAGGGTGAGGCGGTTGATCCGGCGGAGCGGCTTGCGCCGCATTCTTCTTTTTTAGCCCGCGCAGGCGCGGGCCGTTTGTCGGCGGAATTTGGGTGCAGGAGGTGATCACCATATCATCGCCGCGAAAGTTGTGGTTTCAAGCCGTGTAAGAAACCTGCGGCGGCAATGCTTCCCCTTTTCCAAAGGACGATTAAAAATGCGCAAGGCCCTTATCATTGTTGGCTTTCTGTCCGCTTGCGGGGTGGACGGCGCCCCAGTGCCCCCCGCCGCGCCCGGCATCACGATCAGCGGCACGGTTTCGGCGGGTCTTGCCACAGACAGCCGGTGACGCGGCAAAGCCCGCGCTAGCCGAGCGTCAGCCTGAAGCGCTGAAAACCGTTTTCCAGCCGCTCCAAGGGTTCCAGCATACCGCTGGGCAAACCAGCGTTTGCGCAGGCGGCGAGCGGAGAGGACAGAAAGGTGACGGAGGTGTCCTTCATCGGTGAAAACCGCCAATTCGGGGTTTGCTCGACCTCGATACAGCCAAGCCGTGCGACGTAAGATGTCAGGATGGTGCGGATGGACTGTCCGCCGCGCAAGATCACTTTGGCCGGGTTTGCAACGGCATACCCGCCGCCGCCGCCCGAACGATAGCTGTTGGTGGCAAAGACAAAGCGCGCCTTTGGGTCCACTTCCGCGCCTTTGTGCCGAAGGTTGGTCACACGGCCCGGCCCCTCGGTGATCTGGTGGCCCGTCGGGTCGAACATGGGCGGCCGCGACAGATCAATCTGATAGTCCAGCCCGTGAACCAGATCGAAATCAAACCCCGGCATATCGGGGTTGATCAACTCGGCATCACGCGCACCACGGGGGATGCGGTTAAACTGGGCCGCAGCGCGTTCCAGCCAGTCATGCACTTCGGCGCCGCTAAGCATCAGGGCGACGATGGAATTGGGAAAGGTGTAAAGATCGGCAATGTTGCGCAGGGTCAAAGGGCCGGGCGGGATGTGAGTGTAATTTTCCGGCCCGCTGCGCCCGCCGGTGCGAAAAGGCGCGGCGGCGGACAGGACCGGCAGGCCATCCCAAACCGAGCCGCGCACCGCCTGCCGGACATGATCGGCCTGCGCCTGTGCCACCAGCCGGACAGAGGCGCTGGGACCAATCAGCGCAAAGAACGAATCGAGCGGCACCTTCGTCTCGCCAATTCGCCGCCGCGCCCAACGGCGGGTCTGGGCATGGGATTTGGCGGCAATCGCGCGGATGGCGGGGTCTTGGCGGGCGGCGGCGGTCACCGCGCCGCTTGGGCTGCGGCGGAAAACCGCACGAAGCGAGACTTTTGCCCCGGCCACGCGCCAACCGCCCGTATCCAGCGGCGCAATCTGCAGGTCGATCACCCCAAGATGCGAGCCGTAAAACCCCGCCATCACTGTCGGCGTGCCATGGATCAAACCCTTTTGCGCATCCATCCCCTCCGTTTGGCCGAACATGTCATTCGGAAAGGTCTGATGCGTGTGCCCCGCGATGATCGCGTCAAAATTCAGGTGTTTCGCCAGCCGGATCACCGCGTTTTCCTGATCGGGCTGTCCGTTGGGATCGCCCAAACCGGAATGGGCAAGGGCGATCACGATATCCGCGCCGCGGCGGCGCAGGTCGGCCAGATGAAACGCCGCCGCCTCAAACATGCCGCGCACCTGAATGCGCCCGGCGAGCGTCTCGTTTTCCCATTGCAGAATCTGGTCCGGCGTCAACCCGACCAGCCCGATCTTTAACAGGCGGCTTTGCTGATCCGGCAGGTGTATCCAGCGTTCTATCAGCGCGGTTGGCGCGAAAAGATGGCTGTCCCTGCCGGGGTCCGGTCCCAATTCACGCAGGATATTTGCCGAAAGGACGGGAAATTTCGCGTCGGCAACCGCGTCTTGCAGAAAATCCAAGCCGTGGCTGAATTCGTGATTGCCGACGCAAACCGCGTCATAGGACAGCTGATTTAGCGCCGCGATCATCGGATGCAGCGTTGGATCGGTAAAGATGGCGGTTTCGGCAAGGTAATCGCCAAGCGGGCTGCCTTGCAGAAAGTCGCCGTTGTCCACCAGCAGGCAATGGGGCACTTCGGCCCTCGCCTTGGCAATCATCCCCGCAAGCAGCGACAGACCGCGCACCAGCGACGGCTTGTCGGTGTAATAATCCCACGGCAGCAGATGCATATGCAGATCCGTGGTGGCCAGAATCCGGATCATGGCATCAGCTGATCCATTGTCGAGACGGCCAGGGCCGCGCCGCTTCTTTGGCGGTAAGTGCAAGGACGTCGGTTCGGCCAAATCAACCCCCAAAGGCCAATCGGTAAGCGATTGACCTGAAACTGGTCTTCCACCTTTTACCGGAAGGTCATAGATTGACCAGAAGGTAAAAGTGCCAGTTTTCCCGTAAGGGTTGCAAAACTGTCGCATTGTATGCCCGAGGAGGGGCAAGAATGTCCAAAGTCGTTCCGGCTTTTGCCGCAGGAAACGTCAGCCGCAATGCGCACTTGCGGCGCGGAGAGGGGGCCGCGGGGGCTTTGGCCCGCGGCGCCCGGGTTTTGGGGTTCTGGAAGGGCCTTTCTCCGCAGCCCGAAGCGGGCGGATTTTACCTTGCGCCGCAGGTTTTTGACGCGCCCGCGCAAGAGCTGATTTATCTGGGCGCTGCGGGCGGTATCGGCGAGGTCGTTGCACAGGATCTGGGCGAGCGCGACACGCCGCCGCCCTTGCCGCCGGGCCACGACTGGACCGATTTGCGCCAATCCATGCTGCTGATGAGCGCCGATGAGGCGGAACTGGCCGCAACCGGAAAGGCGCTGCTGCATTGGCACAAAACGCACCAATTCTGTTCTGCCTGCGGGGCGGCTTCTGACATGGCCGAAGCGGGATGGCAGCGGGTTTGCCCCCGGTGCAGCGCCACCCATTTTCCGCGCACCGATCCGGTGGTCATCATGCTGATCACGCGCGGCGAGCGGCTTTTGCTGGGCCGCAGTCCGGGGTGGCCGGAGGGGATGTATTCAACGCTGGCCGGATTTGTGGAGCCGGGCGAGACGATCGAGGCGGCAGTGCGGCGCGAGGTTGCCGAAGAAGCGGGGATCGTGGTGGGGGCGGTGCGCTATGTCTCGTCGCAGCCTTGGCCCTTTCCGGCGTCTTTGATGATGGGCTGTCATGGGGTGGCGGAAACCGACGCGATCACGATTGACCCCGAAGAGTTGGAAGATGCGCTGTGGATGGACCGCAGCGAGATGCTGCATGTGCTCGCCGGGGACCATCCGACCATCAAACCGATGCGGCGCGGGGCGATTGCGCATTCTTTGGTGGTCAATTGGCTTGCGGACCGAAAGAATTGACGGCAAGAATTCGGACGTCCAATCATATCCGGGATATTGGCTTGGCGGACCAACAAATGACAAAGGTACGCGGGCAAACGGCATGAAGCTGACCATCAAACAGGACATCGATGTGCCGGCCAATTTCGCCTATGCACAATTGGCTGATTTCGAAAGCTGGGAGCGCGCGGCGATGCGGCGCGGCATCGAAGTGGACCGCACGGACAAGCTGAAGGCGCCGGGACAAGGGATGTCTTGGGCGACGAGGTTCCGCTATCGCGGGCGCGAGCGGAACCTGTCGCTGAAGGTCGAGCGGATGGACGGCGAGGGGCAGGTCGGGTTTTCCGTCAGCTCGGCGCAATCGGACGGAACCATGGGCGTCGAAGTTGTGTCGATGGCGGCCAGAAGCACGCGGGTTTTTGTGAACATAGAGGTTTTGCCGAAGACCTTTACCGCCAAGCTGTTCGTGCAATCACTGAAGCTGGCAAAATCGCGGCTCGACAAGAAGCTGACCCAGCGCGCGGCGGCGTTTGCGGCCGAAATCGAAGACCGATATCGAAACACGCAGCAGCGTTAGCCGCGTTTGCGGTCTGCGGGGTAGACGCCAAGGATCTGCACCTGCGTGGTGAAATACCGCAATTCTTCGAGCGCGAGCGCAACATTGGCGTCCTGCGGATGGCCCGCGATATCGGCGTAAAACTCGGTCGCAGTAAAGGTGCCGCCCACCATATAGCTTTCCAGCTTGGTCATGTTCACGCCATTGGTCGCAAACCCGCCCATGGCTTTGTACAATGCCGCCGGGATGTTGCGCACGCGAAAGGTGAAGGTGGTGATCATCTCGGGCGCGCGGCGCGATTGATCGGCGCTGCGCGACATGACCAAAAAGCGGGTCGTGTTGTTTTTGTGATCTTCGATGTGGCGGGCCAGAACGTCCAGGCCATAGATTTCGGCGGCAAGCTCACTTGCAAGCGCCGCGCGGGTTTTCTCGCCGGCCTCGGCCACTTCCCGGGCGGCGCGGGCGTTGTCGCTGCTGACTTTGCCGCGAATACTGTGGCTTTTCAAGAACTCAGCGCATTGCGGCAGGATCACCACATGGCCATGCGCCTCGGTCACATCGACAAGCGCCGCGCCTTTGACGCCCAAAAGGTTGACATGAACCCGCACAAACGCCTCGTCCACGATGTGCAAACCGGCGCGCGGCAGCAGGCTGTGCACATCTGCAACGCGGCCATAGGTCGAGTTTTCGACGGCGAGCATCCCCAGATCAACCTCGCCCGACTGGGTTTTTTCGACCACGTCTTCGAAGGTGATGCACGGTACCGGTTCGAAATCCGGGCGGGCCTGCTGACAGGCTTGATGGGAGTAGGCGCCCAATTCTCCTTGAAATGCGATCCGTCCGGTCATTTTGTTCAACTCCGCCGCAAAAATCCCCCGATAGGGGCGTTTGGTCGCGCTAGTACACCTTGAAACCCTGTGGGGGAAGCGGGTAGATAGCGCCAAACCAAGGCTGTATTGGAAGGCGCGACATGTTCGACACGATGACATTGACCAAAGGCGTTGCCGCCGTATGCGGATCGCTGCTGGTATTTCTGTTTGCCACATGGGCTGGCGAAGCGCTGTATCACACCGGCCCGGCCGAAGGCGGGAACGGCGAAGAGGTTGCGCAGGCCTATACGATCGACACAGGCGTGGTCGCAACCGAGGAAGTGGTCGACGAGGGCCCGGACTTTGCCGTCGTTTTGGCATCGGCTGATGTTACCGCTGGCGAAAAGGTGTTTGGCAAGTGCAAAGCCTGCCACAAAGTCGACGGTTCCAACGGAACCGGCCCGCATCTGAACGGCGTGATCGGGCGCAACCATGGTTCCGTCGAAGGTTTTGGTTATTCCGAGGCGATGGCCGCCACCAAGGCCGATGTCTGGGCACCTGAAACGGTGAACGAATTCCTGACCAACCCCAAGGCTTATGTTCCCGGAACCAAGATGGCCTTTGCCGGTCTGGCCAAGATCGAGGATCGCGCCAACGTGATCGCTTATCTCGCAACGCTGAATTAAAGCGCGCATGCAAGCGAAAATCATGGAGCCGCCCCTGTCAGGGCGGCTTTTTTGTTGCCAAATCGCTTGCGCCGGAACTTGTGACATGACCAAATTCGGAATTGATTTACAATGGACAGCAGGCGCCGGATCAAGGCGCGGCAAATGGGGAGAAGATGATGGCAATTCGAGTGGCAACCCGGGCCGAAAAGCTTGACCCAAAACGCGCGGCAATGCTTCTGGGCACGGGTCTTCTGATCGCGGCCTGCCTTGTGCCCTTTGCGGGGCGCGCGCAGGATGTAACGATCAGCCACGGCATTTCGACCTTTGGCAATCTGAAATACCCCGCTGATTTCACCCATCTGGACTATGTGAACCCCGACGCGCCCAAGGGCGGCGAGATGAGCATCTGGGCCTTTGGCACCTTTGATTCGATGAACCCCTATTCGGTACAGGGCGTGTCTGCGTCGCTTGCGTCAAGCCTGTACGAGTCGATCCTTGTCGGCACCTCGGATGAAATCGGATCGGCTTATTGTCTGATGTGCGAGACGATGGAATACCCCGCCGACCGCTCTTGGGTGATTTTCAACCTGCGCAAGGATGTGAAATTCTCGGACGGATCGCCGCTCACCGCCGAAGATGTGGTGTTCAGCTATAATCTGCTGACGGAAAAGGCGATTGCAGAGTTCCGCGCGGTGTTCAACGAAAAGGTCCAAGGCGTTGAAATTCTGGACCCCTACAAGGTGAAATTCACCTTTGTACCGGGCACGCCGTTCCGCGATATGCCCGCAACCGTGGGCAGCCTGACGGTGTTTTCCAAGGCCGATTACGAAGGCAATGCCCGCGATCTGGAAAAATCCTCGCTGGTGCCGTTCCTGGGAACCGGCCAATATGTTCTGGACAGCATGAAACCGGGCGAGCAGATCATCTATCGCCGGAACCCGGATTATTGGGCCAACGCGCATCCCCTTGCGATCGGAACCGGTAACTTCGACACGCTGCGGGTCGAATATTTTGCCGACGATACGGCGGCGTTTGAGGCGTTCAAGACTGGCACCTACACCTTCCGCACCGAAAATTCGTCCAAACAATGGGCGACGGGGTATGACTTTCCGAACCTGAACGATGGCTGGGTCAAAAAGGAAGAGATTGCCAACGGCAACATCGCCTCGGGGCAGGCGTTCTTGTTCAACCTGCGCCGCGAAAAGTTTCAGGACCTGCGCGTGAGGCAGGCGATTGGGATGATGTTCAACTTTGAATGGTCGAACGATACGCTGTTTTATGGCCTGTACCAGCGGATCAATTCGATCTGGGACAATACGCAAATGGCCGCCGTTGGCCCGGCGAGCGCGGCAGAGGCGGCGATTTTGCAGCCCTTGATCGACAAGGGCCTGTTCGATGCGTCGGTCCTGACGGATGAGGCGATTATGGCGCCAGTGTCGTCCACGGACACACAGCTTGACCGCGGCAATCTGCGCAAAGCCTCGGCGCTTCTGGACGAGGCCGGATGGGCCGTGGGCGATGACGGGATGCGCCGTAACGCCAAGGGCGAGGTTCTGTCGGTGGAATTTATCGAAGACAGCCCAAGCTTTGAGCGGGTGATCAACCCCTTTGTCGAAAACCTGAAGGCGCTGGGCATTGATGCCCGGCTGACGATTATTGATTCCGCGCAGATGAGCCAACGTTCCGATCCGCCAAACTTTGATTTCGACATGATCGTGGGCAACGCGGTCAACGGCTATGAGCCGGGCGGCGAGATGAAGCAAAGCTATGCCACGGAAACCAAAGACAATTCCACGCGCAACCGGGCAGGCGTTGCCGATCCGGGGGTGGATGCGGTCCTTGATCTGATCGAAGCGGCCACCACCCGCGAAGAGCTGGATGTGACAACCCAGGTGCTGGACCGCGTTTTGCGCCGGATTCAGTTCTGGGTGCCGCAGTGGTACAAAAACGTCTATACCGTGGCCTACTTCGATGTTTACGGCCGTCCCGAAAAGCCGCCGACCTATGCCTTGGGCGAGATGAATGTCTGGTGGTATGACACGGAAAAGGCCGACAAGTTAAAGGCTGCCGGGGTGCTGAAGTAAGGCATGCTGACCTATATCCTGCGCCGACTTTTGTTGATCATCCCGACGCTGTTCGGGATCATGGTGATCAACTTTTCGCTGACCCAGTTTGTGCCGGGTGGGCCGATTGATCAGGTCATTGCGCGGGTGCAGAACGAAGGGGATTCGATCAAGAACCTGACCGGCGCAGGCGGCGATCCGGGGATCGAGGCGGCGGACGGCGACAGCGCCTATATCGGCGCGCGCGGCCTGCCGCCCGAGTTTATCGACAAGCTGGAGGTCGATTTCGGCTTCGCGCGGATTGTTTGCGCCGAAGGGTTCACTGGCGCGCCAAGCCTGAAAGACCCGGCCTGCGCGAAGGAAAAGATCGGCGCGTTTGAACGGTTCTGGATCATGCTGGGCAAATATGTCCGCTTTGATTTCGGCGAAAGTTATTTCCGCGATATCGGGGTGTTCGACCTGATCGCAGAAAAGATGCCGGTGTCGATCACGCTGGGCCTGTGGTCAACGCTGATCGCTTATATCGTGTCGATCCCGCTGGGCATCCGCAAAGCGGTCACCGAGGGCTCGCGGTTTGACAGCTGGAGTTCGGCGATCATCGTGGCGGCCTATGCCATCCCGTCGTTCCTGTTTGCCATCGTTTTGATCGTGCTGTTCGCGGGCGGCAGTTATTTTCAAATCTTTCCCCTTCGCGGCCTCGCCTCTGACGGGGCCGAGGCGATGGGGCCAATCGGGCGGTTTGGCAATTACCTTTGGCACATCACCCTGCCGGTCACCGCCATGCTGATTTCCAGTTTCACCACGCTGACGCTGCTGACCAAGAACAGCTTTCTGGACGAAATTCGCAAACAATATGTGATGACCGCGCGGGCCAAGGGGCTTGGCGAGGGACGGGTTTTGTATGGGCATGTGTTTCGCAACGCGATGTTGATCGTCATCGCGGGCTTTCCCAGCCTGTTCATCTCGGTGTTTTTCGGCTCCAGCTTGCTGATCGAGACGATCTTCTCGCTCGATGGTTTGGGCCAGCTCGGCTTCAAATCCGCGGTGGAGCGCGACTATCCGGTGATTTTTGGCACGCTGTTCGCCTTTGGCCTTTTGGGGCTGATCATGGGGATTCTGTCGGATCTGATGTATGCTTGGGTCGATCCGCGCATCGACTTTGAAAGCCGGGGTTAGGCGATGATCCTGTCCGCGCTGAACCAGCGACGCTGGAAAAACTTCAAGGCCAACCGGCGCGCGTTGTGGTCGCTTATTCTATTTGCGGCGCTTTATATCCTGTCGCTTGGGGCCGAGGTTCTGGCCAACGACAAGCCGCTTTTCGTCAGCTATCGCGGCGAATGGCACATGCCATTTCTGCGGTTTTACGCTGAGCGGGACTTCGGCGGCGATTTTCAGACCGAAGCGGTCTATCCCGATCCGGTCGTGCAATGCCTGATCAAATCGGGCGGCATGGTCGATTGTTTCGATACGCCGGAAACGCTGATCCAGTCGATTGATTTGGGCAAAATGGATGGGACCGAGGGGTTCTTCAAAGGCGCCATCCTTTGGGCGCCGATCCCCTACAGCTATACCACGATCAACAATGTGGGCGGCGCGGCGCCCTCTGCGCCGGACAGTGTCCATCTTTTGGGCACCGATGATACCGCGCGCGATGTTCTGGCGCGGGTGATTTATGGCTTCCGTTTGTCGGTCAGTTTTGCCCTGATCGTGTCCGTGCTCACCTCGGTGATCGGGATCATCGCGGGGGCGGTGCAGGGCTATTTCGGCGGGCTGACCGACCTGATCTTTCAGCGTGTGATCGAAATTTGGTCATCAACACCAACGCTTTACGTCATCATCATTGTCGGCGCGATCTGGCAGATGAATTTTTGGCTGCTGGTGGGGCTGTCGGTTTTGTTCGGCTGGATGGGGCTCGTCGGGCTGGTGCGGGCTGAATTTCTGCGGGCGCGGAATTTTGAATATGTCCGCGCGGCGCAGGCGCTGGGCGTCACCGACCGGGTGATCATGTTCCGGCACGTTCTGCCCAATGCCATGGTTGCCACGCTGACGTTTCTGCCCTTTGTGATCACGGGCGCGATCAGCTCGCTCGCCGCGCTTGATTACCTCGGCTTTGGTCTGCCCTCCTCCGCGCCTTCGCTGGGCGAGTTGACGCAGCAGGCCAAGCAGAATTTGCAAGCGCCCTGGCTTGCCTTCACCGCCTTTGTCACCTTTGCCACCATGCTGTCGCTGCTCGTCTTCGTTTTCGAAGGTGTGCGCGATGCCTTTGATCCGCGAAAGACCTTTCGATGAGCCTTTTGCAGATCAAGGACCTCAGCGTTACCTTCCATCAGGACGGGCGCGACATTCGTGCGGTGCGCGGCGTCAGCCTGAGCGTGGAAAAGGGCGAGACGCTGGCGCTGGTCGGGGAAAGCGGGTCGGGCAAATCGCTGACGGCGTTGTCGTCGGTGAGATTGCTGCCCGACACGGCGGTTTATTCGGGGCAGGTGCTTTTCAAGGGCAAAGACACCCTGAAAATGGCGGCGAAGGATTTGCAGGCGGTGCGCGGCAATGACATCAGCTTTATCTTTCAAGAGCCGATGACCAGCCTGAACCCTTTGCACACCATCGAAAAGCAGCTGGCGGAATCTTTGCTTTTGCATCAGGGGCTTGCCGGGACGGCGGCGCGGGCGCGTGTGCTGGATCTGTTGACCAAGGTGGGAATTGCCGACCCTGAAAGCCGGCTTGCATCCTATCCGCATCAGCTGTCGGGCGGGCAGCGGCAGCGGGTGATGATTGCGATGGCGCTGGCCAACGGGCCGGAACTGTTGATCGCGGACGAGCCGACGACCGCGCTTGATGTGACCATTCAGGCGCAGATATTGGAGCTTTTGGCCGAGCTGAAGCGCTCAGAGGGCCTGAGCCTTTTGTTCATCACCCATGATCTGACGATCGTGCGACGGATTGCCGACCGTGTGGCAGTGATGAAGGACGGCGAGGTGGTGGAAACCGGGCCGGTTGAAGAGGTTTTCACCAATCCGCAGCACCCCTATACCCGCAGTTTGCTGGCGGCAGAACCAAAGGGAAACCCCTTGCCCGTGGCGGCGGATGCGCCGGTGGTGCTGAGCGCGGACAAGTTGCGCGTGTGGTTTCCGATCAACCGGGGGCTTTTGCGCCGCACGGTTGGCCATATCAAAGCGGTGAACGAGGCGACGATCACCCTGCGCAAGGGCGAAACCCTTGCGGTGGTGGGCGAAAGCGGCTCTGGCAAGACCACGTTGGCGCTGGCGCTTATGCGGCTTTTGCCGTTTGAGGGGCGCGCGGTTTTTCTGGGCCGCGATCTGGCAAAGGTGCAGGGTGCCGAACTTCGCGCGCTGCGGCGTGATATGCAGATCGTGTTTCAAGACCCCTTCGGCAGCCTGTCGCCGCGTATGACCGCCGAAGAGATCATCGCCGAAGGTCTGTCGGTGCACGGGCTTGAACCGGGGCGGGACCGGCGGGGGATGGTGGACGCCGTCATGCGCGAGGTCGGCCTTGATCCCGCGATGATGACCCGCTATCCGCACGAATTTTCCGGCGGCCAGCGCCAGCGCATCGCCATCGCCCGCGCCATGATCCTGCGTCCGCAGCTGTTGGTGCTGGACGAGCCGACCTCGGCGCTGGACATGACGGTGCAGGTGCAGATCGTCGATCTTCTGCGCGATTTGCAGGAAAAATGGCAGCTGGCCTATTTGTTCATCAGCCACGATTTGCGGGTGGTGCGGGCGCTTGCGCACCGGGTTATGGTGATGAAATCGGGGGATATTGTGGAAGAGGGCGAGGCTGCGGCCCTGTTCGCAAACCCGCAAAACCCCTATACGCAAAGCCTGATGCAAGCGGCGTTTGGGCGGGGCGCATGAAGATCCTTTTCGTGCATCAGAACTTTCCGGGCCAGTTTCTGCATCTGGCCCCGGAACTTGCGCGACGCGGGCATGAGTGCATTGCGCTGACCGATCAGGGCAACAATCGCAGCACCGCCACGCCGACAGTGAAGTACAAACATGAGGCGATCCCGGTTGACCCGGCCGCCACCCGGCTTGGGCGCAATTACACCCAGAACAGTGACCGCGGCGTGTCTGTGGCGCGCGCGGCGATGCAACTTCGGCGGCAAAAGGGCTATGTTCCCGATGTGATTTTTGGTCATTCGGGCTGGGGCGAGACGCTGTTTCTCAAAGAGGTATGGCCCGAGGCCAAATTGATCGTCTATGCCGAGTTCTACTATAAGGGACGCGGTGCCGATGTGGGATTTGACCCTGAGTTCAGCCCGAAGTCCTTTGATCAGGTGCTGATCGCCCAAGGGCGCGCGGGGCATCTGGGCCAGTCATTGGTGCATGCGGACGCTGGCCTTGCGCCGACCAACTGGCAGGCGTCCACCTTTCCGCCGCCGCTGCGCCGCATGATCGAGGTGATC
>JANNBM010000056.1:0-392414 GCA_031385445.1 Paracoccaceae bacterium | reverse complement strand
GCGATGGAGGGGCAGGACGACCGGCTGGCCGAAGCTGCCGAAGCCGCCCGCGCCGCCTCTGCCGATCTGACCGCGCAGGAACAGACACTCTCGGCCGCGACCGAAGAGATGGCTCGCATCTCGGCCCGCCACCACTCTGCCCAAAGGATGTTGGCCGATAGCCGTCTGTCTCTGACCCGCTCGGAAACAGCGCTGGCGCAGGCGGATGGTGCTGCCACCAGCTCTGAAACCCATCTCACCGCCACCACGTCCCGTCTGACCGAAGCCATGGATCTGGCTCAGGCCGCCGCCGAACGGGCCGCCTTGGCCGAAGACACCCTCTTGGCCGCCGAACAGGCTCGCGCCGAAACCCAAAGCCGCGAGGCTGATGCCCGCGCCGCCCGCAGCAGTGCCGAAGGCGAGGCCCATGCCCTGCGCGCCGAAATGGCCGCCCTGACCAAACTGGTCGAACGTGAGGCGGCAACCGGCAGCCAGCTTCTGGACCGCCTCACCGTGCAACCGGGGTTCGAAGCCGCGCTTGGCGCCGCTCTGACCGATGATCTGCGCGCACCCGAAATTGCCGCCAATCGGCCCTCGGGCTGGGTTGCCCTGCCACCCTATAACGCGCATCATCCCCTGCCACGCGGCATCCGCCCCCTGTCCGATGTTGTGACCGCCCCGGCGGTTCTGGCCCGCCGTCTGGGTCAGACCGGGCTGGTCGAGGCCGCCCTAGGCCCGACCCTGCAAGAGGCCCTGCAACCCGGACAGCGCCTAGTCTCGCGCGAAGGCGATCTCTGGCGTTGGGATGGCTACCGCGCCGGGGCCGATGATGCGCCTTCTGCCGCCGCGCAGCGTCTGGTGCAGTTGAACCGCCTGACCCGCCTGAAGGGCGATCTGTCGCAAGCCGAAGCCCGGGCGCAGGGAACCGTGCAGGCCCACGAACGCCTACAATCCCTGATGGCCGATCTGATCGCCGCCGATGCCCACGCCCGCGACGCCCGCCGCGCCGCCGATGCCCGCTCGACCGAGGCCGCCCGCACCGCAGCCCGCGCCGAGGCCGACCGCTCTTTGGCCGAAGGGCGTCTGGACTCCGCCCGCCTGTCGCTGACCCGCTATCTGGAAGAGCGTGACGATTACCTTGACCGGGTTCAGGCGGCCGAGGCGCAGATGGACGACCTTCCCGACATGGACGGCCAGACCGCGGGGCTGGACGCCGCCCGACTGGTGGTCGAAGCCGCCCGCATCGCAATGCTGTCGCGCCGGTCCGCCCATGACGAGATCCGGCGCGAGGGCGAGGCCCGCCTGCGCCGCAAACAGGAAGCGACGAAGGAACTGTCCGGCTGGAAGCACCGGCTTGAAACCGCCGAAAAACGCCTGTCCGAACTGGCCGCCCGCCGCGCGGAAACCGATGACGAACTGACCGACGCCCTTGCCGCCCCGCAAGAGATTGCCGAACAGCGAGAGGCCTTGGCCGACCAGATCGACAGCGCCGAAACCCGCCGCCGCGCCGCGGACGAAGCGCTACTTGCCGCCGAAACCGCCCTGCGCCGCGCCGCCGACGCCGAACGCGACACCGAACGCACCGCAAGTGAGGCCCGCGAATCCCGCGCCCGCGCCGAAGCTTTGGCCGAAGCCGCCCGCAGCACTGCCGCCCTTGCCCGTGACCGCATTGCCGAAGAAACCTCTGCCGATCCCGAAACCCTGCTGTCCACCCTGCATATCGACCCCGACCTGATGCCCGATGTCGAGGCTTTGGACACCGACGTGCAGCGCCTGAAACGCCAACGCGAGGCGCTGGGGGCCGTCAACCTGCGCGCTGAGGATGACATGAAGGCCGTCGCCACCGAATATGACACCCTCGCCGCCGAAAAGATCGACCTTGAAGAGGCGATCCGCAAACTGCGTGGCGGCATCGCGGGCCTGAACAAAGAAGGTCGCGAACGGCTTTTGACCGCCTTCGAACAGGTGAACACCAATTTCACCGCGCTGTTCACCCATCTGTTCGCCGGGGGCGAGGCCAAGCTGGTGCTGGTCGAATCCGATGACCCACTGGAAGCCGGGCTTGAAATCATGTGCCAACCGCCCGGCAAACGCCTGTCCAACCTGTCGCTGCTGTCCGGCGGCGAACAGACCCTGACCGCTCTGGCGCTGATCTTTGCGGTCTTTCTGGCCAACCCCGCCCCGATCTGCGTGCTGGACGAGGTGGACGCGCCTCTGGACGATGCCAACGTCACCCGCTTCTGCGATCTGGCCGACGAGATGACCCGCCGCACCAACACGCGCTTTTTGATCATCACCCACCACGCCGTCACCATGTCGCGCATGGACCGGCTTTATGGTGTGACCATGGCCGAACAGGGCGTCAGCCAGCTGGTTTCGGTCGACCTGAAACGCGCCGAGGCGCTGGTCGCGTAAGGTTTTCGAACGCCGGGCCGCTGCTGTGCAATCATCGGGACCGGAACGCTCGCACCCGTTCCGCTCCACTTTCATCCCGCGACTTCGGTAAAATGCTGCGCAGCATTCGAATCTTGTTGCGTGCATGTCACATTGATCCTGCATCGCTGCCGCAACGTCTCGTTAACTTGCTTTTGACACTATCGAACATGACCATGGGTGTCGGGTGGAGGGTGAAATGTTGGAATTTTTTCCAAAAGAACTTCGGGACGGGCTTGCATATGCCCAGCAAAGTCGTGCCCGCAAGAAATCCCGCCTCCGGATGGAGGTGGATGGTGTCACCTATCCGGTGCTGCGGTTCTGGCATGATGGGCTGACCATGGGCGCCGAGCACAGCCAGCATCTGCGCGGATTGGTCGACGTTTACGACGGCGCGCGGCACATCTATCAGTGTCTGATCGTCGCGTCGGAAGTGGATGGCGACGAGCTGGTTTGCGAATTCAAACGCGCCACCGCCGTGTTTGACCGCCCCGCGCTTGACTATGAATACGACGAGAATGCACCGGTCGGCTATCTGCCGAAAGCTTGAAAAGCTGTTGGTGTTCGGGGCAAACACGACCGTTTTTTAACCGTTCGGCCCAGGGTCGGTTTCCGAATGCCGCCTTTCGCGTCGAACGCAGCCAAGGGCAGATTCGAGCCCATGGCGGCCTATGGGGCAACCTGTTTCTACCAGTTGGGCTTCCCAAGGAAAGAAGACGACGTTGAAACAACAGCTGGATTTCGCATGGCACGACGTGGGGCTTTTGCAAATCGCGATCGACCGGCCAAATCCGCGAACCGCTGACACGGCGCGCATGATCAAAATCATCGCCAGAAATGTCGAAATTTGACCGCTGCAATCGTCAACGGTGCCGCCCCGCACTGCCGCCGATGGTAAGTCGTCCGTGAAGGTCCGCCGGAAAAAGCGCTTTGGCCAGAAGCCAGGCCTTTGGATCCCTGGCGGAAACCGCCTTTTACCACGTCATTGCAGATCGGCAAAAGCCTGTTGCAGCCGCTCGACCGCGTCAATCACCACCGAACGCGGCGTCGCCAGATTGAACCGCATGTAAGCCTCGCCGCCGGTGCCAAAACTGGCCCCGTGATTGGCCGCGATCTTGGCGCCCTTCTGCACGCGGGCGACGATCTCGGCCTGATCCATGCCCAAGCCCTCAAACCCGACCCAAGCCAGATAAGTCGCCTGCAGCGGCATGGATTTGATGCCCGGAATGGCGTTCAACCCCTCATTAAATATCTTCGCGTTCCCCGCCAGATAAGCGCACAGACCGTCAACCCATACCGCGCCCTCCGCGCTATAGGCGGCCGTCGCCATATGCAGACCGAACGAGTTGGGCGAAATCCCCATCGACATCATCCGCGCCTCGAACCGCTTGCGCAGCGCCTCGTCTGCGATGATCACATTGCCCGAATGCCCGCCTGCAATGTTGAACGTCTTGGTCGTCGCCGTCATCATTACCAGACGGTCCGCAAGATCCGGCGCGGCCAGCGTCATCGGAATATGCTTTTGCCCCGGCATCACCAGATCGTGGTGAATCTCGTCGCTGATCAGGATCAGATCATGACGCTTGCAGAAATCCGCCACGCCGCGCAGTTCGGCTTGGGTCCAGACGCGCCCACCGGGATTATGCGGCGAGCACAGGATGAACATGGTTTCCCGCCCGGTCATCAAGGCATCCCAAGCCGCGAAATCCATCTGATACAGCCCGTCCGCCACCGCGAGCGGGCATTCCGTAACCCCCCGCCCCGCCGCTTTTATCACCCGCGCAAAGGCGTGATACACCGGCGTGGTCAGCACGACATGATCGCCCGGCTTGGTAAAGGCATCAACGCACATCGACGTGCCATGCACCAACCCGTGCGTGGTAAAGATATGCGCCTTTTCCAGCTGCCAGCCGTGCCGGTTCACCATCCACCATTGCACCGCCTCCAGATAGGGCGTCTCATTGCCGAAATAGCCATAGACCCCATGATCCAGCATCTTTTGCAGCGCCGATTGCACGCAGGACGGCGGGCGAAAATCCATATCGGCCACCCACATCGGGATGCCATCCTTGGGCGACACGCCGTAAAGTGCCTCCATCGAATCCCATTTCACCGAATGCGTGCCGATACGATTGATCTTCGCGTCAAAGTCCATGCTTCACCTTCAAACGAAATATTTCCGACATCATAGCGATAACTGGAATTAAATTCCAGCATCAGTATTGTAACTGGTACAACTTTCTTACTTGGCCCAGTATCTAGGAATATCCGCCCAAAACTGCGGAAACCCACCCCGACCCAGGCCAACTCTCGCTCCCTCTTGCACCAAATCTTCCTATTTCGTAAATGCCGCAGATGATCCGTGACATTCTTATTCATCCCGATCCGCGTCTGAAAAAGCCTTGTGAGGCTGTGACGGAGATCACGCCAGAGATCCGGGCGCTGGGGCGCGACATGCTGGAAACCATGTATGACGCGCCGGGCATCGGTTTGGCCGCGCCGCAAGTTGGGGTGATGAAGCGGGTGATCGTGATGGATTGCATCAAGGACGGAACGCCCGAACCGATGGTTCTGTGCAATCCCGCCGTGATCTGGGCATCGGAGGATCAAAGCACCTATGAAGAGGGCTGCCTGTCGATCCCCGATCAATATGCCGACGTCAAGCGCCCCACCTCGGTCAAGGTCGTTTGGATGGATCTGGACGGGCAGATGCAGGAACGCCTGTTTGCCGGTCTTTGGGCCACCTGCGCACAGCACGAGATTGACCATTTGGATGGCAAGTTGTTCATCGATTATCTTGGCCCGCTGAAGCGTCAGATGATCACCCGCAAAATGGAAAAGCTTAAACGAGAGCGCGCGAGGGGCTATTGATGGCCGTCCTTCCCATCGTTTGCTGGCCAAACCCGATTTTGAACGCCCGCGCCGCCCCGGTCGAAGGGGTGACCGCCGGCATCCGCCGCCTTGCCGAAGAGATGCTCGCGTCGATGTACGCGGCCGAGGGGCGCGGCCTCGCTGCACCGCAAGTTGGCGTTTCGCAGCGTTTGTTCGTGATGGATCCGGGCTGGAAAACCGGCGCTTCCAATCCTGTGATCTGCATCAACCCGCAGATCCTTTGGCGCTCCGATGTCATGGCCGCCGGGTTTGAAGGTTGCCTGTCCATCCCCGGTATCCTTGCCAGTGTGACCCGCCCGCAAGCCATTCGGATGGCATGGCATGATCTGGAGGGCACCGCCCATCTCGCGCGGCTGGCCGGGATCACCGCGATCTGCGCGCAGCATGAATATGACCACCTGGACGGTATCCTGACGCTCGATCACCTGCCCCCCACTGAGCGCGCAATTGCCGAAAACGGGATACGCGCATGACCGCCCGGCTCTGCATCCCCTATCCCGCGCCCGTTTTGCGCCAAACGGCCGCCGACGTGACCGTGATCACCGACGAGGTTCGCGCACTCTGGGCCGATATGGTTGACACGATGGACGCGATGCCGGGCTATGGCCTCGCCGCTGTGCAAATCGGCATCCCGCTGCGCCTTGCCGTCGTCGATTGCTCGGATGCGCGCGGTCAGGCGGTTTTGATGGCCAACCCGCAGCTTCTGCACGCCTCTGTCCAGATGCGCAGTCATATCGAGGCCAGCCCGAACCTTCCCGGCGTCTCGGCCGAAATCTCGCGCCCCCGCGCGGTGACCGTTCGTTTCATGAACGCGGCGGGCGAGGTCGAGGACCGCGATTTCATAAACCTCTGGGCCACCTCGGTGCAGCATCAGATCGACCATCTGCAGGGCAAGATGTATTTTGATCATCTCTCGCCCCTGAAACGCAAAATGCTGATCGCCAAATCCGAAAAATATCGGAAACGCATATGAAGGTGATCTTCATGGGCACGCCCGATTTTTCGGTTCCGGTGCTGGACGCGCTGCATGCCGCGCATCAGATCGTCGCGGTCTACTGCCAGCCGCCCCGCCCCGCCGGGCGCGGCAAAATGGACCGCAAAAGCCCGGTGCACCTGCGCGCTGAATCCCTCGGCCTGCCCATCCTTCACCCTATTTCACTGCGCAGCGAAGGTGCACAGGCAGAGTTTGCCGCGCTGCACGCCGATGTCGCCGTGGTGGTCGCCTATGGCCTGATCCTGCCGCAAGCCGTGCTCGACATGCCGCGCCTTGGCTGCCTGAACATCCACGCCTCGCTGTTGCCCCGTTGGCGCGGCGCGGCGCCCATTCACCGGGCCATTATCGCGGGCGACGCTGAAACCGGCATCTGCATCATGCAGATGGCGGCGGGGCTGGACACCGGCCCGGTCCTGCGGCGCGCGCCCCTGCCCATCGGCCCGCAAGATACCACGGCCGATTTGCATGATCGCCTCAGCGCCCTCGGCGCTGCGATGATCGTCCAAACCCTCGCCGAGCTGCCCTTGCCCGCCGTGCCCCAATCTGAAACCGGCGTCACCTATGCCGCCAAGATCGACAAGGCCGAAGCGCAGCTGAATTTCGCCCTGCCCGCCGAAACCGTTGACCGCCTGATCCGCGGCCTGTCGCCCTTTCCGGGCGCGTACGTGATGATCGGCGGCGAGCGGGTGAAACTTCTGCGCAGCCGCCTCGCCGCCGGATCAGGCCTGCCCGGTCAGGTTCTGACCGGCTTCACCATCGCCTGCGGCACTGGCGCGATCGACGTGACCCTTGCCCAGCGCGAAGGCAAACGCCCGATGCCCACCGCCGAGGTGCTGAAGGGCCTGACGCTTCCGCCGATGCTTTAACCCCCCCTATCGCCTTCATCGTGGCCAAAATATCCTCCGGGGGGGGGCGGTTTTTGTTCAAACCCGCCCTGGGGGGTGGAAAACCCCCAAGTCCTCCCCATATGCAAGACAGCAACCTTGGAGGCACACATGCCCGGTATCGTCTTTCTGCTGATCATCGGCGCCGCCGCAGGCTTCATCGCCACCCGCACGATGAAACTGCAAACTGATATCCCCACCACCGTGGTCATCGGCATGGGCGGCGCGCTTGTTGGCGGGTTCTTGCTGCGCTCTGCCATTGCAATGACCGGCTGGCTCGCCGGCCTTGTCGGCGCGGTTCTGGGGGCTATGGCCCTGATCTGGCTGTGGAAAACCTATATCTCGGGCCGCTGACGCCCTTAGACCGGCTTTTTCTTCAGGATCGATCGCAGCCGAAAATCGCCGCCTTCGGTGCCCATCCACATGATCCGGCCTTGCCAGGCGGCAAAAATCGCCGCCGCGCCCTCGTCAATCGGTCCCTGCCCTTTTTGAAGACGCTCTTGCAGCGAAGCTTCGACCAAGCGGCGCCAATCGCTCGCAAGGGCGCGCAGCACCGGGTTGTGGCGGCTCGCGGTCAACAGCGCGGTCAGCGGCACCGGCTCCAGCGCCTCGCCCAACGCTTTCAGCAGCGCCACGGCATTCTGCCCATTGGGCGGCAAAGCGGCTTCGCAGCGTTCCAGCGCTGTGGTGGCCAAGGCCCAGCCCTGGGCAATCGCCATGGCAAACATCGCATCGCGCGAGGTAAAGCGCTGCACCAGCGTTGCAGGCGCGAGGCCCGTCAGCCTGCCCACTGCGCCAAAGGACACGCCCTTGCTGCCTTCATGCGCAAACAGGGCAAGAACCGCGTCCAGCACTTCGGTGTCAGAGATCAGTTTACGTCTGGCCATTGCCAAACCCTACCGCAAGTTGCGCGCAGCCGCAGCCCTTCATTCCAGCGCATCGGCGGTTTGCTGCCCGTCCTCCGCCGTTTCGGCCAACGCGGCCCCTACGGATTTCACCCCGGTCAGCTTCTTCAACATATTGCGCGCTTGCCACCGAAGTCCGACCTCATTCAAGATCGGCCAACGGCGGTAATGCACGGTAAAGATGCCCTGCCCCTTGTTCGGCAGCGGCTCTCCGCGCGCGCGCCCGCCCAGAATGAAATGCTGTTCGGGGGGCAGTTTATGCCACAACAGCCCCGACTTCTGGATCGCGAGCGGCAGACTTATCTGGTCCAGATAGGGGCGTTTGTTCGGAATGTCGTCGTGGGTGTCCAGCAGCCGCGCCATATCGTACCAGACTTGCGGAAAACTCTTGCCCTCGGCATTGCGGTGCTGTTCGGGGAACACGAACAGGCCCGACGAGAAATACGGCACCCGCGGCTTGCCTTTTTTCTGTTTCATCAACATGAACCGCTCGTCCGGAATCGCCATTCCCGCCGCGCCGTACACCACATCCCAGACCGTCTGCTTGGCCCAGTTCATGCTGGCCGCCGGGGTCAGGCACACATGCCCCGGTTTGATCAGGTTTTCCACATCGTTCGGCCGGATGCACAGAACGTCGCTGTCCATGAAACAGGAAAACTCCGTGTCCCGGGGCTGCAGCGTTGCGATCAGCTTGTTGCCATGCGGATAGGCCGGATCAAACATCCCCTCCACCTGCATCGGCCTGACCTCGCAGTCCATTTTGGCCAAAACGCTTTGCACATCAGGCGCCAGAAGGTCCATCTTCTGCGCCGGGCAATAGCCGACCAGCGCCACGCTTTGCCCGAACTGCGTGCGCAGGGAGGCTGCCAGGTAGCAGGCGAGGATCTGGTATTCCGGCGGCTCGACGATGAAATAGACGGTCAACCTGGGCTTGCTCATTCCGCGGCCTCGTCAGGATGCAATTCTCCGTGCGCCAGGGGGCGAAAGGCATCGCCGCGCTTGCCACCTTGGGTTTCAAGCAGGGCCGCAATTTCGGATGGCGCTGGCAGGTCCGGCTGGAACCCTTGCGGCACATGTCCCAGCGATTTGAGCTGCGCAAACAGCGCGGCAAAATCCAACTCGCCCACCGACCGGAAATCAGCCCGCGTGCTGTCACCCGAAATCCAGTCGCGCAGGATCACGTTGATCACCTGCGGCACGATGGCCTTGAAGCTTTTGAATTGCAGCAGATAATCGGCCACATTCGCGCTGGACCGGCGCAGGATCATTGCCACTTGCGTGCCCGGCTGCACCACATACCCCGCCAGATGCAGCGCCGATCCATCCAGCGCAACGATGGTCTTTGCGGCTTTGTACCGCGCGATCTGCACCTCCAAGGGGTGCCGTTCTGGATGGAAAATCTCGAATCCCGCCCGCGCGAGGTTCGTCTCTATCACCGTTTCGGCAAGGATCCCGCCCCGGTTCGCCGCCAACTTGGCACGCGAGATATACAGCTTTTCTGCGCCCTCGGCCTTGGCCGCCGCGCCAAGCCTTGAACACATGAAGTGCCGATAAGCCGGGCTGCCCGCATAGCGGTCCAGCCAGCCAAACCCCAGTTCCGGCACATAAAGCTCTTCCACCCGAAGCGCGCCGGAATAACAGCGGATTGGCACGTCGATCTTCAGCAGGTCAAAGATGTGCTTTTGCGAGTCGATGGCCTTTTGCGTGGCGGCATGCGCGCCGCGATAAGGCAGATACAGGATGCTGTCCGGCCTGTCGCCCAAATGATCCAGCGCCCAAAGCCGCGCCGTTGATTCCACAAGGAAATGCCCGAAGTGCCCGCGAAAATGCCCGGCAAACAAGTGTTTACCCGCCAGATCTGTCACCTCTTCGCCGGGCAGAAGATGCGGCTCCGGCGTGAATTTTCGCGCCCTGATCCAGGCGCGCGACAGCTCCACATAGCTGCCATCCGCGTTCAGAACGCCGGAGGCAAGTTTTCCGTCGCCCTCCCGTTCAGGCAGCACAAGCGCCTGCCCGATCCGCTGAATCGTGCCCGAAAACGGCCCGCGCGGGCGGCCATCGCGCACCCGGAACGTCGCGCCGGCCACGGGCGCGGGCGCTTTGGCCACAGTCGGTTCCAACCCCACCAGAAGACGCCGCGCATAGCGGTCTTCGGGGTCGATCCGAACCAACTGCCGCGCCGCCGCCAACGCCAACTTGAGATGTCCGCGCCGCTGCGCTTCGGCAAACAGCTCTCGCTTCCATTGCAGATCCGACTTCCGCCCCCGCAGCGCGGTTGCAAGAGCGGCGGCGTCAAACGTGCCATCAGCGATCGAGGCGACCATCCCGGTCAGCCCGCCGTAATCCTTGACCGACCGAATCGCGCGGTGGCCCATATGCGACAAACGAATGTGCTTTGCCCCCGGAATGCGCCGGGCGTGCGCCCGGTCTTCGGGCACAAAGGGATCATAGGCCAAATAGATTTCTGCGCCGGGTGTCACGCAGGCCGCTGCATCCAAAAACTCTGGCGCCAGCCAATCCCAACGCCGCTGCGCGTATTGATAGCGCCTTTCGAAAGGCACGATCCGCTTGGCCAAGCTGGTCTGCGGCGAAAAGGCCAGCACCGCCGCCCCCGGCACCAGTTTGGCAAAGGCCAAAGCCGCGTAACCGCCCATCGATGCGCCCACAAACAGAACGCGCCGAAACCGGTCAAACAGGCCCTCAGCCTGCAACTCTCGGATGATCCTTGGCGCGTCGGCGTTTCGATACCAGTCCTTCTGATTGGCCATGATCCCAAGGATCGACAGCCCCGCACGACTGGCCAGCCCCATCATCCACGGTTGCGGCGGATCTTGCTCGCCGATGGACGAAAGGTTGTCGAAAGTCACCAAAAGCGTGTCGTTCCGCCGGATAAAACACGCATCCACCATCCCGCCGCGCAAAAAGAACACATCCATCTTGACGGCGGTTTTCGCCGATGCGGCCAAAAAAGGATGCGAACCCGCAGGACTAAGGACGGGCGCAGTCTGGGTTTCCGACTTTGCAACCGAAGCCTTCATCGCACGCCCACCCTTGCGC
The DNA here is from genome assembly GCA_031385445.1 of Paracoccaceae bacterium. Lineage (GTDB taxonomy): Bacteria > Pseudomonadota > Alphaproteobacteria > Rhodobacterales > Rhodobacteraceae > CAIYZT01. Next base: position 381,270 of record JANNBM010000056.1, on the reverse strand, counting down.
TTTTGCATGGGAAGGCAGGCATGAAACCCAATGGTTTCAAACCCCTACCCCAACCATACGGCTTGGCCATTGGCCAAAGCTGTGCGGGCGAAAACATACGTGTCTCCTGTCGTCTGCGCCTTGGGTTGGTCCCGCGTGCGCTGTGCTCTTGCTCCATGTATGGCAACGGCCTTTTGACTTGTCACCCGAAAAAGCTCGAATCTTCTGCAAGATAGCCCCTATGCAACACTTGCGGCGCCACGCCACGCGCGCCTACTGTTGGCCAAAAAGAAGAGGGAGCTCGTCGTGGCAGCCAAGACCGGCAAACCAAACACCGCCCCCAAAGGCCACGCGCCCCGGCCAAAGGGTGCGGCTCCGCTATGGGGAACCGTTCCGTTTGCCTTGACGCGGCACATCAGCCCGCATGGCCAGGTCACCGCCGTTTCGATGATGAAAGACGAGGGCCCCTTCGTGATCGAATGGGTCGCCCACCATCTGGCCGTCGGTTTCACCGATCTGGTGGTCTATACGAACGATTGTTCGGATGGCACCGATGACATGCTGATCCGGCTTGAAGAGTTGGGCCTGTGCCATCACCGCCGAAACGTGATCGCGCCCGGAATCCGCCCGCAACCCTCGGCCTTGGGCCGTGCGCAGGACGAACCTGTGGTCTGCGGCTCCGACTGGGTAATGGTGTTTGACGCCGATGAATTTGTGTCGATCAGACATGGCGACGGCACGCTTGATACGATGATTTCGGCGGCCAAAGAACAAGGCGCGACCGGAATTGTCGTGACCTGGCGCATCTTTGGCTCTGGCGGTGTCGTCAATTGGTCCCGCGCCCCGGTCACCGAGCAATATCTGCTCGCGGCGCCTCAGGAATGGAACAAGGGCTGGGGGGTGAAAACCCTGTTCACCTTTTCGCCCGACCATTGGAAACTGGGGATCCATCGCCCCAAGATGAAGACGAAATGGATCAAGACCGGGTTTCCCGACCAAGTGAAATGGCTGAACGGGTCGGGCCAAGAGATGGAGGATTACTTCAAGTTTCGCGGCTGGCGTTCGATCACCCGAACCGTGGGATATGATTGGGTGCAACTGAACCATTACGCCGTCAAATCGGTGGACAGCTATGCGATCCGCAAAATGCGCGGCAATGTGAACAACAAGTCGGATAAGTACAACGGCGACTATTGGAGCCTGCAAGACCGAAACGAAGTGCGCGATGACACGATGCTGCGCTATACCGAACTCCGCAATCGCCTGATCGCGCAGCTGCTGGAAGATCCTGAGTTGAACCGCCTGCATCTCGCCGCGTTGGCCCGTGCCGAGGGGCGATTGGACGAGCTGCGCCAGACGGAGGCTTACCATCAGCTGAAATCCGATCTCGCCGCCGCCTCGCAGGTGCCCATCAGCCAGATCGTCGCCAAACCGCCGCAGGCCCGCGACCGCGAAAAGATTGCAGCGCTGATGTCGGACGTCGAAAAATCGCGTGCGAAAAAGTCAAAGGAAGAGCGCAAGGCGGCAGGCCCAAAAGAATCGGTCACCGCAGTGCCGATGGGCTCTTATGTCACGGGTAGAATTGATCTTTCCGATCACCGCGATTTGCAGGTCTTTGCCAATCACAGCATGAAACTGCCCGCCGATGATCGGGTGTTTTCCTTGTCGGCCCTGCCCACGCTGCTGGCCGGAAAGTTTGAACGCGGCCTTGCGCGCAAGATGCCGCAGGTGCTGCCAAAGGGTGCGAAAGTGCTGGAAATCGGCTCGGCTGTCGGCTTTCTGGCCGGGCATTGCGCCAACATCCGCCCCGATCTTTCGCTGACGCTGCACGAAGACAACGCCGGTCTTGCGGCGATGATGCAGGTGGTTTGCGCCTTGTCCGCCCGCGCGTTCAATGACCGTTTCCGCCTGTCAAGAACCCCGTTGACCGATGATCCGGCCAGGCTGACACTTGCACTTATCCGGGAGGAAGCGCCCGTCAGCCTGCTGATCGGCGATGGCCGCCTGTCACCCGAAGTCTTGGCGCGGGTTTTTCGCGGCCTCACCGCGCCCATACCTGAACAAGTGTTCGTTTACGGCCGTTGGATGGAAGAATTTCACACCAGTCTGCCCGCCGTTCAGGACATGCTTTTGCCACTCGGGTATGCCCCCGCCTTTGATTTTGACCCCAATATCTGCCGGGCCTTCACCCGCGCCGCGCCTTTGGATCAGGCCGAAAAGTAGGTCTTCACAAAGGTCCGGGTGATCGCTTCGACCACGGGGCGCTGAACGTGGCGCCCATCCTCGCCCCAAGCGGCATCACCGCCGGAAAGGACCGCCTCGTACGACGGAAAATAGGTGACATTGGGCCGCTCGGCCGCGATTTCGCCCAGAACGGCGCGCAGGGTCGATTTAGAAAGCGTGTTGGCGACGAAAATATCCTCGCCCGAAAAAGTGCGTTTCAACGGCACCGGCGACACGGTGCAGAATATCCGCGCTGCAGGCTTGGCCGCCGTGATCAGATCGACGGTCCGCCCGATCACCGCCAAATTCTCGGCAAAACTAGCGCGGTGATAGGTGGTTTCCTGCACGCCGCCGCCCAAACCATAGCCCGGCTTTTGGTTCGCGATCTTTCCTGACTGTTTGTTCACAAACACTTCGGTCATCCCGAATGTAAACACGAAATGGTCCGCTGCATCGAAACCCTGCCGCAAAACCCGGGTCAGATCTGCGCTAATCTGCGCAAATATTTCCGGAGTATCCGCAAAAACCAGTCGACGATAAGGACATTGCAGCCGCCCTTCAACCATCCAGAAATCATCTGCGGCAGGCGTCCAAAGCCCCAGCAATCGTTCGATCTCCTGGCAAACCGAATGGGCGTTGTAGGTGTTCAGATGGTTGCGCTGTGGAATTTCGTCGATCTTCGCGCGGGCCGAATCGAACTGCACGTTCCGATAGTCCGGGCCGACCTGCCCCGCGCCCAAAGTTGATTCCAGCGCCAAACGGATTTCTTCCGCAAAACAGCTGCCCATCAAAAAGAACTTGTCGGTTTTTTTCACCAAAGGGTTCGGCGGCGCGCTGACCATGTGGTCGGTCATGAATCGCTTCCATGCCGGGTTCGCCTTGTTTGCTGTCTTGATCGGCATTTTGCCCGCCTCTTTTTTCAAAAGGCAATCACATTCCCTTAAAAAGCGCCAGTCCCGACATGATCTGGACATGCGGTCAGGCTTTCGTCATTGTGGCGCAAAACGAAACAATAAGACCGAGGTTCAATATGGCAGCCCCCACCCGCAGACCTGTGGCCTCGCTTTGGATTGGCGAAAAGCTGCATTATCTCAATCAGATATGCCTGCTCAGCCATCTGCGCCACGGTCATCCAACGACGCTTTACTGCACCGATACCGTCACGAATGTGCCCGAGGGGGTGATCGTCAAACCAGCGTCAGACATCATGACGGTGGACATGGATATCGTCCGGCTGACCAGCGAATCCTTTTTGTCCAACGTCTTTCGCTACAAGATGATTCAAGCGACAAACGCGGTCTGGATCGATTGCGACGCCTATTGCCACGCGCCATTTCCCGATGAGATGACGCATATCTTTGCCGGTCACGGCTTTCGCGGCGCGCTGAATTGTGGGGTGGTTTACATCCCGCAAAAGGGCGATCTGATGGATCAGCTTCTGGATTATTACGAAAATCTGCCCGCCGCGCCCGCCTGGTTTAACAAACAGCAGCGCAAACGGATTGAAAAGCAGGACACCGCCCTGCCGCAGGCCGTGCGCATCTATAACGCCGAACGCACCGCCTTTGGCCCGCAAGCGTTCACCCATTTCGCGCAGCAGACGGGCGACTATGAAAAGGCGTTGTCATCGGACACGCTCTATCCGGTGCCGTTCCAGTTGAACGATGTGTTTTTTGATCCCTATGGCCGGGTCGAGGGGCATTTTACCGAAAAGACCCTTTCCGTCCATTTGTACACAAATGGCACCAAACCCTGGTGGCGCAAGAATGTGCCGATGGCCAATTCCTATGCCGCGCGGATGTGTGCGGTTGAAGGTGTGGATCCGGCCAGGGCGCTGGAAGAGTAAGGGTGCGTCGGTCATGCCGGCCCCCGCTTTGGCCCAAAACGCCCGCCGCAGATCTGATGTGTTGTGCGGCTTGGCGGCTCTGTATGGACCTGCTGTTCGCTCGTCCTTTTCAATGTCATCAAGTGGATAACTGACATGGCCAAAGCCCAAAACCCCGCGCCTGAGGGCGAGGAAACGATTAAATCCGCCGCCGAGCTGAAGGCCGAAGCCGTGATCCGCCGAGCCAAGCGAAACCTGCGCAAGGCAAGTGCCGAGGGGTTTCTTGCCGGGGTCTGCGCCATGCTGCGGCCCGGCGATCTGGTGATGGATTGCGGTGCGAATATGGGCGTGGTCACGGCGGTTCTGGCGGCCACCGGCGCGGATGTAATTGCCTATGAGCCCGATCCTTTCGCGTTCAAGATCTTGCAGGAAAAGTTCGCAGAGATGCCGAATGTGACGCTGGTGCAGGCGGCGGTTGGGGTGGGGTCGGGCACGGTGCGGCTGATGCGTGCCGATAACTTCGAGACGAACCCGACCGGCGCCTCGGTGAAAAGCACGATTCTGGATGGCGGTCGGCGGATTGACACGGAGAATTCGGTTGAAGTGCCGCTGATCGACTTTCCGGGTCTTGTGCGCGAAAAGACCGCCGAACGCGGCGGGATCGCCTTTGTGAAGATGGATATCGAAGGGGCGGAGCTGGACATTCTGGAAAAGATGGACGCCGAAGAGCTGTTCCAGCATGTCCGCTGTCTGGTGGCCGAAACCCATGAGCGCAAGTTCCGCGATCTGAAAGACCGCTACCGGGCGATGCGAGAGAGTTTCGCGGTGAAATATCCGGCGGGCCGGGTCAATCTGGATTGGATTTGACGGGTTAAGGCTTCACCCGGTCGGGGTGCGCAGCGGCGATTTCGGGCACGTCGCGCAGGCGGCCCGTGATCCCGGCGATGCGGGGGAATGGGTCCAAACTCAGCCCCGCGCGTTCAAAATTATACACTTGTGGCACCAGATTCAGATCGGCCATGCTGATGCTGTCGCCATGGCAATAGCGGCCTGTGGACGGGTTTTTCAGCATGATTTCCAATGCCTTGAACCCCTTGAGCATATAGTGCCTGACCCAATCATCCGACGTGAAACCGGGCGCTGACAGGTGCCCGACATGATTGCGGACCGACAGATTGCAGACCGGCGCAATTTCCATCGCGACGGCATAGGACAGCGCCCGCACCCGCGCCCGGCCCACCGGGTCCTGCGGCAAAAGCCCGCCGCGCGTGTCGTTCAGATATTCGATGATCGCCAGCGATTGCGTCAGGGTCAAACCGTCAATTTGCAAGGTCGGCACCAAACCCTGCGGGTTGCGCGACAGGTTCCCCGGCCCGCCCTGTTCGCCCGTTGTCAGATCAACCGCCACCGAAGTGTAGGGCACCGCCAGCACATTCAACGCCATGCGCACCCGGTAAGCTGCGGACGATCGCCAATAGTCATAAAGCACGGTCATTGCAGGGTCCCTCACAGCGCGGCCGTTCGGTTCCGCGCAATGCCGAGCCTGCATAAAGTTGACGCCCCGCGCAAGACGGCACCCGCCGTTGACCTTGCACGGCGCGCGGGATAGGCGGCGAAGCGTACAAAGGAGAGGCCCATGGACAACGCAAGGTTTCAACGGCTGGCGTTGCTGATCACCGGATGCGCGGCATTCACCATGATGGGGGCGGGGTTGTCGCTTTATGGCCCGTCGGTGCTGTCGTATCAGGATTTGTTTTCGCTTTCGACCGAGCAGGCCAGCCGGGTGTTATCGGCGCATTGGATCGGCTCGCTCAGCGCGGTTCTGGTGATGTTCCTGTTTCCGGGGCGCATCGGGCCACGGCCGGGGCTGTTCATGCTGGCGGCGGGCGCGGCGCTGCTGGGAAGCGGCGTTTCGTGGGGCATCACGCTGCTGGGCGCGGCGGTTCTGGGGGTGGGGTATGGCGCGCTGACGGCGGTGTTCAACCCGCGCATTCTGGCGGCTTACGGCACGCGCGGCCCGGCAATGCTGTCACTGATCAATGCGGTGTTTTCGCTCGGCGCGATCATGGCGCCATTGGCGTTTTCGCTGGTGACGGTGCATCCCGAACGGTTGTTCATGGTGCTGGCGGCGATCACCGCGCTGATCTTTTTGGGGGCAGGCCCGGCCACGCGCGCAACGAGCGTTGGCGGCAATGCAGGGACCGGGTTTCGCATCCGCCCGCTGATCCTGATCTTCGGCGCGTTCGGCATCGGACTTGAGGTCAGCATCGTCGGGCTTGGCCCAGCGGCGCTGGTCCGTTCTGGCGTGGCCGAGGACGCCTCGGCGCAGTTGTTGTCGGCGTTCTACCTCACATTCTTGTTCGGGCGGATTGCCCTGATCTTTCTGGCGGACCGGGTGCCATCCTTTGCCCTGTTTGCCGCCGGGATGATGTTGACTACAGCTGGCATGTTCGGCTGCGCGCTGATCAGCCCGGCTTGGGTGTTCCCGTTCATCGGGCTGGCGGCGGGGATGTTTTTTCCGGGCTATTATGTCACTGGCACTGCTTTGATGGGCGATGATCCGCGTGTGTCGCCGTTTTTGATCGGGATCGCGCAAGTGGGGGCGATGTTCTTGCCGATGGTGCTGGCCCAAACCATCGAACCCTTTGGCCCGCGTGGGTTTTTCTGGGTGACGGGGGGGTTGACGTTGGCGCTGTCCGGGCTGGCGGCGCTCAGCTATGGCCCGTTCAACCGCGCCGCGAACGCAGTCACATCCCCGGCCGCAGCCGCAGACGGCCCTGCGCGGTGATCTGCCAAACCTCGCGGCCTTCGATCACCACGGCGGACAGCGGGCCACCATAGGCGACCGAACTGTCAATGTTGACCCGGTTGCCATAGTGCCTTGGCCGGTCGATGGCGGTGTGACCATGGACAATCAGCGCGCCGTGGTCGGAATGGTCGCTCAGGAACCCGTCTCTGATCCAGGTCAGGTCATCTTCACTTTGGTCTTCCATCGCGATGCCCGGAAGAATGCCCGCATGAACAAACACCGCATCGCCGCGCCGCAGCCATGTCGGGCGGCTTTCCAGAAAGTCCCGGTGCGCGGTGGGCACGGCGGCCACCGCTTCGGCATGGACAGGCGCGACAGGACGGTCGCCCGGGTTCGTCACCCCATACGAGGCCAACGTGACCGCCCCGCCGATCTTGGGATGCAAATAAGACAAATCGCGGCGCAGGCGGGGGTCTTGCCACGCCGGATCACGCAAAAATCCGGTGAACATGCGGTCATGATTGCCCTTTAGCACCACCCATTCCGCACCCCCGGCAATGCCCCGCGACAGATATTCGATCACCCCGCGGCAGTCCGGCCCCCGGTCCACCAGATCGCCGACATGGACGATCGGCGCCGCGCCATGGACCGCCATATCAGCGGCGATCAGGCCTTGCAGGGCGATCAGTTTGTCCAGATGCCCGTGAATGTCGCCAATCGCATAGGTCCGCATGTCTTCTCTCCGCAGCATTTTCGGGCCAAGGGCAGCCTTAGGATTGCATGCCGCGGGATACAAGAGCAGTTTTCTTGCCGTCCATCGCGTGTTAGCAGTGCCGTCAGCGCTAACATCCGGGCGCGAACCTTTTGGGAGGGCTTGTGGTGGAACTGGCATCAATCGGGCTGATCGGCCTTGGCACCATGGGCGCGGCATTGGCGCAGAATATCGCCGAAAAGGGCCACCGGATTGCGGTGTGGAACCGGACCGGATCGGTGACGACAGCCTTTTTCGACGAGGCGGGGGAACTGGCCGCGAACATTGTGCCGACGGACAGCTTGCAAGCGCTGGTGGCGGCGATCAAACCGCCGCGCGCGATCATCCTGATGGTTCCGGCGGGGCAGACAGTGGACGATCAGATTGCTGTTCTACGCCCGCTGATGGGCGCGGATGATCTGATCATCGACGCGGGCAATGCAAATTTTCAAGACACCGAACGGCGGGCCGCCGCAGCCGAAGCGGCGGGCGTGCCGTTTTTGGGCATCGGCGTGTCGGGCGGCGAAGAGGGCGCGCGGCATGGCCCCTCGATCATGGGGGGTGGGCCGAAGGCGGCATGGGACCGGGTCGCGCCGGTGCTGCAATCCATCGCAGCGCGGCATGGCGACACGCCCTGCGCCACATGGATGGGACCGCGCGGCGCGGGGCATTTCGTGAAAACCGTGCACAACGGCATCGAATACGCCGACATGCAGATGATCGCCGAGGTTTATGGCGTGATGCGCGATGGCCTTGGGCTTGGCGCGGACGAGATCGCCCCGGTTCTGGAAGGCTGGAACGCAGGCACTTTGCGCAGCTATCTCGTTGAAATCTCGGGCGCTGTGGCCCGTGCCACAGACCCGGCGACGGGCGCGGCCATGTTGGATGTCATCCTTGATGCGGCAGGCCAAAAGGGCACCGGCCGCTGGACCGCGATTGAAGCGCAGCACTTGGCGGCGCCGGTTCCGGTGATTGAGGCGGCGGTGATGGCACGCAATGTCTCGTCCCGGCTGGCCGAACGGCAGGCGGGGCAGGCCGCTTTTGGCGCGGGCCCGCAAAAGTTGTCGCTTGATCTGAAAGACCTCGAAGGTGCGATGATTGCCGGGAAAATCCTGTGCTATGCCCAAGGGTTCGCCATGCTGGCGGCGGCGTCAGAGACGTATAAATGGGGCGTTCCTCTGCCCGAATGTGCCAAGGTCTGGCGCGCGGGCTGCATCATCCGGTCCGACATGCTCGATCATATGTCAGCGGCCCTGACCGAAGATGCGGCGCGCAACCTGATCCTGGCCCCGGCCTTTACCGCCCATCTGAAGGCGCATCACGGCGCGTTGCGCAGGGTCGTCGCGGCCGCCGCTTCGGCCGGTCATGCCATGCCTGCGCTGTCGGCGGGTCTTGCATGGTTCGATCTGATGCGCACCGCTCGCGGTACCGCGAACATGATCCAGGCCCAGCGCGACTTTTTTGGCGCACATGGGTTTGACCGGATTGACGGCAATCCCGGCAAACACGGGCCATGGGGCGCACATTGACGCAAGGGCCCTCGTGTCAGTCCCAAAATATCCCACAAAGGCAGGCCTGAATTTCCCTTTGGAAATTCAGGCGCGGGGGGGATGTGAAATCCCCCCACGCCTTGCGGCATTAAACCACGTCAAACACCAGCGGCTTGACCGAGGTAAACATGCCCGTTGAAACAAGCGTGTTCACAACTTTCGGATCAATCGCCTGATCCAGATACAACAGCGCAATCGCATCCTGCCCCACGCCCGATCGGCCAAGGGTAAAGTTGGCGATGTTCACGCCGTTTTTGCCCATGGTCATACCCAGAAGGCCGATGATGCCCGGCACGTCGTCGTTGGTCGTATACAGCATATGCGCGCCAATCTCGGCGTCGATATTGATGCCCTTGATCTGGATAAACCGCGGTTTTCCATCGGAAAAACAAGTGCCCGCAACCGCGCGTTCGCGCTTGTCTGTCACCATGGTCACCTTGACATAGGCATCGAAGGCGCCCGATTTGTCCTGCCGCGTGGTCGAAATCTGAATGCCGCGCTCTTTGGCGATGATGGGCGCCGACACAAGGTTCACATCAGGGTTTGCGGTTTTCATCACGCCGGCAATCACCGCTTGGTTCAGCGCGGCAAGGTTCATTTCCGACACGCGGCCATCATACAGAATGTTGATGGCGCGGATCGGCTCGTCCGTCATCTGGCCGATAAAGCTGCCCAGATGGGCGGCAAGTTTGATCCACGGGCCCATCACAGCGGCCTCTTCGGCGGTGACATTGGGCATGTTCAGCGCGTTTTGCACCGCGCCCGAAAGCAGATAATCCGACATCTGTTCGGCCACCTGCAGGGCGACATTTTCCTGCGCTTCGGTGGTGGCCGCGCCCAGATGCGGGGTGCAAACCACGTTCGGATGGCCGAACAGCGGGTTTTCAGTGGCGGGTTCGATTTCGAAAACATCCAAAGCCGCCGCTGCGACATGGCCGGTGTTCAGCGCCGCCAGCAGCGCCGCCTCGTCAATCAAACCGCCGCGCGCGCAATTGATGATGCGCACGCCCTTTTTGGCCTTGGCCAGATTTTCGGCCGACAGGATGTTGCGGGTCTTGTCGGTCAGCGGCACATGCAGCGTGATGAAATCGGCGCGGTGCAGCAGGTCTTCCAGCTCCACCTTGGTCACGCCAAGCGCCTTCGCACGCTCGTCCGACAAAAAGGGGTCATAGGCGACAACCTTCATCTTCAACCCAACCGCGCGGTCACAAACGATGCCGCCGATATTGCCTGCACCGATCACGCCAAGGGTCTTGTTGAACAGTTCCACCCCCATAAACCGCGACTTTTCCCACTTGCCGGCCTGGGTCGAGGTATTCGCCTCGGGGATTTGCCGCGCGACGGAAAACATCATCGCGATGGCATGTTCGGCGGTGGTGATCGAATTGCCGAAGGGGGTGTTCATCACGATCACGCCCTTTTTCGACGCGGCTGGAATATCGACATTGTCCACGCCGATGCCCGCGCGGCCCACCACCTTCAGGTTGGTGGCAAGGGCGAGCAGCTTTTCCGTCACCTTGGTGGCCGAACGGATGGCGAGGCCGTCATATTGGCCGATGATTTCAGCCAGCTTGTCCTTGTCCTTGCCGAGTTTGGGCAGGTAATCCACCTCGACCCCGCGATCACGAAAAATCTGGACGGCGGTTTCGGAAAGCTCATCAGAAACGAGTACGCGGGGGGCCATGATTTGGGTCCTTTCAAACGGTGCATGATGTCACGCACCCAATGGGATGGGGGTAGGGTGCGTGATATCACGCACCGCTGCGTTGATTATTGCGCGGTGATTTCTGCGTGAAAGGCATGCGCGATCCACGGCATCAAGGCGGCGACATCGGCGGTTTGCACCGTCGATCCGCACCAGATCCGCAGGCCCGCAGGCGCGTCGCGATAAGCGCCGATATCAAAAGCGACCCCGGCTTTTTCCAGCCTTTTGGCCACGGCCTTGGCAAAAGCCTCGCTGTCCTTGATCCGCACATCGTCGAATTTCAGACAAACCGAAGTGGTCGAGGCGATGGCCTGCGTTTCCGCCAGATTTTTCAACCATGGGTTCTGCGCGCAGAAATCCCACACGACAGCCGCATTGGCGGTCGCACGCGCCACCAGCCCGGCAAGCCCGCCCACCGTTTGCGCCCATTTCAGCGACACAAGGTAATCTTCAACCGCCAGCATCGATGGCGTGTTGATCGTCTCGCCGACAAACACCCCCTCGGTCAGCTTGCCCTTGGAGGCGAGCCGGAAAATCTTGGGCAGGGGCCACGCGGGGGTATAGGTTTCCAGCCGCTCCACGGCGCGGGGCGACAGGATGATCATGCCATGCGCGCCCTCACCGCCCAGCACTTTTTGCCAGGAAAACGTGGTGACATCCAGCTTGGCCCAGTCCAGTTCCATCGCGAAAGCAGCCGAGGTGGCATCGCAAATGGTCAGACCCGCGCGGTCGGCCGGAATGGCGTCTGCATTCGGCAAGCGGCAGCCCGAGGTGGTGCCGTTCCATGTGAACACCACGTCCGAATTGAAATCGACCGTCGCGAAATCAACGATCTTGCCGTAGGGCGCAATCTTGACCTTGGCGTCCAGCTTCAGTTGCTTGACCACATCGCTCACCCAGCCTTCGCCAAATGATTCCCAGGCCAGCATTTCGACCGCTCGCGCACCCAGCATCGTCCACATCGCCATTTCGACCGCGCCGGTATCAGAACCGGGGACGATGCCGATGCGGTAGTCATCGGGAATGCCCAGAATCGTGCGCGTCAGGTCAATCGCCTCGCGCAGTTTGGCCTTGCCGACAGCGGCCCGATGCGAGCGTCCAAGCGGCGCATCCGACAGCATATCAAGCGAATAATCGGGTATTTTTGCGCAGGGCCCCGACGAAAAACGGGGGTTTGCCGGGCGCAATGCCGGGGCGATCAAATCAGCCATGGTATCCTCACAGATAAATGCCCTTCGTTGGGGAAGGGTGTCCCGAGGCGGCGTATAGGGGCGGTTGCGGGGTGGTGCAAGCGGAAAAAGCGGCGTAAAACGGCGGTGCTGCACGAAAAAGCGACAAGCCGGAGCCTGCCTGATGTTCATCATTACCCTGCTGACAAACCCTGAAACGCCCACCTTGAGCCGTGAGATGGTCGAAAGCCTGCGCAACGCCTGGGGCGGCGGCGATGCGGTCTGGCTAAATCCGGGGGTGGCGGCGGAATTTGCAGTGGCGGCGGTGCCTGGCAATTTCTGGCAGGTCTGGGACGGCGTTCAGGCGATGGGCATCGACATGGTGGCGCAAGCGGCGGCAGGGCGGCGCAAGCGGCTGCTGATCGCCGATATGGACAGCACGATGATCCAGCAGGAATGCATAGACGAGTTGGCGGATGAGGCCGGGGTTGGCCCGCGCGTGGCGGCGATTACGGCGCGGGCGATGAATGGCGAGCTGGATTTTGAGGCGGCGCTGGACGAGCGGGTGGGTCTTTTGGCGGGGTTGCCAGAGGCGGTGATCGGGCGGGTTCTGAAGGACCGGATCACGCTGATGCCGGGGGGCGCGGTTCTGATTGCCACGATGAAGGCGCGCGGCGCCCATGCGGCGCTGGTGTCGGGCGGGTTCACGGCGTTTACGCAAAAGGTTGCGGCCCAGCTGGGGTTTGATGAGCACCGGGCGAACCTGCTGTTGACCGAGAACGGAGTTCTGACCGGCCGCGTGGCGCGGCCAATTCTGGGCCGTGCGGCCAAGGTTCAGGCGCTGGAGGAGATCGCGGCGCGGCTTGGGATTTCGGTGGCAGAGGCGATGGCGGTGGGCGACGGGGCCAACGATCTGGGCATGCTGGGGCTGGCGGGCGCGGGCGTGGCGCTGCATGCCAAACCAAGCGTGGCGGCCCAGTGCGATTTGCGGGTGAACCACGGCGATCTGACCGCACTTTTGTACATGCAGGGCTATGCGCGCGCAGAGTTTTCCGAATGATCGTTCGTAATGCTATGGCACAAGATGCCGAGGCGATGGCTGAGGTGCTGAACCAGATCATCGCGGCAGGCGGAACCACCGCGCACCAGCATCCGTTGACCGCAGCCGAGGTGCGGCAGAATTACATCGACGGGCCGGGGGTTGCGGTTTCGGTTCTGGCCGAGGATACCGACCAAGTGACCGGGTGGCAATCGCTGGGGCTTTGGCAGGGCGAGATGCATATAGGAACATTCGTTCGTATTGGAATTCAAGCGCGCGGTTTGGGCGCAGCTTTGTTCAGCGCGACCTGCGGCGCGGCGCGGGAAAAAGGGCTGCGCGCGATCATCGCCCATATCCGCGCCGACAATGTGCCGGGGCTCGCCTATTACGCGCGGATTGGCTTTGTCGATATCGGTGGCGATCCGGGGTTCGCGCTGGACGATGGCACGGTCGTGGGGCGGGTATTCCGTCGATATGACCTTGTTTGAAGTCGCGGGCGATCTGGCGATTTTGTTGATCTGCGCGGCGTTTTTGGCGGGGTTTGTCGATGCGATTGCGGGCGGCGGCGGGCTGATTACCGTGCCGATGCTGCTTTTGTGCGGGCTTAGCCCGGCGCAGGCGCTCGCGACCAACAAGTTGCAGGGCTGTTTTGGGTCGGGGACGGCGGCGATTGCCTATGCGCGGGCGGGGCATGTGCGGCCCTTGGGGCAGTGGAAGATGGCGGCGGTGGCGGCGCTCGCCTCAGGTGCGGGGGCGCTGATTGCCCTTTCGGTTCCAGCGGATGTTCTGCGCGGGGTGATGCCGTTCATCCTGATCGCGGTGGCGCTGTATTTCGGGCTGAAACCGGGGCTGGATGATGCGGCGCGGGCCGAGCGTCTGAGTCGTGCTGTGTTCGGCATAACCATTGTGCCGATCATCGCGCTTTATGACGGGTTTTTCGGGCCGGGCGCGGGCAGTTTTTACATGCTCGGCTTTGTGCTATTGGCTGGACAGGGATTGCTGACCGCGACGGCGCATACCAAGTTTCTGAACTTTGCTTCGAATCTCGGCTCCCTTCTGGTCTTCGCCTTTGGCGGCCATATTCTGTGGACGCTTGGCCTTGCCATGGCGGCGGCGCAGGTGGGCGGTGCCACGCTTGGCGCGCGGGCGGCGATGCGGGTTGGGGCCGGGCTGATCCGGCCCTTGCTGGTGACGGTCTGTGTCGCACTCGCGCTGCGGCTTTTCTGGCAGAACTACTTTTAAGTCGGGCCGAACCTGCGCAGGTCAGGTTTTCCGGCGGCTGGCCAGAATATCCCGCGCCATCGGGATCACCTGTTCGCCATACAGCCGGATCGATTCCATGATCTGCGGCTTGGCCATCGGCCCGGTGGCCATCTTCAAATTAAAGCGCTGGATGCCCAGATCACCCACCGTCGCCGCCAGTTTACGCGCGACGGTTTCGGGCGAACCCACGTAAAGCGAGCCGCGCTGCACCTCTTGCATGAACCGCTCTTTGGTGGTCGGCGGCCAGCCGCGCTCGCGCCCGATGCGGCCAAACATGGTTTGGTAATGCGGCCATAGCTCGTCGCAGGCCTGCGCGTCGGTGGCGGCGATATGGCCGGGGGAATGCACGCCGACCGGACGGCGCTGGGTGCCCATCTGTTCACAGGCGCGGGAATACAGATCGAGATAGGGCAGAAACCGGCGTGGATCGCCGCCGATGATCGCCAGCATCAGGCGCAGATCCTGCCGCACCGCGCGCACCACCGATTCCGGGCTGCCGCCCACCCCAACCCACGTCACCATCCCCTCGGGCGCAAGTGGGGGATAGACGGTCTGCCCGGTCAGCGGCGCGCGGGTTTTGCCCGACCAGCTGACCTTGTCTTCGCGCAAAAGCCGCACGAACAGATCAAGCTTTTCCTCGAACAACAGGTCATAATCGGCCATCTCATAGCCGAAAAGACCGTAGCTTTCGGTGAAAGAGCCCCGGCCAAGGATCGGCTCTGCCCGCCCGCCCGACAGCGCGTTCAGCGTGGAAAAACGTTGAAACACCCGCACCGGATCGTCCGACGACAGCACCGTCACCGCCGTGCCCAACTTGATCCGGCGGGTCTTGGCGGCAATGGCGGCCAGCACGATTTCAGGCGCAGTGATGGCAAAATCGGACCGGTGATGCTCTCCCAGTCCGATGAAATCGACGCCGACCTGATCGGCCAGAACGCCCTCTTCCACCACCTCGTTCAGCACCACATGCATGGGCTGCAACTGCCCGTCCGGGCCGCTGGACACATCGCCAAACGTGTCTATGCCAAATTCTGCCGTGGTCATGAGGGTGTCTCCGAAGGCTGAAAGCCAAACATACGGGGTTTGCGCGCCAAGGAAAACCAGCAGTTCCGCACAGGGCCCTTTGCGCAATCGCGCAGCGCTCTTTCAAACCCACCCGCAGATTTTCCTCGCGCGGCGGCACGCGGCAGGCCATGCGCCGCGGCCGCAAAATCCCCGACCATCAAACAACCGTCCCGTGCCATCCGGTGCAGGGCGCAACCGATCGGTTGGCCCGCGATCTGGACATTCCGCTGGACAAAAACCGCGCTCGCGCGGGCGACATCAACCGCATGGCGTTCTATCTGCGCGTCGCGGCCCTTCTGGCCGATGGCGCCTGGAACGGCCACTTCCCGGCCCTGAAACGCGGCTGTGCCTAGGGACGTTTGCCCGAACTTATGCACTGGAACGCGCAAGGCTGGCTGATCGAACGGCAGGCTGGCTTGCCGCACGGACCGTCGGCAACAGCGCTGCGCGGGGCAACATGCCTGCGACGTGACGGTGATCGATAGGCAGCAAGATCGCCCGCGCGCCTGATTTGCCAAGAGCCATCGGTTGGAAGTCCCGCCGTGATTTCGCAATGGGCCCGATCAGTCATGGACTGGATCAGCCTAAATCACCGGGGCAGCGCCGCCTCAACGCCGCCTTGCCGGATGATATCGGCAAGAGTCAGACTTTCGATCATGACGAGATAAGACCAAAACACTTCGGCAAAAACCCGGCGGATACGGCAGGCGGCTTCGTCCACGCAGTCATCGCAGCGCTGATAGGAATTGCGCGACAGACATTGCAGTGGCGCCATCGGCCCGTCGATCAGCCGCAGAATATCCGAAACTGAAACCTGCGCCGGCTCCTTGATCAACCGATACCCACCCGAACGGCCGCGGGTCGAAGCGATGATCCCGGCGTTTCGGATGTCCAGCAGGATGTGTTCCAGAAACCGCTTCGGCGCCCCGGACCGTTTCGCGATCTCTTCGATCCGCAGGGCCTGACCCGGCCCGGCGCGCTCGTCGCCCAGAACCATCAGCGCCTTCAGGGCGTATTTCGTCTTTTGCGTGATCATGCGCCATCTTAGGGACAGCGCACGAATGCGGCAAGCAAAGCTGACGGCGACGGTGGCGATTTCTCAGTCTTTTCGCAGCACCGCCGTCTCGCCCGCCTGAACCTCGGCCCATGCGCCGATCGTGCCATCCGGCCAGATCACACGCACCTGCGCCGCGTTTGCCGCGCCCAAACCGAAATGCAGCGGGCCGATTTGCCCCCCGGCATGACCGCCGCCAACCGTCACTTCGCGGCGCTGCGGCGGGTCCGACCGGACCTCGATCACCGCGCCAATGGCATTGCGGTTCGCGCCAGACTGCTGCGCATCCACCGCGATCCACGCCGCGCCCGCGCCCATGTTTCGCCAGATCTGCGGCGCTTCCCAGCGGTTGGTCGCCAGAATATCCAGCCATCCGTCGTTGTTGAAATCGGCCACCGCCCCGCCGCGCCCGGTTTTCATGCTGGCCACGCCGGCCACCTCGCCCGCCTCGTAAAACGTGCCATCGGGGCGCAGCAAAAGCAGGTTGTTGGGGTCGTTCAGCGCAAAATCGGGCATTGTGGAAACGTTGCCCTTCACGACGAAAAGATCGGCCATTCCGTCATTGTTCACGTCCTCAAACTGCGCATGCCAGGCGGTCGAAGGGCGCAGATCGCCGCCGGTATAAGGGCGGTGCGCCGTCGCCCCGCGCTTGAACGCCTGATCGGAATATTGCGGCAGCAAGGCCGCGCCTTCGGCAGGTTTGTTCAACACTTGCAGCTTGTTATCGGCCATCGAGGTCAGGAACAGTTCGTTGAATCCATCGGCGTCCAGATCGCGGCTGGCAATGCCCATGCCCCAGATCCGCAGCCGCTTCCAGCCTTCCTTGTCGGTATAGGGTGCAGCCGCAGCGCCCGGCGTAACATGCCAAAGCTGCTCTTGGCCGCCTTTGTAATATTCGCGGTCGTTGGACACGCGCAAATCGCGGATCCCGCTGCCGTTCCAGTCGGAAAACAGCATCGACAACGCGCAGAAACTCGGCTTCAGCGGCTCCGGCGCGGCAAATCCGGTGCCCTCCGCGTTCGGGCGGTGCAGCCAATTGTCGGTGCAAGACCCCCAAGGAAACGCCTCTTCGAAACGGTCAAGATAGTTCCCGATCGCCAGCGTGGGCCAGGTCGCCCCCGGCTCCCATGTGGCGGAAAAGGCGGTGGACCAGCCATCGCCGCCGTCAAATCCCCATTGTGAATTCGCGTTCACAAACTTGCAATCACCCAACCCGCGCATCAGGTGGTTTTCCCCCACACGCAGCACCATCAGGTCCATCACCCCGTCGCTGTCGACGTCCAAAGGATAACCGCCCGTCGTCGCCGTCTCATTCAGCCCCGGGGTCGGTTCAAACCGCAGATCGCCGCCCGGCGCTGACTGGTTCAGGTACAGCCCCGAAGGCCCCTCGCCGCCCGCCAGAAACACATCGAGCCGCCCGTCAGCATTGCAATCGAACACCGCCGCGCCGCCGCCGACCATGTACTGCCAATCACCCAGATAGGGCGTGGCAAGTCCGGCGTTAGCGGTCTGTTCGGTGAAAGCGGGAACTGCCGGATCCTGCGTGAAAGCAATGGTCGGAAGAAGCGCCAGCAGCGCCGCGATAGATTTATGCACGGGTGTTCACCTTCAACACATGCTGCGCCACGCAGGCGCCTTGAACCAGCCCCTGCTCGATGGCCGGGCGAAAGTGGATGCCGCCGTAAAGCCTTGAAATCGCAGCTTCTTCAGCGGCGGCTTGAAAGCTGACAAAGCTGCGCGGCGCGATGCCGTCGTCTTCGTGGGTCGCGTCGGTAAAGCCGAAGTCAGCCCCATAAAGCGCCGCCATAACCCCCGCTGCCGCCCCCGATTGGCTGGAATGGCCCGAAGGATACTCCGGGAAAGGCGGCGTATTCAGAAGCGGCTCCCACTTTTTATCAATCACGCGGCGGATAAAGGTGATCGGGCGCAGCAGGTCGATCTCGTATTTGGTGCGCCAACAGGCGATGAAAGCATCGGCAATCGCCATGCCCAAAAGCGCCAGCGTTTCGGCTTGCAGCGCCAGCGGCACCGCGTCCCGTTCAAAGATTTGCAGCGCGATCGACTCCCAATGGCCGGGCGGCGTCGGCGAGAGCATCGGATCGTCCGACCAAAAGCGCGCGATGGCCTTCTGCTCATCGGTCAAGGATTTCGACGTCTGGTAAACCTCCATCGCCTCGGCATAAAACGCCGAAGCTGCGTCTTCGCTATAGGCTGTGGGCGCGGGTAAACCGCAAAGATCGCCCGCTGGCAGCGTAAAGGCACGGTTGTTTCCCCAGGTCGGCAACAGCGGTTTTTGCTGCACCGCGACGGTCGATGTGGGCACCCAATGCGCCGGCCCTTCAGTAAGTGAATATTCGTACGGGAATCCCATATTCTCAACAACAGCGCCGCCGTCACTCGCCGACCAGTCCAGAATATGCGTCGATATGGCAAGGCCGTGGTCCAGGCTTCGGCGCATCACATCGGGCGCCACGCCTTCGCCCGCGACCTTTGCCAAACGATCGGTCATCGCCAGCATCGCGCGTTGTCCGGTCGGGCCGGTGTTGCTGAAATGAGCGTTGATGGCATGCACCAAAGCGCCCTGCAGCACGCAGGCGGGATCATATTCCCCCTGTCCCCGCACGGGCATCGCGGTTAACCCATTCACCTGCTCGGCCAAACTGCGCAAGGCCCGATCGCCAGACGCGACGGCCTCAAACACGGTCACGCCCAGATAGGCAAAGGCGCGGGATGCGACGGGCGGCGAATAAGTGGCGGTGTGGCGGATCAGTTCAAGCAGCAGTTTGTACCAACTGCCCAGAACCTCGGCGGCCCGCGTGTCGCTGATCGCCCAAGCTGCAGGGCCAAAGGCAGCCGCACTGACCGCGCCCAAAAGGACGGCACGCCGCGTCGGGCGCTCTAAACTTGCTTTTGTCATACGAACCGGTTCCATAGATTTTCCAGCCGCTCTTGCTTGCCGGATTTTGGTTGCGGTTCAAGCCCTTCGCCCGTCACCCGCGCCGCCGCTTGCTCCAGACCGCCCGCCAACATCGCTTTGGCCGCCGCACTGTTCCAGCCGGCATAACGCTCTGCCCGGTGCGCTTCCATTTCGCCCGAATCCAGCAGCGCCGCCGCACATTTCAGCGCGCGCGCGCAGGTGTCCATACCGCCAACATGGCCAAGGATCAGGTCCGCCGGATCCAAAGACTGGCGGCGGATTTTGGCGTCAAAGTTCGTGCCGCCGGTGGTATAGCCGCCCGCGCGAAGGATCTCGTAAAACGCCACAGCCTTTTCCGCATGGTTGTTCGGAAACTGGTCGGTGTCCCAACCGGACTGATAATCGTTGCGGTTCATATCGATGGATCCGAAGATGCCCAGCGCGGCGGCCGTTGCAATTTCGTGTTCAAACGAATGCCCGGCCAGAATGGCATGGCCCTGCTCGATGTTCACCTGAACCTCTTTTTCCAGACCGAAATCCTTCAGGAACCCGTAAACCGTCGCCACGTCATAGTCGTACTGGTGCTTCGATGGTTCCTGCGGTTTCGGCTCAATCAGGATAGCGCCCTTGAAGCCGATCTTGTACTTGTACTCGACAACCTGGCTCAGGAAACGCCCCGCATTGGCCCGCTCGATCGCAAGGTCAGTGTTCAGCAGCGTCTCGTATCCCTCGCGCCCCCCCCACAGCACATAATTCTGCCCGCCAAGCTTTGCTGTGGCATCCAGATTGGCCTTCACCGTCGCAGCGGCATAGGCGTAAACGTCTGGGTCGGGATTGGTCGCAGCGCCCGACATCCAGCGCTTGTGGCTGAACATGTTGGACGTGCCCCACAGCAGCCGCGCCTTGTGCTTGGTCTGCTTTTCGGCAAGATAATCAACGACTTCGTCCAGATTGCGCTTGCTTTCAGCAAAGGTTTTACCCTCGGGGCGCATGTCGGCGTCGTGAAAGCAATAGAAGGGCGCGTTCAGGATATCGAACATCTCGAAGGCCACATCGGCCTTCAGCTTGGCATCAGCCATCGTGTCGCCGAACCAAGGGCGTTCCAGCGTCTGGCCGCCAAAAGGGTCGCCGCCTTGATAGGCAAAGGAATGCCAATAGGCGACCGCAAAGCGCAGATGGTCTTCCATCCGCTTGCCGAGAATCACCTCGTCGGGATTGTAATGGCGGAAGGCGAATTCATTGGTCGAATTCGGCCCCTCGAACTTAATCGCGGGGATGCCGTTGAAAAAATCGGTCATTTGGTGGCTTTCGAATGGGGTTCGGGCCGGCCCTGCGGCACGGCCCGTTGGTTTAAGCGGCCTCGGCGGGTTTTTTGCCCATGATGATCATGCCAAGAATATCTTCGTCGGTGACCTCGTTCACGTTGACCGTGCCGACCAGCTGACCGTTTTTCATCACCGAAGCGCGGTCGCACAGCTTCATGACGTTGTGAATGTCATGCTCGATCAGGAAAATCCCCAAACCCTGCGCTTTCAGCTCTTGGATCAGCCGCGACACGGTTTCGGTTTCCTCTGGGCCAAGCGCGGCGGTCGGCTCGTCCATGATCAGGATTTTGGCGTTGAAATAAACCGCGCGGGCGATGGCGACCGACTGGCGTTGACCGCCCGAAAGCGCCGACACAGGCACCCGGAATTTCTTGAAATTCGGGTTCAGCCGCTTCATGATCTTGCGGGTTTCGGCCTCCATCCTGGCATCATCGACAAAGCCCATGGGCGACACCAATTCGCGCCCCAGAAACAGGTTTGACGCCGCATCGAGATTGTCGGCGAGGGCGAGCGTTTGGTAAATCGTCTCAATGTTCAGCGCCCGCGCGTCCCGCGGATCGCTGATTTCAACCTTTTCGCCGTTGATCCGGATCTCACCACTGTCGGCCTTGTAAGCGCCCGACAGGCATTTGATCAGCGTCGATTTCCCGGCGCCGTTATGGCCCAAAAGCCCCACAACCTCGCCCGGATGCAGATCGACCGAGACGTGATCGACCGCCTTGATACCGCCGAACGCAATCGAGATGTCGCGCAGTTCGACCAGAGGAGTTCCCTTGTTCGTCATGTTTTCACCCCTCACTTGGTTTTCTTTTTGTAAATGATGTCCAAGTAGACCGCCAAAACCAGCGCCACACCGACCACGATTTTCCGGTACGATCCATCACCAAAGCCGATCAGAACCATGCCCGTCTGCAAGCTTTGCATCACCAGCGCACCGATAATTGCGCCATAAATCGTGCCGACTCCCCCCGCAAGTGAGGTGCCGCCGACCACGGCCGACGCGATCACATACAGCTCTTCCAGATCACCCAGCGCATTGGTGGCCGAATTCAGGCGGGCCGAGGCGACGACTGCAGCCAGACCCGCCAGCATCCCCATCAGCGCAAAGATCTTCGTGGTCATCCAGCGGGTGTTAATCCCGGCGAGCGCCGCCGCTTCGGGATTGCCGCCGATGGCAAACACATAGCGGCCAAACCGGGTGCGCGTCATCAGGATCGTCATTGCAATGCCGACGACGGCAAGGATCAGAACCGGAATGGCAAAGCCGTGGCTGATGAACAGACCCTCAGCCGGGACCACGACATCGGGGTTGGCCTTGGTATAGGCCTCGACGATGCCCTTGGGCCAGGGATAAGCGTTGACGACCAGAACGCCGCCAATCAGGGCGCCGCAACCAAGGGCCGCAACGGTGATTTCCGCCCACATCGGGCGCAAGGCGAAATCATGGGTGCGGCGGGCTTCGCGGGCGCTGCGCATGACCCAAAGGATGGCCGCGCAGCCAAAGATGCCAACGATCCAGCTGCCGATGGCCCCGACAGCGCCGTAAGGCCCGCCGCCGAGCAGCGCAAAGGTTTCGTCCACCGGAGAGATCGTCTTGCCGTCTGCCGACAAAAACGCCATGCCGCGCCAGATCATCAGACCGCCCAGCGTCACGATAAACGACGGGATGCCGCGATAGGCGATCAGCCAGCCGTGAAACGCCCCGATCGACGCGCCGACAATCAATCCGACGACGGCCGTGATGACCCAAATCATCGGATGACCAAGCCCCAGATATTGCGGCAGAATTTCCACTTGCAGCAGGCCCATGACCATGCCGGTAACCCCAACGAGCGAGCCGACCGAAAGGTCAATGTTACGGGTGATGATCACCAGAACCATGCCGGTCGCCATGATGCCCGTCACGGCGGTTTGCACCGACAGGTTCCACAGGTTCCGCGGGGTCAGAAAGTTGCCGCCGTCACCGAAAACGGCGCCGTAAAGGTGAAAGCTGATCCAGATCAACAAGAGCGCGCCAACCATCCCGAGCATTCGGGTGTCCAGTTCGGTTGCGCGCACGAAGCGGGCGATGGGCCCGATCTGCAGATCACTGACCTGCGGGGAATGAGGTGGGGCGGTGGGGGTGTCTGTCATGTCCTCGTCCGGCAATATGAGAGAGGGGGGGGATAAGACGGCAACGGATACGCGAAAAACTCGTCCGGACCGTTTGAGAGGACCGTGATTGCGGTCCTTCGGGTCTGCCGTGTCATTTCAGGGTAAATGGTGCCGGCCACGAGAGCCGGCACCAAATCTTTAGTCGCGCCTTACTGGCAGGCAGCGACGCCTTCCATTGCGCCTTCGCAAGCCTGTTCTTTGGTGATGTGACCACCATCGATGGCAAGGTTCAGCGTTTCAACGGTGATCGCCGTTGGCGTCAGCAGAATTGCGCTCATCTCGACGCCGTTTGCGCCGCCGTTGAACATGGCCGCGCCGGCAACATCAGCCAAAGCGGTTCCCGAAGCCAAAGCCGAAGCGATTTCGCCAGCAGCTTTGCCCAGCATACGCGAGTCTTTCCACACCGAAACGGTCTGGGTGCCGCGCGCAACGCGGTTGATAGCAGCCAAGTCGCCGTCCTGGCCACCGACCGGGATCACCAGACCTTGCGCCGACAAAGCAGCCACAACGCCGCCAGCCATGCCGTCATTTTCCGACAGAACAGCGTCAACTGCGTTGTTGTTGGCGGTCAGGATCTGCTCCATGTTCTTCTGAGCATTCTCTGGCTTCCAGCCGTCCGAATTGGCTTCGCCAACGATTTTGATCGTTCCGGCCTTCACAGCCTCACCGATCACTTCTTCCATGCCTTCGCGCAGGAAAGCAGCGTTCGGATCGCCTGGGTCGCCAAGGATGATCGCATAGTTGCCGTCGGGCTTCGCCTTCATGACTTCTTGCGCGATGATCTTGCCAACGCCTTTATTGTCGAACGTCAGATAGAAGGTGCGCGCATCTTCGATCAGACGGTCATACCCGACGACCGGAATACCTTCGGCAGCGGCTTTCTCGATGGCCGGCCCGATGGCATCTTTGTCCCAAGCGTTGATGATCAAAGCGTTCACGCCTTGCGCGATCAGTGCGTCAACGTCGCTAAGCTGCTTTTCCGACGACGACTGAGCGTCAGCCGAAACATAGGTGTTGCCAGCCGCTTCGATGGCCGCAATCATGGCAGCTTCGTCGATTTTCCAGCGCTCTTCCTGAAAGCTGGCCCACGAAACGCCGATCTTCATGCCTTCTGCATAAGCGGCAGACGAGAAGGCGGTCGCCGCGAGCAGCGCAGCGAGCAAAGTCTTTTGCATGTAGTCCTCCCAATGACTATGGCCCCGTTTTCGGGCCGGCCCAGCGGATTCGCCGGTGCCCTTTGACACTGCCAATGAATATTTCGGTTGTCAAAGTTAAATGTGCACATCATGCTACATTTTTAGCTGGATCGTACAATTCTCGCTGCATAGCAGCATTCTTTTCCGTCAAACCATGTCTGGGAGCCTATGTTTAGTTCGGACGCCGAAAATATTGGCAATGCCAAGGATGGAACGAATCTTCGCCAGTTTGGCGACCTGCAGGGCTGCGGTCCTTTGGTGCCGCCGCTGTCCGAACAGGCCCGCCCCCTGCGTTTGCAGATCTTTGAACGCATCCGCGCGGCCGGACGCATTTCGCGTGTTCAACTGGCGCGCTCTTTGTCGATCAGCCCGGCCACTGTGACCATGATGACCTCCGAGTTGATCGAAGCCGGTCTGGTCGAAGAGGTCAGCGAGCAGCGCGATGGGGAAATTGCGCGTGGGCGTCCGGCGGTGGCGTTGGGGGTGCGCGGGGCGGCGTGTCATGTTGCGGGGATAAAGCTGTCGGATCGTCAGCATATGGCGGTGGTGGTGGATTTCGCGGGCAATCTGTTGGCGAGCGAGGCGGTCGCCCGCGAACCCGGCGCGATTTCGGTGGAGGCGTTGAAAACGGCTTCCATGCAGCTTTTGCGCCGCGTTTGCGCCAAGGCGGGCATCGAGCCGGGCAGTCTGTCCGGTGTTGGCGTGGGGGTTCCCGGCTTTATCAACCCAAGCCTTGGCATTGCCCATTGGTCGCCGATCCTGACCCAGCGTGAGGTGCCGCTGCAATCGATTCTGACCGCCCATCTTGGCCTTCCGGTTTTTGTCGACAATGACGCAAACCTTGTGACGCTGGCCGAACTTTGGTTCGGCGCCGGTCGCGGTCTGTCCGATTTCGCGGTCGTGACCATCGAACACGGCGTTGGAATGGGGCTTGTGGTGAACCATCGGCTGTATCGCGGCACGCGCGGCATCGGGTTGGAACTGGGCCATACCAAGGTGCAACTGGACGGCGCCTTGTGCCGCTGCGGTCAGCGCGGCTGTCTGGAGGCTTATGTCGCCGACTACGCCCTCGTGCGCGAAGCGACGACGGCGCTCGACTGGACCACGCGAGAGCTGACTTCGGTCAACTCGCTGCTGGAAGGGCTTTATGAGCAGGCCAAAGCGGGCAATCTGGCGGCGCAGTCGATCTTTGACCGCGCCGGGCGCTATCTTGCCTTGGGTCTGGCAAATGTGGTGAACCTTTTTGACCCCGAACTGATCATTTTGTCCGGCGAAAGGATGCGGTTCGACTATCTGTATTCGGGCCAGCATTTGAAAGAACTGTCGGTTCAATCCCTGCGCACCGACCGGCCCGCGCCGCGCATCGCGGTGCATGCCTGGGGCGATCTTTTGTGGGCGCATGGCGCGGCGGCTTTGGCGCTGTCGATTGTCACGCAAAACCGCTTTGGCGTCACGCAGCTTCAGGCGGCGGAATAAACAAGGGCGGACCGTGGCCCGCCCCGTTTCAAATACCGCGCTTCAGATCAGGCCAGCTTGCCGTGGCAATGTTTGAACTTTTCGCCCGACCCGCAGGGGCAGGCGTCATTGCGCCCCGGATTGCCCCAACTTGACGGATCGTTCTCGTCAAATCCCGGCGCGGCCAGTGCCACAGGCGCGGGTGCAACAACCGGCTCTACAGGGGCCGCCGCGGCCGCCGCCGCCTGCTGCGCCAGATACTGCGCCACCATCGCTTTTTGCTGCTCTTCGCTTAAGGGCTGAATGCGGCTCAGGTCTTGCGTGACTTTCTGGCGCAGGGAATTCAGCATTGATTCGAACAGTGTAAAGCTTTCCGATTTGTACTCGTTCAGGGGATCACGCTGCGCATAGCCGCGAAACCCGACGACGGAACGCAAGTGTTCCAGCCGCAGCAAATGCTCGCGCCATTTGGCGTCAATCGTCTGCAACAAAAGCGCCTTTTCAAAGCTGCGCATCGTTTCGGGACCGTAAGCCTTTTCCTTTTCGGCCATCATCAGATCGGACTGCCCGATCAAGCGCTCGCGCATCACGTCCTGATCCACGCCCTCTTCGGCGGCCCAGACGGCAATCGGCAGATCCATGTTCAGCCGGTCTTTCACCCCATCCTGCAACCCTTGGGCATCCCATTGATCGGAATAGGATTTTGGCGGCATGAAGAAGTCAACCAGATCATCGACAACCGTGTGGCGCATGTCCTGCGCAATCTCGGCAAGGTCAGGACTTTGCATGATCTCCAGCCGCTGGCCAAAAACCGCCTTGCGCTGATCGTTCATCACGTCGTCGAATTTCAAAAGCTGCTTGCGGATGTCAAAGTTGCGGCCTTCCACCTTGGCCTGCGCGCGCTCCAGCGATTTGTTGACCCAAGGGTGAACAATCGATTCGCCCTCCTTCAGCCCCAACTTGGACAGGATCCCGTCCAGCCGCTCGGACCCGAAAATCCGCATCAGATCGTCTTCCAAAGACAAAAAGAACGCCGAGCGCCCCGGATCGCCCTGACGGCCCGAACGGCCGCGCAGCTGATTGTCGATCCGGCGGCTTTCGTGGCGCTCGGTGGCCAGCACGAACAAACCGCCCGCCGCGATAACAGCTGCCTTCTCGTCCGCGTGGTCCGCTTCGATCTTGGCGCGCACCGCGTCGGGATGCAGATGCGGATCGGCGGCAATCGCCTCCATCACAATCATCTCGACATTGCCGCCCAGCTGAATATCGGTGCCCCGGCCCGCCATGTTGGTGGCAATCGTCACCGCGTTCAGCTTGCCCGCATCGGCCACGATCTTGGCCTCTTGTTCATGCTGGCGCGCGTTCAGCACGTTGTGGGTGATCCCCGCCTCTTTCAGCATCCCTGACAAAAGCTCGGACTTTTCAATCGAGGTGGTGCCAACCAGCAGCGGCTGACCCTTGCCATGCGCATCGTGGATCATCTTGACGATGCCCTCGTATTTCTCGCGCCCGGTACGGAACACCTGATCGTCCGCGTCTTTGCGCATCACGGGCCGGTTGGTCGGCACTTCGATCACGCCCAGATTGTAAATTTCCTTGAACTCTTCGGCCTCGGTCGCCGCGGTTCCGGTCATACCGCACAGCCGTTTGTACAGCCGGAAATAATTCTGAAACGTCACAGAGGCGAGGGTGATGTTCTCGGGCTGAACCTTGGTGCCTTCTTTGGCCTCTATCGCCTGATGCAGACCGTCCGACAGACGGCGGCCTTTCATCATGCGGCCGGTAAATTCGTCGATCAGCATCACCTCGCCCTCGCGCACGATATATTGCTGATCCTTGGAATACAGCTTGTGCGCCCGCAGCGCTTGCGTGGCGTGGTGCACGATGGTGGTGCTTTCGGGATCATAAAGCGCCTGACCCTCGGGCAAAATACCCGCCTCGTGCAGCAGCCGTTCAATCGTCTCGTTGCCATCTTCGGAATAGGTGACGGACCGGGTCTTTTCGTCCAGTTTGTAATCGTCGGCGGTCAGCAGCGGAATAAGCTTGTCCACCGAATTATACAGCTCGCTGCGATCCTGACTTGGGCCGGAAATGATCAAAGGGGTGCGCGCTTCGTCGATCAGAATAGAGTCAACCTCGTCCAGAATCGCGAAATTGTGGCCGCGCTGGCTCATCTGTTCCAGCGAGCCTTTCATGTTGTCGCGCAGATAGTCGAACCCAAGCTCGTTGTTGGTCGCATAGGTGATATCCGCCTGATACGCCGACTTCTTTTCCGCGTCGCCCTGAAACGGCACCACGACCCCGGTGGTCAGGCCCAGATGCGTGTAAACCTTGCTCATCCATTCCGCATCGCGCTTGGCCAGATAATCGTTGACCGTCACCACATGCACGCCTTTGCCGGCGAGGGCATTCAGATAGGCCGGGAAGGTGGCCACCAGCGTCTTGCCCTCGCCGGTGCGCATTTCCGCGATATTGCCCTGATGCAGGAAAATTCCGCCCTTCAACTGCACAACAAACGCCCGCAGGCCGAGGGCCCGACGCGCAGCCTCGCGGCAGTTGGCAAAAGCTTCGGGCAGAATATCGTCAAGCGAGACGCCGCCGGTTTGCACCCGCGCCTGAAACTCGCGCGTTTTGGCGATGATCTGCTCATCGCTCAGCGCGGCAAATTCCGGTTCCAGCGCGTTGATTGCAGCCACCAGCGGACGCACCGATTTCACTTTGCGCTCGTTCGGCGTGCCGAACAATTTCCGCGCGATCGTTCCAAGACCCAGCATATTCTCTCCGCTTGGCCAATATTGATATGCAGCGATGGGCAGCGGCCCTTGCCCGCCCTCGCCGCCTTCCTTAGAAGATGCTCAGAGGTCGGCCGACCCCGTCGCCCGCGACCCTTGGCGATGTAAGGGGAAGGTCTTCCATAGTCAACTTGCACACCCAACGTCGTGATCAGGAATCGGTGAAATGACACAGAAATCGACCATCTTTGCTGCCCTCGTCCTGTGCCTTGTGACCAGCCAGCCCGTTTTCGCCGACGAACCCACCGCCGCAACCGTTGTTGCCACCGTCAATGGCACCGAAATCACCCTTGGAAACCTGATTGTGGCCCGCAGCAAACTGCCGCCCGAATATCAGGCTTTGCCCGATGATCTGGTTTTTGGCGGGATTTTGGATCAGGTGATCCAGCAAGTCGTGATTGAACAGTCGATGGCGGGCAAGCTGGCGCTGATTGACGAGTTGACCCTGCTGAACGATCGGCGCACCTATCTTGCCACGATCCTGGTCAATCAGGTGACGGGCGACGCCGTCTCGGAAGAGGCGGTTCAAATGGCCTATGACGCGGCCTATGCCGAATTCGTGGCCCAAACCGAATATCACGCGTCGCATATTCTGGTCGAGGATGAGGCAAAGGCCAAAGATCTGCTTGCCCAAATTCAAGGCGGCGCGGATTTTGCCACGCTTGCCGCCGAAAACTCGATGGACGGATCGGCACAAGGCGGCGGCGATCTGGGCTGGTTTGGCCTTGGCCAAATGGTCGCCCCGTTTGAAGCGGCGGTCGTTGCGGCCGAAGTTGGCAAGGTAAGCGGCCCGGTGAAGACCGAATTCGGCTTTCACCTGATCCTGGTCACCGAGACGCGCAACTCGCAAAAACCTGCGTTGGAAGAGGTCCGCGCCGATATCGAGGCCAAGGTGCGCAAGGACGCGATCCTTGGGCGTGTGGAAGAGATGGTTGCGGGCGCAAAAGTGGAAAAGCTGGGCGCGGATATTGATCCGGCGGTGTTGAAAAACATGGATCTTCTGGGCAACTAATCCTTTTGATGGAGGGCGAAGCGATGGCGAAAAAAGATTGGAAGTCCAAAGCCAAGGCGTTGAAAGCCGAATTGAAGGCGCAACAGGCCGAACCCACGCCCGTCACCGACAAACCGGCGAAAAAGCCCAAGATGATCTCGCCCCTCGCCCCCGCACATTTTCCGGACATGCCCCGCATCGCGGGCGTTGAATTCTCCGCCGTCGAAGCGGGCGTTCGCTATGCCAACCGCAGGGATGTGATGCTTGTCCGGCTCGCTGTGGGCACCGCGATGGCGGGGGCCTTCACCCGCTCCACCACGCGCTCCGCCTGCGTGCGCGACTGCCAGCAAAAGCTGTCGATGGCCGTGCCCCGCAATTCCGGGGCCGCGATCATCGTCAATTCCGGCAATTCGAACGCCTTCACCGGAAAAATCGGTGACAAGGCGGTGGCGGCGATCACACATGGCACCGCCGCCGCCCTCGGCCTGCCCGCCTCGCGCGTGTTTTCCTCCTCCACCGGGGTGATTGGAGAGCCTTTGCCCTTTGAAAAGATCACGGCGCAAATCCCCGCCCTCACCGCCGCCCTGCGCGAAGACGCCATTGAAATGGCCGCCCACGCCATGATGACGACCGACACCTTCGCCAAAGGGGCCGCCGCCACGGTGCAAGGCGACGGCGGGCTGATCCAGATCGCGGGCATCGCCAAAGGCTCGGGCATGATCGCGCCCGATATGGCGACGATGCTGGTCTACATCTTCACCGACGCCAAAATCACGCCCGCCACCTTGCAGAAAATGCTGTCGCGCAACATGGATTGCACCTTCAACTCCATCACGGTGGACAGCGACACGTCGACCTCCGACACGCTTCTGCTCGCCGCCACCGGCCAATCCGCCGCCGCCCCGGTGACAGGCGCCGTGGCAAAGGCCTTCGAGGCCGCGCTGAAATCGGTGATGACCGACCTCGCCCATCAGGTCATCCGCGACGGCGAAGGCGCGACCAAGTTCATCGAGGTCCGCGTCAGCGGCGCGGCCGATCCGGCCGACGCTGGCCGCGTCGCCATGGCCGTCGCCAACTCGCCCCTGGTCAAAACCGCCATCGCGGGCCAGGATCCGAACTGGGGCCGCATCGTCATGGCCATCGGCAAATCCGGCGCCATGGCCGACCGCGACCGCCTTACCATCCGCTTTGGCGATATCGTGGTCGCCAAAGGCGGCTGGCGCAGCCCGACCTACAAAGAGGCCGACGCTGCTGCTTATATGCAGCAGTCCGAGATCGTGATCGGTATCGATCTCGGCCTTGGCCGCGCCAAACGCTCGGTCTGGACCTGCGATCTGACCAACCGCTACATCGAGATTAACGCCGACTACCGTTCCTGAATTCCTATCGGTCCAAATATTCCCATGGGTCCGGGGGCAGCGCCCGCGGGTGCCCGCCACACGCGGAGCGCCCCCCATGAACATCCTGCTCGTCACTGCTGTCGCTCTCATCGACCCCGAAGGCCGCGTGCTGCTCGCCCAGCGCCCACCGGGAAAATCTCTTGCGGGCTTATGGGAGTTTCCGGGCGGAAAGGTGGACCCCGGCGAAACCCCCGAAGCCGCCTTGATCCGCGAGTTGAAAGAAGAGCTTGGCATCGACACCTGGAAATCCTGCCTCGCCCCGCTGACCTTTGCCAGCCACAGCTATGACGATTTCCATCTTCTGATGCCGCTCTTCGCCTGCCGCCGATGGGAGGGTATTGCGACGGGCCGTGAAGGCCAAAACCTTGTCTGGGTGCAGCCCGCGCAGATGAAGGAATATCCCATGCCCCCGGCCGACCTGCCGCTGATCCCGATCTTGCGCGATTGGCTGTGATAATCGCTGCGTGCCGCAAATTTATGCAATTGTGTCAAATTTTTGATGGTTTCTTAAGAATCAGCAGGATAGCGTAGAAAATGTTGCAACGCTGATTGGGGGATTGGCATGCTCAGAACGATAACCATCGGAAGCTGCGTTTCAATTCAGGGGCTTATGGTTGCACAGCTGCCGGATGGGCGCATTGTGATCCGTGTGGATGACAAAACTTTTGCCGGTTTTCCGGTGCCACCCCGAATCGCCGCCTGAATTTCAGCGCATGAATGCAAAAGGCCGGATCTTGCGATCCGGCCTTTTGCTTGTCTGAAACCGTCTATCAGGCCAGCGAACGCTGAATTTCTTCGCGCTCAAAGATTTCGATCACATCGCCCTCGCGCACGTCTTCGTACCGCTCAAACGCCATGCCGCATTCCTGACCCGAGATCACTTCTTTGACCTCATCCTTATACCGCTTGAGCGTCTTCAGCGTGCCCTCGTGGATCACCACGTTGTCACGCAGCAAACGCACCCCGGCGGACCGGCGGGCCACGCCTTCGGTCACAAGACAGCCCGCGACATTGCCCGCCCCGGTGATTTTGAACACCTGCAGGATCT
The DNA here is from genome assembly GCA_031385445.1 of Paracoccaceae bacterium. GTDB lineage: Bacteria > Pseudomonadota > Alphaproteobacteria > Rhodobacterales > Rhodobacteraceae > CAIYZT01. The sequence continues at coordinate 349,620 of JANNBM010000056.1, read as the reverse complement.
TCGCATAGCCGATGAAGTTTTCGCGCACTTCGGCCTTCAGCAGGCCCGAAGCCGCCTGTTTGATGTCGTCCAGAAGGTCATAGATCACCGAGTAATACCGAATCTCGACGCCCTTTTGCTGCGCCGCACTGCGCGCCATCGCGTTGGCCCGCACGTTGAACGCCAGGATCGGCGCGTTCGACGCATCAGCAAGGTTCACATCCGAATCGGTGATAGCGCCAACGCCGTAATGCAGAACCCGCACCCGGACCTCGTCGTTGCCAACCTTTTCCAGCGCCTGAATGATCGCCTCGGTCGAACCTTGAACATCAGCCTTCACCAACACTGGCAGCTCGGACACCGCCTTGTCAGACTTGGCCTTGGCCATCAGCTGTTCCAGCGTGGTCGCGGCCCCGACAGCCGCGCGCTTGTCCTTGGTGGTCTTCTCGCGGTAGGCGGCGATTTCGCGGGCCTGCGCCTCGGTTTCCACCACGTTCAGTGTGTCCCCTGCCGAAGGCGTTCCCGACAGACCCAGAACCTCGACCGGTACCGACGGACCGGCTTCCGCCACCGTCTCGCCCTGATCGTTGATCAAGGCGCGCACCTTGCCCCACTGCTGACCGACGACAAAGATATCGCCCTTCCGCAGTGTGCCGTTCTGCACCAGAACCGTCGCCACCGGACCCCGGCCCACGTCCAGCTTGGCCTCGATCACGGCAGCTTGCGCGGCGCGGTTCGGGTTGGCTCTCAGCTCCAGAATTTCCGCCTGCAGCGCGATGGCTTCCAGCAGGTTGTCGATGCCCTGCCCGGTTTTGGCCGACACTTCGACGTCCTGCACGTCGCCCGACATGGCCTCGACGACCACCTCGTGCTGCAACAGGTCCGTGCGCACCTTTGTCGGGTTCGCATCGTGCTTGTCGATCTTGTTGATCGCGATGATCATCGGCACCTTGGCGGCCTTGGCGTGGTTGATCGCCTCAATCGTCTGCGGCATCACGGCATCATCCGCCGCGACCACCAGCACCACGATATCAGTGACCGAAGCCCCCCGGGCGCGCATCGACGTAAACGCGGCGTGGCCCGGCGTATCAAGGAAGGAAATCAGCGCGCCATTGGCGGTTTTCACCTGATAGGCGCCGATATGCTGCGTGATGCCGCCCGCTTCGCCCGTCACAACATGGGTCTTGCGGATTGCATCCAAAAGGCTGGTCTTGCCGTGGTCGACATGGCCCATGATCGTGACGATCGGCGGGCGCGTGATCAGATTTTCCTGCGCGTCCACGACGCTGTCGATCACCTGTTCCACGTCCGCGTCCGACACGCGCACCGTCTTGTGACCGAATTCCTCGATCAAAAGTTCGGCGGTGTCGGCGTCGATGACCTGATTCATCGTCACCATCATGCCCATTTTCATCAAAGACTTCACCACATCGGCGGCCCGTTCGGCCATCCGGTTGGCAAGCTCGCTGACCACGATGGATTCAGGCAGCTGCACATCGCGCACCTGCTTTTCGGGTTTCACCATCATGCCCATCGCCTTGGCGCGGGCGCGGTCTTGCTTGCGCTTCATCGCAGCCAATGACCGCTGGCGGCCACCCTCGTCCGAGGTGGCATCCGACAGGGTCAGCTTGCCAGACCGGCGGCCTTCGTCGCCCTTGGCCTTGCCGCGATCCCGCTCGGCATCGCGCTCGCGCTCGGTCTTGCGCGGGGCAAGGCCGGGTTTGGCGGCGACGGGGGCGTTGCTGCGGTCATTGGCGGCGGGTGCGGCGGGGGCACCTGCGCCGGCGGGGCGCGTGCTGCGTCCGGCGGCAGCAGGCTTTTCGCCTGCGGGCGGCGCGGCGGCAGCGGGCGCTTCGGGTTGGCGGCGCTGGGTGCCCAGCACATCAGCCTTGCGCGACACGGCGCGGCTGGACGCCTCGGCGATGGCTTCGGCCCTCAGGCGCGCTTCTTCTTCGACCTTGGCGCGGGCGGCCGCTTCACGCTGGCGCTCCTCGCGTTCTTTCAACTCGTTGGCTTCGCGCTTGCGCTGCCGCTCTTCCTCGCGGGCCTTTTCATCGGCAAGCCGCTTGGCCGCATCTTCCTGTTCCCGCGCACGGGCCACTTTCAGTGCCGACAGGCGGCGTTCCATTTCCGCATCGGAAATGCCCGCCGGACGGCGCGACGTATCGCTGACCGCCGCTGCTACCGCTGGCCCCGCTGTGCCCGTTGCCGGAGCGTTCACCACAGGTTTCGCTGCCTGCGCCGGGACAACCACGCGCTTGCGCTTGGTTTCCACCACAACAGCATGCGTGCGACCATGGCTGAAGCTTTGCTTCACCGATCCCGAACGCGTACCTGCCCCAAGGCCAAGGGGTTTTTTGCCGTCTAAATCGCTCATACGTCCTTCGTATCCTTCCCGGCAGACCTTCTGCCGACCCGCTTTACCGTCATGCCGCGCACGCCAGAAAGCCTTGCGGCTTCCTCTACAACACGCGTTGTGAGTCTTCCAGCCGCAAGCGCGGCGTGTATCGCACGTTCACGTCCGAATGCCAAACCCAATTCCTGCGCGGTCAAACAGCCAATCAGGCTGTCCGGCCCCTCAGGGGGATAGAGTTTGTCCTTGCCGCGCTCGGACCCGTCAGAGGCTTGAATAAGCACCTCCGCCTTGTCCTTGTTCAGCCAGTCCTTGACCTTCTCGAACCCGCAAATCGCATCCCCGGCCTTGCGCGCCATCGAAATATAGTCGGCCACCCGGCGCGCCAGCTGCGTTTCAATCAGCTGCACCAAATTGTCGGGCAACGTCACCGGCTGCTTGGCTGCCCGCGAAAACAGGCCCTTGCTGCCGGCTTTGTCCAGCGCATCGCGGCTGGCGGTCACATAAATCCCGCGCCCCGGCAAACGGCCAAGGACGTCAGGCACCATCATGCCGTCCGGCGCAAGGCAAAACCGGATCAGACCCGCTTTTGGCTGGCTCTCCCCGGTAACGATGCATTTTCGTTCAGGGTCTTCTTGCATATGATCCCGGCCGCCGCGTGTCAGGGCGATACTCCGAGGCCTGAGATCAGGCCTCGGCCTCCTCTTCGGTGTCAGCACCCGCGTCAGCTGCGGCCATCTCGGTCGGATCGACCCAGCCCAGCATAACCCGCGCGGTCATCACCAGATGTTGCGCTTCTTCAAGGCTCATCTCGAACTTTTCAAGCACGCCTTCATCCTTTTTGCGCTGGCCATTTTCCGTGGTCCAGCCGCCTGCCAATTCCCAATCGGCGCAGGTTGCGAAATCTTCCAATGTCTTGATGCTGTCATGCGCCAGCGCCACAAGCATCTGCGGCGTCAGCCCTTCAAAGTTCACAAGGCTGTCTTCGACACCCAAAGCGCGGGCCTCTTCCAACGCCTTGCGGGTCTGCTCTTCCAGATAATCGCGGGCGCGGGCCTGCAATTCGCCTGCCGTGCCCTCGTCGAACCCGTCGATCGAGGTCAGCTCGTCAAGTTCAACATAGGCCACCTCTTCGAGGTTGGTAAAGCCTTCGGCGACCAAAAGCTGCGCCATCATCTCGTCCACGTCCAGCGTGTCCATGAACAGCTTGGTGCGCTCGGCAAACTCGGCCTGACGGCGGGCGGATTCGTCGGATTCGGTGACGATATCGATGTCCAGACCGGTCAGCTGGCTGGCCAGACGCACGTTCTGGCCCCGGCGGCCAATGGCCAGTGACAGCTGCTCGTCCGGCACCACGACCACGATCTTGCCGGCTTCCTCGTCGATGACGACCTTGGACACTTCGGCAGGCTGAAGCGCGTTCACCAGGAACGTCGCCTGATCCTGATTCCACGGAATGATGTCGATTTTTTCGCCCTGCAACTCGTTCACAACCGCCTGAACCCGGCTGCCGCGCATGCCCACGCAGGCGCCGACCGGGTCGATGGAGTTGTCAAAGCTGATCACGGCGATCTTTGCCCGGCTGCCCGGATCGCGCGCTACGGCCTTGATCTCGATGATGCCGTCGTAAATCTCGGGCACTTCCATCTTGAACAGTTCAGCCATGAACTGCGGATCGGTCCGCGACAGGAAAACCTGCGGGCCGCGCGCTTCGCGGCGCACGTCCTTGATATAGCAGCGGATGCGGTCATTGGGGCGATAGGCCTCGCGCCCGATCTTTTCGTTGCGGCGCAAAATCGCCTCGCCCCGGCCGATATCGACGATCAGGTTGCCATATTCCTCGCGTTTGACCACGCCGTTGATAATCGTGCCCTTACGGTCGATAAACTCTTCGAACTGACGATCACGCTCCGCTTCGCGCACCTTTTGCAAGATCACCTGCTTGGCCGATTGCGCCGCGATCCGGCCCAGATCGACGGGCGGCAGATCGTCAATAATCTCATCGCCAATTTTGGGATCGGCAAGATAGCCCTTGGCCTGCTTGACGGTCAGCTGCGCATGGTGGTTTTCCACCAGATCATCTTCGACCACGGTGCGCACCCGCGCAAAGGTCGCCCGGCCGGTCTTGCGGTCAATCTTGACCCGAATGTCATTGTCCGCGCCATAGCGCGACTTTGCGGCCCGTGACAGGCTGTCTTCCATCGCCTGGATCACCAGTTCGGGGTCGATCATCTTTTCGCGCGCAACCGCCTCGGCTGTCTGCAAAAGTTCAAGCTGGTTGGCTGATGTAATCGCCATTTTTTCTCTCCCGGCCTAGTGTTTGGTATCTGAAATGGGGGCAGGCTCGTCGTCCTCGTCCCCTTCGCTTGTCTCGACCTCGTCGAACAACGTCTCGTCAAACGCGCCCGACACCTTCTTTTGCCGCAGCATCTCGGCGATCAGCTGATCCGACAGAATCAGCTTGGCGTCCGAAAGCCATTCGAATTTCAGGCCGATGATCATCTCTTCGCCGCCCTCGGCGATGTCGATCAGAACCTCGTCGCCGTCAACCCCGGCCAGCCCGCCCTTGAACCGGCGGCGTCCGTCGATCAACTCGGTCGTCTCAATCCGGGCTTCCCAGCCCTTCCAGACCTCGAAATCCTTCAGCCGCGTCAGCGGGCGGTCGATCCCGGGCGAGGACACTTCGAGGATGTAATTTTCCTCAACCGGGTCTTCGACGTCCAGAACCGCGGAAACCGCCGTTGAAATATCACCGCATTCGTCCACGCCAATGCCGCCATCGGGCCGCTCTGCCATGATCTGCAGCGTGCGGGTCTTGCCGCCCATCAGGCGGATGCGCACCAGTTCAAACCCCAGGCCCTCTATCACCGGGGTGACGATCTGGGCAAGGCGTTGGTCGGTTGCGGTTTTGGCGATCAGGTCAGACATGGTTTTGATCTGGCTTCCAGAAATGAAAAACGGGCCAAACGGCCCGGGCAGATGTCGAGGTCGCTTCAGGTTTGGACCCTGAAACTGCTGTTACAGGCCGTATAGGACGGTTGAGCGGGGATTGCAAGGAAATTGCCCCGAGGTACATTCAGGCGGACTTCAGTTCAAAAATTCCAGATCACACTCGTATTATCAATGGCTTAAGTTGATCGTTGCCTCATTTTCGTAACCCATTGACCATACCCGCACCGCAGATTAACCCCTGACGCAGGGCCATTGCGCCAGAGGTTTTTCGGCGGAGACGCGATGCGAATCTTGTGGATATTCTGCCTTTTTGCGGCCCTCCTCCTTGCCCCTGCCGCCGGCGCCAAAACCATCGAATGCACGGCCAATCTGGCCGGCCAATCCACTGCGCTTTTGTTCGAAAGCGATGGCGTCGGTTATCGGTCGATCTGGGAAAGGTGGAGCCCGCTGGCCCCAAAATGCCCCTCGCAGGCCGTTCTATTGGCACTGAAGCCGGAAATTGTACTGGAAGGGGACGACGGCTTTGCCAACTATTGCCTGCTGACCGACCCCGAAACCGGCGCCTTTCTGGCCGTTGTCAAAGACCCGTCCGACCGGTTTGGCCGCTGCAAAGTCGAAGGCCGCGTCTGCCGCGCCTTTCGCGGCGCCAAGGAGCTGGCAGGGGCGGCGGTCAGCGGCACGTTCGACATTTTGACCTCGCCCGCAACCATCGGTCAGGTCGGCATCGCGGCGATCACCCCCGCTGCGGGCGGCGGTACGGTTCTGGCAGGAACCGTCAGCACCATGGGCGCGGCGGCCAGTTCTGCGGTGTCCCTCGTCAGCGCGCCCGCTGTGGCGAGCGGGGCTGTTGCCGGGGCCGTGGTGATCGGCGGGGCAGTTTTGATCTGCAATCAGCAGAATTAAGGCGTTTAGCCAAGCGCCTTCCAGAAAACCACCTTGTCATCCCCCGCCGCCCAGAAGTCCCTGATCCGGGCTTCCTCGGTGTATCCATGATGGCGATAAAACGCACGGGCCTGCGCAAAACTGTCCGTGCCCGAAGTTTCCGCGATCAGGATGCGCTGCCCGCGGTCCCGAAGCGCCTTTTCCAGATGCAAGATCAGCGCCCCGCCGCACCCGCCGCCCTGATGCAGGGGCTGAACCGCGATCGCCAGCATGGTCCACGCCCCGTCCGCCAACTCCTCGGCCGCCGCAAAACAAAACCCGGCAGCCTGCCCGCCAACCTCGCAGGTCAACCAAACAGAAGTGGGTTCCTCGCCCGACAAAAAGCCCTCGATCATCGCAGGCAGCATGTCGCCGGGGAAAAGCCCGGTCTCGTCCAGCACCCCCTGAAGGCCCGCAAGATCATCCGGCCCGGTCGGTCTGATTTTCATCGGGTTTTCCTTCCTGATCTGGCCCATGTTGCGAGGGCGGCAGGGCGCCAGGGACCATTGGCGCTGTCCATCAGCCCGTTCGTTGGCGGGGTTTCGATCCCTTGGTTCCGTCCTTCAATCATTTCAAAGGCAAGGGCGGTCGCCCGGCGATCACCCGGCCTGCGCGGCGATGAAGGCCGATCTACGCCCGCAGCGCATTCGTCGCCGCGACCAGCCGCTCTGATATCCCCGGCTCCGACAAAGCGTGCCCGGCCAGCGGAACGATCTGCAACTCCGCCCGATCCCAGCCCTGCGCCAGCTTCCACGCCGATGCGGGCGGGCAGACCAGATCATAGCGGCCCTGCACGATGCTCGCCCCGATCCCTTCAATCCGGGCGCGGTTCTTCACGATCCAGCCGTCGGATTCCAAAAAGCAATTATTCGCGAAATAGTGGTTTTCCAGTCGGGCAAAAGCGCGCGCATACTCCGCCGGGCTTTCGCCCCAGACCCCTTCGTTAAAGATCGAAGCCAGCGCGTTTTCCCATGCCGACCACGCCCGCGCCGCCTTGATTTCAACCTCCAGATCGCCGCAGAACAGCAGCCGGTGATAAGCCGCAATCGGTGCCGCGCGGTCCTGCGGCGCCAAAGGCGCCAAAAAGCGCTGCAGCAGGTCGGGGAAAAACGCCCCCACCCCGCCGCCATAAAACCAGTCCAGCTCCGACTGCTCGGCCAGAAACACCCCGCGCAGCACCAGATGGCGCACCCGGTCCGGATGGCTGATCGCATAAGTCAGCGCCAGCGTCGCCCCCCAGGACCCGCCGAACAGCACCATCTGCTCCAATCCCAACGCCCGCCGGATCCGTTCGATATCGGCCACCAGATGCCAGCTTGTGTTCGCCTGAACGCTGGCATGTGGGCGCGAGCGGCCGCAACCGCGCTGATCAAACAGGATCACCCGGTAATGCGCCGGATCGAAATAGCGGCGCATTGCCGGGCTGCACCCGCCCCCCGGCCCGCCGTGCAGCACCACAACCGGCACCCCCGCCGGATTGCCGCACTGTTCCATGTAAACGATATGACCATCGCCCACATCGATATGCCGCTGATCAAACGGCTCTATCGGCGGGTAAAGATAATCGACTGCGCGCCTGATGCCTGATCTTTGATCCATCGCAAACCTGTATTACATCACCAGACTGAACCGCCTTTACGACGGGCGCAAGGAGTTCTGAAATGACCGGTGCCACAACCATCGACCCCGCCGAAGTTGCCAAGTTCGAGGCGATGGCCGCCGAATGGTGGAACCCCAACGGCAAATTCAAGCCGCTGCACCTGATGAACCCCTGCCGTCTGGATTACCTGACCACGCAAATCGCCGCCGAATTTGACCGCGACCTGACCGCGCCCATGCCGTTCAAGGGCCTGCGGATTTTGGATATCGGCTGCGGCGGCGGTTTGCTGTCCGAACCGATGGCGCGGCTTGGCGCGGATGTTGTCGGGGCCGATGCCGCCCCGCGCAACATTCCTGTCGCCTCGGTTCATGCCGAACAATCGGGGCTGGTGATCGACTACCGCTTTACCACCGCCGAGGATCTGGCAGCTGCGGGCGAGCAGTTTGACGTGGTGTTGAACATGGAAGTGGTGGAGCATGTGGCCGACCCTTTGGCCTATCTGACCGCCTGCCAGCAGCTTTTGAAACCGGGCGGGCTGATGCTGTGTTCCACCTTGAACCGCAATGTGAAAAGCTTTGGCATGGCGATTATCGGTGCGGAATGGGTGATGCGCTGGTTGCCGAAGGGCACGCATGACTGGGCCAAATTCATCACCCCGGATGAATTGACGGCCCTGATCCAAAAGGCCGGGCTGGACCCGGTGGACGCCAAAGGCATGGTGTTCAACCCCCTGCGGTGGAGCTGGTCGCTGTCTGACCGTGATCTGTCGTGCAACTATGTGACCGCTTCGATCAAACGATAGATGGGTTTATTCCCGGGGTGTTTTGCGGTAAACGAGCCTTATGAATCCAATACCGACAAAAGAGCAGATCCTGACATGGATCGCAGATAATCCCGGCCTTGTGGCCAAACGCGACATCGCAAAGGCCTTTGGCATCACGGGCGATGCCAAGATCGACCTCAAACGCATCCTCAAAGAGATGGAAGAAGCGGGCGCGCTGGAGCGTCAGGCCCGGCGCTTTCTTCCCGCTGGCGATCTGCCGCCGGTTTCGGTGTGTCAGGTCCTTGCCCCCGACGAAAACGGCGATCTTTACGCCGTGGCGCTGGAGGGCGGGCAGGTGGGGACGGACGGCCCGCGCATCGTGATCATCGCGCAAAAGGGCGATCCGGCTTTGGGCGCGGGCGACAAAATCCTCGCGCGGCTGGCGCGGGTTGACCATGACGATCACGCCTATGAGGCGCGGCTGATCCGGCAGCTTGGATCGAACGCGGTCAAGGTGCTGGGCGTGTTCCGCACCACGCACGAGGGCGGGCGCATCGTGCCGATCGACAAGGGTGCCGACAAGGAATGGCGCGTGGCGCCCGGCGCGACGCTGGACGCCAAAGACGGCGAGCTGGTCGAGGCCGAGATGGTTGGCGGGCGCCGTCTGGGCCTGCCGCAAGCCAAGATCACCGCCCGTCTGGGCGATCCATCGGGGCCGCGCGCCGTGTCGCTTATTGCGATCCATCAGCACGGCATTCCCGACCAATTCCCCGATGCCGTCATCGCCGAAGCCGATGCGCAAACCCCGTCGACCATGGGCAAACGCGAGGATCTGCGCGATCTGCCGCTTGTCACCATCGACCCGATTGACGCCCGCGACCGCGACGACGCGGTTCTGGCGCAGCCCGATACCGAAGCCGGCAATCCGGGCGGTTTTGTGCTTTGGGTCGCGATTGCCGATGTGGCCCATTACGTCACCCCCAATTCCGCGCTTGACCGCGAGGCGCGCAAACGCGGCAATTCCACCTATTTCCCCGACCGCGTCGTGCCGATGCTGCCCGATATCCTGTCGGGCGATCTGTGCAGCCTGCACGAACACGTCGACCGCGCCTGTCTCGCGGTGCGAATGCGGATTGATGCGCGCGGCACCAAAATCTCGCACCGCTTTGTGCGCGGCATGATGCGCTCACGCGGCAGTCTTCATTACGGCCAAGTGCAAGCGGCAGTTGAAGGGCGCAGCGACGATAAAACCGCGCCGCTGCTGGACGATGTGCTGCACCCGCTTTACGCCGCTTATGAAGCGCTGAAAATCGCCCGCGCCTTGCGCCAGCCCTTGAATATCGACCTGCCCGAACGCAAAATCGTGCTCAGCGACGACGGCAAGGTCACCTCGGTCGCCTATCGTGACCGGTTCGATGCGCATAAGCTGATCGAAGAATTCATGATCCTTGCCAATGTGGCCGCCGCCGAAGAACTTGTGCGGCTGAAGCGTCCGCTGCTCTTCCGCGTCCACGAAGAACCATCGCCCATGAAGATGGAGGCTTTGCGCGAGGTCGCCGAAGCCTCGGGCTTTACGCTGGCCAAGGGCCAAGTCCTGCAAACCGCGCATCTGAACCGGCTTTTGGCGCAGGCGCAGGGCACCGAGTTTGACGAGTTGGTCAATATCCAGACCCTGCGGTCGATGACGCAAGCCTATTACAGCCCGCAGAATTTCGGGCATTTCGGGCTGGCGCTGAAAAACTACGCGCATTTCACCTCGCCCATCCGGCGCTATTCCGACCTGATCGTGCACCGCGCGCTGATTGCGGGCCATGGTTGGGGGGGCGATGGCCTGTCGGTTTGGGATGCGGAAAATCTGGATGACACGGCTAAGCTGATCTCTGATGCCGAACGCCGGTCGATGGCGGCAGAGCGCGACACGGTTGACCGCTACCTCGCCGCCTATTTGTCCGACCGCGTCGGCGCCGAGTTTTCAGGCCGCATCGCCGGTGTGCAACGCTTTGGCCTGTTCATCAAACTCGATGACACCGGCGCCGATGGCCTGATCCCGATCCGCTCTGTCGGGCGGGAATTCTTTCACTATGACGAGACAACGCAAACCCTGATGGGCGCCGATACCGGCGTGACGCTTGGCATGGGGCAGCGCGTGGTGGTGCGGCTGGTCGAGGCGACACCGGTGACGGGCGGGCTGACGTTGGAGCTTTTGAGCCTTGACGGCAACCCCTTGCCCACCGGCTCCGGTCGGGGCGGCAAACGCGGCAGCTATCAGCCGCGCAGGCCCGGCCAAGCGGCAGCAAAGGACCGGGCGCTGAAGCGCAAAGTGATCCGCAAGAGAAAATGATGCAGCGAGCGATCCGCATGATGGCGACGCTTGCCCTCAGCTTTGGGCTGATGGCGGGCATCGCGCGCGGACAGGAGGGGAATGTGCGCTATGATCCGGGGGCCGAAAGGACCGAAGCAGGGATGCAAACCTGGCTGCAAGAGTTCCGCCCGCGCGCTTTGATCGCAGGGATCACGCCCGAAGTTCTGGACCCGGCCTTGGCCAGCATCGGATTCTTGCCGGGCGTGGTGGAAAAGGACCACCGCCAGGATGAATTCACCCGCTCGATCTGGGATTACATGGACCGCGCGGTATCGGACGACCGCATCGCGCTGGGCCTGAAAGCCATGGAAAAGCATACCGACCTGCTTGCGAAAATCGAGGCGGCTTACGGCGTCGATCCGGCCTATGTCGTGGCGATCTGGGGGCTGGAAAGCTCTTACGGTGCCGGGCGCGGCGATGTGCCAACACTCAGCGCTTTGGCGACGCTGGCCTATGACGGGCGGCGCGGCGCGTATTTCGAAGGCGAGCTGCTGCAAACCATGCGGATGCTGCAATCGGGCGATGCGACGATGGCCGATCTGAACGGATCGTGGCCGGGGCGATGGGGCATACGCAGTTCATGCCAACCTCGTTCTGGAGCATCGCTGTCGATTTCGACGGCGACGGGCGGCGAAATCTGTGGAGCGATGATCCTGCCGATGCCCTCGCCTCGACCGCCGCCTATCTGCAAAGATCGCGCTGGAAGACGGGCGAGGATTGGGGTTTCGAAATCACCCTTCCCGAGGGGTTCGACTGGGAACTGGCCGGCGAGCGCACGCAAAAGCCGATGGCGTTTTGGCAAAGCAAGGGGATCGTCCGCGCGGATGGCAGCGCCTTGCCACCGGGCCGTTGGGCCTCGCTTTTGCTGCCAGCCGGATACCGTGGCCCGGCGCTGATGGTATTTGACAACTTTGGCGCGGTGGAAACCTATAATCTGGCCGACGCCTATGTGATTGCGGTGTGCCATCTGGCTGACCGTCTGCGCGGGGCGGGGCCGTTTGTGCACCCATGGCCGCGCGATCTGCGCGTGCTGACGCTGGCCGAGCGAATGGAGCTGCAGATGCGGCTGACCGAGGCGGGCCATTCGACCGCAGGCGTCGATGGCCGTATCGGGCCGCGCAGCCTGAACGCGATCAAAAGCTTTCAACGCGCCCAAGGACTGGCCGCCGATGGCTTTGCCTCGACCGAACTGTTGGATTTGCTCCGGTCCGCCCAAGCGGATAACGCCCGCCCCTGACCCAGCCTGATCCAGCGGAGCGCTGCCGCGCAAGGTGTTTGGCAGAAGGACGGCGGCGCTGCCCCAGAGGTTAATAAAACAACTTGAAGGGCTGTGCGGACGACTGACGCCTTCACTGTGGTTCACATATCCAAAGGGCGAAGCGGGGTTTTCTAACCCGCGTTGGGGGCGGAAAACCCCCATGCACCGCGCTTGCCAATCACTGGGGTGGCCTGACTGCCCTGACAATCAAACGATCCCCTGCGTCACCGCTTTTGCCCTTTTCCATGCGGCTGGCCGCGCGCTGATTTACAAGATCACTTCTCCCCTCGATGCCTGCGGTTCCTTGCAAGGTAATCTCCACATCCGCCGGGGCATCGTCATTCGGATCAATTTGAACCAGTATCCCGCCCGTTGCCGCAGACGGACGAACCTCGCCAGCCGATCAGCGTGTCCTGAACGGAATCGCCCGGCAGCGTGCCGTTGCCTGCTGAACCGCGCAAAACATCGCTTCCGTTCAGACTGTCCCTGTTCTGGTCCCCGTTCAGCGTGTCGTCGCCTGCCCCGCCGCTGATCATGTTGTTGCCATCGGTTCGCGAAATCGTCGCATTGAAATCACCACCGATGACATTTTGAAAGCCGGCTGCCCCGCCATTTCCGACAAAAGCCCGGTCACCAAATCCAGACTGCGCGCGCCGCTGGCCTTGGAAAGGTCAACCCTGTCCGTCCCGCCGCCGGCATAGATCCTGTTGGCGTCCGAGGGCCCTATGATGCGGTCCTTGCCATCACACGGGGTGACGGTTTCAACGTTGAACCGATCATGGGTGACAGAGCCCCAGAACACCGTTCCCGCAGGGCCCACACCATAGACCCCACCAACGTTGCAATCCGCCATCTCAAAGGGGTCTTTGCCCGCCCCGATGAAGGTATCGTGGCCATTGCCATCCACCAACGGATCGACAAACGCGCAAGCTCCCTGCCCGGCCCATATTTGTTGCGCGCCACCGCCTTCAGCCAGACGATCCGACCCGCCAAATGCACGGTCAAGGCCCCTGCCGCCATAGATCGTGCGATTGCCGCTGCCGCCTGTCATCGTGTCGTGGCCCTCACCGTCTTTGGCAAGGCCATCCGAATCGCGCAGATCGCTCTCATCGGCGCCCGCGCCTTCATCCATCCGAATGGTGAAAGCGGCTCAAGTCAGGGTATCGTTGCCCTCGTAACTCTCGACGATTTCGGTGTTGGAAAAACCAACCGTCCATCCGCCGACTTTCGCCGTTTGACGATTCAGGTTCATCTAAGCCAAGTGTCCACCACACAACAGCAAGTCGTCGCCACCGGTGCCATTCAAGGTCACGGCCATCTCAAATCCTGCTGACAAAATCACCGCGATTTCCGGGTGATCGGCCCTGTTTATGGGCCTGCAGGAATCCGGCCTGAACGCGATGAGGTCAGGCATCCTGTTCGTCGTCGGGCAAGACATCCCCCGGACCGGGATTTTGGCAGAATGAACCGGGCCAAGCCCTGTCTTCTTTCAGGGTCTTACCGCTTTTCTGTGCGCCCCAACCTCAGGGCATCACCTCAAACCGGTCCACATCGACCATCCCGAAATCGGTGATTTTCAGGTGCGGGATGACCGGCAGACACAAAAAGGCCAGCTGCAAGAACGGTTCTTCCAAAACCACGCCCAGCCCCTTTGCGGCCGCCCGCAATGCCTCCAGATCGGCGCGAACCTCCTCGAACGTTTTCAAACTCATCAACCCCGCCAAAGGAAGCGCCAGCTCCGCCAGAACCCGCCCCCCTTCCACAACCACAAACCCGCCCTCGATCTGCCCCAGCCTGTTCGCCGCCAGCGCCATATCGTCGTAATCCACCCCCACCACCGCGATATTGTGGTGGTCATGACACACGGTCGATCCAATAGCCCCCCGCTGCAACCCGAAGCCCTGCACGAAGCCTGTGGCGCGGTTGCCGTTCTTTCCGTGCCGTTCAATCACCGCGATCTTCACCAGATCGCGCGTCAGATCGGGGCGTTTGTCGCCATCTTCGGGCGCGATATCAAAGGTCAGATGCGGGGTGATGATCTTGCCCGGCACGATCCCGATCACGGGGGTTTCCACCCGGTTGCCCCCGGTGCGGAAATGGTGCGGCTCTACCCGCCCGGCCTTGACCGAATGGCGCGCGACCGGCGGGATCTCCGCGCGCGCCGCGAACGCCGCCGCCGTCATTTCCACCCCGCCCGCAAACACCCGTGCCACGCGGCACGAAGCCAGATCATCAATCACCGCGATATCGGCCCGCTTGCCCGGCGCGATCAACCCGCGATCTTTCAACCCAAACGCTTCGGCCGCCGAAAGGCTGGCCGCGCGGTACACCGCAAGCGGCGGCGCGCCCAAGGCAATCGCGGTGCGGATCATGTAATCCAGATGCCCATGCTCGCCGATGTCCAAGGGGTTCCGGTCATCGGTGCAAAAGCACAGATAGGGGGCAAACCGTTCGGTCAACAGCCCAACCAGCGCATGCAGATCCTTCGACACCGACCCCTCGCGGATCAACACCCGCATCCCCTTGCGCAGCTTTTCCAAGCCCTCGTCGTAACTCGTCGCCTCATGCTCGGTCCTGATCCCGGCGGCGATGTACCCGTTCAGATCGCGGCCCCGCAGCAAGGGCGCGTGCCCGTCGATATGCCGCCCCTCCCAAGCCTGCAACTTGGCCATGCAGCCGGGGTCCTGATGCAAAACGCCGGGATAGTTCATGAACTCCGCCAACCCGATCACCCGCGGATGATCCATCAGAGGGATCAGATCGGCCGCCTCCAGCCGCGCACCCGTGGTTTCCATATGGGTCGAGGGCACGCAGGACGACAGTTGCACCCGGATATCCATCAAGGTCAGCGCGCTGGCCTCAAGGAAATAGTGGATCCCCTCCATCCCGCAGACATTGGCAATCTCATGCGGATCGCAGATCGCCGTCGTCACGCCGTGCGGGCCAACGCAGCGGTCAAATTCAAACGGCGTGACCAAGGAGGATTCAATATGCAGATGCGTGTCGATGAAACCGGGCACCAGAATCTGGCCCGAAACGTCGATCACGTCGCGCCCTTCATACGCGCCGAACACCCCCACAATCGTATCGCCGCAAATCGCGACGTCGGTTTGCACCAGATCGCCCGTGATCAGATCAAACACCCTTCCCCCTCGCAGAACCAGATCGGCGGGAACCACGCCCCTGCCTTGGGCAATTCGGTCTGACAGCGGTGCCTTGGCCATGGAGTTCTCCCTTTGCAGCAGGGAACAACAAAGGGCGCGCCCGGTAAAGGGGCGATGTCGGCGCCCCTTGCACATCGGGGCGCGGGATGGTGGAAAGGCAGGCAAAGGAGCGCGGTGATGAGACCTTTGCGCGGCATTGTCCTGAAGCTGATTTCGGTGATGATTTTCATCGTCATGGCGTCGCTGATCAAAACCACTGCGGGCAGCGTTCCGGCGGGTCAGGCGGTGTTTTTTCGCTCGTTCTTTGCCATTCCGGTCATCGTGGTCTGGTTGGCGCTGCGCGCCGAGCTGGCCACCGGGTTTCGCACAGCAGCGCCGATGGGCCATGTCTGGCGCGGGGTGGTCGGCACCACGGCGATGGGGCTTGGATTTGCCGGGCTTGGGCTTTTGCCCCTGCCCGAAGTGACCGCAATCAGCTATGCCGCGCCGCTGCTGACGGTCATTTTCGCCGCGATGTTTCTGGGCGAAGAGGTGCGGGCGTTCCGCATCGCGGCGGTGTTCCTGGGGCTGATCGGCGTGATGATCGTCCTGTCGCCGCGCCTGAGCGTTTTGAATGGCGAAGTTGCGTCGCAGCGCGAGGCGTTCGGCGCGATGCTGGTGCTGGGCGGGGCGGTTTTCGCCGCCCTCGCACAGGTCTTTGTGCGCAAACTGGTGCAAACCGAAAAGACCGCCACCATCGTCTTCTGGTTTTCCGTCACCGGCTCGGCGCTGTCCCTTTTGACCATCCCCTTTGGCTGGGCGGTGCCAACGCTGCTGCAATCGCTGACGCTGATCGGGGCTGGGATATTGGGCGGGCTAGGCCAGATATTCCTGACCTCCAGCTACCGCGAGGCGGACGCTTCCGTGGTGGCGCCGTTCGAATACGCCTCGATGATTTTCGCGCTGATGATCGGCTATTTCGTGTTCAGCGAAGTGCCGACCTGGACCATGCTGGGCGGCGCGGCGCTTGTGATCTTTGCCGGTATCCTGATCATCTGGCGCGAGCGGAAATTGGGGCTGGAGCGCGCCATGCAGCGCAAATCCATGACGCCGCAGGGCTGATCGGCGCTTATCCCCAGCGCAGGATAAAGTGGGCGGGGGCCGAGCCTTGGGTGACGCGGCGGATGTTGGGCATGTCGTTACCGTCGATCCAATCACGCGCCGCCTGCGGGGTTTTGCCGTAAAACGCCCAGCGCGCGCGCAGCCTGCGGTCAAGCTCGGCCTCCGGCACGTCCAGCCAGACGGACATGTCCACCAGTGGCGCAACACGGTCCCAAGGCGGCTCGCGCAGCAAAAGATAGTTGCCCTCGACCACCAGGATGCGGTCATCCGGCCCGACAATCTCGGCCGAGCCGCGCGACAGCTCCAGGGAGCGGTCGAAAATCGGGATCGCGACCTCGTCCTCGGTGCGCAGGCGGCGTAAAAGATGCAGGAACCCCATGACGTCAAACGTATCGGGCGCGCCTTTGCGGCCTCGCGCGCCGCGTGCGTTCAGGATGGCGTCGTCATAATGAAACCCGTCCATCGGCACGGCTCGCGCCCCAGCGCCAAGCGCTGTCACCAACTCCGCCGCGGCGGTGGATTTGCCCGCCCCCGGCGGCCCTGCCAGCGCCACGATGAAGCGCCCGGTTTGCGGTGCATTTGCGCGAATAGTGGATGCCAGATCGCGCATCGAAATTTCCTGCATGTCAGAACAGCCCCGCATTCAGCCAAAGATGCACAACGATCGATGCGCCATAGCCCAAAGCCACAGCCCAGGCCCATTTCAGATGCGCCGAAAAAGTATAAACTCCCCGCGCCTGCCCCATCAGCGCCACCCCCGCCGCTGACCCGACCGACAGGATCGAACCGCCCACCCCGCAGGTCAGCGTGATCAACAGCCACTGCCCGTCGCCCATCACCGGGTCCATGGTCAAAACGGCGAACATCAGCGGAATATTGTCCACGATGGCCGACAAAAGCCCGATGATGATGTTGGCCGCCGTGGGGCCTAGGTCGGTGTAAAGCGCCACCGAGGCAAGCCCGAGATATCCCAGAACACCCAGGCCCCCGACCGCAAAGATGATGCCAAAGAAGAACAAAAGCGTGTCCCATTCAACCTTGGCCACCAGTTGAAAGGCGTCCAGCACCATATCCTCGTTGGCTTTGCGGGTGCCGGACATCGTCAGATAATAGGACCACAGTTGCAAAAGCCCAAGGCCCAGCATCATGCCCAAGGCGGGCGGCAGAGAGAGGAAATTCTTGAACCCAACAGCAAGCGCGATGGTCACCGCAAACAGCACGATCACGCCGCGCATGCCGGGTTTGCCCTGAACGGCTTCGGTATGCGCCTTTGGCTTTTCGTTCGGCACCGCGAACACCATGATCGCCGCGGGCACGACCCAATTGACCAACGAGGGCAGGAACAGATTGAAAAACTCGAAAAACGACAGCTTTTCTTTTTGCCAGACCATCAGCGTCGTGATGTCGCCAAAGGGCGAAAACGCCCCGCCCGCATTGGCAGCGACAACCGTGGAAATGCAGGCGAGCGCGACGAATCGTGGATGACCCTTGCCGATGGCCATCACCACCGCGCCCATCACCAAAGCCGTGGTCAGATTGTCCAGAACCGAGGACAGGAAAAACGACAGAACCCCGGTCAAAAGGAAAAGCTGGCGAAAGCCAAGGCCAAGCCCGACCAGCCGCGCGCGCAGAACGTCAAAGGTGCGCCGCTCTTCCATGGTGTTCACAAAGGTGATGGCGACCAGAAGAAACAGAAACAACTCGCCATATTCGCCGATCATCCTTGCCGCATGTTCATGCGCGGCATCCGAAAGCCCGGCCTGCGCATAGGCAATCCCGATCAACGCCCAGATCAACCCCGCCGCCACCATCACCGGCTTGGATTTGCGCATATGGGTGGCTTCTTCGAAAATCACCAGAACATAGGCAGCGACGAACAGCACCAAAGCGATGATCCCGGCCCAATGCTGCGTCAGATCCAAGGTTTCCATCGCGCGTCCCTTTGTAATTCAGCGCAAAACGCCTGAACTTCGCGGCAGGGTCAAGGGAAATGGCGATTGGTAGTATGATGGTCTGGTTTCGGTCCGATGCGGCGGGGCCACGCATTCTGACCTTTTGGTCAAAAAATTGCACCCGGCCCGCCCGCGCATGGAACTTTCCTTGCCGCTGGCCCGCCCGACATGCAAACTGCGTCCAATCCCCTTGGCAAGGCCACCCCCATGCAGACCGAAACCGTGACGAAATCCCAACTGCCCCTCGCCGCCCATGCCCGCAACCCCGGCATGGCGCTGGATCTGGACTGGGTGGCCTCAGTGCAGGCCAACACATCAGCGATTGAGCGGCGCGCGGCGACGATTGGCGGGCGGCGGTCGGTGAAGAAAGAGTTTCAAGCGGCGTGGCTGCTTAAAGCGATCTCTGTGATCGATCTGACCACATTGTCGGGCGACGATACACCGGGCCGGGTGCAGCGGCTTTGCGCCAAGGCGCGGCAGCCGGTGCGGCAGGAAACGCTTGAAAAACTGGGCCTGCCCGGCCTGACCACAGGCGCGGTTTGCGTGTATCACGACATGGTGGAAACGGCGGTGCGCGCGCTTGAAGGCTCGGGCATTCCGGTTGCGGCGGTGTCCACCGGGTTTCCGGCGGGCCTGTCGCCCTATCATTTGCGCATCGCCGAAATTGGCGAAAGTGTGCGCGCCGGAGCAAAGGAGATCGACATTGTCATCTCGCGCCGCCACGTGCTCACGCAGAACTGGCAGGCTTTGTACGACGAAATGCGCGATATGCGCGCGGCCTGCGGCGATGCGCATGTCAAGGCGATCCTTGCGACGGGCGAACTTGGCACCCTGCGCAACGTCGCCCGCGCCTCGCTGATCTGCATGATGGGCGGGGCCGATTTCATCAAAACCTCAACCGGCAAAGAGGGCGTGAATGCCACGCTGCCCGTGACCCTGACCATGGTGCGCTGCATCCGCGATTACGAAGCGCGAACCGGGTTCAAGGTGGGCTACAAGCCTGCTGGGGGCATCGCCAAGGCCAAGGATGCGCTGACCTACCTGTCCTTGATGAAGGACGAGCTTGGCCATCCATGGCTGCAGCCAGACCTGTTCCGTTTCGGCGCCTCGTCGCTTTTGGGCGATATAGAGCGGCAGTTGGAACATTATCTGACCGGCCAGTATTCGGCCGCCAACCGTCATGCGATGGGATGAAGGATGAGGACCGCCATTGCAAACCGGACGCTGCCCCTCGCGGCAAAGCCGCCCGCCCCGGGATACCCGGACCACATTGAAGGGGAACAGCAGCTGCACTTTGGTTCAAATATCCAAACCTGCCACCTTCCTGAAGCCCGAACGTTTTCAAGGACAAGACCATGAACAAACCCACCGTTCGCGACATCTTTGACAGCATGGCTTATGGCCCCGCGCCCGAGGGAAATGCCGAGGCGCTGGCGTGGATTGCGGCCCACGGCGGGCGATTTGGTCATTGGATCGACGGCGCTTTTACCGCACCGGGTGCCGGGCCGGGCGAAACCTTTGAAACCCGCAATCCGGCCACGGGCGCGGTTCTGGCCGAGGTGAGCCAAGGCAGCGCCGCCGATCTGGACGCCGCCGTTGCCGCCGCCCGCCGCGCGCAGCCGAAATGGGCGCGGCTTTCGGGGCATCAGCGGGCCAGGTATCTTTATGCCCTTGCCCGGTTGGTGCAAAAGCAGTCGCGGTTGTTTGCCGTGCTGGAAACGATGGACAACGGCAAACCGATCCGCGAATCGCGCGACATCGACGTGCCCTTGGTCGCGCGGCATTTTTATTATCACGCCGGTCTGGCACAGCTGTGCGCCACCGAAGCACCGGGCATGGTGCCTTTGGGGGTGTGCGGCGCAGTCATTCCGTGGAATTTTCCACTGCTGATGCTGGCATGGAAGGTGGCCCCGGCGCTGGCCGCCGGCAATACGGTGGTGCTGAAACCGGCCGAATACACCCCCCTGACCGCGCTTTTGTTTGCCGAAATCAGCCGTGAGGCCGGGCTGCCCAAGGGCGTTTTGAACGTGGTGACCGGAGACGGCGACACCGGGGCGGCGCTGGTGTCGCACGGCGATGTGAACAAAATCGCCTTTACCGGATCAACCGCCGTGGGCCGCCTTATTCGGGCGGCGACGGCGGGGACGGGCAAGGCGCTGACCTTGGAGTTGGGCGGCAAGTCGCCCTATATCGTGTTCGACGATGCCGATATCGACTCCGCGATTGAGGGGCTGGTCGATGCGATCTGGTTCAATCAAGGGCAGGTTTGCTGCGCGGGCAGCCGACTTTTGGTGCAGGAAGGCGTGGCCGAGCGGTTCCATACAAAGCTGAAGCGGCGGATGGACGGGCTGCGGATGGGCGATCCGTTGGACAAATGCATCGATGTGGGCGCGATCATCGATCCGGTGCAGTTGAGCGCGATCAAACAGATGATGGCGGGCTGTACGGATGGCACGGTCTATCACGCCGCCTGTGAGGTGCCGGAGGGCTGTTTTTACCCGCCCACCTTGATCACCGGATTGTCGGCGGCCTCGCGCCTCATGCAGGAGGAAATCTTTGGCCCGGTTCTGGTGTCGATGACCTTCCGCACGCCTGAAGAGGCGGTGGCGCTCGCCAATAACACGCGCTACGGGCTGGCCGCGACGGTCTGGACCGAGAATGTGAACCTCGCGCTCGATATCGCGCCAAAGCTGAAGGCGGGGGTGGTTTGGGTCAATGCCACCAATCTGTTTGACGCCGCGGCCGGTTTTGGCGGAGTGCGCGAAAGCGGGTTTGGGCGGGAAGGCGGCTGGGAGGGCTTGCTTGCCTATCTGAAACCGGCGCGTGCGGCCAAGGTTTTGCCGGTGCCAAAGATTGCGGCCCCCGCGCTTGTCAGCGTTGAGGGAATCGATCGCACGGCCAAGCTTTTTATCGGCGGCAAGCAGGCCCGCCCGGACGGCGGGTATTCCAAAGCCATTGTCGGGCCACGCGGCCGTCTTTTGGGGCATGTCGGTATTGGCAACCGCAAAGATATCCGCAACGCGGTTGAGGCGGCGCAAGGGGCCAAGGGCTGGGCCAGGACGACGGGCCACGCCCGCGCGCAGATCCTGTTTTACATCGCGGAAAACCTGTCAGCGCGGGCAAACGAGTTTGCCGCGCGGATCAAGGATCAGACCGGAAAACCCGGCGCCGATGAGGTGGACGCCGCCATTCAGCGCCTGTTTTTCTATGCCGCCTGGGCCGACAAATACGACGGCGCGGTGAAATCCGTGCCGATCCGCGGCGTCGCGCTGGCCATGAACGAGGCGCGGGGGGTGATCGGCGCGATCTGCCCCGAAGAGGCGCCGCTTTTGGGGCTGATCTCAGTGATGGCGCCCGCGATTGCGATGGGAAACACCTGCGTTCTGGTGCCGTCCGAGGCTGCGCCCTTGTCGGCGACGGACCTGTATCAGGTTCTGGAAACCTCAGATCTGCCGGCGGGCGTGGTCAATATCGTGACCGGCGGGCACGGCGATCTGGCGAAGACTCTTGCCGGGCACCAGGATGTGGATGCGGTGTGGAGCTTTTCGTCCGCGCCTCTGTCGGCGATGATCGAAAGGGAATCCGCCGCGAACCTGAAGCGCACATGGATCAACAACGGCCGGGCGCGGGATTGGTATGGGACGGACGGCGAGGGGCGCGAATTTTTGCGGCAGGCGACGGATGTGAAAACGATCTGGGTGCCTTACGGGGAATGAAGTGCTTGCGGTCCGCGTCGCACAAGGGGGCGCTGCCCCCTCGGGCTTTGCCCTCACCCCCGGGATATTTTCGGACAGATGAATGGCGGCAGAGGTGTTTTGGCGGGCGGCCGGCTTTGGGGGTGCCATGACCCTTGACCGCGCACGAATGTCGTCCGAAAGTGACCGCGAATTCGAGAATTTATTTAGAGGAGAAGGCGATGTTTGGAGCGATGAAGGCTTCGGTACTTTTGGGCACAACGACGCTGGCATTTGCGTTTGGCGCGGTTTCGGCCCTTGCTGACGTAACCCCCGAAGAAGTTTGGGAAAACTGGAAAGCCAGCTCGGAGCAGGGCGGCACTGTGATCACCTCCGAGAGCGAAGCGCGCGACGGGGATACGTTGGTGATTACCGGCGTTGGCATAACCGGTGCGGACGAAACCGCCGGGGTGACCGAGGGGAAAATCGGCGAGATTCGCCTGAAGGATCTCGGCAATGGCACCGTGGAGATCACGCAGTCGGAGAGCTATTCGCTCGTCTCGACCATCCCAGCCGTAGAGGGAGTTGAACCGCCGCTGGCGCAGACGGTCCAGATTGACATCAAGGCGCCGGGGGCGGTCACGCTCGTTTCGGGCACTGTTGAGGCGATGTCTTTTGACGTTTCGCTTCCCACCTTTGACGCTTCGGTCGTCAGCCCCGATGACAGCGCCGATCCTTTGAATGTGCAGATCTCTGCGGTTAATGTGGCCGGTGTCTATCTGGTGGAGGGCACCGCGCCTTTGACCGTAAGCGGCTCGTTCGGGGCTGACAGCATGGCGATTGCCTTTAAGGGCAAGGACCCGGAGGCTGGTTCGGACGTGGATTTGACCGCGGCCATCGGTGCCATTGAAACGACGTTTGACGCCATCATTCTGGACGATGCCGAGATGGAGGATATGGGTGCGGCGCTTGCAGCGGGCTTTGAGTTTCATTTCGACACCGCTTACGGCGCGACCTCTTTTGCGGTGAACGTGACCGAGGCTGGATCGCCCATTTCGGTCAGCGGCGGTGTGAACGAGGGCTCGGTCACGATTGGCATGGACAGCGAAGCGTTCACATATCAAACCGGCTCCAAGGGTTTGAATGTCGCGGTTTCGGGGGCCGAAATCCCCTTTCCCGAGGTCAAATTGGCGCTTGGCGAAAGCGGGTTTGGTCTGATGATGCCGACGGGTCCGACCGAAGCGCCCGGTGAATTCAGCATTCTGGCCAAGCTGGTCGATCTGTCCATTTCCGACGAAATCTGGGGCATGCTCGATCCGGGCGCGGCGCTTTCGCATGATCCGGCGACGGTGATCATCGATGGCAAAGGCACGGCGCAGTTGACGTCGAGCCTGTTTGACGAAGGCGCGATGAAGGCCGACGCGCCCCCCGGGCAGCTGTTGTCGTTTGATCTGACCCAGCTTTTGGCACGGATTGCCGGGGCAGAGCTGACGGGAACCGGGGCGTTTACCTTTGACAATACAGATCTGGAAACCTTTGGCGGCATGCCCGTGCCAACGGGAAAGATTGACCTGAAGGTGACGGGCGCGAACACCTTGATGGACACGCTGATCGCCATGGGCCTGCTGAGCGAAGACGACGCGATGGGCGCGCGGGTGATGATGTCGATGTTTGCCAATCCGGGCCCGGGCGCGGACGAGCTGACCTCGGTGCTGGAATTCAAGGACAAGGGCTTTTACGCCAACGGGCAGCGCCTGCAATAGCCGCAGGCAAGTTCTGAATTTCGGGCCGCGCCGAGGCATTCTTTGGCGCGGCCTCTGCTTGCAAGCGGCGCCCTTCCGCGCCATATCAAGGGCGAACCGCAATCTGGATATGCCATGACCCCCTCGCTTCGTGATCTGACCCAATCCCTGCTGGACGAAGCCAAAAAGGCCGGTGCGGACAGCGCCGATGCGGTCGCGGTGGCGGGGCGGTCCTTGTCGATCACCCTGCGCGCCGGAGAGCTGGAGCAAGCGGAGCGGTCCGAAACAATCGAGATCGGCCTGCGGGTTCTGCTGGGCAACCGGCAGGCCTGCGTGTCGGCATCGGATATCTCGGGGCGCACGCGCCAGGAGCTGGCCGAACGTGCTGTGGCCATGGCGCGCGAAGCCCCCGAAGATCGGTTCGTTGGCCTGGCAGAGCCTTCGCAGTTGGCCCAAACCTATGATCTGAATGCGCTGGATCTGATCGACACCAGCGCCGACCCCGTGGCGGCTGAATTGCAGGCCGATGCTCAGCGCGCCGAAGCTGCCGCCATGTCGCACGGCGGGATCGTGCAATGCGAAACCGGCGCGGGATGGGGCAGCCAGGAGGTCAGCATTGCCGCCTCCAACGGCTTTGCGGGCGGCTACGGCCGCTCGTCGCGGTCCACCTCGCTCGTTGCCTTTACCGGATCGGGCACCGGGATGGAGCGGGACTGGGCCGGCGAAAGCCGGATTTATTCCGCCGATATGCCGCCACCCGAGGAGATCGGCCACAAGGCAGCCGAGCGCACATTGGAACGCCGCGGCGCGGTCAAGCCGCCGACGGGAACCTATGCGGTGCTGTATGATGAGCGCGTCGCGTCCAGCCTGATCGGCCATCTGCTGCAGGCGGTGAACGGATCGTCGATTGCCCGTGGGTCCAGTTGGGCGCGCGATCTTCTGGGGCTGCAAGTGCTGCCAAAGGGGTTTTGCCTGATCGAAGACCCGCTGCGCCCACGCATTTCCTCCTCGCGCCCTTTTGATGCTGAGGGCCTGCCGACCCGCCGCCGTCTGATCGTCGATGACGGGATGCTGACCGGCTGGACGCTGGATCTTGGCACCGGGCGGCGTTTGGGCATGGCGTCGACCGGCAACGCCTCGCGCGGCACCAGCGCGCCGCCCTCACCCTCCACCACGAACATTGATCTGACCCTCGGCACAGACAGCCGCGCGGCGCTGATTGCGGGCATGGGCACCGGGCTTTTGGTGACCTCGATGATCGGATCGACGATCAATGCGACGACGGGCGATTATTCGCGCGGCGCCTCGGGGTTCTGGGTCGAAAACGGCGAAATCCGCCATCCGGTGAACGAATGCACCATCGCGGGCAATCTGCGGGACATGCTGAAACGGATGGTTCCGGCCAATGACATCCGCGCGCATCTGGCGACCCGCGTGCCCTCGATCCTGATCGAAGGGATGACGCTTGCCGGATCTTAAGGGCGAAAGCGATCTGGCCCTTCTGCGCCGTGCCGCAAAAGGCGCAGGCGAGATTGCCATGCGCCACTGGCGCCAGTCGCCCCGCGCCTGGGACAAACCGGACGGCGGCGGTCCCGTAACCGAGGCCGATATGGCGGTAAACGCCCATCTCGAAGTCGTTCTGCGCGGGGCGCGGCCCGGCTATGGCTGGCTGTCCGAAGAAAGCCCGGATACGCCAGCGCGTCTGCAATGCGAACATGTGTTCATTATCGACCCCATCGACGGCACCCGCGCCTTTATCGCGGGCGAGCGCCCCTTTGCCCACGCCATCGCGGTGGCGCGCGCCGGGGTGGTCACGGCAGCGGTGGTTTTCCTGCCCGCTTTGGACAAACTTTACGCCGCCGAAACGGGCGGCTCGGCAACCCTGAACGGTGCGCTGTTGCAGGCGAGCGTGGCAAGCGCGCCCGACGCGGCCCGCATTCTGACCGGAAAACCCAGCCTTGCACCCGAGCATTGGCTGGGGCCCCCGCCCGCGCTTGACCGGCATTTTCGCCCAGCGCTCGCCTATCGGCTTTGCCTTGTGGCAGATGGCAGCTTTGATGGAGTGCTCAGCTTTCGGCCGTGCTGGGAATGGGATATCGCCGCTGGCAGCCTGATCGCCCAGCGTGCCGGGGCCTTTGCGACCGCACCAAAGGGCGACCCGCTGGTGTTCAACGCCCCCGATCCGCGCAGCACCGGCCTTTGGGCCGCACCCCCCGATCTGCACCGCGCTTTGTCCGCGCGGATGGCCCAGGGGCCGCAGGGTGCCCTTGGGGCATGAACGGCGGCACACTTTAACGCCGGGAACCGTACAGCCGCGCCAGCGTTGACGATCGGCCAAAGGCCATTTGCGCGGCCAGTCGAGCCTCTTCCATTTGCACATTCTGCATGGCCAGGCGTTGGTTAACCTCGGCGCGGCGTTGATCCGCCCAGCGCTGAAATCTTATCTCCGCTTCGGCCGCCGCAACCGGGTGCAAATCATTTGGCGGGAAAGGCCGGTTCAGATCGGCCAAATGCGCAAGGCTTTCTTCCCGGGCCCGCGCAATCGCGCGCAATTCCAACAATTGCGCGTCCAACATCATTTGAGCCAACGCATGCAATTGGCCCAATTTGGCCCGCTGTTCGTGCATCATTTCTGCCACCCCTTCGCCTTCTTGCGCATTGCTTCGGCAAACCGGATGGCGGCGGCAACGGCCCGGAACTGATCGGCCTTGATCGGTTTGCCGATGTCGACCGTCGCAAAAATCGCCCGCGCCGTGGGCGGATCGCGGTGCAGCGGAACGCCGTGTTCCGCCGCCTTCTCCCGGATCCGGGCCGCGATTTCGTCCGCACCCTTCGCAAGCAGGATCGGAGCCGACTTGTCGCCACGCTTCCATTTCAGCGCGACGGCATAATGCGTCGGGTTCACGATCACTACATCCGCCTTGGACACATCCGCAAGCATCTGATTTTGCGCGATTTCCTGGCCTCTCTGGCGTCGTTGCATCTTGATATGCGGATCACCCTCGCTGTCCTTCATCTCGTCCATCAGCTCTTTGCGCGACATGCGATTGCGTTCCAGATGCTGCAGAACCTGCCAGCCGTAATCAACGCCGCCAACCAGAACCGTGAACAGCAAAGCCAGCATCAGAAATTGGCTCATCAGCTGCATCATCACGACACTCGATTGGGCCGGCGTCATGCGCAGGCTGGTCAGGATGTCTTCCGCCTTGCCAATCGTGAAATAGACCAGAAGGGCCGAAATGATCGCCAGTTTGACCGCAGATTTTCCAAACTGAAACAGACCCTCTTTGCCGAATTTCTGCTTTGCGATCGACAGGGGCGAGATCTTTGAAAGTTTGGGCGTGATGCGGTCCGGGGCGAGGACGGTGGATTGCTGCAAGATCGCCACAAGGACAACAAAGACCAAAGGCATCAAGAAGAAAGGGGCGAGGGGCCACAACAGACTGATCCCGATTCCCGCCAGCCGCGCGCCCGGTGCCGCCATGATTTGCGGGGCAAGGCGGTCAGCCCCGTCCAGCAATCCCTGCGCCGCAAGGCCGGTTTGCGAAATGGCGTTGGGGCCGAAAATCAGTGCGGCAACCAAAAGGCCGGCCAACGATCCTGCCGCATACAGATCGGCAGACGCGGGGATTTGCCCCTTTTTGCGCGCCTCATCCAAACGCCGCTGCGACGGTTCGTGGGATTTTTCGTCGTCATTGTCCTCGCTCACGGGTTGATCCGCAGCGGATGGGCCAGAAATGTATCAAACGACTCCTGCCAGATGGTCAGAACAAGCGGGGTGGTCAGGATCATCAACATCAACGCGCCGCCGGTCAACAATGGTGCGCCAACCATGGTCACCATCAGCTGCGGCATTGCCTTGTTGATCACGCCGAGCGCGAGATTGTAGACGACTGAGGCGAGCACGAACGGGGCCGACAAACAGAATGCCAAAGCAAAGCAGGCCGAGATTTGCGCGATGCCCCACTGGCTGATATCGGCCTGCTGCATCGGCATTCCGGCCGGAAGCATCCGATAAGACAGGATAAAAAAGCTCGCGATTTTGACATGCAGCCCGTTGGCGACGGCAACGGCCAGGGCGGCCATGGTGAGCAGGTTTCCCATTGCAGGCTGCGGTTCCGGCCCGGTTCCGCCGAAAAGCTGCGCCAAGGACATGGCGTTGGCGGCAATCGCACCCGCTGTTTGCAGCGCCAGAACGAACAGCCGAAGCCCAACACCCAGCATCAGACCCACCATGACCTCGGCCCCCGCAGCCAGAAACCCCGCCGCGCCAATCGCTGGCGAAAGACTGCCCGGAAGGACGATGGCCGTAAAGGCCAGCGCCAGGACCAGCTTTATCCGTTGCGGCACGACGGTTTCACCAAAGGCCGGCATCAGTGCCATTGCTGTGCCCACCCGCAAAAAAACCAGAAATGCCGCCCAAATCCAGTCCTGCGACTGGCCCGACATTTGCGTGGCGATTTGCAGGATCTGCTCCATCAGGGGGCGACAACCCCGACCAGCGCCGGACGCGCCTCCATCCCGATTTCTTCATAGGACAGAACCGGCACCGAAAGCCCTTTGGCCACCGTGACCGTTCGCAAAAACCGCCGCCTTAAGGTTGAGGTGACCAGAGCCGGAAAATTGCCGGCTTCGGCCTGTTTTTGGAATTTCTCGGCGATACCGTTGGCCAGTCTGGAAAATTGATCGGGTGGCAAGGCGACATCGCGCAGGCCGCGATCGCCATCAATCTGGTGCGCGGCAAAGGTTTTTTCCCATTCCGGCGCCAGTTGAATCAAGGGGATCGTGCCGTCATCGCGCTTCAACTCTGCAACGAGTTGGAAACCCAACCTTTGACGCACATGCTCGGCCACGGCCTCCGGCGTGCCAAGACCGCGCGCTTCGGCTGCGGATTCGAGGATAAGGGGCAGGTTCCGGATCGAAACCCGCTCTTCGAGCAGAAGGCGCAGAACGGTGAGCAAGAGCTCGACCGAGACCTTTTCAGGCACCAGTTCGTCAAGCAGGCGCCGGTTGGCATCGGCGCGCTGTGGGTCTGTTACCCTGGTGAATTCGTCCATCAGACGGCGCAGACCGCGCAGGGACAAAAGCCGCGCCAGATTGTTGCGGATCACTTCGAGCAGATGGGTGGCGAGGACTTCCGGCGCGGAAACCACGGTCAAACCCTGCAACGCAGCCTCTTCCTGATCATCGGCGAGGATCCAGCGCGCGGGCGCGCCATAAACCGGCTCTTTCACATCCAAGCCGTCCGGGGCGGGAATGCCGTCCGACAAAAGCACAAGGGCGCGGTCGGGCATAAGCTTGTCCTTCACACGCTCCACCCCTTGCAGTTGAATGCGGTAGGTTCCGGGCGGCAGGGTGGCCTCGTCGGTCAGGCGGATCTCGGGCAGAATCAGCCCGTATTGCGACGCGACGTGATTGCGCATGTTGGTAATCCGCGCGTCCAGCCCGGTCGCAGGATCCAGAACCATAGCCACAAGATTGGGCGCAAATTCGATATGGATGTCATCAAAGTCGAGAATATCACCCAAGGTTTTTCGCGGCGCGGGCGGCGGGGCAGAAGGCAAAACGGTGCTTGCTGCGTTCAGCCTTTGCGAGGCCCTGAAGGCGGAAAAACCAAGAATCGCCGCCCCTGAAACGAAGGGAATGAAGGGCATGCCGGGCACAAGGGAAAACATCAACATCAGCGCGGATACTGTGCCCAAAGCGCCGGGATAACGGCCAAGTTGGGCAAAGAAGGACACGTCCGTCGCCTCCTCCTTGCCGCCCCGGGCAAGCAAAAGCGCCGCCGCGACCGAGATGATCACGGCCGGAATTTGCGTCACCAAACCATCGCCAACGGTTAAAATTGCATAGGTTTCAAAGGCTTCCCCAAGCTGCATGCCATGGAAGGCAACCCCGTTGATCAAACCCATGACGATATTCAGAAGGGTGATCATCAATCCCGCAACCGCATCGCCCTTCACAAACTTCGATGCGCCGTCCAGCGAGCCGAAAAAATTCGTCTCGGCCAATTCACGTTCGCGCCGTGCCTTTGCTTCGGTATGGTTAATCGCCCCCGCCGCCATGTCCGCGTCGATGGCCAGCTGTTTTCCCGGCATCCCATCGAGCGCAAACCGCGCGCCCACCTCAGCCATGCGGCCAGCGCCCTTTGTGATGACGACAAAGTTGACGATCATCAGCACGATAAACACCACGATGCCCAGCAGCAGATTGCCGCCCATGATAAACTCGGCAAACCCTTCGATGACGTGCCCGGCCGCGCTGGTGCCAGTGTGGCCCTGACCAATGATCAATTTGGTGGACGACACGTTCAGTGACAGGCGCAGCATCAGGCTGGCCAGCAGGATCGTGGGGAAGGCGGAGAAATCCAGCGGGCGTTCGATGAACAATGTGACAGTCAGCATCAGGATCGCCAGCGCAAAAGACAGGGCAAGGCCGATATCAAGAATAAAAGCCGGGACCGGCAGGATCATCATGATGATGACCCCCATCAGGGCGAGCGCCAACAGAATTGTCGGCCGGAAAATTGCGCCAGGGGAAAAGGAAAACTGCATGGTTAGTTTCCGGATACGAAAAGGGAACCGCGGGAGGTGGTTTGCGGAACGATGGAGCCGCCTGTCCCCGAAGCGCCCGCAAGAAGCAGCGGAAAGTTATTCTCACGCAAAACCTGCGCCGCGACATCGGCATCGTCCGCGCGTCCCGCAAGCGCAACATTTCCCACCAACCCGCCGCCAAGCACCGCATCAATCTTGGAAAGATAGTTAACGGCACGCTCTTCAGTCTGCGAATGATAGGCGCCGATGGCCTGCGGCCAATTTCCCGACGACTGATAGAGCGTTGCCAAGAAATTTGCGGCGTAAAGAGCGTTCGTGTCAGGATCAAACATCGCATCCAGTGATTGGAACGCCCCGCCGTGCCAGTGATAATTCAACTGAAAACATCCCACATCAAAATTTTCGGTGCCGGCGTCCACCAGCTGCGTGGTTTGGGCAATCGCCGCCTGCGCATCGTCGAAAAAGGCGCCGTCCCCGGCCACGTTGATCGTCCATGGCCAGGGCGACAAGCCGTTTCCAAGGTCGCGCCCGGTTTCGACGCGGGAAATCGCCAACAGGATATCCAAAGGGACGCCCGCTATACGCGCCGCGCGATGGGCTGCCAGATCGCAAAGCTGTGCTTGATCCTGCATCGCATCAGAATGCGCTGCGGCGAGGGTCAGGGGCAAAGCCAGAACCATGGGAATTTGGCGCATCGGATTCTCCGGTCGGATTCCCTCTCGGGGCTTCTCGCCAGCCTAGGGCCCAAGTCCTTTCGGAAGAGTAACTTTTCCTCCTAGGGTGCCGATATTTCGACCACAGGGACCGAACCGAGAAGCGCCCGTACCGCCGCTCCGGTTTGGTTGGCCTGATCGGCCAGTGCTCTGGCTTCGGCCAAGGGACCAAGCGGATCTTCGGCGGGTTTTGCGGCCAATGTGCTGGCCGCAGCCTTCCACTGCGCCTGTCCCTTTTCTTGCAGGCTTGCCCAATCCTGCGCACGGGCAAGGGCGGCGGTTTCGCCGGCAAAATCACCGGCAGCGGCAAGATCGGCGGCGACGGCAAGGTTATCTCCGTTCAGAAAATTTGCCTCTGTCCGTAAAGTCGCGGCTTCTGGCGAACCCATTCCCTCAAGATAGACCAATGCAGAGCGGCCATCCGTGTTGGCAATCGCAATTTTTGCGGCCAAAAGGCGGTCAACTTCTGCCCCCGCCGAAAGCCAGATTTGCGCCTGTGCCGGCAATCCCAAGGCCAGGAAGCGTTCTGAAAAGACCGAGGCCACGGCAGAAGCCTCGACCGGGGCGCCGTCGGCGGGGTTAAGCGAAGCCTGTTCTAAAATCGTCGCGTCATCCCCGAGTTTCGCCAAAAGTCGCCAAAGATCTGCCTGATGGTCCGCCGCTGCCGGGGCGACATCGAAGGCCGCCTTGAACTTCCCACTTAAGGCGAGGGCAAGCGAATAGGCCCGCTCGAACCGGGCCGCCTCGGGGCCGCTCTTTCGTTCCATCGCAAATGCCTCGATCGCGATCACCGTTTCTTCGGGCACCGGCAGGCCCAGCGCCGCCTGCCCTTCAATCAAAAGCACCACCGCCTCAGGCGTGTTCGGCCCGGGATCATCCAAAAGCGGCTTGAGCAGCGCCTTTGCCTCGGCAAACTCCCCACTTCTGGCGGCTACCTCCGCCTCGATCAAGGCAATGCCCCGGTCCCCTTCGGCACCTGCGCGTTTGATCGCGCTTGACACGACATTGACCGCATCCGCCGCGTCAAGCGCAACCAGCCTGTCCATCAGTCTTGGTCCGATCGTTTGACGCAGACCGCTGGGAAGCGCCGAAAAACTTCGTTGAATTGCCGGAAAGTTGGCCTGCACCGGCTCACCCACCGGGCGCCCCAACAGCGCCCAAAGAGCTGCCGCGCTTTCGCACTGGTCAAATCCGGCAAAGGCCGGTTCCGGATCGGGCATATCATCCAGAAGATGCCCCAGGCTTAGCCAAAGCGCCGTATCGGTTTCCTCTGAGCCAAGGCTGGCCGCAATGGCAATCGCTTCATGGCCAAATCCGATGAACAAATGAAATTTGATCGCCTTTGATACCGCCTCTGGGTTGGGGACATCAAATTCGCCGGTAAGGTCTTGTCTAACCTCTGAAATTTGTTCCCAGATGGGTCGGTCATCCCCCCAGGCGGCAAAATCCAGCTGCGCGTCAGTGGGGCACTGCGCCCCTTCGCCTGCCAGATCGGCCGCCGGCTCCATCGCGCCCTCCACCCTGATATGCGGCAATTTGCCAAGGGCACCAAGGCCGACGCGGGACTGCTCAGCCGTCGTGTCTTTTTGGCCGACAACACCGGTCTCACTCTGTTTGCCCAGCTGCATGTTTACAACGCCATCGGCCGCACCCCGGGCGATTTCGCGCATCAAATCATCGTGCATAGGCCCGAGGCCGACATCGAGCAACCGCGGTTTTGGAAGGTCTGCCGCAGGCCCCTTATCCGCGGATACGACGATCGGGCGCACAGGGATTGCGGGTTCTTTCATCACGGGGCTGGAGGGCATGGCCTGTGTGCCAAGCGCTGCGTCCATCCACGACGAGGACAAGGCGCTGACATCCTTGGGATCGGGTGCGGGGACGGGATCGGGCTTGGGCAGGCTCGTTGGCACGGTCGGGGTCAGCGTCGTTTCAAAGGGCGAATTGATTGGCGGAGGGCCGTCTTTAAGATCCATCACGATTATCCCGGGACGGAATTCAAAGGCCATGACATGACAAGCGCAGCCCAAAGTCACCATCAAAATACCGGTTGCGTCATCCCCGGACAGGCTGGCAATCCGGCCTCGGCCAATAAGGGCGAAGGCTTTGCTCAGATCAAACTGGCTCGGATCACCCTCAAAGCGCAACTCGTATCCGTCCGAACTGCGGCCCACCTGCCATGGCATCGGTTGCGCCAATTCGACCACAAGACGGGTAAAGCCCTCATGTTCCCCAGAGGTGACCTTGGCTGGCGCGGCCAGGGCGGGCATTGCCAAAAGCCAAAACAAGAGAGCCCGCAAAAGCATTCAAGCCGCCTCTTGTTTCAAGGAACGCAAAGACTCCTCAAGCGCGGAAAAGCTGGGCCGGACGTGGTGCGGCGTGTTTTGCCGCCCGACTTCAATGCAGATGTTCGGCGGGTGGCGGTGCAAGTTGGCCACCAACACTTCACGAACCAACTGGTAAAAGTGGCCATCATCTTCGGTCACCGTTTTCAGCCGCGCCGCGAAGGGGCCCATCAGACCGTAAGCGAGAAACACCCCCAAAAAGGTTCCGACCAGCGCCGAGCCGATCATCGCGCCCAAGATTTCGGGCGGCTGGTCGAGCGAACCCATGGTCTTGATAACGCCCAAAACGGCCGCAACGATGCCGAGGGCGGGAAGCGCGTCGGCCATGGATTGCAGGGCGTGGCTGGAATGCATCGCATGGGCCAAAGCCGCCTCAACCCGTTTGTCCAGAACCTCTTCGACCTGATGAGGGTCGTCGTAGTTCATCGATGCCGCTCGCATGGTGTCTGCAATCAGATCAACCGTGTCATGGTCATGTTGAATTTTCGGATATTTCCCAAAGATCGCAGAGTCATGCGGATTTTCGATATGCTCTTCAAGTGCCACCGGATTGTCGCGGGCGACGCGGATCAGCTCGAACAACATGCACAAAAGGTCGCGAAAATCGGAAGGTTTCCATTTCGGTCCCTTAAAAACCTTGGCGACGTCCTTGGCCGTACTTTTAACCGCCGCGATATCGTTAGACACAAGGAATGCCCCCACCGCCGCCCCGCCGATCATGATCATCTCGAACGGCAACGCTTCGAGAATCGGCTCCATCTTGCCGCCGTGAATGATGAAACCGCCGAACACCATCACAAGAATGACAGCGATACCTATTGCCCCAACCATCGATTGACCCCTTCAGATTCCCACAAGGCAACTGTCTCAGACGCGGGTTAAGAAACTCTGACAGGCGGCCCTATTGCTTGGGCACCAGCGCGTTTCGTCCGGCGATCATTGCCGAAATCGTGTAGGCCGTTTCGGGTTTCATCCCTGAAAGCACCGGAGCGGCAAGTTCGGGGCGCATGCGGCCCAAAAACCCGGCGGCGAATTCGGGCTCCATGGTTTCGAACAGCGCCGCGGCATCCTTAGGCTTCATGGCTTCGTAAACCGAGGTGAGCCGGGCGAGGTCCTCCTCCGCCGCGCCGTCGGCGATCGACAGAGTATCGCGCAGCTTTGCTTCACTGGTGTCCAGCTCTGCCAACCGGATGGTAATCGCCTTTTCCGCCAAAGTCAGGGCGGCCATACGCTCGTCGAGGGCGGCCGATTTGTTTTCGATGTCCGCCGCCCGTTCGGCAAGTGCCGCTGCCAAAGCTGCGGGCGGGGCGGGGCATTCAGCGGGGGGCGATCCTTCTGCGGACATTGCATCGTCACCAGAGCCAGTTTCGGCCATGGCTTTGCCAGCCTCTGCGCCAAGGCGCATGGCGCCAGATGAGGCGAGCAAAAGTGCCAATATGACCAAGGTTCCCGGGCCGGATTTTCTGCGCGTTTGGCTCATTCAGCGGCCTCCATTCCATCATCAGACCCAAGCCTGCTGCGCACAACGCGCGGGCGCGGGCGCGAAGACGTCAGAGGCACAAGATCCGCACCCGCCTCTTGCCGTGGCGGTTCGTCGGGCAAATCGTGCATAGAGGCAACGAGCAGTTCCAGCTTTGCGGCAACAGATTCCGCGCGCCGCGTCAGCGTGTCCAGATTGCTCGCAGAGCCGGTTGCCGCCATTCCCGCAGCGGCAAGCGCCTTTGTCATGTCGTCAACCTGTACCGACAGCACCGCAATCGCGCCGCCCATCCCGCTTTCAAGCGCCGCGAACTTTTTCAGCCGCCCCGACAAAACAAAGCAATAGATTGCAGCGCCAAAAGCCCCTGCCGCCATCAACATATCCGCAATCAGCGCCATTCTGGCCCCCTAGTTCAGGATGTATTCGGTGATCAAAAGGTCGCGCACGCGCCCTTCACCGGTAACGATCTGGATTCGCCGCAGGATTTGGGCGCGCACCCGCACCAGCGCGCTGGGATCTTCCAGCTCCGCCGGATCGACCGCGCGCAAATATCCGTTCAAAACGTCAAGAATTCGCGGCATCAGCATCGCGACTTCGTCGGCATAGGCCTTGCCCACTTCGATTTGGGACACAAAGCGCAGATGGCGCATCGCGGGCTCTTTGCCGATGGTAATCGTCAAAGGATCGACAGGCAAAAAGGCGATTTCCGGCAAAGCCTCCGCCCCGACACCCTCGGCCACATGCTCTTTTGCCGGACCGAGAATCATCCCCGAATAGACGGCATAAAAACCGCCGCCGCCCAGCCCCAAAAAAAGCACAAGCCCCAGAATTATAGGCAATTTTGACCGCTTCTTTGGTGCCACCCCGGGGGGCCCGTCCTCATTCGCCACAGCTGCCTCCAGAACTTTCTTCAAACTCACTTTTGACAGAGGGACACTAACCGATTGTTAAGCCCGATCCGTCAGAACTGTCCTTATTCAGGCAGAAGCCGTTTGGGAGAACACAGTGCAGAATCTGGTCACGATCTGGCAAAACCTTGGTCTAAGACGACAAATCATCGTCGTCGGGGCAACGCTTGCCATGTTCCTGGCGATTCTCACTTTGGCGCGCTCGGCGAGCGAGCCGCAGATGGCCTTGCTTTATTCCGGCCTTGATCGGGCGGCATCAGGCGATGTGATTGCCGCGCTTGAACAAAACGGTGTGGCCTATCAGATCGACGGCGATGCGATTTCGGTCGATAGCGCGATGCGCGACAGCCTTCGAATGACCCTGGCCGCCGAAGGTCTGCCCGCGAATTCCGGGACCGGTTATGAACTGCTTGATTCGCTTTCCGGCTTTGGCACCACGTCGCAGATGTTCGACGCCGCCTATTGGCGCGCCAAAGAGGGGGAGTTGGCCCGCACAATCCTGTCCAATCCTGCGATCCGTTCCGCGCGCGTGCATATTGCACAGGGCGCGAATCAGCCGTTTACCCCCGATGGCGCCCCTTCGGCGAGCATCACTGTCACCTCGGGCGGCGGCCTGACATCCGATCAGGCCAAGGCGATCCGGCATCTGGTCGCCGCGGCCGTGATGAACCTGCGTCCCGAAGATGTTGAGGTGATTGACAGTTTGCGCGGGCTGATGCCGAACGAGGACGCATCGCTGTCGCCCGGAATCGCGGCCTCGGGGCGCGCCGAAGAGATCAAACGCAGTGTCGAGCGGCTTTTGTCCTCGCATGTCGGGGCGGGCAAAGCGGTGGTCGAGGTCACGGTCGATCTGGTCACCGAAAGCGAAACGCTGACCGAAAGCCGGATTGATCCGCAAGAACGGGTGGCGATTTCCACCGATACCGAAGAAAATACCGGCTCGACGCAGGGGTCCGATGGGGGGGCGGTCACGGTCGCCTCCAACCTGCCGGATGGCGCGGGCGGGGCGGCGAGCAGCGGGGCCAAATCGCAGACGAATGGCACGCGCGAGCAGGTGAATTATGAGGTCAGCCAAAGCCAGCGTGAAGTTCTGAAGGTTCCCGGCGCCATTCGCAAGCTTTCC
This sequence comes from Paracoccaceae bacterium, assembly GCA_031385445.1. Lineage (GTDB taxonomy): Bacteria > Pseudomonadota > Alphaproteobacteria > Rhodobacterales > Rhodobacteraceae > CAIYZT01. The sequence continues at coordinate 312,676 of JANNBM010000056.1, read as the reverse complement.
GTTGCCGTGATTGTCGACGGGATGGATGTGGTTGCGGCCGATGGAACCGTCTCCAAACAACCCCGCCCTGCCGAAGAATTGGCCGCCTTGACCGAGTTGGTTTCCAGCGCTGTCGGACTGGACACCACGCGCGGGGACGTGCTGACGCTCAAGGAATTGAATTTTCAACCAGCCGGAACAGCCGGCACCCTGGTTGAAGCAGGAATTATGGCCGGTCTGGGGCCGATCAACGTGATGCAGCTTATTCAGCTCGTGGTTCTCGCCCTTGTGGCCCTGATCCTTGGGCTTTTCGTGCTGCGCCCGATTCTGACCTTGCGCCAGACCACATCGGTTGGGCTTTTGCCGGCGCCTGCGGGGGGAGACACGCTTGCCTTGCCCGGCGGTTTCAGAGCCGAAGGTTTTCCGGTCTTGAACGGGACAATCGACGACTACGAGTCCATGGGCGCGGCTGACGATACGGGGCCCAACCCGCCAAACGATCCAATCGAACGCCTGCGCCGACTGATCGATGAGCGGCAGGCCGAATCGATCGAGATCCTGCGCGGCTGGATGGAACAAAGTGAGGAGCCTGCCTGATGGCACTGAAACTGGAAGTTTTCGTGGACGAGGGGAAAAAACTCCCCGGACTGACGGACACGGTGGTGATGGATACCCTCGCGCTGGAAGAGGCAAAACTTGCCGCCTATGACACGGGGTATCAGGCGGGATGGGACGATGCCGCATCAGCCCAAACTGATGATCAGACCCGAATCAAAGCCGATTTTGCCCGCACTCTGCAAACGCTTAGTTTTACCTATCACGAAGCTCGCCAGCACATTTTGCACGCGTTAGAGCCGCTTTTGACCAGCGTGATAGAGCGGGTTCTGCCGGATCTCGCGCGGGCCAGCCTTGCGCCGATGATCCTCCACATCTTGCGCCCGATCACCGCGCAAACAGCCGAAGCGCCCATCACCGTCGTGATCAACCCCGCCGCCCGCGCCGCCGTTGAAGCGCTGATCGAAGACAATTCCGGCCTGCCTGTGCAGATCTTGGACGAGGATTCGTTGGGCGAGGGGTCGGCCTACATTCGTTTCAAATCCGGGGAAACCCAGATCGACCTGGACGACGCCATCGCCCGCATCGCAAGCGCCGTCCAAGATTTCTTCGCCCTGAACAGAAAGGACCCCAACAATGGTTAACCTAAGCGACACAAACCCCTTCGCCCAAGTCCCGATCGAAGTTGTCATTTCGGTCGGCAAAGCCCGGCCTTTGGTGCGCGATCTGCTTTCGCTCGGCAAAGATGCCATCCTGCCGCTGGACCGCCGGGTGGATGACCCGGTGGAGCTTTACGTCGGGGACCGTCTGATTGCCCGTGGCGAGTTGCAGGAGATGGAGGGTGATCAGGCCGGGCAGCTGGCCGTACGCCTGACCGAAGTGGCCAATCTGCGGGGCGGGCTTTGATCATTACCCGGCTTCCGCGCGGCGCGCTGCTGGTCGGGGCCACTTTTCTGGCACTGGCTCTGACGACGGGGCCGATCCTGGCGCAGGACATCTCGATCGACTTTGGCGGCCCTGACAGCCTGTCAGGCCGGACGATCCAGCTGCTTCTTCTGATGACCGTGCTCAGCATCGTGCCGGGTCTGGCCGTCATGATCACCTGCTTTCCGTTCATCGTGACCGTTCTGTCCATCCTGCGCCAAGCCATCGGCCTGCAACAGGCCCCACCGAACCTGATGCTCGTCAGCCTCGCCATGTTCCTGACCTGGTTCGTCATGGATCCGGTCCTGACCGAGGCATGGGTGCGCGGGCTGGAACCTTTGTCGCTGGGCACGATGGATCTGCCCACAGCTTTCACCGAAACCATGATCCCTTTTCGCGGCTTCATGGCGGCGCGGCTCGACCCGGATACCTTTGTCGCCCTGGCCAATCTGCGGCAGGTCAGCGGCGTCGCGCCCGTGGATGCCCCACTCTCGCTGCTGATCCCCTCGTTCCTCCTGTCCGAAATCGCCAGAGCCTTTGAGATCGGTTTTCTGATCTATCTGCCGTTTCTGGTGATTGATCTCGTGACATCGGCCATTTTGATGTCGATGGGCATGATGATGGTGCCGCCCGCAGTGGTTTCGCTGCCGTTCAAGCTTGCTTTCTTCGTGGTCGCTGATGGCTGGACGCTCATCTCCTCGGCACTTGTCCGCAGCTACATGTGACACCGCCCCGCGCCAAAGACAACGACCGCCGGGCATTCCTTGGCGGTCTTTGTCTTATCTGCCGGAGCGTCAGATCGCGATGGGTTTCGCCGGAACCGGAAATCGCTGCCTCTCGCAGACGCTCGAACGGGTTTCCCGGAATTCCTTGGTTTGCGTGAAACCCCATCCCGCTTTAGTTCACCAGAAACTCGGCATGAAGCGCGCCGGCCGCATTGATGCTTTTCAGAATGTCGATCATGTCATTGGGCGCGACGCCCAGCGCGTTCAACCCGGCCACAACTTCGGACAGCGAGGTTCCGTCTGACACCTCGGCCAGACCGATGCCCGGCTCGGTCTGAATGTCGACTTGCGAGCGGGGCACCACGATCGTCTCGCCCTCGGCAAAGGGATTGGGCTGCACCACGACCGGCGCTTCGGACACGCGCAGGGTCAGATTGCCCTGCGCCACAGCGACCCGGCTGATCCGCACATCTTCGCCCATCACAATGGTGCCAGAGCGTTGATCGACCACCACACGCGCTTTTGATGCCGGCTCTATCCCCAAATTCTCGATCCGGCCAATCAGATGCGCCGGCGAGCGTTGGCCCGCGCTGCCCACATCCACCGCAACGGTGCCCGAATCCTCCATCAAGGCGACCCGCTTGCCAAACTCGCGGTTGATCGCCGTTTCAATCCGCTCGGCAGTGGTGAAATCCGGGCTGCGCAGGGCCAGACGGATCGTCGACATCTGGCTGAAATCGAAGTCAACCTCGCGCTCCACCCGCGCGCCCGACGGGATCGTGCCAGAGGTCGGGACCCCCTGCACCACTTTGGCGGCCGCACCTTCGGCCGAAATGCCCCCCGCGATGATCGTGCCCTGCGCCACGGCGTAAATCTCGCCATCGGCGCCGTTCAGGGGGGTCATCACCAATGTGCCGCCCAGCAGGCTTTTTGCATCGCCAATGGCAGAAACCGTCACATCAATCCGCCCGCCCGCCCGTGCAAAAGCCGGGAGCGCAGCCGTTACAAACACCGCCGCAACATTCTTGGGCCGATACTCTTCGCCGGTCACGTTCACGCCCAGCCGCTCCAGCAGATTGGACATGATCTCTTCGGTGAAGGGCGCGTTACGGATGCCGTCGCCGGTGCCGTTCAGGCCAACGACAAGGCCGTAACCGACCAGATCGTTGCCGCGCACCCCTTCGAATTCGACCAGATCCTTCACCCGGATTTCGCCCGCATGTGCCATGGCTGGCAGGAAAGAAAACCAGATCATGACCGCGGCGAAAACTGCGCCAAAAAGTCTCATAGATACTCCGACAGGTGAAGGCGCTGCATGCGCGCGGTAAGGGCGTAAAGGGTTTCAAGCTGGGTCTGCGCCGCTTCCAGCCGGGTGGCGGTGTCAAAGGGGTCCAGCCCAATCAGATCGGCCCGTGCAATTTCAAGCGCCGAAGATTCTGCGCTGTTGCGGGTGATGGCGGCCTGAAGCTGGGCTTCCGTCGTCCCGAGCCGCGAGGACATATCCACCCAGTCTGACTGCACCTCCAACAGCCGCTCGCCCGAGCGTTTCGCAATATCGGCCTGAGCAGCCGGCTGACCGGCAAGCAGCCCCCGCGTCATCAAGGCCGGAAGCGACAGCGCTTTGAGCATGTCTTTGATCGCCGGGTTCAAAGCCGTCACGTTCAGCGCCGCCGTTTCGCCCGGCGCGACGCCGATAGGCGCCGCTGCATCCCCGCCCAGATAGGCCGACGTGGCAAAACCAGCCGGATCATCGAACCAGGCGGCCACCAGATCTTCGGCCTCTTGCGCGCCGATTGCCCCCGCGACGACGACCTGCAACTGATCCAGAAGCGCGCTGGCGCTGACCATTGCGGGCTGATTTGGCTTTGTCCCCGCGAAAAGGGTCTGATCGCCAAACCGCGTGTTCAGCATGGAAACCACGGTTCCCAGCCGTTGCTCGGCATCCACCGCCACCGTGTCAAGCCGCAGTTGAGAGCTGGAGGTTGACGCGGCAAGCAACGTGCCGGACAGGGTTTGGGATTGTTCCGCGATCGTGTTCAGCGCAATTTGCATTGCGCCCGCCGAAAGACCCAGATCGACGGCCGCACTGCGATACCCGACCGCCTTTGTCAGCGAGGTTTCGATCCCCGAAAGTGCGGTCAGATTTCCCGCAAGATGCGCGGCTGTGTCCTGGGCAACACCCGTCGTCAACTCGGTCGAAAGACGTTGGATCTGCGATTTCGACTCAGCGCTTTGGCGGCGCATGACAAAGGCGTTGGCCAGATCACCCAGCGATGTGATGGACATTTTCGCTCAAATCTCCATAAGTGTGCGCAGCATTTCATCGACCATCTGCATCACCTTGGAATTGGCCGAATAGGCTTGTTCGATCAGCAAAAGTTTTTGCATTTCAGCGTCCGTATCGACGCCATCTTCAAGTTCGATGGCCTTCAGGGCATCGTTCTGACCTTGGGCAAAGCTGGTGTCACTTTCCGCAGAAAGCCGCTTGGTCGAGACGTCGGAAATATAGTCGCCGGCAAGAACCGAAAGACTGCGGGTGCCGGCCATGAACCCGCCCGAAACCGGCTCGCGCGCTGCGGTCAGCGCGCTTTGCATCGCGGTCAACAGGCTGGCATCGCCGACCGGCCCCGGACTTGTGGCCTGCATCCCATCGCGCAGCCGCCATACTGCGCCGCCCTGCTGCGGATCGGCGGCGGCGTTCAGGCGCAGACGCTGCGAAAGGCCCAGCTCATTGGCCGCATCAAAAGCGCCGCCAGCGTCCGTGAACAGGCCCGCATCCTGCGCGCCAAGACTGGGGTCGACCGCCGGATCCTGAAAACGTTCGACCAGATCGCGGGCGATCGCGTCCAGTTTGGTCTGTGCCTGAACCGAAAGCTCGTCGCGAACCGCAAATTGCCCGGCCAGTGACCCGCCGGCAATCACCGAATCGCTGCCCGAAATATCCATCGGTCTGCCGTTCAGCGTCAGACCCGACAGCGCGCCCGAGGCGAGCGTCATGTCAGGCGTGATCATCCCAACCGGACTGAACCCCAAAACGGCCGCTTTGCCATCAAGAAGCACCGCCCCGGTCTTGGTGACCAGCGCAACCGTGTCCGTATCGCGCGCGATTTCCCGCAAGGGTATGATGGACGAGATGGAGTCAATCGCCTGCTGCCGCTGGTCGATCAGCGCCGAGGCATCCCGCCCGCCGCCTGAATTGGCACGGATCTGCCCGTTCAGATCGGCAATCCTTTGCAAGGTGACATTGATCTGAGCAACCTGACTTTCGATCTGGTCATCGGCCTGCGCGCGGGCGGTTTGGACATCTTTGGAGGCCGATACAAGCTGCGATGCCAGATTGCGCGCACCGTCCGCCACTTGCGTCAGGCGCGCTTCGCTGTCGGGGCGCGATGCCGAGGCAAGCAGCGCCGAATCGAACGCAGCGATGCGGCCTGACAGGGATTCGGCGCTTCCGGGCACCCCGACCGAGCGTTCGAGCCTGCGCAGGAAATCCGCACGCGTGCCGCTATTGCCCAGCCCCGCATCCGAAACACGGCGCTCGCCGATGGCGATCATGTTGGCAAAGCGGACCACGCCGCGAACCTGCACCCCCTGACCCGTGCCGCCAAGCGCGCGCGCGGTAACGCTCAGCTCGCGGCGGCCATATCCCGGTGTCAACGCGTTTGCGACGTTGGAGGACACAAGTTCGGCCGCACGCGACGAGGCCGTCAGGCCGGACAAGGCGCTGGAAAGGGAACCTGTGAGTGACACGAAACCGATCCCTTCCTTAACGCTTGATGTTCGTGGTTTCCTGCAACATTTCGTCGGCGGTCTGAATGACCTTGGCGTTCGAGGAATAGGCGCGCTGCGTGGTGATCAGGGCGGTCAGTTCGGCCGCGACATCCGCCGACGACTCCTCCCGGCTGTAACCGGCGACGCCGCCAGTGGGGCCATCACCGGCATCCCAAAGGTAGAAGGGACCGGAATCGTTGGACAGGGTGTAGGTTTGGCTGTTGCCTGCGGTCAGGCCATTTGGATTTGGCACATCAACGACCGGCACCTGAAAGATGACGCGGGTAAATCCCTGGTCATAAATCGCGCGTAGAAATCCATTGGGGTCCATTTCGACGGAAACAAGGCTGGCAACCGTCGAGCCATCCTTGTTGACCGAAATCGGATCGAAGGTGTCTGAAAGCTGGGTCATGCCGCCCGGCTGCCCGATCAGGCCGATGGAAACGTCAATCGTGCCGCCACCGACGGTCAGGGGAAAGGCACCTGTAGCCGGATCATAGTCGTCCCCCGTCACGGTCGTGACCGAGGCAAGGCGGCCACCCGTGGTTTGGCTGTCATCAAAGGTCAGGACGTATTCGGCAACAACCGCCCCGCCCGAAGCGCTGTCAGAGATGCTCATCGTCCAGGTATTGGATGGTGCGGTGCCGGTTGTTGGAACGGTCGGCGTGAAGGTGTAAAACAGCTCCTCTGACGTGCCCAGATTGCCAAAGTATTCAACCGTAAGCGGTTCCGGGTCGCCGTCGGCGCCCACTTGCGTGCCGGTTGCGGGCAGGTTGATGCCAATGCTCATTTCCGAGGTGGGGTTGCCGACGTACTCGTTGTTATTGATCACAACCGGTTCCAGCCCAGACATCGAATCGCGTGGATAGGTGGCAATTTCGCCGTCGGCGTCCGCCGGCCAGCCCATCAGAACCTGACCGGTGGAGGTGCGCAGAACGCCGTTTTCATCCGGGCGGAACGAGCCTGTGGTGACCAGCGAAATTGGGTACACGTCATCACCGCCCTTGACGGACGCGATCGTGGTCACGGCCATAAAGCCGCGTCCGTCGATCGCAAGGTCGGTCGGGTTCGAAGTGGCGATCAGGGGGCCCCGCTCATCTATCAGGCGCATATTGGTGGACCGCACACCGCCCGCGGAATAGCTGGTGCCACTATCGCCATGGATCACGACGGCATAAAAATCTGCCTGCGCCCGCTTGTAGCCATAGGTGTTGGAGTTCGCGATATTGTCTGAAATCGTTGCCAGTTTGTTGGCATTCGCATTCAAGCCAGACACGCCCGCATTCAGCGAGGATGAGATTGTCATGAGAGGGCACCTTTCTGGAGCACGGAGTGTCGATACGAGGATCAACATGCCGCACAAGCCCTTAAGATGCGCCTAATAGATCAAATTCGCTGTTCTTGATTTTCAGATTTTTCCTTTATCCATATCTTTCATGGCCTTAACGGTCACGGCGCAACAAGATTATCTCAAGCCGGTTGTTGCGGCTCGACGATTGGTTTTCGGCGACCGGCTTGCGGTCCGCATGCCCGATGACCCGCGCGATCCGTTGCCCGTCCATCCCGCTATCGTCCAGAAGGCGCCGCATCCTTTGGGCGCGGTCCGCCGACAGATCCCAGACCGGATTGTCGATCAGCGTGATCGGATAAAACTTTGTGAACCCGTCGACCGAAATCTCGTTGGTTGTGACCTTCAGCACCTCCGACATCAGGGCCGCGATGCTTTTCAAGGTCTCGGTCGGCGTGTCCGTGTCCTGCTCAAACAAGGGGGCATCCTCAAGATCGAAAATCTCGATGACCAGACCCTCATCGGTGACGCGCGTGACGACATGGCGCATCAAACGCTCCATCGTCATGCTTTCGCCGCCCTTGGCCGCGAGGATCTTGGCAACTTCCAAGGTGCTTTGATCCTGCCCTTGGCCCGACTGCGCGACGGTTGTGGACGGTTCGGACGAAGACCCATCTGCGGTGTTCTCCGTCGATCCGCCCTGTCCGTTGCGTGCCAAGGTGTTTTCAGAAAACACTGAATCCCCGCCAAAGGCGCCATCACCGCCACCTGACACGCGGTTGATCGGGATTGTCGGATTGAAGTAATCCGCAATGCCTTTACGTTGTTTTTCCGTCGTCGCGTTCAACAGCCACATCAGCATGAAGAAGGCCATCATGGCCGTCACGAAGTCTGCATAGGCGACTTTCCAGGCACCGCCATGGTGCCCGCCGCCCTGTATAACCTTCTTCCGCTTGATGATGACTGGCGCGGCATTTGATTGCCCGGCCATCACACACCCATGTTTCACACCCACGACCAGATTTACCTGATCAGGGTGAAGCCGCCGTTAAGGGATGGTATTTTACGGATATTAGCGCTCGCGCAGCGCTTCGCTGGATTTATACAAAGGCTTGGTCAGATAGGTCAGCACGGTCTTGCCGCCGGTTTGCAGTTCTACTTCGGCCAGCATACCGGGCTTGATTTCAAGCCCCGTCTGCCGCTCGGTCAGCGCCTCGCGGTCTACGCGCAACGTCACTTTATAATGCGGATCACCGTCCGGTTCGCGCGAGCGTTCATCTTTGAACGTATCGGCCGAGATGAACATGACCTTGGCCTTCAAGGTGCCATAGATCGTGTAGTCATAAGCCGAAAGTTTGATCGTCGCATCCTGCCCTTCGCGGACCGAAGCGATGTCGCGCGGAGCAACTTGGGCCTCGATGAACAACTCGTCGTCCAAGGGAATGATCTGCATGATCTCTTCGCCGGGCCGCACCACGCCGCCGATGGTGGTGACCGACAGCTTGTTCACCACGCCGCGCATTGGCGCCACCAGAATCGTGCGCGCCAGCTGGTCGGTGGACAGGCGCAGCTTTTGCTTCAGGCTGGCCAGATCGCCCTGAGTTTTGGAATAATCGGTGGCCCGTTCCAACTCGGTCTGGCCAATTGCATCCGCCAACTGCGCCTCGGCGTCCGAGGCGGCTTTGCGGGCCCGCGTCACCTCGATCAGGGGGGCGACGTCCTTTTCATACATGTTTTCCAGCAAACTGCGCTCTTGCTGGGCCTGTTCCACAATTGCCTGTGCGCCGCCGACCCTTGCGTCAAACTCCGCGCGGCGCGCCACCAGAAGCGCCTGCTCGGACGCCACGATTTCGGGCACGCGGTTCGCCATTTCTGCCGGCACGTCAAAGCGGTCTGATCCGGCAATCTCGGCTTCCAGACGGATGCGCCTGATCTCCAGCGCGGCGATCTGATCGGAAACCTCGTCCACCGCCGCCTGATAATTCGTGCCGTAAAGCCGCGCAATCGTCTGGCCCGGCTCGACAATGTCGCCTTCGGTCACGTTCAGCTCGGCCAAAATCCCGCCTTCTAGGTTCTGAATGATCTGCGGCCGAGAGGAGGACACGATCTGCCCCTTGGCCCGCACAATCTCGTCCACCCAAGCAAAGGCGGCCCAGATCAAAAAGCTCGCGACTGCCCCGGCGATCAACCAGATGATCAGGCTGGGGCCGCGCATCCGGTCATCGAACCCGTCGTCATAAACCGCAAGGCTCATGATTTCGCTCCTTGCGCGGTGGGGGTTTTGGCCAGATGGGCCAGAACAGCCTCGCGCGGCCCGTCCACCATGACCCGCCCGTTTTGCAGGATCAGCGTCCGCGTCGTCAGCTGCAGGATCGGCACCCGGTGCGTCGCGATGATAGCCGTGCGCCCGTCGAGCCAGGTTTTCAACCGGCTGACGAGCGTGTTTTCAAGCGTCTGGTCCAGCGCCGCCGTCGGCTCGTCCAACAGCACAATCGCGGGGTCTTGCAGCCAAAGCCGCGCCCAGCCGATTGATTGGCGTTGTCCCACCGAAAGCCCCTCGCTCATTTCGCGGATTTCCAGATCAAGCCCGCGCGGATGGCTGCGCACAAAAGGTCCGAGGCCGGCAAAATCCAGCGCTGCAAACAGCCGGCTATCGTCTCGTTCCAGCTGGCTCAGGTTCAAATTGTCGCGCAGCGAGCCGGAAAACAGCCGGACTTCCTGGCCCAGATACCCAAGATTGCGACGCAGATCGCGCGGATGGATCTGGCTGATGTCGACGCCGTCCAGCATGATGCGGCCCGCGGTCGGATCGTAAATCCCCGCCAAAAGCCGCAGCAAGGTCGATTTGCCCGATCCGTTCGATCCAAGGATCGCCACCGTCTGCCCCATCGGGATCGACAGCGCGCTGACCTCGACCGTGGGCGCGGCTTTGGGATCGAACCGAAACTCCATCCCGCGCAGTTCAAACGATCCGGTAATCTTGTCCCGCCGCAGATAGTGGCGCTCGGCCTCTTCGTGCTGGACCGCGTTCGCAATCGGCTCCAGCCCGTCCAACGCGGATTTGACGTTGGACCAGCGCGCGAGGGTGGACGAAAGCTGCGACAGCGGCCCCAATGTCCGCCCCGTCAAAATGCCAATCGCGATGATGGTGCCCACGGTGAAATTGCCGGCAAACACCTGATAGGCGCCCACAACAACCGTGGTGATATAGGTTGCCTGCTGCACCCCTTGCGCCCAGAACCCCAGGATCGACGTCAACCGGCGCTGATCGGAGGATCGCAGCGCCGACACCGCCGTCAACTCGTTCCAGATCCGGCGCACCCGGTCTTCGCCGCGCTGCGTGGTCAGGGTTTCGGCCTCAAACACCGCTTCATACAACATCCGCGTCGCCCGCGTGTTCGCGCCCTGCGTTGCCGCCGTAAGTGCGATCATCCGCTTTTGAAACATCAGCCCCGGCAGCACCATCAAGATGCCCCCAACCACCAGCACCCAGACAATCTCGCCCCCGATGGAGGCGACGAGCATCAAAAAGATGATCAGGAACGGCAGATCCGCCAGCGTGCCGATGGTGGTGGAGGTGAAGAATTCCCGCACTGATCCAAATTCGCGCATCGCGCTGAACTGGTTCGATGGGCTGCGTTTGCCCGGATCGGTTTTCATGCCCAAAAGGCTTTTCATCAACCGCGCCTGCACGGTCATCTCGATCCGCTTGCCCGTCATGTCCATCAGGCTGGAGCGGGCGTATTTCAACATGCCTTCAAAGCAGATCGCCAAAATCGCGCCCAGCGCCAGAACCCACAGCGTCGGTTCGGATTTATAGGGGATCACGCGGTCGTAGACCTGAAGCGAGAACATCGCCACGGCCACCGCCAGCAGGTTTGCGACGAGTGATCCTGCGGCCACCTCGAACAAGGGGCGGCGGTAATTGTTGAACTCGCCCCAGAACCAATGTCGGGTTTTGGGCGCATCGGAATGGCGATGTTCCAGATCGGCAAGCGTCAGGGACAGCTTCAGGATGCGGCCGGAAAAGACATCGGCAAACTCTTGCAGACCGACACTCGCCTTGCGGTCCGAAAAGGTGGTGTCATAGATCACAAGGCCGCTTTCGTCCTGCTCCATCACCAGAACGATCTGCCCCGAAACCATCTCCGCCAGCGCGGGCCAAAGTTCTGGCACAATCTGTGTGGCGTCATAAACCTGCGCCCTCAGCCCGTTCGTGCGCAGGGCAGTTGCCAGATCGGACAGGTCAGGATCACCGTCCGCCCCGCCCGCAATCAGCGATTCCACAACGTCACTGACCGCAAGATCGCCGCCGATCAGCCCGGCGTAAACGGCGGCCAGATCCGCCCGCACTTCGGCTTTGGCCGCGGATTTGCGGGGCGCAGCCCTGCGGTCTTCGTCAACGGCGCGCACAGGCGCCATGCGGACCGCATTCATTTCAAAGGCTACGACCCGGTCGTTCACATCCGCGCCCCATCCACCAAAACGCCCCGCTCGCGCGCAATCGCCAAGCGTTTCAACACGATCTCATACCGCAGCGCCGCCTGATCACGGGCCAGACGCGCGGTGCGGTCATGCTCGCTGACCAACTCCAACAAAGACCGCCGCCCGACTTTGTATTGTTCGGTGAACATCGTCAGATTGCCGATGGTCTGCGCCAGAACCTCGGCGCCTTGCGCCTCGCGCAGGGCAAGGGTTTGCATGTCGTTGCTTAGCGCGCCAATATCCCGGCGGGCGTTCTCGGCCGCTTCGGCCACTTGCCGCGCCGCCAGATCCTCCACCGATGCCAAGGCTTCAAGGCTGGCCCCCGTGCCAAGACCCATCATTTGCCCGGCCCCCAGAACCAGACCGGTTTCAACCCCGCCACCGCTGATATCGGCCTGCGCGGAAAGGCCGGGCAACAGATCAGCGCGGTTGATCTGCGCTTCGGCAACGCGCTGCGCGGCAAGCCCGCGCGCGCGCAAAACCGCCAGGGGTTCCGGTATTTCCGTGTCCGCAGGCAGCGCGTCCAGCCCCGAAAGGCCGCTGACCGGCCCGCCGAAAAGCATCGCCAACTCGTCCGCTGCGACCACTGCCGTGCGCTGATCAGATGCCAGCGTCGCCTGCATCTGCGCGACCTGCTGATCGATGATCTGCTGCTCGCTCAGATCCGACAGCCCGCCTTCGACCCGCACCCGCATGATCCGCTGAAACTCCGCCAACTGCCCCATGGCGCGCTGGTCGATTGCCGCTTGCTCCTGGGCGCGCTGGATCGTGACATAGGCCAAAAGCGCATCATAGACCCTGGTATTCAATTCATCAGCCAGCGTCACCGCCGCCAGTTCCACATCCGCCGCCGCAAAAGCGCGTTCTGCCTTCTTGCGCCCGTTGTCGAACAAAGCCGCTTCGACAAGGATCGCGCTGACCAGTCCTGACAGCGATGTCAGGTTCACCGATGGCCCGATGGATGGCAACCAGTTCGTTTCCCTCGCCTCCGCTTTCAGCCGCGCGATGCGCAGTTCCGCCGCGGCCGCACCAGAGCTTGTCTGCACGACCCCCGCCGCGATTTGCGCAAACACCCGGCCGCCTGGCAAAACCGATAGCCGCCCGCGAAGGTCATTGATGATCTGACCGCCCTCGCCCGGATTTTCCGCCAAAGCGCCGCTGTTATCGGCCGAAAGACCTGTCTCCGGCTGGCCCGGATTGGTGTTGAAGCGCGAGGCAACATCATCCCCAACGCAGCCGGCCAACATCAGGGCCGTGGTCAGGATCAGACCCGCTTTTGCGGGACCAATCCTTTGTCCTTTTCGTGGCGCCGAGGGCATTGCCCTAACCCCGTCAGACGATCGTCGTGGTGGCAGAGATATCGTCGTCCAGCAAAACCGATCCGTGGTCGCCCAAGGTATAGACGTTATAGGTTTCGCCGTCGATCACGCGGGTATCGCCGCTCATCTCGCCGCCGATCAGGGTCACGCTGTCGCCAGCGTCGCCCTTCACGATCAGCTCGTGATCCGCGCCGGTCAGTGCCATCAGATGCTCTTGAGTGATAGTCAGCTGCGCATCGGGGGCGAAGGTCAGGTCGATGGCGGCAAAGTCAAAGCCGTCAAGACCCTCTCGGCCCAGATCCACCGTCGGTGCCGTGGTGTTGTCCACGATCAGCAAGGTGGAGCTTTCGTTGCCCGCCGTGTCGGTCGTGTTGATCACCAGATAGCTGCCATCAGGCACTGTTTGGCTGAATTTGAAGATCGACTCGCCCTCATCCACATCCACAGACACCTTGGTCGACACGTTGGACTGATGCCCGCTCTCGTCGATCTGGGTGAAGGTATAGGTGTCATCGGTCAAAACCGTGCCAATGGCGCGCAGGCCCGTGGCATCGCGGGTGAAAGAGACAACTTCGGGCGCACCCGGAGCGGTGGTATCATAATCAAAGTCTTGCGAGATCGTATCGACGTTGCCCGCCTTGTCGGTCGCCGTCACCGTGACCGTCGCATCGTGGCCTTCGCCGGAAGGCAGCCGGTTTTCCGCAAAGGTCGCCGACCAGTTCCCGTTCGCATCCGCCGTTGTGCTGATCGACTGTCCATTCGACAGGCGCACCACCAAAGTGGAGTTCGCTTCGACTTTGCCGGTCACTGTCAGACCCGCAGCGGCTTCTGCAGCGTTGATGACACCGTCACCCCCGATCGAGCCGCCGGTAAAGGCGAGGTTGCGCACCAGCGTATCAACGGCAACCTGCTCGGTGATGCTGGAGGTGTTGCCATATTGATCGGTCGCAGACATCGTCAGCGTGACCGAATTTTCGCCCGCAGGGATTTCGCCTGCCGGGATCACGATCGACCAGATGCCGCCCGCAGAAACCGTCGCCGCGTGCAAGGAACCGTTGCCGAATTTGACCATAACGGTCGATCCCGCTTCCACCACTCCCGTCACTGTAAGGCCGCCAGAGGCTTCTACAGCGTTGACAACACTGTCCGTGCCCGTTGAAAGCGAGATCCGTGCAAGCGGCACAACTTCGGTATCGATATGCACAACATGGCTGTCCGTCGCGACGTTGCCTGCTGCATCCGCGGCCCTGACCGTGACGGTGCTGTCATAGGTCCCGGTCCGGATGCCACCCGCGGCAAAGTTTGACGACCAAGCGCCATTTGCGCCTGCCGTGACCGTATGGGTCACGCCTTGGAAGGTGATATCAACCGTCGCACCCGCCTGTGCAGTGCCCGTCAGGGTAACCCCAGCGGCCGCTTCAGCCCCGGAAACTGTGTTGTCCCCGGCCTGAACGGCGTCAATGTTAACATTGGTGACCGTGTCGACCACCAGAACGTCGTGGACCACCGTTACGTTGCCGTGAATGTCGGTCGAAGTGACCTTCACCGGCAGCTGATATTCACCACCCGGCAGTTCCGAGGTTCCAAAATTCACAGACCAGCTTCCGTTGGCCGCCACCGTCACAGCGTGTGACTTGCCGTCAATTTCCACCACCAGCGAAGCGCCTGCTTCGCCTTTGCCCGAAATCGTGATCCCATTCGCATAATCGGCACCGTTTTCGACATGGCCAACCGATTTGGTGCCTGCCGTGATGTCGATTTCCGGTGGCGTCAGGTCGATCACAAAGTCCGGGCCATCCAGATCCCAGTTTGCGCCATTCGTGCCGTTAACATGGACATGGGCCGAATAATCGCCATCCGCCGGGATCTGGTTGGTCGGGAAGGTGACAGACCAGGTGCCTTGCGCATTGATCGTTGCGGTTTGGGTAAAGCCGCCAATGGTCACCTTAACTTCATCGCCAGGCTCACCCGTACCCGTCACCGACATGGTCGGATCTTGGGTCAGGGTGTTGATCAGGATAACCGGAGCGCCGTCCACGGTCGGGGCGTCGTGATCGCCATCACCATCGCCGTCACCATCGCCGTCACCATCGCCGTCACCATCACCGTCGCCGTCACCATCGCCATCGCCATCGCCGTCACCATCGCCATCACCGTCGCCGTCACCATCGCCGTCGCCGTCACCATCGCCGTCGCCGTCACCATCGCCGTCGCCGTCACCATCGCCGTCACCATCGCCCTCGCCCTCCCCATCGCCGTCTCCCTCGCCGTCACCCTCGCCGTCTCCCTCACCCTCGCCATCTCCGTCGCCCTCGCCTTCTCCGTCACCGTCGCCGTCACCATCGCCCACGACAACCGCAGCAGCGGCTGTGCCGGCTGCGAGCAGGCCCAACGGACCGGCAAGCAGGCCCGGAACGAACGGCGCCATGCCGGCCGGATCGTCGGCCACGGCCAGCTCTTCAGTCACCGGGTCAGACGAAGCGAACCGCAAATCGTCAAGCGGGCTCCACTTATCCCAGCCCGATACCGGGCCATACTCTGCAAACAGCGGGCCGTTGCCCGATGGGGCCACCAGAACCTCTGAAATCTCGCCATCAGCGGACAAATACAGATGATTCGTCCCGGCTGCAGCGCCGAAGTAGTTGCTGATCACGACCGTCTGGCCATCCACCAGCGTCACAACCAGATCGGCGCCGACCTGGTCATAGGCCGCGATGCTTTCGCGCCCGATGTTAAGGGAAATGCTGTCGCCAGAGGCGGTCTGCACAAGGTTTCCTGCGGACTCGCCGCCAACCATACCGCGCTGGATTCCGCCCGCTGAGTCGCGAACGGCGAATTCTATCGCCGAAACCATACTATTACTCCGCCTCATTCCCGGTTCTTTGACCGGATTGTTGTAAGGTCACGCAGGGCAAATTGCCTGTCGCCGTACGCACCTTTGGAAAAGCAGTACGAATCTTTCGACCCGTTTTCTAGCCCCCGATTTGCCAAAGCCGCAATTTTGCCGCAATTTTTTCGAATTCCGCGCAGTCCCACGCTGAAAGGGCGGGATTTTGGCAACAGTTTTCGAACTTTTCTGCACCGCAGCAAGAGCTTATTGCGTCATCCTGTTGTGGCCTGCCGTGCGGTTCGCCCTGCATTTTGCATCTTTACCTTCGCGCAAATTGCCGCTTCCATCCCCAGATGGCTGGCCAAACCGACACCTTGATCGCGAAATTGATGAACTGGATCGACACCGGCCGCCTGAACCCCGGCGATCCGGTGGACGAGGTGGCACTGGTCGCCGAATTCGGCGTGTCCCGCACCCCCGTGCGCGAGGCGATCTTGCAGCTGGAGGCGATGGGCCTTGTGCGCCGAAACCCGCGCAAAGGCGCGACCCTGTTCCGCCCGACGTTGGAAGAATTCCTCGCCATCCTTGAAGTTCATGCCAAGCTTGAAGGTCAGGCCGCAGGATTGGCGGCGCGGCGTCTGTCGGTTTCCGGGGCTAAGAGCCTTGAACAGATCGTCACCGCCTGCGAATCGCATGCCGCCGCCAAGGGCGACACCGATCCTGACGCCTATTATCAGCTGAACCTCGCGTTTCACGAGGCGGTGGCCATCGCCGGCGGAAACCCCTTCCTGACCGAGATGATCAAAACCAACGCGCGCAAACTGCTGGCCTATTACCGGGCGCGTTACCGTTATGCCGGGGCGATTGCCGCCTCGGCCGCCGATCATCGCCGTATCCTTGGCCTGATCACCGCCCGCGATTCCGTCGGGGCCGAAACCGCGATGCAGGCGCATGTGCAGTTCGATCAGATCACCGCGATGGACCTGCTCGCAGCGCTGTCCTGACCCCCTTTGGCGAAATCCCGCCGCTTGGCTTTCCCCCGACTTGGGGAATTGCGCGCCCGTGCTAGCTTTGATTGTGAACTGGCTGAACGAGGTTTCCAATGCTCACCCGCCGCGCCTTTCATCTTGGCCTGACGTCGGCCCTCGCCGCCGCGATCGCGCCGCGGCTGGCCTTTGCCGCGGCCCCATCGCCGGATCGGCTTTATCTTAACCGTCTGACCTTTGGCGCAAATTCCGGCGCTTTGGCCGAGATCACCGCGCTTGGCCCGGTCGCTTGGCTTGACCACCAACTCGCCCTGCCCGCCGCCGATCCCAGCCTTGATGCCCGCCTGCAAAAGGCCCGTCTTCGCATCGCCTATGAGGCAGAATCCGACGAAAACGGCCATTCCTGGCCCGCACTTGATCAGGTGCGCCCGCTGTCATCGCTGACCGCCGACCCCGCCGATCTGACCGCTCTGACCGACTGGGGCCTTGGCATGTCCTATACCGAACGCACCCGCCCCGCGACCGAAGTTGTGGC
Source organism: Paracoccaceae bacterium (assembly GCA_031385445.1). Taxonomy (GTDB): domain Bacteria; phylum Pseudomonadota; class Alphaproteobacteria; order Rhodobacterales; family Rhodobacteraceae; genus CAIYZT01. The sequence goes on along the minus strand of JANNBM010000056.1, from coordinate 295,279 downwards.
GGCGTCCCTGATCCGGGCCGTCCATGCCCCGGCGCAGCTGCGCGAGGTGATGACCCAGTTCTGGCACGACCATTTCAACGTAAACGCGCAGAAAAACGAATTCTGCGCCGCCTTCTTTGCCAGTCACGATGCCGCCTTGCGCAGCCATGCCTTGGGCAATTTTCGGGTGCTTCTGGGTGAGATGTCGCGCTCACCTTCCATGCTTTACTATCTGAACAACGATGAAAGCCGCGCCTCTCCGGCCAATGAAAATTATGGCCGCGAGCTTTTGGAACTGCACACCATGGGTGCGGCGGCCTATCTGAATGACAAATACAGCGATTGGCAGGACGTTCCGGGTGCCGAACAGGGCCTTGCTGCGGGGTATATTGATCAGGACGTTTACGAGGTCGCCCGCGCCTTTACCGGCTGGTCCGTCGGCGATGGGCGTTATCTGTCCGAAGGGGTGAACGCCCCGGCTTCGGGCCGTTTCAACTTTGTCGAAGCCTGGCACGACCCCTATCAAAAACGCATTCTGGGGGTCGCCTTTCCGCCGAACCGGGCGGCGATGGCGGACGGCGATCAGGTGCTTGATATCCTTGCCATTCATCCGGCCACAGCCCGTTTTGTGTGTGAAAAAATCGCCCGCCGTTTGCTGACCGACAGCCCCGATCCGGCGCTTGTCGCGGATCTGTCGGCAGTCTTTCTGGCCACCTCGGACGCGCCCGATCAAATCGGGCAAGTGGTGCGCGCCTTGGTTCTGCATCCCAGCTTTGCCGCCACCCCGCCCAGCAAACTGCGCCGCCCGTTCGAAGTTCTGGCCGCGCTTTACCGGGCCACCGGCGCCGAGGTCAGCAGCACAGAGAACAATTTCCAATGGCCGCTTGCCCGTGCGGGCTGGCAGCAGCATGAATACGGCCCGCCGACCGGCCATCCCGATATCTTGGGCCAATGGACCGGCGCATCGACCCTGAACCGGGTGATTGATCTGGCTCTGAACGCGCACGAACCTTGGTTTGGCTGCGTGACGATTGATCTGGCCGCGCGGATTGAAGGCGAGACTTTAGGCGCACTGGCGGCGCGTTGGGCCGGGCTTTTGGGGCATGGCGCCAACGATCTGCCCGCTGCGATGGGCATTGATCCCGAGGCGCAAACCACGGTTTTGACGGACGAAGAACACTGGGGTGTGGCCGTCGGGGCCATCGCCCTTGCGGCGATCACGCCTGAATTTTTGTTGCGCTAGGGGGCGGGTATGGCAATGGAACCGGCACTTGTGGTCATCTTTCTGCGCGGCGGCGCGGATGGGCTGAACCTGGTTTGTCCTTCGTCCGATGAAAACCTGATCGCCGCGCGTCCCGAAGACTTGCGCGTGCTGCGCAAGGGTGACGGGGCTGGCCGCGTGATCGCCCAGGACATCGCCGATATCGATTTCCGGTTTCACGCCCAAGCGGGCGAGTTGGCCGATCTTTATGACGCGGGCGATCTGTCGTTGATCCACGCCTCTGGATTGATCGAGGCGACGCGCAGCCATTTTGACGCCGAAGCGCGCATCGAACGCGGGCTGTTCGGCACCCTTCCGCCCGGCGATCCGTCGGGCTGGATCGGCCGCTGGATCGGCGCGGCCAAACCGGGCGGCGACATGCCCGCAATCGCCATGGGCTCGCGCCAACCGGCCAGCTTTCTGGGCGGGCAACCCGCCGTCGCCGAAGCATTGGAGGATCTGTTGATCGCGCCGGGAAACTGGCTCGCCCCGGCCCTGCGCGCGCGTCTGGCTGAAGGGTTCGGCAGCCACGGCAAACTCGCCGTTCCGGTCGAGGGGCTATTGCAGCTGTCCAACCTGATCGGCACGCGCCTGTGGTCAGAGGCGGATCAGGCCCTGATCGGCTATGATCCTGCCGTGCCTTATCCTGAAAACAACCCTCTTTCGCCGACCCTGATGTCGCTCGCGCGGTCGTTGAAGCTGGGTGTCGGGCTGCGGGTTGCGACTGTTGATTATGGCGGTTGGGACACGCATGTTGGCCAAGCGGGCCAGTTTGCCGGAATGCTAGCGCCGCTGTCGGCCGCGCTGATGGCGTTTTGGCGCGATCTGGGGCCGCTGCAACAAGACGTCAGCGTTGTGGTGATGAGCGAGTTTGGCCGCCGCCTGCGCTCGAACTCGGCGGGCGGCACCGATCACGGGCGCGGCAATGTCATGATGGTTCTGGGCCCGCAGTCCAAAGGCGGGCGGATGGTGGGGCGCTGGCCGGGGCTGGCAAACGAGCACCTCGAAGAGGGCGCGGATCTGGCCGTTGTCACCGACTACCGCCATGTCCTGTCAGAGCTTTTGACCGCCCATATGGGCCTTGCCGACCCCGCCCAGGTCTTTCCCGGCTTTACCCCCGCCCCCTTGGGCATCTGGCGCGCCTAGGCTTTTACGATACCCGCTTCGATCCATGTCGCGACCTGCGCCATGACCGCATCATGAAACGCCGTGTCGTTGATATGCGCGTCCAGCGCGATCAGGGTCACGTTGGCCGGGCACAGGTTGTGCATCTCGTCGCAAAAGGCGATCAACCCCTCGGGGTCATAAAGCGGCCCGCCCGGCAGATCCCAGCAGTGCCCACCTTTTGTCGGCAGAATAAACACCACAGGGCCCACCGAGCCCGCCAGTTTGCGGCACATCTCGCGCGCCACCGCGCGCCGCTGCGCAGGGGTTTGCAGCACGGTGGTCAGCAGGCGGTTGTGGGCATGCGCGGGGAAATCGCGGAACATTTCGGGCAGGGGTTGCCAGCCGACCAGATCGACCAGATCAAGGCAACCGATCGAGATGATCTGCGGAATACCCAGACGCCCGGCGTTGGTCATCCGGTCCGCGCCCGCGCTGATCGGCGAGCCGAACAGGTGGTTCGCCACCTCTTGCGGCGACAGATCCAGCACTGCTGCAAAGGCCCCCTGCGCCGCCAGACTTTCCATCGCCCGGCCGCCCATGCCCGTGCCATGAAACACCGCCACTTCAAATCCCATCGCCTCGAACGCGGGTTTCAGCGGGACCATATAGTTTACGACTTTCGAATTGAACCCTGACATCGCGAGGATCGGTTTGCTGCCCGTTGGCCGCTCCACCGCCCGCGCCGCGCCCAATACCGCGCCCGCTGCCTGCGACAAAGTGGCCTTGCAGACCGAGTTCAGCCCGTAAAGCCCGCCCGCCCAAAGGATCATCTGAATATCCGCCGCCACGCGGCCGGGGTTGATCAGCGGTGAAAAGCTGATGGTGGACACCACATATTTCGGCACGCCCAGCGGCAGCGCGGCGCAAACGTCCAAGGCAAGATCGGTGCCCATCGATCCGCCGAGCACAATCACCCCGTCAATCCGGCCTTCGGCATGCAGCCGCGCCGTCAACGCCGCCGCCCCCCGCGCCATGATCTGCATCGCGCCGTTTTCATCGCCCAGCGCAATCGCCGCCGCAATGCTGCTGCCCGCCGCTGCGGCAACCTCATGCTTGGACAGATCGGCCGGCGCCACAGGATCGCCAAGAACGGAAACATCCATGGTCAAAGCCTGCCCGCCCTGACCGTGCAGAACCTGCGCCAGATAGCACAGCTCGTCATCCTTGGTGTCATAGGTGCCAACGATCAGAATGCAGGTGTCCATGGCAGGCGTTCCTTTGCTTGGCGGGCCGCCCCGGGGGTTTCATGCCCCCCCCGAAGCCCCCCGCGGGAATATTTAAGCCCCATTGAAGGGGTTAAAGCTGAATCCAGGCCGTTTTCAGGTCGGTGTATTTGTCCAGCGCGTGGAGGGATTTGTCGTGACCGTTGCCCGATTGTTTGACCCCGCCCAAAGGCACCGTGCCATCCGCGCCGCCGTAAGTGTTGACATGCACCACCCCGGCGCGAATGCCCCGGATCATCCGGTGCGCGCGCGACAGGTTCGCGGTCCAGACCCCCGAGGCGAGCCCGAAGGTCGAGGCGTTTGCCAGCCGCAGCGCATCGGCCTCGTCCGTGAACCTTGTGACCGACAGGACCGGGCCGAACACTTCTTCTTGAAACAGCCGGTCCTGCGGTTTGACGCCGGTGACGACCGTGGGCTGCATGAAGTATCCCCCGGTTTCCAGCATATCGCGCGCGCCGCCCGTGACGATCTGCCCGCCCTGCGCCGCCGCATCGGCGACAAAGCCCAGGTTTCCCGCCAGCTGCTCTTCCGAATGCACCGCGCCGATTTGGGTTTTCAGGTCCAGCGGGTTGCCGCGCGTCATCGCCTCTGCGGCCCTGATCAGCCCGGCAATCACCTCGTCCGCCACGTCCTGCTGAACCAGCAAACGCGATCCTGCGACGCAGACCTGACCGGCATTGCGGAAAATCGCCCCCGCCGCTGCCTTGGCCGCCGCCCCAAGATCGGGCGCATCGGCAAAGATGATGTTGGGCGATTTGCCGCCCAGTTCCAGAAAGCACCGCTTTAGGTTCGACTGCGCGGAAGAGTGCAAAAGCCGCCGCCCGGTCGGCCCGGAGCCGGTAAAGACCATCACATCAACATCCATCGACAGGCCCAGCGCCTCGCCCGTCACCCGCCCCGGCCCGGTGACAACGTTGAACACCCCCGGCGGCACCCCCGCCTCCAACGCCAGTTCGGCCAGCCGCAACAGCGTCAGGGACGCGCTTTCGGCTGGTTTCAGCACCACCGAATTGCCCGCCGCCAGCGCTGGGGCGATCTTCCACGATCCGATCATCAGCGGAAAATTCCACGGCACGATGGCCGCCACCACCCCAACGGGTTCGCGGTGGATCAACCCAAGGATGTTGTCCGGCGTTGGGGCAATCTCGCCATACACCTTGTCAATTGCCTCGGCATAATAGCGAAAGGTGCCCGCCGCCGACCCCGGCTCGGCCTTGATCGCCATCGAAATCTCGGTGCCGTTGTCACGCACGCCCAGAACAGCCAACTCCAGCGCATGGGTGTCGATCAAATCCGCCAGCCGGTGCAGCACCGCCTTGCGCGCGGCTGGGGCCATGCCGCGCCACCGCCCATCGTCAAAGGCGGCGCGGGCCGAGGCGACCGCGCGGTCCACATCCGCCGCCGAAGCCTGCGCAATCGTGCCGATCTGACGGCCCGTCAGCGGCGACATCACCGGCCGCTCGCCCGCCTCACCCTCGCACCATGTTCCGTCGATCAGCAGCTTTCCGGGGGAAAGCGCGCGCAATGCCAAACGGTCAATCGCGTCTTGGGTAGGGGCGGCCATGGCACTCTCCGGATCGGTTTATTATTTGAACCGTTGGTTCGAAAATCATTTGACAGTCACCGGCGCCTTCTGTCAACTGAATTGGAAAACCGCGAAAGGTCCTCATGTCCACCGTCGCCAAGGCGCTGCAACTTTTAGACCTGTTCAGCAGGTCACGGCCCCAGATTGGCCTGTCAGATATGGCGCGGCTGGCGCAGATCAACAAGGCCACCTGTTTCCGGTTGATCACTGATCTGTGCGATGCCGGTCTGGCCGAACAGGTGGAAGGCAGCCGCGAATACCGCCTTGGCCCGGCGTTTTTGCGCCTTGCCGCCCTGCGTGAGGCGAACGTGCCCCTGCGCGATGCCGCCATGCCCGTGCTGCAAGCCTTGGCCAATGACACCGGCGAAACGGCCCATCTGTCACTGCTGGTGGGCGGCGAATTGCGCCCGCTTGCGTATGCCTATTCCTCGGCCCATGCCAGCCGCATCACAATGGAAGATGTGCGGGTCTTTCCGTTTCATGCCACCTCGTCCGGGCTGGCCCTTCTGACCTATCAAGCCCCCGCCTTCCGCGAGGCGGTGCTGGCCCGGCCTCTGCCCAAGCTGACCCCGATGACCGAAACCGACCCTGCAGCCCTGCGCGAGCGGATGCGCGGGATCGAAGCGCAGGGCCTCGCCGAAAGCCACGGCACGTTTGAGGCGGATGTGCATTCCTTTGCCGTGCCCCTGTTCGGCGCGCTTGGAACCTGCACCGGCGCGCTCAGCACGGCCGCCCTCGCCGCCCGCGTGACCCCCGCGCAGGTGCAGCTTATCCGCGCCGCGCAGATCAAGGCGGCGCGGCAGATCATCACCCTGTGGGGCGGCACCCTGCCCGCAAAACTCGATACCCTGTGGACCGCCCGCGAGATCCGCGCAAAGGAGCCGACATGAAAGACGACAATTACCTGAAGGCCAATAACGCCCGCAGCCTGTGGCATCCGATGACGGCCCCCTCTGACAGTCACAAAAATCCGCCCGTAATCGTGACCGGCGCTTCCGGCGTGCGCATTCGCGACATTGACGGCCATGAAACAGTCGATGCGGTGGGCGGGCTGTGGAACGTCAACCTCGGCTATTCCGCGCAAACGGTGAAAGACGCCATCGCGGCGCAGTTGGACCGGCTGCCCTACTATTCCACCTTTCGCGGCACCTCGAACGATCAGGTGATTGAATTGGCCGAAGAGCTGCGCGCGTTCTTTGAACCAGACGGCCTGACCCGCGCGTTTTTCACCTCTGGCGGCAGCGACAGCGTCGAAACCGCGCTGCGGTTGGCCCGGCAGTATCACAAGATCCGCGGTGACGGCGGCCGGGTGAAATACCTGTCGCTGAAAAAAGGCTATCACGGCACCCATACCGGCGGCGCCTCGGTCAATGGCAATGCGAACTTTCGCACAATGTACGAACCCTTGTTGCCCGGATGCTATCACATTCCCGCCCCCTATGCCTATCGCAACCCCTTTGGCGAAGCGGACCCGGCCAGACTGGCGCAGCTGTGCCTGCAAGCTCTGGAGGATGAGATTGCCTTTCAAGGCGCTGGCACTATCGCCGCCTTCATCATGGAACCGATCCTTGGCGCGGGCGGCGTGATCCCGCCGCATCCCTCGTTCATGCCGGGGGCGGCGGCGATCTGCCGCAAGAACGGCATCCTGCTGATCGCGGATGAGGTGATCACAGCTTTTGGCCGAACAGGCGCCTGGACTGGCAGCCGCCTTTGGGGCGTCAAACCCGACTTTTCCTGCACCGCCAAGGCCATCACCAACGCCTATTTCCCCTTCGGCGCCGTGATGATCGCCGAAGGCGTGGCTGAGGTCTTTGAAAAAGATGACAGCGGAAAGGCCGGCATCGGCCACGGCTATACCTATTCCGGCCATCCCGTGGGTGCGGCAGCAGCGCTGGCGACCTTGGCCGAAACCAAACGCCTGAACATCCGCGAAAACGCCGCCGCGCGCGGGACTGAGCTGTTTGCGGGCGTGCAAGCCTTGATGGACCGCTACGATTGCATCGGCGACGTGCGCGGCGGGTATGGCCTGATGACCGCCATCGAAATGGTTTCCGACCGCACCACCAAGGCCGCCCCCGCCAAAGCCGACCCCGGCCGTGTGCAGGCGGCCACGTATCAAGCGGGCGCGATGGTGCGGGTGTCGGGGCCGAACATCATCCTGTCGCCGCCCCTGATCCTGACCTCGGACGATGTGCAGGTGATCCTGCGCGCGCTGGACGCAGGCTTTCGCGCGCTATGAATGCTGGGGCGGAAAAGCGGCCCCCTCGCCCAGCGGGCTCCCCCCCCGAGGATGGTTGGACCACATTGAAACAGCACGCGCCCGATTGCCTTTGTTGTGGTCTGAACATCCGTTGCTTTTTTGTGAAATAGGCGCGGGCATCCCCAACCTTAGCGCTCCAGACCAACAAGCGTCGGGGCCGAGCCTTGCACAAGCGCCACATAGTCGCGCAGCATCGGCACCCGGCGCGGGCGGAAACTGATCCCCGTCAGCGCCACATCTGCCATCCGGTCCAGATGAAACCGCCGGAAATCCTGCCGCAACAGGCACCAGCCCATGCACATCAGCGCATTGTCGAAATACACAATCGACAAGGGCCAGATCCGCCGCTCGGTCTGACTGCCGTTCATATCGCAATAGCGCATGATCACTTCGCGCTCCTCCCAGGCCGCTTCGCGCAACAGCGCGATATGGGCGGGCACGGCCTTGCGCGGGCTGAACCGGATCGACCGGCTGACCGCGTGAACCGCTTGCCGCTGCACCCGTTCCGGCAGGGTGGCAGTGATCTTTGACATCGCAACTTCCGCCGCTTTTGCCAACGCCGGATCGCCCATATGCCGCACTTCGGCCAAGCCCAGAACCAGCGCCTCGATCTCAACCCGGGAAAACATCTGCGGCGGCAGCGCCGGGTCTTCGGTCAGGGTATAGCCAACCCCCGCCGCCCCATCGATAATCGCCCCGCCTGCCCGCAGCGCCTCGATATCGCGGTAAAGCGTGCGCTCGGAAACGCCGGTTTCCCCGGCCAGCCGCGCCGCCGTCACCGGCTGCGGCAACATTCTGATCGCGGTCAGCAGCCGGAAAAGTCGATCAGAGCGCGCCATAACATCCTGCCGGAAACTGTCAGTAGACCTGCACCATAAAGGCCCCATCCGATAACACAAGGAGAGACAAATGCTGACCTTCTACCACGCCCCGAACTCGCGTTCTTCCGCCGTCATGACCTTGATCGAAGATCTGGGCATTGCGGGCGAAATTGACCTCCGCCTCGTCGATATCCCGCGCATCATGACCGGCACCGGCGCCGCCGACGCCGCAAACCCCCATCCCGAGAAAAAGGCGCCCTGCCTTGTCCATGACGGCCATATCATCACCGAACGCGGCGCGATCATCACCTATCTGACCACGCTTTTCCCTTCCGCCCTCGCGCCAAAACCCGGCACCCCCGCCTGGGGCAGCTTTTTGACCTGGATGACCTGGTATCAGGGTGTGATGGAGCCGGTCCTGATTCTGGACTATGCCAATCTCACCCATCCCTCGCTGACCGCCACGTTCCGCGGCGTGCCGGAGGTGACCGCCCGCATTCACGCAGCGCTTGAAAGCAGCCCCTGGCTGCTCGGCGATCACTACACTGCCGCTGACCTGCTGATCCATTCCCCCTATGCATGGTTCGGCAACGCGCCAGACGATCCGGTGATCAAGGACTGGGTTCTGCGCTGTATGGCCCGCCCGGCGCGGCTGAAAGTTCTGACCAATGATCAGGCCCTAATGGCCGCTTAGAGCCTGTTTTTGCAAGGCAGTCGTTCCTGCCTTGCCGCGATCCCTTGGGCCGCGATCAAAGTAACGTTTTTGCAAAACCTTCTCGGCGGTTCAATCTGAACCGCCCCCCGGTTTGCCGCAAACCACCTTTTTCGTGGCATATGACCAAAGCGAACCTGTTCAGGTTTGCACCGAACGCCGCCTCAACGTCAGCCGGTTGGATGTTTTCGATCGGTTCAAGCAAGCGGCGGTGTTCGGCCGTTCGGCCCATGGGAGAGGGTCCACTTCGGCCTTTTTCATGGTTTTTCATACGCCACGCCGCCCGATGACCTCGGTTTTGTGCGGGCCGTCAAATGTCACGGCCAAAGCCTTGTCACAGGTGTCGCCGGCGCTGCGAACGGATGGCTCGATGCCCGCTTTTCCCCAAACACCCGGTTTATCGGATCGAAACTTAGGGGGCGCACCCGCCGACAAAGCCCGCGCAACGCGACGGCGTGCACCGGTTGCAACCGGTTCTGTCGCTAGTATTCGGCTTGCTTTGCGTCCGGCAAGCTTCGGTCATGATTGCGTTGCGCGACCTGCGAAAAATGCGGTCAGATCGTTGGCCGGGACTCGCCTTTTGCCGATCATATGCGCAACCGCGATCCCGGCGATGGTGGCGGCAATGGTCGGCAACAAAGCCCATCATCGGGGCAGCGATCCTGCCCGAGGAAATTGCTGAGATATTTGATCTGCAAGACCTCGACGGTCTTTCCAGCGTTGGTGATCTGAAGGACGACATTCGCCGCCCGCACCTCGCGGTCGGCCGCGCCTTTGCCCGCAGGGCGATCAGCGGCAAGAACTTCACCGCCCAAGCGTTCAGCGCCGCATGGTCCACCCCTGCCCCGCGCGCCGCCTTAATCCCCTTCAGGTGCCGGTCGGACAGGGCACGGCGGACACCGAAAAACACTGTCTACAGCGTTACTTTGGCTCCCGCACAGGGCTGACGTCGATCACCGCAAAATCTCCGCCAAACATGCGCTTCAACCACCTGACAAAGCTGTAATATCCGCAAGCCAGAACCAAGCCGATCGCTTGAGAGCGGGCCAAGCAAAGGGCCCCCAACGCAGCTGGGGGCCCTTTATCTTGGTCGAGCGCGAGCCGCCCGGCCCGCGCCTGAAATACCTACTCCGTGGCCTCAGTCGTGCCTTCCGCGGGTGCCGCCTCGGTGCCGTCGGCGGGCGCCGCCTCTGCGGCTGCATCCGCCGGGGCGGCCTCTGCGGCGGCTGCCGGTGCTGGGCCGAATTGGCTTAGATAGGCATAGACATCGGCCGCAGCCTCTTCGGATTTGACCTTGAACATCATCTTTGCGGTAGCGCTCTTGTCGTTCAGGGTCGCCTTCAGAAAGGCCGCCGGGTTCTGAACATAGGCGACAAAGCTGGCCTCGTCCCAGATCAGCCCTGCCGCGCCTGCCGCGACCATGGATTTACCGTATTTGAATTCGGGATAGATCCCGGCCTGGCGTCCGGCGACGCCATAAAGGTTCGGGCCGGTTTTGGCGTTCTTGCCGGCAAGAAGTTCGCCCGCATCGTCGATCACCGCGTGGCAAGTCTGGCACTGCTTGAAGACGACTTCGCCTTTTGCGGCGTCTCCTTCGGCAAAGGCCGGTGCGGCCGTGGTGGCCATGACCGCAAGTATAGCAAGTCTGAAGATCATCGGGAGAGCCTCCGTGTTTACGCTCGTTGTTGATACGCTTAAAGTGGCCCTGTGGATCACTTTTGCCAAAGTTATGCCACAGCGCGCGCGAGCGCACAACGCTGCCAAAGCGAGGCCAGCGCGCTTGCGAGATGGTCGATATCTGCATCCGAATGGAACGGTGACGGCGTGATGCGCAGCCGCTCGGTTCCCTTGGCGACGGTCGGATAATTGATCGGCTGCACATAGATGCCCCAATCGCGCATCAGAACGTCGCTGATCATCCGGCACTTGACCGGATCACCGATCATCACCGGCACGATATGGCTTTCATTTGCCATATGCGGGATGCCCAAGCGGTCAAGTTGCGCGCGCAATTTGGCCACCTGCTCTTTTTGCCGGATGCGCTCGGTCTCGCTGGTCTTCAGGTATTGGATCGAGGCCGTCGCCGCAGCGGCCACCGCCGGTGGCAGGGCCGTGGTAAAGATGAAACCGCTGGCAAAGCTGCGAATGAAATCGCACAGCTGCGCCGAGCCGGTGATATACCCGCCCACCACGCCGAAAGCCTTGCCGAGGGTGCCTTCGATCAGGTCGATCTTGTCGGCCAGCCCTTCACGTTCGGTGATGCCGCCGCCGCGCGGGCCGTACATCCCCACCGCATGGACCTCGTCGATATAGGTCAGCGCGCCATGCGCGCGGGCCACCTCGACGATCTCTTTGATCGGGGCAATATCGCCATCCATCGAATACACCGATTCAAAGGCCACAATCTTGGGCCGATCGCCCACGGCCGCCAGTTTGCGGTCCAGATCGCGCCAGTCGTTGTGCTTCCAGATCACCTTGTCCGCCCGCGAATGGCGCACGCCTTCGATCATCGAGGCATGATTGCCTGCGTCCGAAAGGATCACGGCATTGGGGATCCGGCTGCCCAGCGTCGACAGCGCCGCCCAGTTGGAGACATAGCCAGAGGTGAACAAAAGCGCCGCTTCCTTGCGGTGCAGATCGGCCAGCTCAGCCTCTAGCAACAGGTGATTGTGCGTGTTGCCCGAGATGTTGCGCGTGCCGCCCGCACCGGTGCCGCAGGACTGCACACAATCCACCATGGCCTTGACCACCGCAGGGTGCTGACCCATGCCCAGATAGTCATTCGAACACCAAACCGTGATCTCGCTGATCGTGCCATCCTTGTGATTGGCGGCGCGCGGAAAATCTCCGCGCTTGCGCTCGATCTCGGCAAACGAACGATAGTTGCCTTCAGCTTTCAAGGTGTCGAGCTGGGTGCGGAAGATCTGATCAAAGTCCATTGGCATCCTCGATTTGGTCATTTTGTGGGTTCATTATCAATGATTTGCGGGCGGGCATCATCCAACGCCACAGCTTTTCATCGGGCAAAGGCAGCACCATGAACCAATGCTCAAGCACCGCAAGCAGGCACAGGCAGGTCAAGAGCGCATAGCCGACCGAGAGGCCGGGCCAGGAGACGTTGATCGCGCGTTCCAGAAGCAGGGCCGAAAGCACGGTCAGCATTGAAACGGAAATCGGGAAGAAGGCGGTGACAGGGCCGATGCGGAAGTGGCTGGCCAGATGCGCAAGCGGGCGTGGCAGGAATTGGGTGTTGATCCGCGGTACGCCCAGGAACAGGTTCAACTTGGCCGAAATGCGCGCGACAAACAGAATCGCAAAGGTGCCAAAGGCAAAGGGATTGACGGCGTTCAGCGACAGCGCACCCAAGCCGAGCAGCACAAGAAGCAAAGCGCTCTCATGCCAAGCGATCGCGCCAACGGCGCGCCAAAAGCGATCAGACGTGCTGGCATGAGGCGGGCAGATCCTGCGATTTGGCCCGGTGATCACGCCCGAAAGGAACGCAAGCTCGATCCAGCCCCAAAGCGCGAGCGCTGCCAGAAAGGCCAGATAGATACCGCCCACCGAAAGATCGGGCAGCGAAAGATAGGCCGCCGCAATGCCGACAGGCAGCATCGGCAGACCCAGAATGACCGAGTTCAGATGGTCCTGCGCGGCACCATTGTCCGCAACCCTGACGCGCCACAGGATTATGCCCGTGGAAAACCACCACAGGAACAAAGTCACCATTGCGGCCAGCCAGGGGCTGTTGCTCATGATCCGGGCCTCACGGCGCAAATGCGCCTGCGGGGGGCATCAGATGTCCCCTGCAAGGCCCCGATTTTGCGGTCAATCAAGATCAATAGACGGGCTCCATCCGCACCTTTTTCGGCGGTTCGCTTTTGATGACGGGAATGGTGTAAATCGACACAAAGGCCAGGGCAGCCTTTACCATGCCCCCCTTGTGGCGCAGCCAGCCGCCAGGACCGCCCGCACGTTTGCCGGCATCCATCTGGCCAAACGCGTCGCGCATCCGGCGCAGATTGGGCAACCAGCGCGGGTGATCAATGTCGATCTCGACAGGGAAGACCTGCCGCGCGATGGCGGAGGTCTTGCGATACACTTCCTGATCGTACCACTCGATGTCGACCCCCAAAGCCTTGTGAAACTCGGGGCGCGCATGATCTCGCACATACATCGTCGAATAAACGGCGGTCAGGAAGAAGCGGATCCAGAGCTTGTTGGCAAAACTGGTGGTCAGCCTGGGGTCGGTCCGCATCAACAGCGCAAAGGCCTCGCCGTGGCTGAACTCGTCATTGCACCACTCACGGAACCATTTGAAGATCGGGTGAAAGCGATATTCGGGGTTCGCCTCAAGATGGCGGAAGATGGTGATATACCGCGCATACCCAATCTTTTCAGACAGATAGGTGGCGTAGTAGATGAATTTTGGCCGGAAATAGGTGTATTTCTTGGCCTTTGTCAAAAAGCCCAGATTGACCGCGACCCCCGCCTCACGCAACGCGTCATTGATAAAGCCGGCATGGCGCGCCTCGTCGCGCGACATATAGCTGAACAGCTCGCAGATGTCCTTGTTGCTGCCGCGCCGCTTCATTTCCTTGTAAAGCACGCAGCCCGAAAATTCGGCGGTGCAGGACGATACCAGAAAATCGATGAATTCGCGTTTAAGCTTGGGCTCCATGCCCTCCCAATCCGCATCCCATTCGGCATTCTTCTTGAAATGGCCCTTGTTGGGATCCGATTTCATCTGTTCGATCAGCACGTCCCATTCCGCCCGCACCGGAGTGACGTCGACGCGGTCCATCTCTGCGAAATCGGTGGTGTAAAAGCGCGGGTTCAGCAGCGTCGTCTCGGTCGCCATTGCGGTGGTGTCGGTGACGGGCGCCAGGCTTGCCGCCACTTCGGCACCGCTGTCGGGATAAAGATCCTTCGGGGTCGCGTTCATAGAGTCACCTCGTCGGAAAAGGAAAACTCGCACAGCTCCATAAAGCCGAAATCGCCGGTGGCGCGGGTCCAGAGCCGCTCGATCCAGCTGGCGCGGGTGATGGTGGCCTGACGGTCTTCGATGATCAGCTCGCCATATGCGGCCATGATCGGCGCGCCATGCACCAGCACTTCATCGCCGGGATAGACAACCGCGCCATTGTTGAAACGGACATGCGCATGCAGGCTTTCAAACCGATGGCTGACCTCGACAGTGCAGGGCACGTCCTCGGCGTATTTTTGAAAGATTCCCATGATTTTCCCCTTATTATCGTCAATTTTGTGACATGAGCCGTTCGAACGCGGCCCTATTGTCAGACCCGAACGCCCCAAGTTCGGCGCTCCAGCCCGTATAATCATCTATGGCCGTCATGCGGCCATTTTCATAGGTGACGATCCGCAGCGGCAGCAACTTGTCAACGCCCGCCGTGAACCGCGCGCGCTCCATTGCATTTTGGATAACGGTGATAAAACCGCCATGTGCAAGCTCCATCAGCACGACACCGTTTTCGTCAAGCACCGTCACTGCCTGCGCCCCGCCACCTTGCAGGATTACGCTGCGCTCAGCGAGGATCGCGGCCGGTTTTGGCACGCCCACATGCGCGCGCCCGGTCAGCACAGCAAAGCTGACAACCACCAGACTGGCCAGAACCAGCATCCCCATCGCCCGCAGCAGGGGCTTGGGGATCATGTCTTTGTCGTCAGAAGGGCGGGCGTGCGTTGGCATCATTTTGTCCTGTTATTCAGCAGCCACAACCCCGTGGGGCACACGGGTCAGCACCGGCATATTGACGCGCGTTTCGGCAGCCTCTGCAAGCAGTTTCGCCACATCGGACGCCTGCGGAATGCTGCGCAGCGCGGGTTGGGTCCGGGCAAAATGCCAGGGCCGCACATGTGGCCAGCACACCAGATAGGAGATCCGGGTTTCGCCCAGTGTCTGAAGCGTGATCGTGCCGGTGCCATTGGCGTTTTCAAGCAGACTGGCCGCGCCAACCTGCTTGAATGGCACGTTCAAAGTCACCGTCAGCGCCGCGCCGATCCGCATCGCCACGCGCGCAGTTGTGATGGTATAGACGGTCGCGCGGGCTTGCACCCAAGCCATCGCAAACATCAATCCGCAGGCGACCGCGCCAATCACGACATAGGGCAACATGACCGCCAGGATCGAGGCGATCGTGCCATCAGAAACCACCGTTGCGCGCCAAACGGCCAATGCCACAAAGTAGCTCGCGATCCATGTGATCTTGTAGGCATCGCGTGCCAGCGCAAAAGCGTCGGGGCGGCCTTGCCAAAGCAACTCCTCGCCGGCCGGTGGGGCCTCGGGCAGGCCGAGGACCGGTTCGATGTCAAAATCGTCGTGATGGCCGCTCATGGTTTCCACCCCAAGGGGCCGCCCTGGCGCTTGTTGGCCGCATACATCGTGCCACCCGCGTAATAGGCGCTGATCTTGTCTTCTTCGAGCAGCGTCACTTCGGTCCTGGATTTGGTGGCGGGAACGCCATCGAACAGGTCGGACGAAAGCGAATTGATCCGAACCCGATCCTTCCAGATCTTGACCATCGGCATCGGCACCAGACGGCGCTGACCAGAATTGAGGTCAATTTCGAGGTAGCGCACCAACTGCTCTGGCCCATCGACCCACATATCCGAGATCCGACCGACGACCTCATTATCGCCCGCCTGCACCGGCAGACCGCGCGGATCGCGCCCCGCCGAGACGACAAAGCCCGCAGCCTGCGCCATGGGCATCAGTTTCAGATGGCCGTGACCATCCAGTTCGGGCACATCGCGGCGCGGCGCCCAGGCGGCCGGGCCCACACCATCAACCATCGGGTCACCCAAAGGCATATGCGGAAAGCCCTCCGAGACGGCCGTGCGCCCCAGCGCCAACTCGCGCGCCTCACGTGCGCCGTTGGGCACGCTGACCTCGCCCCGGCCGTGCGGCAAAATGAAGGTCTTGGCCTTGGGCAGGGGGAATGGTCCCTGATTTGGCGCAGCACTGCCGGTTTCTGATTCCAATGGATAGCCTTCGCGCATGTTCTCTGTTTGCAGATAGTAGATCAGAAGTGCGAAAAATCCCCAGAAAAGCCAAATTGCAAGGGATGCGAGGTCGAAGTTGCCGAAGAAAGTTGTGCCCAGCATAGTTTTGTCCTTCGTGTCAGTTTGGGAAATCAGCAAGACCCATCGGGGTCACATCGGCTGCGGATTTCTGGTTGAATAGGGAAACGCGCACCAGCGGGGCCAATGCGATCAGAGTCGCGAAAAGAACAAAGATTTCGATGAGATAGACGGTAGCGTAGCCAAAAGCGGGTGCTTCAAATACAGGACCAAGGCCGCCCTGCAAGGCAAAGGCCCCGACCGTGTCGCGCAACCCGCCACCGATGGCGATCGACAGGCCCGCCGCAGTGGCTTGCGCCGCGCCCCATGCGCCCAGCACCAATCCGCGTCCTGCTGCACCCGTTTCGGGCAATGCCATGGCCGCGGTCAAAGTTGCCACGGCAAAAAGCCCTGCGCCAAGGCCAATGCTGAATGCCCCGATGTAGAACATCGACGTGGATTGCAGCGGGGCGGCAAAAATCACCATAAGAAACGCGATGACCCCGACCAGAATTCCGCGTGCCGACATGCGGAACATGTCTTGCCCCTTGCCCATCCAGCGGCCCGCCAGCACAAAACCTGTCAGCGCGCCCAGCGCGTTGAAAGCGGTCAGCCAAGTGGTGGAACCAACCGAAAGGCCCAGAATTTCAGCGCCGTAAGGCTCTAGCAGAACATCCTGCATCTGAAATCCCATGGTGCCCAGCATAACCACCAGCAACAGGCGCCCGGCATGCCCGCCCGCCATCAGATCGCGCCAGCCTTCGTGAAAAATCGGCTGGGTCTGCGCCATTTCCGCGGCGGACATCGGACGAACCTTTTCCTGCTTCCACAGCGCCAAAAGGTTCAGCGCCATCGTGACAACAGCGCAGCCCTGAACGACGCGGATCAGACGGATCTCATCAAAACTGCGCAGCAAAAGCCCAAGGATCACCGCAGAAACCGCCATGCCAAGCAAGAACATCACATAAAGCAGGGCAACAACCCGCGGCCGCGTTTCGTCGGTGGCACGGTCCGATGCAAGGGCAAGCCCCGCGGTCTGGGTCATGTGCATTCCCAAACCGGTCATCAAAAACGCGATGCCTGCCAATGCCTCGCCCGCCCATTCGGGGCCATGGATTTGGTCACCCGACAGCACGATCAAGGCAAAAGGCATCAGGGCAAGCCCGCCCATCTGCCACAGCGATCCGAACCAGAGGTAGGGAATACGCTTCCACCCGATCCAGCTTTTGTGGGTATCGCTTTTATGGCCCAGAAGGGCGCGGAACGGCGCCGAAACAACTGGAAGCGCGATCATCAATGCCACGACCGAGGCAGGCACCGACAGCTCGACGATCATCACGCGGTTCAACGTGCCCAGCAAAAGCACCGTCGCCATCCCGACCGAAACCTGAAACAGGCCCAAACGCAGCAATTGCGCCATAGACAGCCCTTCGGAAGCCGCATCGGCAAACGGCATCCATTTTGCGCTCAACTGTTTGACATGTTTCGATTTGAAGAAGATCACGCGCGATACTCCAGACATTCCGAAATGTAAAAACTGCTTGAGATGCGGTCAATTTTGGTCAGGCGGTTTTGCGTTGCAGTGTTCAGCGTGGCAAAGGCATGCGGCACCATGATCGGGCTGCGATCCGCGCGGGGAAAGGCTTTGCCCAAGGTCCAAAAGGTCATCAGAAAGGCGGTTTTAGGGGCGACGGTAAACACCACGGCCTGGCTTGTGCGGTTGCCCAGGCGGTGCAGCGCGTTGGTGATGTCTTCGGTGCCGTAATAAATCAGGCTGTCCATCGCCAAAACATAGTCAAACCGGCCGTGGTCGGCTGTCATATCGCCGCTGGCAAAGGTGACGCGGGCGGCTTGCTCGGCCGGCAGACGCGCTTTGGCGATCTTGACAAGCGCCGGCGAGAGATCGACCGCCACAACATCGGCCCCGCGCGCGGCCAGCTCGGCTGTCATCTGCCCGGCGCCGCAGCCCGCATCCAACACCCGGCAACCGCGCAGATCGGTGGGCAAACGCGACAGCATCAGCGCCCGCATCCGGTCGCGGCCCGCGCGCACGGTCTGGCGAATGCGCGACACGGGGGCGTCAGAGGTCAGCCGCTCCCAGACCTTGGTGGCGGAACGGTCAAAATAGTCTTCGACCCGGTCGCGTGTGGAGGCATAGTCAGCCACTAGTCAAACCCCAGCAATTCAAAGATCTCGCGGTCCGGCAAAGGCGCTGGCGTGGAGCCCGGAACAAGCACCGACTTCCACAGCGCATCGGCCAGCTTCATGTATTCCGCGCGGGCCATCACGATGTCTTCGGCGTCGTCCATTTCAAACAAGGTCTTCTTCCTCAGCCGCGAGCGGCGGATTGCGTCGATGTCGGGCATATGTGCCAGCCGGTTGAAACCGACGCGGGCGCAATAGCGATCCACCTCGTCCGTCTCGCGAGAACGGTTGGCCACGCAGCCGGCCAACTGCACTTTGTAATTGCCCGATTTCGCCTGAACCGCCGCGATGATGCGGTTCATCGCGTAGATGCTGTCAAAATCATTGGCTGTTACGATCACGGCCCGGTCAGCATGCTGCAACGGGGCCGCAAACCCACCGCAAACCACATCGCCCAGCACGTCAAAGATCACCACATCGGTGTCTTCCAGAAGGTGGTGTTGCTTAAGCAGCTTGACCGTCTGCCCAACCACATAACCGCCACAGCCGGTGCCTGCTGGCGGGCCGCCCGCCTCAACGCATTTCACGCCGTTAAACCCGGTGGCCACGTAATCTTCGGGGCGCAACTCCTCGGCATGAAAATCGACTTCTTTCAGAATGTCGATCACCGTGGGTTGCAGACGGCCCGTCAAGGTAAAGGTGCTGTCATGCTTGGGATCGCAGCCGATCTGCAACACCCGCTTGCCCATCATGGAAAAGGCCGCAGACAGGTTCGACGAGGTCGTCGATTTGCCAATGCCGCCCTTGCCATAAACCGAAAACACCTTGGCACCGTCGATGCGGGTTTCGGCATCTTGATGCACCTGCACCGAACCTTCGCCATCAAGGCCGCGCAAATTCGGGATTGTATCAAGGCTCATGTTGATGCCCCTTTCACAATGGTCAAAATATCCCCGCCGGAGGCTCCGGTCGTCGGGGTTTGCAGAAGGGGTGAAACGCGTGTCATCATTCCGCCGCGATCCCTTCCAAACGGTCTTCCAATTCGTCGGCAGCCCCCTGCAGCGCCGCCAAGGTCGCCGCATCGGGCGTCCAGTAAGAACGCTCCGAGGCTTCGATCAGACGGTTCGCCATTCGGGCCGAAGCCACAGGGTTCAGCGCGGCCATCCGCTTGCGCATGGCTTCATCCAGCACAAAGGTTTCGCTGAGACGCTGATAGATCCAAGGGTCAACAGCCTCGGCGGTGGCGGACCAGCCCATGGTATTGGTCACATGAGACTCGATCTGGCGCACGCCCTCCGCACCATGCTTCAGCAGGCTTTCGTAGAATTTCGGGTTCAACGTGCGCGCACGGCTTTCCAAAGCGATCTGGTCACGCAGGGTGCGAATCTTGCCCGTGCCGCGGGTCTGGTCGCTGATATAGACCGGAGTATCACTGCCGCGCTGGCGTTTGACGGCGCGGGCAATACCGCCCAGCGTGTCAAAGTAGTGATCGACCGAGGTGATGCCAAGCTCGACCGATTCAAGGTTTTGATAAGCAAGATCAACGTTTTTCAGCGCCTTTTGCAGCATCGCGGCGTTTTTGACCGCGCGACCATCACGGCCATAGGCAAAAGATTTGCGGGCCTCATAGGCGTCGGCTAACTCGTCTTCGGCACCAAAGGCAGAGCTGTCGACCAGTTGATTGACGTTCGAGCCATAAGCCCCTTCGGCATTCGAGAACACCCGCAGCGACGCCGTTTCCATATCGAAGCCCATTTGTTCGACATAAGCCAAGGCATGGGCGCGGACGAAATTCTGCGACAGGGGTTCGTCTGCCGTGGCACATTTCCACGCAGCTTCGGCCAGCATCTTGGTTTGCAGCGGCAAAAGATCGCGGAAAATGCCCGAAAGCGTCATCAGCACATCAATGCGCGGACGGCCAAGGTCGGCCAATGGAACCAGATCGGCACCGCACAGGCGGCCATAACTGTCAAACCGTGGCCGCGCGCCCATCAGCGCCAGCGCCTGACCGACGGGCCCGCCATCAGATTTGATATTGTCCGACCCCCAAAGAACCAGCGCCACGGATCGGGGCAAGGTGGGGTGGGCTGCGAGCAACCGTTCAGCCTGAGCCGCGCCATCGCGCAGGGCAAACTCTGTCGGCATGCGGAACGGATCAAAGGCGTGAATATTACGGCCGGTTGGCAAGATTTGCGGGCTGCGGATCAGATCGCCGCCCGGCACTGGGGCAATGAAACGCGCTGACAGAGCCCGCATGAGGGCAGGCAGCTCGCTGTCTTTGGCCAGATGCGCGTCGACTTCGGCGCGGGCTTCGGCGGTCATCGGCGGCAGCAGGGCAAGATAGTCGGCGCGCGCGGCCGCACTCATCGGGCGGCCCACAACGTGCAGACCGTCGGGAATCAAGGCAGCCTCGGCCTCAAGCAGTTTCAACCACAGATCCGCAGGAGCGCGTCCGCCAAGATCAACCGCGCTGGCTTGTTCTGCGATCAGCGCCTCCAACTCGGCACGCTCGGCCGCGATGGGGGCCAGACCGCGCCAGCGGGTCAGGCTGTCTTTCAGATCGACCAGTCCTTTGTAAAGCCCGGCCTGCGCCAATGGGGGCGTCAGATGGGTGATGATCACCGCGTTGGACCGGCGCTTGGCCAGCGACGCCTCAGACGGGTTGTTGGCGGCATAAAGGTAGATGTTGGGCAACTCGCCGATCAGCCTGTCGGGCCAATCGCCGGCCCCCATGCCCGCTTGCTTGCCGGGCATGAATTCCAGCGCGCCATGCATGCCAAAATGCAGCAAGGCATCGGCGCGGTAGGTGTTGCGCAGCCACAGATAGAACTGCGCAAAGGCATGGGTCGGGGCGAAGCTGCGGTCGAACAACAGGCGCATCGGATCGCCTTCATAGCCGAAGGTGGGCTGCAGGCCGACAAAAATATTGCCAAACGCGCGGCCCAGCACAAAAAGTTCGCGGCCATTTGACTGCACCTTGCCGGGGGCGGGCCCCCAAACGGCCTCGATGTCTTTGAGATGCTTGGTATCGCGCACGATGGTGTCGGCGTTGACGAACGCGGCAACATTCGCGGGTTGCCCATAGGTCGCGGCATTGCCGCCCAGAACGGCGGCGCGCAGATCATCAACCGTGGCAGGAACGTCCAGCGTGTAGCCATCGGCCTTCATCGCCGTCAGGGTGTTGTGCAGGCTTTCAAAAACCGAAAGATAGGCCGCCGTGCCCGCAGCCCCGGCATTTGGCGGAAAGCCGAACAGAACGATCCCAACCTTTTTATCGGCATTGCGGCACTGGCGCAGATTGGCCAGCCGCAGCGTCTTTTCGGCCAGCGAGGCCACCCGCTCGGGGCAAGGTGACATGGCGCGGCTGTCGGCGGCGCCCTTGCAGGCAATCGCGCAGCCTGTGCAGCCATCAAGACCGTGGCGCCCGGCAAAGACGGTGGGATTGGTCGCACCGTCAATTTCGGGCAGGGCAATCAGCATGGTGGTTTCAATCGGCCCCAAGCCCTGCGCGGCCTTGGCCCATTGACCCAGCGTCTGAAATTCCAGCGGATGCGCGGCGATATAGGGCACATCCAGCGCACAAAGCGCGGTCACAGCGGCGGGGCTGTCGTTATAGGCCGGACCGCCCACAAGGCTGAAGCCCGTCAGGGACACCATGGCGTCGATGGTGCTGCCCTTGGCATTTTTGAAGTAGGCATTGATGGCGGGGCGGCCATCAAGCCCGCCAGCAAAGGCCGGAATGCAAGCGATACCGCGCGCCTCGAAGGCCGCGATAACCGCGTCGTAATGCGCGGTGTCCGAGGCCAGAACATAAGAGCGCAGCATCAGCAAACCAACGGTCGCGCGCGCCTTTGCCGGGCGGGGCAGATCGGCAAGACTGGTGGTGATGCGTGCGGGCAGACTTGGGTGATAAAGCCCAACCTCGGGATAATCGACCGGGGCCTTGGCCACCGCGCCGCGCCAGTTCTTGTGCGTCGAATAGCGGCCCAGCAAAAAGCGCATCATTTGTTCGATATTATCGTCGGAACCGCCAAGCCAGTACTGCATTGACAGGAACCAAGCGCGCAAATCCTGCGCTTTGCCGGGGATCCAACGCAGGATCTTTGGCAAACGGCGCAGCATCGACATTTGCTTTTCGCCCGAATTCGCCGACGTCTTGGCGCTGGGCTTGAGCTTTTTCAGCAGGGCCATCGTGGCAGAAGCGGGCCGCCCCATATCCAGATCACCCATCTTGGTCAGCCGCACGATCGAAGAATCGGCAATAAGGCCGACAAAAGCATCGGCGCGGGCGCGGGCGGCCTGCAAATCGGGCAGGATTGCGGTGATATGCTCTTCGATAAAGATCAGGTTGGCGATGACGATATCGGCGGTCAGCAAAGCCTCTTTGCAACGGGCGAGGGAGGCGGGGTTTTCCGCCCATTCGGCGGCCGCATGGATCGAAATGCCAAGCCCGGGGAAATCTTTGGCCAAGCGCGGGGCGATGCGTGCTGCGGGGCCGGCGGCATGCTGATCAAGCGTCACAATAACGATGTTATAGCCGACGCGCGTGCCGGTAAGGGGGCCATCAACGTGCATAATGGGCCTTTGCTTCGTAAAGGGTTTCAACCGAAATCGCTGTCACACCTTTGCCTTCGGCGTATTTTTCGGTGTTGCGGCGGGCCTTGCCGCGCACAAAGAACGGGATCTTTTTCAGCTCGTTTTCAGCATCGGAAAGCCAGATGATCTGGGCGTTCAGCAAACCCGCGGCAACGGGCGCGGGCAGGGGGCCGCCCTTATCCGCGACGGCAGCCGCAGCTTCACCCCCGATTGGCCGGGCCACATGCTGGCCGCCATGGTGAGAAGCGCCAGCGGCATCATGAAATTCGAAATCATCGCGGAACATGTGCAACAGATGCTCTTCAAGACCCATGACCAAGGGGTGCACCCAAGTGTCAAAGATCACATTCGCGCCTTCCCAACCCATCTGCGGCGAAAAGCGCGCCGGGAAATCCTGTACATGCACCGGGGCCGAAATGACGGCGCAGGGAATGCCCAGACGTTTGCCGATGTGCCGTTCCATCTGGGTGCCGAGAATCAGTTCGGGTTGCAGCGCGGCGATGGCAGCCTCAACCTCCAGATAGTCGTCGCTGATCAGCGCCTCGACGCCGTAATCGCGGGCCAAAGCGCGGATCGGGCGGGCCATCTCGCGGTTGAAACAGCCAAGACCGGCCACCTCGAACCCCATCTCGTCCCGGGCGATGCGGGCGGCGGCGGCGACGTGGGTGCCGTCGCCAAAGATAAAGACGCGCTTGCCGGTCAGGTAGGTGCTGTCAACCGAGCGCGTCCACCACGGCAGGCGCAGGCGCGACGTGTCGGTCTGCGCGGACAAGCCGGTGATCGCGGCAACCTCTGCCAGAAAATCCCGCGTGGCGCCGACGCCGATGGGGACGCATTTGGTAAAGGGCTGGGCAAAATTGGTTTCCAGCCATCGCGCGGCGGATTCGGCGTGCTCGGGATACATCAGCACATTGAAATGCGCCGCACCCATGCGGGCAATGTCCGAAGGGCGCGCGCCCATCGGCGCACAGACATTGACCGCAATGCCCATGTCGGCCAGCAGGCGCGTTATTTCTGTAATGTCATCGCGGTGACGAAAGCCAAGGGCCGTGGGGCCGATCAGATTGGCCGTGATGCCCGCACTGCGCGGGACAGGTTTTGCAATGTGGCGCACGATCTGAAGGAACGTCTCGTCGGTGCCAAAACCTTCTTTGCGTTGATAGCTTGGCAGATCCAGCGGGATCACCGGAATGCCCAAATTCATGCTTTGCGCAAGGCCTGCGGGGTCATCCTGGATCAGTTCGGCGGTGCACGATGCGCCGACGATCAGAGCTTCGGGTTGAAACCGATCAACGGCCTCTTTGCAGGCGGTCTTGAAAAGTGTCGCGGTATCGCCGCCCAGGTCGCGGGCCTGAAAGGTGGTATAGGTGACCGGCGGGCGGTGGTCGCGCCGTTCGATCATCGTGAACAGAAGGTCGGCATAGGTATCGCCCTGCGGCGCGTGCAAAACGTAGTGCAGCCCTTTCATCCCGGTGGCGACCCGCATGGCACCGACGTGGGGCGGGCCTTCGTATGTCCACAGGCTTAGCTTCATTCAGCGGCCTCCATTCGCGGCGCGAGGGGGGCCAAAAGCGCGCGGCGGCGCAGAGGGCGGGCAAAAAGCGCTGCCAGATCGCCGGCCTGTTCGTAAAAATGCACCGGGGTAAAGACCAATTCGATCGCCCATTTGGTGGCCAGCCCTTCGGCCTCCAGCGGGTTGGCAAGGCCAAGGCCGCAGATGGTCAGATCGGCGCGGGCGGCGCGGGCGCGGGCCAGCTGTTTGTCAACATCCTGACCTTCAGAGATCACAGGGCCCGACGCGAGCAAGGCAAGTTCTGGCTCCAGCAGATCACGGTGCAGGAACGGCGTGCCGACCTCGATCGCCGTCATGCCGCATTCACGGGTCAAAAAGCGGGCGAGCGGCAGTTCCAGCTGACTGTCGGGAAAGAAGAACAGCGACTTGCCATCCAGCGTTTCGCGCGATGCCGCGATGGCTTTTTCGGCTCGGGCACGGGGGGCCGCGGTCACGGCGTCAAACCGCTCCTGCGACACGCCAAACTCATCCGCGATGGCGCGCAGCCAAAGCGTGGTGCCCTCGGCCCCAAAGGGGAAAGGCGCGGTGATGGCGCGGGCGCCCCGGCGGATCAGCGCGGCGTGTGTGTCACCCAGGAAGGGCTGCACCAAGGCGAAGACAGAGTTGGGGCCAACCTTGGGGGCATCGTTGGCGCGGCGGGCCGGCAGACATTGCACATCGGTAATGCCCATCGCGGCGAGCAGGGCCAAAGCCTGATCTTCGACGACGTCGGGCAACGCGCCGACCAGGATCAGGCTGCGCGCATCGGTTTCCGCCAGTGTGGGAACCATGGATGCCAGGCAGGCATCCTCGCCTTGCGTAAAGGTCGTCTCGATTCCCGAACCGGAATAATTCAACACGCGCACATGCGGAGCGTGCGCTGCGCTCATCCGTTCAGCGGCACGTTGCAGGTCAAGTTTGATCACTTCTGACGGGCAAGAGCCGACCAGAAACAGTTGGCGTATGTCAGGGCGACGAGACAGTAGCCGCGAAACCTCGCGGTCCAGCTCTGTCTGGGCATCGACCAACCCGGCCAGATCTTTCTCTTCCAGAATGGCGGTGCCAAAGCGGGGTTCGGCAAAGATCATCACCCCTGCTGCCGACTGCAACAGATGCGCGCAGGTGCGGCTGCCAACGACGAGAAAGAACGCATCCTGCATCTTGCGGTGCAGCCAGATGATGCCCGTCAGACCGCAAAATACCTCGCGCTGGCCACGTTCTTTGAGGACAGGGGTGTTGGTGCAGCCGAGCGCGGGGGCGGGATGCGTCATGCAAGCACCGCCTGATCCAACCGCGCCATGCGCAACTTGCGGATGAACTGTGCGGCGTTGACCGCGTAGGTCAGATAGGCTGTCAGGGCCAGAACCATCTGCCCCATCGGGGACAGGAATCCCGTCCAAAGCGCTAGAATATAAGCAGAATGCAGGGCGATCACCGCAAAGCTGAACACGTCTTCCCAGAAGAAAGCGGGCGCCAGAAGGTATTGGCCGAAAACAACCTTCTCCCAGATCGCCCCAGTGATCATGATGGTGTAAAGCAGCGCTGTTTTGATGAGAATTGAGACAGTTGCGGCACCGTACCCCTCGCCCGTCATCACGAAGCGCAGGACCAGAAAAAGCGAGACTGCGAAGGCCAGGAACTGCACCGGCGCGAGGATGCCTTGCACAAAGGTCCACTTGGTCGCGTCCCGACGCAGGCGCTCTTCAGCGGAATAGAGCGGCCGCCTGACCTGCTGTTCTGGATGATTCGTATGCATCGGGTTTCTTTCACACGGCGAGCGATTGCTTCAATTCTAGCCGCGTGATTCCAAATGTGTCAACCAAAACTTACACTATTTTGGCTTACACTTTCTGCAGCGGCCGGGCAACTTTTGAAAATTCTGCAGCACAAAATTCTGGTGATTTTATATGTATATCAGCGTCTTGCAATTTCTGAGGCGATCCATTAGCTTGCATTGTGTCAATTCGCGTTGACAATTTGGTCGGCGTCATGGAGATTTGGGCATAACAATGGCCTCGGTCGTGCTGAAAAATTCAGACAGCGGTTTTGCGGGCGACGCGTTATGGAGCGTGTACCATGCAGCAGATTCAGGCTGGCACTCGGACACGCGCTTCTGCGGTGGATACATCCGGCGTGAGCCACTTTGCGGCGCAAGTTGTCTCTTATCTGGCCGATCGCAGCGCCAAAACGATGCCCGAACCGCGCGAATCTCTGGTTCTTGGTCTGATCGCGGCTTCGCTTTCGGGCACGAAATCGGCCTTTGCGGAATTGCTGACAGAGGTGAAGCGCGCGCGGATCAGCCTTGCTGCCCTCGCGGATGTCTATATCCCGCTCGCCGCGCGGCGGATGGGGCAGGCTTGGCACGACGACGAAATGTCATGGCTCGACGTGACGATTGGCGTGGGCCGTCTGCAAAGCCTTCTGCGCGAGATCGGCACGGCCTGGGTTGCAGATCAGGCGGGCGATGCGGGCCATGGCACGGTGATGTTCATTGTGCCCGATCGCGAACAGCACACGTTGGGGCCGATGGTGGCAACGGGGCAGATGCGCCGCTACGGCGTCTCGGTCTGTCTCAGAATCGCTCCAAGCTTTGGCGAGCTGCGCGAGCTTTTGGCAACGCGTCACTTCGATGGCGTGATGATCTCGGTTGCGACCAAGGAAAAGCTGCAAACGCTGTCAAAAATGGTGGACTGTCTGAAATCGGCCGCAACGCGTCCTGTGCCCGTCATTGTGGGTGGGGCGGTGATGGCAAAGGTGGAGGATCCAGCGTCAAGTATCGGCGCAGATTTCTCTTCAAATGATGTGGGCGCCGCCCTGGAGACGATGGGTCTTAAGTTCGACGCCTTTTGCATACTCAAACGCGCATAATAAACCACTGTCCCGAACGATCGGGTGGGTGACCAATATGGCAAATAAAAAGTGAATACTGGTATGAAACACTTTCTGGCGGGAAGTAAGATGCCGCTCATCGATCCCGAGCTGTTGTCCGAGATCCTTTCGACCGCGTCTGACCTTTCGATCATGGTTTCGGGAGACTGGCGGGTATCGGGGGTTCTTGTGAACGCAAATCACCCTGCGTTCGGCAAGTTGGAGGAATGGGTTGGCAAGCCCGTTTCCAGCATCCTGACCGATGAAAGCTATGAAAAGCTTTCAAAGCGGCTTGAGACGATCAGCAAGCCGAATGCCGGCACTTTGGTGGTTGAGGTCAATCACCTTGACCAATCCCTGTGGGAATTTCCCATTCGCTATACGATGCATCTGATCGGCAAGGACAAGACCGTCTTGATGATGGGCCGTGACATGCGCCCGATCGCCGAAATGCAGCAACAGCTGGTCCTGGCGCAATTTGCGCTGGAACGTGATTATGAAACCCAGCGTGAGATGGACACCCGCTACCGCGTGCTGATGGAATCCACGCGGGATGCGATGATCCTGGTCGCGATGAACAGCGGCCGCATCACCGATCTGAACGCGGCCGCCGCCGCGATGCTGGGCGGCTCGCGTCAGGATCTGGTCGGGTCGGCGATTGCGCAAGAGTTTGAAGGTCGCCGCCGTGGTGAATTTCTGGAAAGCCTGTCCAACATTGCGTCCGCAGATGCTGCCAGCCCTGTCGAGATGGTCGCGCGCCGGTCCCAAACTAAAGTCCGGGTGGTGCCAAAACTTTTCCGCGCTGCGGGCGAACGGTTTATGATGTGCCGGATTGAGACGCCAGAAATCGCGAGTGCGTCGACGTCCAAAGCCAGCGAAAATCTGGAACGTCTGTTCTTTGAGGGCGTGGATGGCATTGTGTTCGTGGATCAGGATGGCGTGATCACCGCCGCGAATGATGCCTTCATGAAGCTGACGGACAGCACTCATCTGGCCAAACTGAAGGGACGCTCGCTTGCCGATTTCCTGACGCGCGGCGGGGTGGATATGCGGGTCTTGCTGGACAACGCCCGGCGAGCCAAGCAATTGCGCGTCTATGCCACGCGCGTGCTGAGCGAGTTCAAAGGCGAAGTTGCGGTCGAAATATCAGCCACTTACCTTAGCGATAGCCCTGCCCCCAGCTTTGGTCTGGTGTTCCGCGATGCCAGCAGATCCGAGCTTTTGCGCAAGCCCGGCTTTTCGGCAAATGATGATGGCGTGCGCTCTGTGATGGAGTTGGTTGGATCTTCACCGCTGAAAGATATCGTCGCGGAAACCACCGATGTGGTGGAAAAAATGTGCATTCAGACGGCTGTGGATCTGACACGAAACAACCGGGTGGCTGCGGCAGAAATGCTTGGCCTTTCGCGTCAGTCTCTTTATGTGAAACTGCGCAAATTTGGGTTGCTTAGCAAAGAAGACGACTAGGCCCTGCCCGATCAAGACAAGAGGAAAGCACCCTGTGACGGGTGCCTTTCGCTTTTGTCGCCAAGAGGCGCCCTTGCGCGATTCAAGCGGGTTTGATCTGCTGGCCAAGTGCAATTCTTTGCTTGATCGACTCGGAAATGTAATGTTTAGTTGACACATGAGTGTACATCAAAGCTTACATATTTCGAGCCACCCGCAGCCCAGGGCTGTCTTGGAATTGATCAAGCCAATCACATGGTTCCCGCCGATGTGGGCCTACCTTTGCGGCATAGTGTCGGTTGGGGTTTCGCCGTGGTCCAGCTGGCCCTTGGTGGCTTTGGGGGTATTTCTGGCCGGCCCGGCGGTTTGCGGCATGAGTCAGGCCGCGAATGATTGGTGCGACCGCCATGTCGATGCCGTAAACGAGCCGCACCGCCCGATCCCGTCCGGACGCATTCCGGGGCGCTGGGGGCTGTGGATCGCCTTGGCAATGTCGATCTTTTCGCTGGCGCTTGGGTGGCTTTTGGGGCCCTGGGGCTTTGCCGCCACCGCGCTGGGTGTCGTGGCGGCTTGGGCCTATTCGGCCGAACCTGTGCGGCTAAAGCGTTCTGGCTGGTGGGGGCCGGGTCTGGTCGGGCTTTGCTATGAAGGGCTGCCTTGGTTCACCGGGGCTGCGGTCTTGTCGCAGGGGCTGCCGTCTTTTGCGGTTGTAACGATGGCGGGGCTTTACGCTTTTGGCGCGCATGGCATCATGACACTGAACGATTTCAAAGCGTTGGAGGGGGATCGCCTGCACGGCGTCAACTCCCTTCCCGTCACACTTGGGCCCGAGGTGGCCGCAAAGGTCGCCTGCACCGTGATGGCGCTGGCGCAGGCTCTCGTCATTGCGCTCCTCGTGATCTGGGGCAAACCCTATCATGCGATTGCGGTTGGCCTGCTGCTTTTGGGCCAGATCGCCTGCATGAAGCGCCTTCTGGATGACCCGAAGGGCCGCGCGCCTTGGTATAATGCCACGGGCGTTGCGATGTATGTCAGCGGTATGATGATCACCGCATTTGCAATCCGTACACTGGGGGCACTCCAATGAGATATCTGTCATGGGTTTCGATTTTCCGCATGGGGCTGGTGCAGCTGTGCCTCGGCGCGATTGTGGTGCTGACCACCTCGACGCTGAACCGTCTGATGGTCGTCGAGCTGGCTTTGCCTGCGGTGCTGCCGGGGCTGCTGGTCGGGCTGCATTACGGTGTCCAGATCACGCGGCCCACCTGGGGGTTTCAATCTGACCGGGGCGGCAATCGCACCAGATTCATCCTTTTGGGCATGGTGGCGCTGGGTCTTGGCGGGTTTCTGGCGGCTTACGGCTTTGTTTTGATGGCAGGGGCGTTCTGGGCCGGGATGGCAGTTTCGGTTCTGGCCTATGGGTTGATCGGAATGGGAGTCGGGGCGTCGGGAACCTCGCTGTTGGCGCTTCTGGCGACGGCCACCCACCCGCGCAGGCGGGCAGCGGCGGCCACGATCACCTGGCTGATGATGATCTTTGGCATCGCGGTCACGGCCACCGTCGTGGGCAAACTGCTGAACCCCTATTCGCCGCAGCTTCTTTTGCAGCTTGTGGCGGGCGTGGGGGCCAGCGCGATCATGCTGACGGTGCTCGCCATCTGGGGGATCGAGCGGCGCCATGCCGTTCCGGCCGGACCGCGCACCGCACCGCAATCCTTTCGCTCGGGTATGGCCGAAATCTGGTCCGAACCGCGCGCGCGCAACTTCACCATCTTTATCTTCCTGTCCATGGTCGCCTATTTCATGCAAGAGTTGATTTTGGAGCCCTATGCCGGGCTGGCCTTTGGCTTTACCCCGGGCCAATCGACCGAGCTTTCGGGCGTGCAGAACGGCGGGGTCTTTGTCGGTATGCTGACGGTCGGCATCGCCGCCACGGGCCTGCGCATCGGCTCGTTGCGGTCTTGGGTCATGGCGGGCTGCATCGGTTCCAGCATTGCGCTTTTGGCGCTCGCGGCGGCGGGGCAACTGGCGGGCGGCGGGGCGGCCATCACCCCCGCCACCATGGCCTTGGGCTTTTTCAACGGCATGTTTGCCGTGGCGGCCATCGGCTCGATGATGGCGCTTGCTGGCGAAGGTCGCCAAGAGCGCGAAGGCACGCGCATGGGCCTTTGGGGCGCGTCGCAGGCCATCGCGGCTGGGGTTGGCGGCCTTTTTGGCGCGGCTGCGGTCGATCTGGCCCGCCATCTGACCGATACCGCCTCGGCCTTTGGCCTTGTCTTCACTCTTGAGGCCGCGATCTTTGCCGCCGCCGCCTGGCTGGCCGCCCATATCATCGACGGCGGCCCCCAAACCTTTTCAGCCCAGCTGATTGCAGGAGAATGACATGAGCTATGACGTCGTTGTAATCGGCGGTGGGCCCTGCGGCGCCACAGCGGCCAATGATCTGGCGCGGTCGGGCTGTGATGTGGCCTTCCTGGACAGGGCCGGGCGGATCAAGCCCTGCGGCGGGGCCATCCCTCCGCGCTTGATCGCCGATTTCAGTATTCCCGAAGATCAGATCGTGGCACAGATTCAGACCGCACGGATGATCTCGCCCACGCGGCGCTCGGTTGATATCCCCATCGAGAACGGCTTTGTCGGCATGGTCGACCGCGAACATTTCGACGAATTTCTGCGTCAGCGCGCGGTGTCAAACGGGGCGACCCGGCTGACCGGCACCTATCTGCGGCTGGAGCGTGACGGCGAAGGCACCCATGTGATCTATCGTGACAAGGCAAGCGGCGAAGAGATGCGGCTGGCGACAAAGCTGGTGATCGGCGCAGATGGCGCGCGCTCGGTGGTTGCCAAGACCGAGGTTCCGGGCGGCGACAAGACGCCTTATGTCATCGCCTATCATGAGATCATCAAGGCCCCGGCCAAGAACGCGCTTTATGATCCCGGACGCTGTGATGTGATCTATGACGGCAATATCAGCCCCGACTTTTATGGCTGGGTGTTTCCGCATGGGGATCAGGTCAGTGTCGGCATGGGCACGGGGATCGACGGGATTGATCTGAAAAAGGCCACCTCCGATCTGCGCGCTGCTGCCGGGCTGGCGGGCTGCGAGACGATCCGCCGCGAAGGCGCGCCGATCCCTTTGCGCCCGATGGACCGCTGGGACAATGGCCGCGACGTGGTGCTTGCGGGCGATGCGGCGGGCGTGGTTGCGCCCTCGTCGGGCGAGGGGATTTATTATGCCATGGTGGGGGGCCGGGTCGCGGCCACCGCCGCGCAGGCGACGCTTGCATCCGGCCGGGCCAGCAAACTGCGGCTGGCGCGCAAGCTTTTCATGAAAGAGCACGGCACCGTCTTCAAGGTGCTGCGCAGCATGCAGGACGCCTATTACAAATCGGACGAACGCCGCGAACGTTTTGTCAGTCTTTGCCATGATGAAGATGTGCAAAAGCTGACATTCGAGGCCTATATGAACAAGAAGCTTGTCTCGGCCCGCCCGCTTGCGCATCTGAAGATCGGCGTCAAGAATGTGGCCCATCTGATGGGCTTTGTGCGACCGGATTATGTATGACCACGATGATCCCCGCCTGGGTGGACGACGCGCTTGTTCCCGTTGAAAAACTGGACGTGCACAAGCGTGGCCTGCGTCATCTGGCGGTGTCGGTGTTTGTGATGGACGGCGCCAACATTCTTTTGCAGCGTCGTGCCTTGTCCAAATACCACACGCCCGGTTTGTGGGCCAACACCTGCTGCACCCATCCCCGATGGAACGAAGATCCCGCTGCCTGCGCCCACCGGCGCCTGCGCGAAGAATTGGGCATCACTGGGTTGGCGCTGCTGCCAGCCGGTCAGATCGAATATCGCGCCGATGTCGGCAACGGGCTGACGGAGCACGAGGTTGTGGACGTGTTTACCGCAAACGCGGCCCACAACCTTCCAATTGATCTGAATCCCGCCGAAGTTATGCAGGTCAGATGGATCAGCCGGCAGGCGCTGATCGCCGAGATCGCCGCCGACAGCGCAATCTTCACACCATGGTTGCGCATCTATATGGACGCGGGTTTGGCCGCCGTCGAACCCGCCTGATCAGGCGAATGAAATTCGCCGCTGTGCCGCGCGGCCAAACCCGCTGATAACACCCGCCTTCACGCCGCCTTCAGCACGCGGGCGATGGTTTCGCCGATGATCGACGGGTTCTCCGCCACGGTGACGCCAGCCGCGCTCAGGATCTCGACCTTTTCGCTTGCGCTTTCGCCAAAGGCCGAAATGATCGCCCCCGCATGGCCCATGGTGCGGCCTTTGGGGGCTGTAAGTCCCGCGATATAGGCGACCACCGGTTTGGTCATGTGCTGTTGGATATAGGCGGCGGCGTCAGCCTCTTGTGGTCCGCCGATCTCGCCGATCAAAGCGATCACATGCGTGTCAGGGTCGGCTTCAAAGCGTTCCAGAATGTCACGAAAACTGGAGCCGTTGATCGGATCGCCGCCAATACCGACCGAGGTGGAAACCCCAATGCCGCGGTCTTTCAACTGTTGTGCCGCCTCATACCCCAGCGTGCCGGATCGCCCGACAATACCGACATGCCCCTGCAGATAGATATGGCCCGGCATGATGCCCAGCATTGCCTTGCCGGGGGAAATGGTGCCCGCGCAATTCGGGCCGGTCAGCACCATGCGCCGCTCACGCGGATAGCGCATCATATAGCGTTTGACCTGAATCATGTCCTGCGCGGGAATACCGTCAGTGATCGACACACAGTAGCGGATGCCCGCATCGGCAGCTTCCATGATGCTGTCGGCAGCAAAGGGCGGCGGCACAAAGGCAAGGCTGGTATCACAGCCGGTCGCCTCGACCGCTTGTTTCATTGTGTTGAAAACCGGAATGCCATGAACACGCTCTCCGGCCTTGCCGGGCACCACGCCTGCGACAACGTTGGTGCCATAATCAATCATTTCCTTGGTATGGAACTGCGCCATCCGGCCAGAAATACCCTGCACAACCACCCGGCTGCTGCGGTCAAGAAAAATGCTCATGCCTGTGCCTTCCGCTTGGAGATTTGTGCGACATCGTTTTTCCAGGCCTCGACGGCGCGCTCTGCGGCCTCCATCAGGCTGGTGGCGCGGATGATCGGCAGGCCGGATTTGGCAAGGATCTTCAGCCCTTCATCAACATTTGTGCCCGCCAGACGCACCACCACCGGCACATCCACCGGATTGGCCTGCAGGGCCTGCACCACACCTTCGGCAACCCAATCGCAACGGTTGATGCCTGCGAAGATATTGACAAGGATCGCCTGCACATTCACGTCCGAGGTGACCAGACGAAAGGCCTTCGCAACGCGTTCCGGCGTTGCCCCGCCCCCGATATCCAGAAAATTCGCAGGTTCGCCCCCGGCCAGTTTGATGGTATCCATCGTCGCCATCGCAAGGCCCGCACCGTTGACGATACATCCGATCTTGCCATCAAGACCGATATAGGAAAGCCCCCGATCTGCCGCCCGGCTTTCGCGCGGGTCTTCCTGGCTTTTGTCGCGCAATTCGGCGATCTGGGGGTGGCGGAAAAGGGCATTCGTATCGAAGGTCATCTTGGCGTCCAGCGCCAGAATGCGGTTGTCATTGGTGATGACCAGCGGGTTGATTTCCACCATGGTCGCGTCCAGTTCCCGAAAGGCGCGATAGCAGCCCTGCAGCGTTCGCACCATTTGCTGGATCAGTGCATTGGGAATATCCAGTTGAAACGCAATCTCGCGCGCTTGAAAGTCCTGCAGACCCACCGCGGGTTCCACGGTCGAGCGGACGATGCTTTCAGGGCGGTTGGCCGAGATTTCCTCGATCTCCATCCCGCCTTCGGAGGACGCCACGATCATCACCCGCTGCGTGGTGCGGTCCAACACAAGCCCAAGATAGATTTCGCGGCTAAAGGGGGTCATCTGTTCGACATAGACCCGGTAGATGCCTTTGCCCTCCGGTCCGGTTTGATGCGTCACCAGCTTGCGACCAAACATGCCGTTAGTGGCATCCTGAATCTCGTGGTCCGAATTGCAGATCTTCACGCCGCCGGCTTTGCCCCGGCCCCCCGCATGCACCTGCGCCTTGACGATCCAACGATCCCCGCCGATTTCGCGGGCGCGATAGGCGGCCTGTTCCGGGCTATAGGCCAGGGCCCCGATCGGCGTGGCAACGCCGAACCTGTTCAGGATCTCTTTTGCCTGATATTCATGAATGTCCACGGCCAACCCTTCTTTTTTGTAAGTTCATTCAGCCGCTTGCGCGGTCTGGTAGTATCGCCCAAGCTCTGCCACGATCGCGCCAACATCGACATTCGCGCCCAAGGCGTTCATTTCGCCGCCAAAACGGGTGACGATATCAACGATCGCCGCGGCCGAAAGTTGGTTCAGGATGCCGATCCGAACCTGCACCGGCTCTGAAAGGGTCGGCCAGATGCCGAAACCCTTCGCGCGGCACGACTGCACCAACTCCCTTTCGCGCCCGGCCAGATTGCCCGGCAGGTTCAGCACCACAAGGCTGGTCATGTTTGACGTCACCTCGCAGCCCATGCTGATCACCGCTTGCCGCAGCGCCTGCTCATGAAAGGCATAGCTTTGCGCCTTGCTGGTCCGCCCGGTAAGCAGATTGATCCGCAGCGCCTCATGAAATGCGGCAACGGCATAGCCCGAATGGGTGCGGTGGTAGGTTCCGGCGGCGGCATCCTTGCCGTCCAAAATGCCCCAATGCCGGGCCTCAAGAATTGGATGATGCACATAGGAATGACAGCCATTTGTCTTGATCTCGGCAATATAGCGCTCTGAAAAGCTCACCGGCGCATAGGTCAGCGGCAGGCACAAAACCCCCTTCTGCGGGCACGACGCCCAGCCGACCACGCCGGGATAATCGTCAATCGCGAAATCCGCGATCCCCAGCGATGACACCGCATCCACCAGCCCCATCACGCCATGCGCCGCGCAGGCATCCGAAAAGGCCCGGATATCGTTGATCCGCCCCGACCCGGTTTCCCAATGCGCCATGACCGCCCATTTCGGCTTGTGCGCGGCCAGTGCCGCATCAATCACCGGCTTCGTCACAGATTGGCCATGCGGCACGGTGATCACCGTCACCGCAGCCACCTTCGGATCCATCGGATTGGCGCGCAACTCTTCGCGCGTCGCGCATTTCATCCGGATCGTCAGCGCATCAATCCCTGAAAACGTGCCATTGGCAAAAGCCACAACACTGTCGCCCGGCAAAATGGCGTTCAGCATCACATCCAGCCCCGACCACCCGGTTCCCGCCACGCCATAGGTATGCACATTGGCCGTGCCCCAAACGCCGCGCAACATGTGCTTGCACTCGATCATGCCGCGCAGCACGTCGGCCTGCATGTGATCCGCCAGACCGGCATTGGCATAGGCCGCCATCACCCTTGCATCGGTATTGCCCGGACCCGGGCCCGCTGCGAGGGTTTCAGGAATGACAAGGGATGGAAAAATCGTCATGGCGCGATCCGCTTGAAGCTGGGAGAGGGGCCGTTGCCCGACTGGTAAAGATGTTGGTTAAGAACGCGCAGACTTTACCTTGGGCGCAACCTGCCTTAATCCTGCTTTTTGATATCTATAAGGGTGGGAGTATTCCTATCCATAAGTATTGAAATTTGGGCGCATACCACGGTATACCTATGCGAACGGGTGGTTTTCTGGAGAGAATTTAAGGCATGTCAAACCTGCAAGGCAGTCTGAAACCGGTCACCGTCGCGCTTGCCATCGGCAATCCGCTGGTTCTGACTGCGATGGCCGAGATTTTTGGCCGCGATCCGCGGTTCTCGCTTGTGACGACCAGTTCGACCGCCGAGGGCTTTTTGGGCGCGGTGATGCGGATCGGGGTCGCGGTCGGGGTGATCGACTGGACCCTGCCAATCCTTGGCGGACAAAAGTTGATCGAAGTGCTGCGCGATCAGCCCGGCGCGCCCCGGCTGGTGGTTTACGGCGACGAGGCGCATGGCGATCTGCCGCGTTTGTCGATGGTCGCGGGATCAGCCGGGTTCGTCGCGCAAAACGCGCCGATCGACAAGCTGCTGGATACCTGCCTTGCGGTGGCTGGCGGGCAAATGGTGTTTCCGTTTCTGGACGTGCGCGAGCTGCAATCGGACCCGATGTTGCAGTTGACCAAGCGCGAACGCAGCCTGCTTGAAGGTCTGGCCAAGGGATTGACCAA
Source organism: Paracoccaceae bacterium (assembly GCA_031385445.1). Classification (GTDB taxonomy): domain Bacteria; phylum Pseudomonadota; class Alphaproteobacteria; order Rhodobacterales; family Rhodobacteraceae; genus CAIYZT01. Next base: position 258,386 of record JANNBM010000056.1, on the reverse strand, counting down.
CCGAGAGCTGGCGCGCGATTTTGCGATCTCTGACAACACTGTCAAATTCCATTTGAGCAACCTGTTTGAAAAATTGGGGGTCAGCAATCGAACCAAGGCCATCGCATTTTATTACACCACGCGAAATGCGTCCGGCACGCCCTGAGGCCGCGAACGCAAAAACGGCCGCGACCGAAACGCAAAGAATTTTCACTTGACAGGCAATTTTATTTCGCGGCACTTCTGCCGCCCAGCACCGTAACGTCCTGAAAGGATCCGCACCATGAGCTTTCACGTCATCGAACAGGCCCCCGCCAGACTGAATCGCAGCGAGCTCGCCGTGCCGGGAAGTGCGCCGCAGATGTTTGAAAAGGCTGCAAAATCTGATGCCGATGTGATTTTTCTGGATCTGGAAGACGCGGTCGCGCCGGACGACAAAGCGCAGGCCAGAAAAAACATCATCAAGGCGCTGAACGAAATCGACTGGGGCAAGAAAACCATGTCAGTTCGGATCAACGGTTTGGATACGCACTATATGTATCGCGATGTTGTTGATGTCGTGGAGCAGGCGGGTGAGCGGCTGGATCTGATCATGATCCCCAAAGTTGGTACCGCCGCAGACGTCTATGCGGTCGATATGATGGTGACGCAAATCGAGGCCGCCAAGGGGTATAAAAAGCGGATCGGCTTTGAGCATATCATCGAAACGGCGCTGGGAATGCAAAACGTGACTGCGATCGCCGGGGCGTCAAAGCGCAACGAGAGTTTGCATTTTGGGGTGGCCGATTATGCCGCCTCGACCCGCGCGCGCACCACGGTTATCGGGGGGGTAAACCCCGATTACGCCGTGCTGACCGACCCGCTGGAAGCTGGCAACCGCGAGGTGCATTGGGGCGATATGTGGCACTATGCGCTGGCCCGGATGGTGGTTGCGGCGCGGGCCAATGGCCTGCGTCCGGTTGACGGCCCCTTTGGCGATTTTTCGGATCCGGACGGCTATGTTTATGCTGCAAAACGCGCGGCGGTGCTGGGATGCGAAGGCAAATGGGCGATCCATCCAAGCCAGATCGCTTTGGCCAATCAAACCATGAGCCCGTCCGATGCCGAGGTTACCAGAGCGCGCCGGATCCTTGAGGCGATGACCGTTGCCGCCGCGGAAGGCAAAGGCGCGGTGTCTTTGGATGGCCGACTGATCGACTATGCGTCGATCCGTCAGGCCGAGGTTCTGGTGGAAAAGGCCCGGCAGATCGCCGAGGCCTGAACCGGCCGCTGGGCGCGCGGGCCAGCGTTTTCGGATCGTGCGCGCCCTTGAAATCCGGCGCGAGCTGAGGGCCTGAATGGCGGCGCGGGCAAAGCCGACACCCGCCATCCAACTTGAAACGGGTCGTCTTTGCTGAACGCCTTGCGCGATCCGTCTGTGGGCTGCGCCGATCCAGATGGTTTCACAGGATGCGCCAGTGATCTGAAATTCAATGCCGCAGCTGGGCACCAAACTTTCGGGCAGCCGTGTCACTTGAAAAAGTTGCGCGGTTTTGCGGTTTTGGCAGTGGTTGACCCGTTTGCAGCGGGCAGATAGGACAGAGCCAACCCCTTTTGCAATTCAAGGACGCCGCTCTTGGCCATTCATCTGCATCTGAACGATCTGCCTGCCGATGTCTCTTTTGGGGATATCGTTGCGATTGACACCGAAACCATGGGCCTTGATCCGCGCCGGGATCGTCTTTGCGTGGTGCAGCTTTCGGATGGCATGGGTGATGCGCATCTGGTTCAGATCGCGAAGGGGCAGAAAAGCGCGCCCAACCTTGAACGGCTTTTGACCGATCCTGCCGTGCTGAAGCTGTTTCATTTCGGCCGTTTCGACGTTGCCGCGTTGAAAAACGCGTTCGGGGTTACAACGGCGCCGGTCTGGTGCACGAAAATCGCCTCGCGCCTGATCCGCACCTATACGGACCGGCATGGGTTGAAATATCTGTTGGCGGAATATGTCGGGGTCGATGTGTCCAAAGCGCAGCAGACCAGCGATTGGGGATCTGAAACCCTGACCGACGCGCAGCGCGACTATGCGGCGTCGGACGTTCTGTATCTGCACAAACTTAAAACCGCGCTGGAGGCGATCTTGGTGCGCGAAGACCGGCTTGCCCTTGCGCAGTCGTGTTTCGATTTCCTGCCAACCCGGGCCGCTTTGGACCTGATGGGCTATGATGAACCCAATGACCTCTTCCACCACTGATTTTCTGGCCACCGCGCGCCGGGTCATCGCGCGCGAAGCCGAGGCGCTGACGCTGCTTGGCGACAGCCTTGGCGAGAGTTTTGCGGATGCGGTGCGCCTGATCCTTGCGGCGCGGGGCCGGGTGATCGTGTCGGGCATGGGCAAATCGGGCCATATCGCCCGCAAAATCGCGGCAACCTTCGCGTCAACCGGCACCCCGGCGCAATTTGTTCATCCCGCCGAGGCGAGCCATGGCGATCTGGGCATGGTGACGCAGGGCGATGTCGTTCTGGTCCTTTCCAATTCGGGCGAGACGACGGAGCTGGCCGATATCATCGCCCACAGCCGCCGTTTTTCCATTCCGCTGATTGCGGTTGCCGCGCGCGAGGGCAGCACCTTGATGCGGCAGGCGGATGTGGCCATCCTTTTGCCGCCCGCCGCCGAGGCCTGCGATACCGGGATCGTGCCGACCACATCGACGACTATGACGCTGGCGCTGGGCGACGCGCTGGCCATCGCGCTGATGGAGCATCGGCAATTCACGCCCGAGCATTTCCGCATGTTTCATCCCGGTGGGAAACTGGGGGCGAAGCTGCTGAAAGTGCGCGATCTGATGCATACGGATGTCCCGATGGTCAGCATGGACACGCCGATGACCGAGGCGCTTTTGCAGATAAGCCAGAAGGGCTTTGGCGTTGTGGGCGTGACGGACGGGCGCGGCCATTTGCAGGGGATCATCACGGACGGCGATTTGCGCCGGCATATGGCGGGCCTTCTGGAGATGATCGCGGGCGATGTGATGACGCGGGGGCCGCGCACGGTGGCGCCGGGCGCCTTGGCCGAAGAGGCTGTTGCCGTGATGAATGACCGCAAGATCACCTGTCTGTTCGTGGTCGAGCCGGGCACCCAAACCGCGACCGGGATCGTGCATATCCATGATTGCCTGCGCGCCGGAGTGATCTGATGGCGCTGTTCGATCAGGACAATCTTCATTCGCAAACCGTGGCGGGGTTAAAGATTTTCCTGCCGCTTTTGGGTCTTGTCATCCTGTCCACGCTGTTTTTGGTGTCCACATCGGACCGACATAGCGATGCCATTCCCTATGCCGATGTCGATGTCGCCGATCTTTTGCGTGAACCGCGCCTGTCCGGCCCGTCCTTTGCCGGCATGACCGCTGACGGCGCCGCGCTGACGCTTTCCGCGCGGGAGGCGCTTCCGGGCGTGCCGGGCAGCAATTTGGGCGGGCTGGCGCGTGATCTGTCGGGGCTTTTGGAAACGCCGGACGGCATTCAAACCCGCCTCAGCGCCGGCGAGGCGCGGCTGGACGTGGAAGCGCAGCAGGTGCTGCTGAGCGGCGGGGTCAAACTTTCGGTGTCGAGCGGCTATGAGCTTGCTTTTGCCGAGGGTCAGATCAGCCTTGACCGCACCAACATCACGGCCTTTGGCGGCGTGCGGGTTCTTGGCCCGATGGGCACGGTCAGTGCAGCCACGCTCAGCACCGGGCCGGCGAAAGACAGCCCAAACCGGTATCAAATGGTTTTCAAGGGCGGCGTGCGGCTGCTATATCAGCCTTGAAACCAAGGATCAGGCACATGGCTTTTGCAAAGACCCCGCTTTTGGCCGCCCTTTTGGCCCTCGCCTTTGGCGCGGCGGGTTGGGCGCAGCAGGGCAACATTGATTTCGGTGGCCTGCGCGCCGATCCAAAACAACCGGTCGAAGTGTCGGCTGACAGTTTTTCCATAGATCAGGCCAGCAACAGCGCGACCTTTTCGGGCGATGTGCGCATATCGCAGGGCGATATGGTGATCACAGCGGGCGCGGTTTCAATCGAATATGCCGAGGACGGCAAAGGCATCAAGAAGCTTGTCGCGTCCGGCGGGGTGATCTTGAAGGCTGGCGCTGATGCTGCGCAGGCGCAAACCGCGACCTATATCATCGACACCGCCGAAATAACGCTGAGCGGGGGCGTGATATTGACCCAAGGCAGCGCTGCGATTTCCGGGCAGACGCTGGTGGTCAATCTGACCGACGGCACTGGCAAGATCGAAGGCCGCGTGACAACGACCTTCGTTCCCGGAGGCAATTGATGCGGCCCAACCTAACCGTGACCGAAGGCTCGTCGGGTCTGCAAATCCGAAATCTGCGCAAGTCGTACAAAAAGCGGCTGGTGATCCGGGATGTGTCGCTGGACCTGATGCGCGGTGAGGTGGTTGCGCTTCTTGGCCCGAACGGCTGCGGGAAAACCACGACGTTTTACTCCATTGCCGGGCTGGTGACGCCCGAAGGCGGCCAGGTCTTGATCGATGGGCGCGATGTGACCGGCCTGCCGATGTACCGCCGCGCGCATCTTGGCATCGGCTATCTGCCGCAGGAAATGTCGATTTTTCGCGGTATGTCCGCCGAAGACAATATCATGGCCGTGCTGGAAATCGCCGAACCGGACCGCCGAAAACGCCGCGACCGGCTGGAAGAACTGCTGTCCGATTTTTCGATCACCCACCTGCGCCAAGCCCCCGCTCTGGCCCTGTCGGGGGGGGAGCGGCGGCGCGTTGAAATCGCGCGCTGCCTTGCGGCCAATCCGAAATACCTGCTGCTGGACGAGCCGTTTGCCGGGGTTGACCCGATCGCCGTGGGCGAGATTCGCACGCTTGTGCATGCGCTGAAATCGCGCGGGCTTGGGGTTTTGATCACCGATCATAACGTGCGCGAAACGCTGGACATCGTTGATCGCGCTTATATTCTGCATGACGGCAAAGTCTTGATGACCGGAACCGCCGACGAAGTTGTGCGCGACGAAATGGTGCGCCGGGTCTACTTGGGCGAAAATTTTCGCATCATTTAGCGCAGGGACCAAGCCGGGTAAAACCAGCAGTTGACAAGCGCCCTGCCCCATCCCCAAATGATAAGGATGGAAGCTTTTCGACACCAGCTTGCACAGACGACTGCGGCCCGGATCGGGCAACAGATTGCACCGCTGCTGGGGTGCGAAATGTCCCATAAATCAACGTCTCCTAAATCATTTACCGGCCAATCTGTTCCTGAATGGGGCCAGATCCCGGCTCAATCGCGCGAGGAGTGAGCATGCGTTACCAGATCACCGGAAAACAGATTGATATCGGCGAGGCGCTTCAAACCCATGTGAAGGCCGAACTTGGCGAGGTTGTTGAAAAATACGCTCAACGCCCGACCGATGCCCATATCGTGTTTTCCAAGGCGGCGCATGAATTTGTATGTGAGGCGACGATCCATCTTTCCACCGGGCTTTCGGCGCAGGCCAAGGGTCATGCCACTGAAATCTATGCCGCTTTTGAATCGTGCCGCGAAAAGATGGACAAGCAGATGCGCCGGTACAAGCGGCGCCTGCGGAACCATCACCGGGACCGGATTGAACCAGTTGAATATGAACAAGGATCGTCCTATATCCTCGCCGCTGCTGATGAGGTCGAGGATAACGACGCATCCACCCTGCAACCGATCGTGATTGCCGAGATGGAAACGAAAATCCCCGCGATCACGGTGGGCGAAGCGGTGATGCAGCTTGAACTTGCGGGACACAGGATGCTGGTGTTTCGCAACGAGGGGCATGGCGGCGTGAATGTTGTGTACATGCGGGATGACGGCAATATCGGCTGGATAGACCCGCGCAATAGCAAGTAGCCCGCAAGGGTTTAAGTCAGGACTGATCGCCGCACATGGAACTTTCAAAACTTTTGATCCCCGGAGCGGTCCGGTTTGTCAGCCAGATTCCGACCAAAAAGCGCCTGTTTCTGGAGCTGAGCGAAATCGCCGCACAGGCTTATGGTCTGGCGGCGGCCACCGTGCTTGACGGGCTGCAAGAGCGCGAGTCCCTGGGGCCGACAGGCGTTGGGCACGGGCTGGCGCTGCCGCATGCCCGGCTGGAAGAGGTGGACCGGATCTGCGGGATATTCCTTCGGCTCGAAAAACCGCTCAACTACGATTCGGTGGATCGCCAGCCTGTTGATCTGATCTTTGCGCTGCTTGCACCCAAGGATTCGGGTGTGGAACATCTGAAGGCGCTGGCGCTTGTATCCCGGACCATGCGCGATGCGTCGGTCTGTGCCAAGCTGCGGGCGAACTCCGAACCTGACACGCTGCATGCCATCCTGACCGAACCGCGCCGGTCGCAGGCAGCCTGAACAGGGTCAGGCTTTTTGGCAGATGTAGACTTGCCGCTTGGATCCCGCAATCAAGGGCCTGCGGTCCAACTCGCCAAACCGCTCCACCGCGATCATGCCCGACGCGGCAAGCGCGCGGTCGATATCGGCGGGATAATATTGCCTGACGCGCTGCGTGATTGGCTCCAAAGGCAGAATCTGCCCCGTCGCCTGATCCTGCAACCGCCATTCGCCACTTAGAATTTTGGTTTTGCTGTCGTACCGGGCGTTACTTTCCACGACATTGAACTTGCGCCCCTGCGCATCGGCAAACCGGCGCGCGACATAGGCAGAGGGATCAACAGCGGCAAGCCAAGCCTCATTTGGCTGATAGATATCAAAGGCAAATTTCCCGCCCGGAGCCAGCAGCGCCGAAATCTCTTTGAACGCCTGCTGCATCTGGCTGTCATCGACAAGCATTTGAAGCGTGTGAAACAGGATCACGATCAGATCGAACGGGCCCGTCACGCCGGGCCTGCTGAGATCGCCCAGAACCCATTCGTGATGGGGCGCCAGATCTTTGGCGATCTCGATCATTTTTGGCGACAGATCGACACCCGTGATCCGCCCGCCCGGCGCCATCCCGGCGGCAATCTGAACGGTGATTGCCCCGGTGCCGCAGCCAAGATCAAGCAAGCTGGTGGTTTGCGCGCTGACCAGACTTTTGTAAAAAGCCAGATGCGGCTGACGGTCGACATCCATTGCATCATAAATTGCCGACCATGCCTCTGGCCAAGCGGGATCATCGACACTCATTTTCTGCACCAAATCCGTTGCCCGAAACCTTCAATCCCACCTAGCCAACGGTTGGCTATCATGCAAGAGAAAGGGGGCATCATGGCGGGCGGCGGCGGATGAGCGATGATCTAGTGACCCTGATTCCGTTTGATGATCGCGCCGCGTGGGAAATCGCGGCTGCGGGCGCCATGCCATCGCAAAGTTGGGGCCATGCGGCGGGGCTTCATGCCAACGGGCTGATCCCCGAACTGGCCGTGGTCCGGTCGCAAGGCGCAACGATGCTGCTGCCGTTTCATCGCCGCCCCTTCGACGACGCCGCCGATATTGCCACCCTGCCCGGTCTGTCCGGCGCCTTGATCACCCCGACAAGCGCCGCGCCGCTTGCTGCATGGGCGCGGTTTGCGCAGCGGCAGGGTTGGGTCTGCGGCTATATTCAGCTTTCGCCAGAAAATGACGCGCTTCAGGTGCCGGCGCCGGACCAGATCGCCAGCAGCAATTCCCTTTATGTGATAGACCTTGAAACCTGGGATATCGACGCTTCCGTCGGCTATAGTATGCGGCGGAAGTTGAAAGCGGGCGCGCGGGCGGCGGCCGCGTTTGTGACCGATCCCAGCCGTCTGGCAGCGGCGTTTCCCGCGCTTTACATCGACCTTTTGGCTAAGGCGGGCGGGCGGGCCGAATTTACTGACGCCGCGCTCGAACGCTGGTTTCAAGAGCCGGGTCTTATCGCCTTTGGGGCCGAAACGAACGGCCAGATCGTGAATGCCCAGATCGGACGGCGGCATGGAATCTGGGCCGATTTTCATTTGTCGGGCACAACCGCCCAAGGCCGCGAGCTGCAGGCCTGGGTGATCTGGAAATCCATCGAGGCGCTACGGGAAACGGGCGTGCGGTTTCTGAATATCGGTGGGTACGGCGCACCGGGGGACGGCCTGCACCTTGCAAAATCGCGGTTCGGCGCGGTTGAGCACCCTTTGCGATCCTTGCGGCAAGTCTATGATCCAAAACGTTTTTCCGAACTTTGCGCCAAGGTGGGTGCAAAGATGGACTCGCCGTTCTTTCCGCCTTACCGCGCTAAACGCGCCGATCCCAGACCTGCTGCGCGGATTTGATAACGCCAGCATTCCACAGCTCGGCAACTTGCGCCTGCGTGACGGTGTTGCGCGCCATCTCGCCCGCAACGCCGCCGCGCGTGTCGATGTTGTCCAGCCACCGGCGCCAGTGCCACGCCGAATCCGGGGCCCAGCCTGCACCCGATTCCGCCACAAGCCTGCGAATATTATCCACCTTGCGCGCGAACCGGTCCGCCGTTGAAAACGGCACATGCGCGATGAACAAATCGCCCGGCACCTCCGTCACAACCCGCGCGCCATCTGCGGCAACGATGTTATGATGCGCTTCGGCGGTTGAGGTGATCTTTGCCGTCCGCGCCAAAAGCTTCGGCCCCGGAATGGACGCGATCCACGGCGCGTCGCTGTCCGTCCTGACGCGCGACTGGGTTACAACGCGGTCCTCGTTCGGCGCGTAGACCAGGACCTGATCCGCCATCCAAAGACCCTGCTTGATCACAAGACCCAAACCTTCGGTCATCAGCGGTATGTTAAAGCGCGGTATGATGATCGCATCGGCCCGCGACAAGGCCGCAACATCGCGCAGATTGCCGGTTTGCGGCATCGGAAATTCATCGGCATCACAGAACAAAAGCCAATCCGCGCCCGCCGCCCGCGCCAAGGCAAACACATCCTCGGTGGCCTGCATCTCTTTGGCGTCGTCCATGTTCACATCGTCAAAGGTGCAAACCTCGAATCCGGGCTGTTGGGCGAATTCGGCAAGAATAGCCTCAGTTCCATCCGTTGAATTGGCGTCCGAGGCGATGATGTGATCGACACCGATGGCCCGCAGATGGGTGATGGCCGCGCGGACCAGCTCCACCTCGTCCTTGACGCCAAGACAGGCCGCAATCTTCATTTCAATGCTCCAAGAAAGGCGTTGGCCAGACGGTCCATGTCCTGCGGGCCATAGCGGTGATCGCAGGGCAGGGTGGCGATCTGGGCCGCAGTTTTGTGATCTGCGGCAAAACTTTGTGGGGCTGCGATGTCCCGCCAATGAACGGCGGGGAAAATCTTTTGCGCATAAAGCCTGTGCAGAACCCCCTCTCTGGTTTCAGATGGCAGCAGAACCGGAAAACCGAAAGGGGTGAAGGCGGGCGCAGGATCGTCGATAAAGGCGTGCTGGCCAAGTTTGGCGTGCAGGCGGGCAAAGTTGTCCTTTCGCGCGGCGATCATCGGCCCGGGGCCAATGGTGCCAAGCAAATCCATCGCCTGCGCGCTGATCGCACGGTCTGAAAGCCCGCCCGCTGCCTCCGCCGTTTGATGCAGCGGGTGCCAAAGCGCGTTGTCCAAGGGCCGTTCGCGGCGCAGCTGCATCGGCAAAAGCCGCCTGTCCGCGCTCTTTTGATCCGGCGGCAGAGTTGGCCCCGGCACATTCTGCGCACGCGCCGTCATCGCCGCCAAAAGCCCACCTTCGGGCACGCCCATCAGCTTTCTAGGCGAATAAATCCGCCAATCGCCGCAGGCAGGGCTGCCGCTGTCCAACGCCTGCGCGCAGTCTTCGATGGCCCAGACATCGGGCCGGTTTGCCAGAAAGTCCCGCCACGCCGGACCGGGCGTGCGGCCGAAATAGGCAACGCACAAGACCAGATCGCCCGCCTGCAATCCCGCCAGACTATCCAGATCAGGCTCCATCGCGCTGTTCAACCGATAAAAACGCCGCGATTCCATCGGAACCGCTTCGGCCATATGAAGGCACAAATAGCCCGGCATCCAAACCGCCTTTGGGCGCAGATGCCTGACAACCGCGGCAAAAGCCGAACTGGCATTGGCCCAAGCCAGCGCTGGATCCACGCCCCAATGCCGGACCAACCCGCCCGCGCCGGGGCGTTCCAGGCCGAAGAAACCGCCAAGCGGCGAAGGTTCATTCTGCATGTTTGGGGGCATCTGGATCGCGCCTTAAGGTGGCATAGCTCTAGGCGCAGGGCCCGCGCGCTTCAAGGCAAAAGCTCTGCTGCGCTTGACACCCCGGTTGGACAAATGGATAGGTTCGCATCGAAACCTGGCGTGGATCAAAGGGGGCTTTCGTGTCGAAAATCGGGATCAGCGCCAAAGGCCGCCAATTGATCGATGCCCTGCGCATTTCGCAAAGCGCTGAAAGTTTGGCGGATCAAGGCATGGCGGCCGATGTGCAGGCGGCCCTGCTGAAGTTCGGATTTCTGGAACACCACGAACCCACGCGCTCGCCGCAGGATTTGTTTGATATTTTTTCGGGTTGGCGCAGCCAAAAGGGCATGCTGATTGACCCGACCAGAACCGGATCCTTCGACCGCGCGATCCGCGCGCTTGTGCAAAACGGCGACCGGGTGGTTGATGTTGGCACCGGTTCGGGGATTTTGGCGATGTGTGCGGCGCGGGCCGGGGCAGGGCAGGTTTATGCCTTGGAAATCACCCAGATGGCGGATTGGGCAGAGCGTTTGGCCAAAACCAACGGCCTTGCGCAGATGCAGGTCGTGCGGGGGGATGCGACGCTGTTTGATGCGGGCGGCCCGGTGGACCTGATCATGGGCGAATTTGCAGGCATGTGGCTGCTAGAAGAATGGCGGCACTATGCGGCCTTTGTGCAGGTGCGTGACCGTTGGCTGAAACCGGGGGGCCGCGTTATTCCCAGCGCCTCGGGGTTGTTTCTGTCGGCGGTGGACAGCCGCCAACTGTCCTATGAGCGCGGCTGGGGCTTTTTCGATGCGCCGGTGCAGGGCTTTGATTTTTCCGAAGTTTTGACCTCCGGCGCGTATCGCCCCGCCCGCTATGTGCTGACTGCCGAGCCCAAAGATCTGATCTGCACGCGCGAGATTGCTCGGTTCGATTTTCTGACCGGGACCGAGCGCGATTATCTTTTCACCACCGAGGCGCAGTTTGATTATGCCGCTGCGGGAATGTTCCACGGCTTTATCGGCCATTTCACGCTGGATCTTGCGCCCGGCCTGACGCTGACCACTGGCACCGATGGGCGCGAGACGTGCTGGCATCAATCGTATTTCCCGATGCCGCCAATGCAGGTTCCCGCCGGCGGCGCCATCACCGCCCGGCTGCGCAGTTTCCTGACGCCGGACACGCAGGTGCTGAAATTCGGCATCACGGTGGCTGGGCCGGGGCAGGATCTGAATGGGCGGGCGGAGCATGTCTTTTCCCTTGAATGATCCGCCCCATGGCTATGCCAGTGCCGCCTATGTCGCGGCTTTGGGGCAGGTGCCTGTGGCTTTTGGCCGGACGGGCGGCAGCCTGATCCGCAGGCCGATCGGCGCAACCGGCGCGCATGATCTTGCTGCCATCTGGCCGCTGTTCACCTGCGCAAACTGGCAGGCGCTTGGACTCGCCGTGATGGAACTGCCCGCAGGTCCGGTCAGCCTTACTTTGGTCAGCGATCCGTTCTGCGATCTGCCCTATGAGGGTCTGGCCCGGATTTTCCCGGTCTGCCGCCCGCTGCATGACCATTGGATCCTTGATCTGACCGCGCCCGCGCAATTGTCCAAACATCACCGCCGTATGCTGCGCCAAACCGCCGTGCCGCGGATTTTGGCCGGGCCTGCGACCCCCGATCTGGCCGAGGGCTGGGCCGAGGTTTATGCCCATCTGATCGCCAAAAAGCAGATCGAGGATGCGCGCGCCTTTACCGCCGCCGAACTTGCCGCGCAGCTGTCGGTGCCGGGCGCACAGGTTGTGACGGCCTGGGCGGGGGAAACCCTGCTGGGCGTTGATCTGTATTATCTCGACCGGGGCGTCGCTTATGCGCATCTGTCGGCCTATGCGCCGGCGGGTTATGCCGCGTCGGTCAGCTATCCGATGATGGCGGCGGCGATGGACCATTTCGCAACCATGGCCCGTGCGATTGATCTGGGCGGCGCGCCGGGCGGCGCATCTGGCCCCGGCATCGCGCGGTTCAAAGCCGGATGGACCCCGTTGACGCGCCCCAGCTTTTTGTGCGGAAAGGTGCTGGACACTGCGGCCTATGCGCGGCTGGCCCCCGGCGCGGACCCGGACGGCTGGTTTCCGGCCTACCGGGTGGGCGAATATCGGACATAGGCGGCAAAGCGAACAGGAGGACGGGATGGGTGAGCGGCTTAAGGGGAAGGTGGCGATTGTCTCTGGCGGGGCGACGGGATGCGGTGCGGCGGCGGTGCGGCTGTTCGCGGCCGAAGGCGCGGCGGTTGGCATCATCGACCGGAACGTGACGGACGGCGGCGCGCTTGCCATCGAACTTGCCCGCGCCGGGCACCGCGTGGTTTTCGCGACCGCCGATGTGTCGAAAAAAGACGAAGTCGAGCAGGCCGTTGCCATCATCAAGGCGCAGCTTGGCCCGGTGAACGTGCTGTTCAACCATGCGGGCACCATTGTTATCAAACCATTTTTGGAAACCGAAGAAGAGGACTGGGATTTCCTGTTCGATGTGAACGTCAAATCCATGTATCTGATGACCCGCGCCGTATTGCCGATGATGCTGGCGGCGGGCAAGGGCAGCATCGTGTGCACCTCGTCGATCTCGGCGGTTTATGGCACCCCGAACGAGGTGCTGTATGACGCCACAAAGGGCGCGTGCCACATGTTCGCCCGCGCGATTGCGGTTGAATTTCGTGACCGGGGCATCCGGTGCAACGCGGTCTGCCCCGGCTTTATCGAAACCCCGCATGGCAACCGCGAGGTGACGGAACTGGCGGCGCTGGGCGTCGATGTGTCCGAAGCGGCGATCAAGGCGGCGCAGGGGCGGTTCGGGCAGCCAGAGGATATCGCGCGGGCGGCGCTGTATCTTGCCAGCGACGACGCGGATTTCGTCAACGGCACGCAATTGTTTGTGGACAATGGGTTTTCAGCGGTCTGACGGCCCTGAATTTCGCCATCTTGTTCTGACAGTTTGGCGCAAAGCATGGGGTTCAGCGCGTGTTCAACTGGAATGAAATTCTTGCCGCCATTGCTGCGGGCGGTTTGACGGCTTTGGTTATGGTTGGCCCGTTTGTTTGGCTTATCCGCGTCAACACCACAGCTTTCGAGCTGTTCAGGGACGACAAGGCGCGCGCGGTGGCCAATTTGCAGCGGACCCCCGAGGCGGCGCTGCTGCGCGCGGCGCGCTGGGGGTGGGTCGGTGCGAAACTTGCGCAGCGCTTTTTGCGGCACAAAACCCGTAAAGAGCCGTTCCGGTCCGATCTGAACCGGGTTGGGTTTGTTATGGCCGCGAAGATGGTCGTCATCGCCGTGGCCTTGGCGCTGACCATTCCGCATATGCCTCCGCAAAGTGCTCAATTTGGCCAGTCGATCCGCGAGGCATTGCAAACCGCGCCCGTCACTCCTGTTCAAGGCATGGCGCTGCGGCCAAGGCCAAGGCCAAGGCCGCCAACGCTCGGCGGGTGACGGCCTGCGGGGGCAAAGACCGCTTGGGGATTTGACGATTCGGGTTCATATTGAACGGGCAAAAGAGGAGAGGCGAAGATGAAACATCTGGCCGACCACCCCAGCACCCGCACCGGCGCCCGTTTGGTGCATTTCCTGCGGCTCGCCCGGGATCGCAGCGCGTCCGCATGGGCGAAGGCTCTGCAAAATCCCCGGCATCACAGCAGCCCAAGCCGCCGCGTTGCGGAATATCTGCGGATCGCGCGCGGCCGCGAAGTCTGACCGGCCCAGCCGTTGCGACTTGACGGATCACGGCCAGCGGTCTAGCACACCCGTCAGGGCGGGGGCCCTGCCGCCTGCAGGCTTGTCCACGGTGAATCCCCCAGTGCGAACTCGCTGATCCCAAGAACAGCCGGGCAGTTTGGCAATGCAGGCCCCAATCACAAGTCCTTGGCGGTTCTCAAAGGACGCGAGATGACACGACTTCCCACCTTGGATGCGGCGAAAGCCCTTGCCATTGCCCTGCGCGCCAGCCTGAAGGCCGAGGGGCGCGAGATCAGCCATTCCCAGGCACTGGAGCTGATTGCCCAGAGCCATGGAAAAAAAGACTGGAACACCCTGCACGCCGCGATTGGCAATGCCCCGCCCGCGCCAGTCGATCTGGGGCAGCGCGTTCGGGGGCATTTTCTGGCGCAGCCCTTTACCGGCAAGGTGACCGGCATCAAGCAGCTTTCGGTCGACCGGTTCGAAGTGGTTCTGACCTTTGACCAGCCGGTCGATGTGGTGGTCTTTGACAGCTTTTCGAACCTTCGCACCCGGGTGACCAAGGTGGTCGGGCCCGATGGCCGGTCGTTCGAGAAGACCTCGAACGGGGTGCCGCATCTGGTGATCGACCTGTAACCCTTCGCGCCGGGGCGCAAACTCCGGCGCGCCAAAGGGTCAGCGGTGGTCGGCCTCTAGGTTCAGCCAGGCCACCTCGGCCGGGGTCAGGCTCAGCGCCGCGCCGGGAAGGGTTGAAACGATCTCGCCGGGGCTGCGCGGGCCGATCAGTGCAAGCGAGGGGAAGCTTTGACCAAGCACCCATGCCGTCGCCACGTTATGCGCTGAAAGTCCGCGCTCGGCAGCCAGCGTTTCGGCGCGGGCCCGGCGCTGTGCATTGGCGGGACTGCCAAAACAGGTTTCGGGCGCGGTATCGGCAGGCAGGCGGCTGCGCAGCGCCTCGGGCAGGAAATAGCCGCGTGCCTGACTGGACCATGACAGATGCACCAGGCCGCCCGCCCGCAACGATGCCAGTGTTTGGGGCGTGTTCGAGGTGATACAGCCCGCCCAAACCGGCTGTTCCATCACCGCAAGCGACAGATTGTTGTTCAGGATGCGGAACGGCTCCAGCCCCTTGGCAGCGGCATAGGCATTCGCCTCAGCGATGCGCGCGGGCGCCCAGTTTGACCCGCCAAAGATGCCGATCTTGCCCGCTGCTTTCAGCTGGTTCAGTGCGTCGACAAATTCGCTGACCGGCACCGCAGGATTGTCGCGGTGCAGGATGTAAATCGGCGCGCACGGCAGTTGCAGACGGTCCAGAGAGATGTCCAGCTGCGCCCCGATCGCGCCCGGCAGGCAATAAGGCGTATGCGCGCCCTTGGCGATAACCGTGACCGCGCCCTCAACCCCGCGCGCCTTGATCCAGTCACCCAGCACCTTTTCGTGCAGCCCCCCGCCATAGACAAACCCGGTGTCAAAGGCGTTGCCCCCCGCCTCCATCCACGCATCCCAAACCACCGCGCCCTCGGCCAGGGTATTGCGGTTGTCGCAGCCGATGATCAGCTTCGATATCGGCCGCGGCAGCCCCGGCAGGGTGATCATCGGCATGGCGGGCAGACCGGCAGGAAGGACGCCGGGCAAGCGGCGGTTGGTGACAGGCTTTTCGGCAAAGGTCTGATAGCCGACTTCGGCGCGCCATTTGTCCAGCGTCTCATTGTTGCCGATGCTGTCGGCGTGGCTCGGCGCGGGATGAGGCGCCTGCAGCGCGCCCGCCGCGATGGCTTTTGAAACCGCGTCGGCTTCAAACGCGAACAGCATCCGCGCGTCGCGGATCGCCTCGGTCCGGGTTTCGGCGCCAACGATGATGTGCAGCCAGGCGTCCGACGGTCCGACATTGCGCCCCGGCACCCAAGGGTCGTCGATCACGATCTTGCCCTTGGTGCCGGTGATCGTGGCCCGGTTGTCCATATTCCGCGCCACAGCCACGCCGATTTCGGCGGTAAAACCCGAGGCAAAGGTCAAAAGCCCATGCGCAGTTGCATCGACCCCGGTGGGGGCAAGCGTGCCGTTGCCCTTCACGCTGATCGGGTTGGCAAAGGGCAGACCCACCGCCGCCCCCGCGATCAACCGCGCCAGCGAGACAGGATATCCGCCCACATCCAAAATCCCGCCGCCGCCCAGCGCCGAATCGTACAGCCGCGAGGTTTCCTTGAACGCCGCGTTGAATCCGAACCGGGTTTCAATATGAACGGGCGTTCCTATTTCCCCATCGGCAATGATTTTCAGCACCCGGTCAATCTGCGGATGGCAGCGGTACATGAAGGCTTCCATGAAAAAGCGGCCTTCCTGCGCCGCCACTTCGGTGACGGCCACCACCTCGGCCGCGTTCATGCCTGCGGGCTTTTCGCACAGCACATGTTTGCCCGCGCGCAGGGCGGCGATCGACAGTTCGGCGTGCCAGGGGTGCGGGGTCGAGACATAAACCGCATCCACCTGCGGATCGGCCAACAGCGCCGCATAGGTCGCATGACGCCCCTCGGGGGCAATGGCATAGGCATCGCCGAAGCTCTGACGCCGCGCCGCATCACGCGAGGCAATGGCCACAAGCGTCCCTGCATCCGTCTGCGCCAACCCATCGGCAAAATTATGCGCGATGGCGCCCGGCCCGATGATGCCCCAACGAAGTGTCATGATGTGCTCCTGAATTACGCTTGAAGTCGTAGCAACGCAGGCCGGCTCTGAAAAGGTTGAAATGGCCCCACCGTCCGGTTCAACCCCTCAAAAATGCCGTGGAAACAGCGCCCTTGTGCCGTGTAGAACCGTCGCCAGCCCCTCGGCAACATCATAGGGCGTCTCAAGCGTCATCAGGTCCAGCCAGACCCCTTCGGTCATGATGCGGATCAACCTTGCGGTGCGTTCGGGGTTTTGGGTGTAACCGTGGCGTGCATTCATCTGGGTGCAGATACCGACCAGCGTGTCAATGTACAACGCATCGTTGGCCCCGCAGCGGGATTGATACAGCGGCCGACTTTGGCTTTCGCCCCAATAGGCACACCATGCGGACAGGCGCGCGGGGGTACAGATCGCCTCGGCAAAATCGGCTTTGATCAGGGTCAGAAGCTTGTGTTCGGGCGCGTCTCCGGCTTTTGCCAAGGCGGTTTGCCAGTTTTCCTGATACTCCTGCGCCAGAAAATCAAGCGTTTCGGCAAGCAGGTTTTCCTTGGACGTAAAGTGAAACAGCACCAGCCCATGGCTGATTCCGGCGCGGGCGGCGACGTTTGTAACCGTTGTGCGCGAAAAACCACGATCCGCCAAAGACTGGATCGTGGCCTCGATCAGCTGCGCTCGCCTCGTATCGCGGCTGAGGGTGCGGGGCGGCGGATCGGTTTGGGGGGCAGGATGGTTCAAACGGGCGTTTCCCAATGTGATGCCCGCCAGTTGTAACGCGCATCGCACCGGGGACAATCGGAAAGTTTGATTGACAACTCAGTCAGTCGCGTGCCAGACTGTGCCATCGCCCTAACATGAACAGATCCCATGCCGCCTTTGCCACAGCGTACGCTGACCAAATCCAACGCCCAATTTCAGCGCGCGGTAAAGCGGCTGCCTTTGGGTGTGTCCTCGACCTTTCGCTATTGGGGCGATGATCGGACAATCTATGTCCATCATGGTAAAGGCGGGCGCACCTGGGATATCGACGGCAATAATTATGTCGATTACCGGCTTGGCTATGGCCCGGCGATCCTTGGCTATGCCGATGACCGCGTTGATGCAGCGGCGCGCCGGGGGATGGAGGTGGGCGGGGTCTTTGCCCTGTCAACCGAGCGCGAGTTGATCGTGGCGGACCGGATTTCCAAGATGGTTCCGGCGGCGGAACTGGTGCGCTTTTCCAATTCGGGCACCGAAGCGGTGATGGCCGCTTTGCGCCTTGCCCGCGCTTATACCGGGCGCGAGCAATATCTGCTGGTCGAAGGCGGCTATCACGGGCTTTTCGATGCCGCGATGTGGATGTCGAACATGGACGAATGGGATATGGGGTCCAACACCGACCCCGAGCTGGTGCCCTACGGCAAAGGCATTCCGCCCACCGTGAAACAGCTGGCCCATATCACCCCGATGAACGACTTTCAGCGGCTGGAGGATATGTTCAAGCGCCATGGTGACAGGCTGGCGGCGATGCTGATTGAACCCATTCAGGGCAATTGCTGTTCGATCATGGCGCGGCCCGACTATGTGCGTCTGGCACGCGAGTTGTGCACCAAACATGGCGTGATGCTGATCATTGACGAGGTGAAATCAGGCTTTCGCGTGGGAAAATCGGGCATCCAGGGCATCATGGGCGTGGTTCCCGATATCACCACCTTTGCCAAGGCGGTGGCCAATGGCTATCCGATTTCGGTGGTGGCGGGGCGCGAAGAGGTGATGCGGCATTTCCGCTTTGGCGGGGCCAGCCACGGCGGCACCTATACCGCGCATTCCGTCAGTCTGGCGGCGGCCGAGGAAACCCTGCGCATCCTGGACGAAACCCCCGCGCTGGAAACGATTGCCCAGTATGGCGAGGCGCTGAAAGCCGGGATTTCCAAAATCCTGAATGCCCGCAAGATCGCGCATTCCTATACCGGGCATCCGTCAATGTTCGGGCTGTTCTTTGCCGAGGTCCCCCCCGACAATTACCGGGCGTGGAAGACCAGCGATTACAGCTTTTATGACGCTGTGGCCCATCACCTGCACGATCTGAACATCATCGTGGAGCCGGACAGCCGCGAGCCGTGGTTTATCTGCGAGGCGCATGGGCTGGATCCGTCCTGCCTGACCGACACGCTGAAATCAGTCGAAACGGCGGTTGATCTGGCGCTGGAACATGGGGTGGCCGCGCAATGATTTATGACGCGCTGATCATTGGGGCGGGGCATAACGGGCTGGTCACGGCCTGCTATCTGGCGCGGGCGGGCCTGAAGGTTCTAGTGGTTGAAAAGAACGACTGGGTGGGCGGGGCGGCGGTTTCGCGCGAACTTTATCCCGGTTTCACCTATTCCAACTGCTCTTACGTCAGCAGTCTTTTCCGCCCCGAAATCATGCGCGATCTGGAGTTGCCCAAGCATGGGCTTCAGGTTCTGCCCTATGAGGGCGGAGTTTTGTTTACCGAAGGCGGCGGCTATCTGGGCATGTTCCGCGACCACGAGGCCAACCGGCGCGAGTTTGCCCGCCATTCGCGCCGCGATGCCGAGGCCTATGACCGCTATTCCCGCGACATCCTGCGCAATTGCCGCCTGATCCGCCCGATGCTGATGCGCCGCCCACCAGATCTGGCGTCGTTTCACCCGCGCGATCTGATGGAACTGGCATGGCTGGGCAAACAGATCACCGGCCAATCCGAAGCGCAGATTTACGACATGATGCGGTTCTGGACCATGTCGATTTCCGATTTTCTGGATGGGTATTTCGAGAACCCCGCGGTCAAGGCCTATCAGGCGGTCGGCTCGATCATCGGCACCGCGCTGGGGCCGATGTCGCCGGGCACGGCCTATGTTTTGCTGCATCACGCGATGGGGGACGTGGATGGCAATGTCGGATCATGGGGCTATTCGCGCGGCGGGATGGGCGGGATCACCAAGGCGCTGACGGCCAGCCTTTTGGCGGCAGGGGGCGAGGTGCGCACCGGCTCGGGGGTGGCGCAGGTGCTGGTTCAGGGTGGCCGGGCGGTCGGGGTGGCGCTCGCCAATGGCGACGAGGTGCGCGCCCGCCGGGTGATTTCGAACATGGATGTGCGGCGGACGTTTTTGAAACATGTCGAGGCAAAGGAGCTGCCGGCGGAGTTCCTGAAGCGGGTGCAACGGTTCAAGACGCGCGGCTCGTCGGGCAAACTGAACATCGCACTGGACGGATTGCCGGAATTTACCGCCCTGCCCAAAGGCGCGCCCAACATCAAGGGCGATATGCATTTCACCGATTCGATCGAGAAAATGGAAGCCGCCTATGATGACTGGAAAGCCGGTCATTACAGCGCCCAGCCATTTCAGGACATGATGATTCCCACGCTGATCGACACGACCATGACCCCGCCCGGCAAGCATTTCATGTCCTGTTTCGTGCAATATGCCCCGCCAAAAATCGAAGGCCGCGAGTGGACCGATGCCGACCGCGACGGGTTCCGCGATGCCTGTCTGAACCAGATCGAAGCCCACGCGCCGGGTTTCAAATCGAAAATCCTGCATGTCGAGGTGCGCACCCCGCGCGAGCTGGAGGCCGAGGTTGGCCTGACCGACGGCAACATCTTTCAGGGCGAATTGACCTTTGACCAGATGTTTTTCAACCGCCCCGTGCCGGGCTATGCAAATTACCGCAGCCCGATCAGGGACTTGTGGATCTGCGGTTCGTCCACGCATCCCGGCGGGGGCGTGATGGGCGCGCCGGGGCGCAACGCCGCCGCCGAGGTTTTGCGCGACATGAAGATGCCCGCCAAAGACATGAGTGACGCCTATGCCATCGTTTGACACCATCGTGATTGGCGCCGGGCCGAACGGATTGGCGGCGGCGCATCGGCTGGCGTCCAAAGGCGCATCGGTTCTGATCCTTGAGGCCGGGGCGATGCCCGGCGGCGGCGCGGGTTTGGCGCATCTGTCCTATAACCTTGATCCGCGCGTGCAAAAGGCGATGGCCCTGTCCTCGCATGGGCTGCAATGGGCTACGGCCGATCTGGCCACGACCGCCCTGTCGGCAGACGGTCGGCACTTGCGGATGGAGGGCGCGGTTGGGGCGCTTTTGTCTGGGGATATATCGCAGGCCGACCGCAGGGCTTGGGCGGCGCTGCGGGCGCGGCTTTTGCGCTTTGCTTCGGTGCTGGCGCCGCTGAACCACATGGCCCCGCCGCGCATGACCAAAGGCGTGGGCAACCCGCTGCTTGGTTTGGCGAAGATTGGCCTGAGGGCCAGGATGCTGGGCGCGGCTGATTTCCGCGAACTTGGGCGGATCTTGCTGACCAATGTGCATGACCTTCTGGACGACGAGTTGAGCGATCCGCGGCTGAAAGGCGCGCTTGCCTTCGACGCCACGCTCGGCGGCTGGCTTGGCCCGCGGTCGCCCAATTCGGTGCTGCCGTGGCTGGTGCGGCTGTCGGGGCAAACGGCAGGGGTGCAAGGGGCCCTGGGCCTGCCCAAGGGCGGCATGGCGGCATTGGCGGCGGCGATGGTGAAATCGGCGCAGGCCGCTGGTGTGACCATCCGTTGCAACGCGCGGGTGCAACGGGTTCTGATCGAAGGCGAACGTGCGGTGGGCGTGACGCTGATGAACGGCGAGGAGCTGCGCGCGGCGCGGGTGGTTTCAAGCGCGCCGCCCAAGTCCACGCTTTTGTCGCTGGTTGGCCCCCGGCATCTGGACGCGGGGCTGATCACACGGACGCGCCACCAAAAAGCACGAGGCGCGGCGGCCAAGCTGCACCTGACACTGACGTCCTTGCCCGATTTCAGGGGCGCGAACCCGATGGACCGGCTGATCATCGCCGGGTCCGAACAGGACGTGGAGCGGGCGTTCAACCCGGTGAAATATGGCCGCGTGCCCGCGCTGCCGGGGATGGAAATTATCCTGCCCAGCGCGCATGACCCGCGCGCAGACGGCCTGCACCACCTTTCCGCCATTGCCCAATTCGCCCCCCATGCCCCCGCCAACCGTGACAGCGCGCGGGCGGATATGCGGGCGGCCTGCCTTGCGCAGTTGGAAACCCATGCGCCGGGGCTGGGCGCGCGGATAGACCACGCCGAACTTTTGATGCCCTATGACATCGAAGACAGGTACGGCCTGCCCGGCGGGCAATGGCATGCGGGCGAGTTGTCGGTGGAACAGATGCTGTTCCTGCGCCCCTTGCCCGGAATTGCACAGTATAAAAGCCCGGTTGCGGGGCTTTGGCTCGCCTCGGCGGGGTGCCATCCGGGCGGCGGGGTTTCAGGGTCTGCCGGGTGGAACGCCGCCCTTGCCATGGAGGCCGCGCCATGAGCACCCTGCGCCACTTTGAAACGCCGCTGCTGAAAACCCCCTTTCATGCCCGCACCGAGGCCGCGAACAAGCTGTGGTCCTGGGGCAATTGGGGCGGCTATACGACGGCGCTTTGCTTTGACGATCTGGCGATGGAGCATTCGGCGATCCGCAATGCGGCCACGGTTTATGATCTGTGTCCGATGATCAAATACCGCATCGAGGGGCCGGACGCGGCGGAGTATCTCAACCGTTTGCTGATCCGCAATGCGGCCAAGCTTTCGGTTGGCGGGGTGCAGTATACGGCTTGGGCGAATGATGCGGGCCATATGCTGGATGATGGCACGCTGTTTCGGCTGGACGAAAATCACTATCGCCTGTGCTGTCAGGAACGGCATCTGAACTGGCTTTTGGACAGTGCTTTTGGCTTTGACGTGGTGATCACCGAGGAAACCGAAGATATCGCCGCCCTGTCGCTGCAAGGCCCGACCTCGGCAGAGATTCTACGCCGTGCCGGGTTTGCCATTGAGGGGCTGAAACCGTTTCGCATGGCGGAATTTGCGCTGGGCACGGGCCGCGTGATGATTTCGCGCACCGGGTTTACCGGCGATCTGGGCTATGAATTGTGGACCACGCCCGAACAGGCGCTGCCGTTGTGGGACCTGCTGTTTGATGCGGGCACTCTGCACGGTCTGCGCCCCATCGGATCACAGGCGCTGAACATGGCGCGGCTGGAGGCGGGGCTGATCATCACCGGCATGGATTTCACCCCCGCCGATACCTGCGTGCGCGAGGACCGTTTGCGCAGCCCGGTCGAGATGGGTTTGGCGTGGATGATCGACTGGGAAAAGGGGCATTTCACCGGCAAGGCGGCGCTGCTGGCGCAGCGTGACCGGGGCACGAAATGGGGCTTTGTGGGGCTGGAGATCAATGGCAATATCGCGGCCGAGGGCTCGATCCTGTATCACGACAAAAAGACCGAGGTTGGCGTTATCACCGGGGCAATCTGGTCGCCGGTTCTCAAGAAAAACATCGCGCTGGCGCAGATTTTGACGAAACACGCAGCAGCTGGCAATATCTGGACAGAGATTTATGCGCTGCGCGAGTTGCATTATGAAAAGCTGATGATGCGCGCCCGCGTGGTGGACCGCCCGTTCTTTGTGCATCCGCGCCGCCGCGCCACACCCCCCGGAAGGTTCTGACATGCGCCAGCATGACCGCCACCCCCTGTCGCCCCGGCTTGATCATTGCCCCGAGGGGCTGCCACGCGCCGCCTATTTCGATCCTGATTGGTATGGCCGTGAAATGGCCAGCGTTTTTGCGCGCCAATGGGTGATGCTGGGCCGCGCGGATGCGATTGGCGCGGGCACCATGCGCCGGGCGGCGGTTGGCGCGGCGCAGATCATCCTTGTGCGCAGCGGTGATGGCGCGCTGAGCGCGTGGCACAACGCGTGCCCGCATCGGGGGTCGGAACTGTGCCGCGATGACGAAGAGCCCGTCGGCAAGCTGATCCGCTGTCCCTATCACGCCTTTGCCTTTGCCGCCGATGACGGGCGGCTGGTGTCCACTGGCCATGCCGTGCCGACCGATGATTTCGACCGCTCGGCCCATGGCCTGCGGCCCGTTTCCTTGCGGCAATGGGACGGTTTCGTGTTTGCCAACCTGGCGCAGGATCCCGGCCCGATCTGGGCGGATGTCGGGCTTGGCACGCTCGCCAACTGGCCGATGGACAGACTTGTCACCGGCCACCGCTGGGAAACCGACATCGCGTGCAATTGGAAAGCGTTTTGGGAAAATTACTCCGAATGCCTGCATTGCCCGGGCATTCACCCCGAACTTTGCGCCATGGTGCCGATCTATGGCAGCGGCGTGATGGGCGCGTCCGAGGCTTTGGGTTGGGCCCCTGATGACTTTGTGCCGCCAAATCTGCGCAATGGCGCGCAAAGCTGGACCCCCGGCGGCGCGCCTTGTGGCCCGGTTTTTGCGGGCCTGACGCAGGCCGAACAGCAGGCGGGGCACAGTTTCATCACGATGTGGCCTTCTGCCTATGTGGTGGCGCATGTGGATTATGTGCGCTCTGTTCGGATCGTGCCGATGGGGCCAGAGCGGACCCGGCTGATCGCCGAATGGCATTTCGCGCCCGAAACTTTGGCCCAGCCGGGGTTTGAGGCCGCAACTATCGCCGGATTTGCGATCACTGTGATGCAGCAGGACGGCGCGGCATCGCAGATGAACCATCGCGGCATGCGGTCCCCGTCGTTCAAGGCGGCGCGTCTGATGCCCGAAGAATATGAAATTTACCGGTTCCACCAATGGATCCGCGCCGAGATGGAGCCGCCGACATGACCGAACTTCCCTATGCCACCATCACCGTGCCCAATGAGTGGGACCGGCGCGGTCTGCCGGCATGGGCCTATCGCTCGCCGGCGCTTTTCGCGCTGGAACGCGAAAAGGTCTTTTTGACCCATTGGCAGGTTGTCGGCCATGAATGTGATCTGCCAAACGCCGGGGACTGGATCAGCTTTGATCTGATGGGCGAGCGCGCGGTGGTGATGCGCGGGCAGGACAATGTGGTGCGGGCGTTTCACAACCTGTGCCGTCATCGCGGATCGCGCGTCGTGGACGGGGCTGCGGGCCATTGCAAGGGCGCGATTGTGTGCCCGTTTCACGGCTGGGTCTATAATCTGGACGGCACCCTGCGCGGCGCGGCGCAGCCGAAATCATTTGGCGAGATGAAGCGCGAAGAATTCGGGCTGAAACCGATCGAGATGGAGATGTTTCACGGATTTGTCTTTCTGCGTTTCGCCCCCGGCCCGCAGCCGCCCATCGCCGAGCTGCTGGCCCCCTTTGCCGCCGATTTCGCCGCCTATAACCTGACCTCGGTGGTGCCTGTGCCAACGCCGGATTGGGCCACCGAGCTGCCGGTTAACTGGAAATCGGTGCGCGATGTAGACAACGAAGGCTATCACGTCGCCCTTGCCCATCCCGGCCTGCAAGATCTTTACGGGCGCACCTACCGTGACCATTTTCTGGACAACGGCCTGACGATGTCGATTGGCTGGTTTGGCGATGTGCCGGGCAAGGGCTGGTCGGTGCGCCACTATGGCAAAATCTCGCCGCCGCGCCCTGACCTGCCGCAGCATTTGCAAAAGGCTTGGGTTTATTACGGCCTGTTTCCCAATCAGGTTTTTTCCATTTCCCCGGACGGGGTGCAGTTTTACCATGACCTGCCGCTGAACGAAGGCACCACATGCCTGTCGGGCCGCGTCTACCGCTGGCCGAATGAAAGCCGCGCGCGCCGGTTGGCGCGGTATCTGTCGTACCGGATCGACCGTGAAACCTCTGTCGAGGATCGGCAACTTTCGATCTGGTCGAACGAGTCGATGAAGTCGGATGCTTTTGAAGGCTTTCATCTGTCCGACCTTGAATACGGCCTGCGCCGGCATCACGACGGGTTGCGCCGCATTTTACCGGTTCTGACCCAGCCCGCGGCCCCGGCAGAAGACGCAGTCGCGCGCCTGAACGCGGAAATGATTTGCCAGAGATCGGGCCAAGTATAGGCTGACCAACGAATGAACCAATGCAGAACCGGGGAGATCGCCATGAAACTGAACCGTCGTCAGGCCCTGATCGGGGCAACCGCCACGCTGTACATGCCTTGGGTCAAGCCGTCCTGGGCGCAGGCGGGGGTGGTGAATGTTTACAACTGGGCCGATTATATCGGGGAAACCACGCTGGACGATTTCACCGCCGAAACCGGAATTGAAGTGGTCTATGATCTTTATGCCAGCGCCGAGGAAATGCAGGCCAAGTTGCTCGCGGGTTCAACGGGGTATGACGTGGTGCTGCATTCAGGTCAGGGATTGCCCCGGTCGATCCAGGCCGGTGTGCTGCAAAAGCTGGATCGCAGCAAACTGTCTGGCCTCGGGAATCTGGACCCCGCCATCCTGAAAATTGGGGAAACCTATGATCCGGGATATCTGTATGGCGTGCCGTATATGTGGGGATCGGTTGGCATGACTTATAACCTTGATATGGTCAAAGAGCGGCTGCCAAACGCCGATCTGGACTCGCTCGCCACCATTCTGGACCCCGAAAATGCCAAACTGCTGGCCGATTGCGGGATTTCGCTGTTGGACAGCCCCGCTGATATCGGCTTCATGATCCTCAGCTATCTGGGAATCGACCCCAACACCGCGGGGCCCGCCGAATGGGCCAAGATGGTCGAGGCGGTGCGCCCGGTGCGCGAGTATATCGCGACCTTCGACAATTCCAATTACCTGACCACAATTCCCAATGGCGAGGTCTGCGCGGTGAACAACTGGTCCGGCGATTACAGCGTGGCCAAGGCGCGCGCCGTCGAAGCGGGCATCGAGATCAACCTTGGCTACTTCATCCCCAAAACCGGAGTGCCCGCGTGGTTCGACCTTTGGGCCATTCCCGCCGATGCCGGAAACGTCGACAACGCCCACCGCTTTCTCGATTTTCTTTTGCGCCCCGAAGTGATCGCCGCCTGCACGAACTTTACCGGCTATGCCAATGCCAACGCGGCGGCCTTGCCTTTTGTCGATCCGGCGATCGCGTCTGATCCGGCGGTTTATCCCGACGATCAGGCCAAGTCGCGCATGTATACGCCGCTGCCGCAAACGCCCGAACAGGAATCAGACATGAACCGGGCCTGGACCGAAATCAAGACAGGCGGCTGATCCGTGTCCATGGACCCACAAACGCCCTTTTTACGCATCGAAGGCGTCTCCAAATCCTTTGGGACGTTTCAAGCCGTCAAGGAGGTATCGCTGAGCGTCGGCAAGGGCGAGATTTTCTCGCTTTTGGGGGGATCGGGCTGCGGCAAGACCACGCTTTTGCGGATGCTCGCCGGTTTCGAAGACCCCACGGCTGGCCGCATTTTCCTTGATGGCCGCGATATGGCGGGCGTACCCCCGTGGGAGCGGCCCGTGCATATGATGTTCCAGTCCTATGCCATCTTTCCTCATATGACGGTGGCGGCGAATGTCGGATATGGGCTGAAGCATGAAAAGACGCTGAGCAGGGAGGGGCGGGCGGCGCGGGTGGCGGAAATGCTGGATCTGGTGCAACTGACGCAGTTTGCGCACCGAAAGCCGCATCAGATTTCTGGCGGTCAGCGCCAAAGGGTGGCGCTGGCGCGGGCTTTGGCGCGGCAGCCGAAACTGCTGCTGCTGGACGAACCGCTTGCCGCGTTGGACAAGAAACTGCGCGAGCATACCCAGTTCGAGCTGATGTCGATCCAAGAACGCACCGGCGTCACCTTTATCGTCGTCACCCACGATCAGGAAGAAGCGATGACCCTGTCGGACCGGATCGCGGTGATGGACAAAGGCGAGGTCAAGCAAATCGGCAGCCCGACCGAGATTTACGAATTCCCGGCGAGTAAATTCGTCGCGGGCTTCATCGGTTCGGTGAACAGCTTTGACGCGGCGGTCATCGCCCGCGAAAATGCACAGCTTCGGCTGGATGTGCCCGCTTTGGGCGGCGAGGTTCTGGCCCGCGATGTGCCGTCCGTGGTCGCGGGGCAAAAGGTGACGTTGGCCATCCGGCCCGAAAAGCTGCGCATCACCAAAGATCGGCCGGAGGGCGGCAATGTGGCGGCGGGCCATGTGAAGGATCTGGCGTATTTCGGCAAGGACAGCCTGTACCGTATCGCCCTGCCCGGCGCCTTGCTTCAGGCCCATGTCGTCAATGCCCGGCGCGGGGGCGAAGGCGCGCGTGTGGCCGATTGGGACGATGCGGTCTGGGTGTCCTTTGATGCTTCTGCCGCCATTGTGTTGGAGCACTGACATGCCGCAAACCCGCTTTGCGCGCTGGTTTGACGCCAAAGGGTGGGCGGCGCTTTTGATCGGCGCGCCCTATCTTTGGCTGGTCGTCTGGTTCCTGCTGCCGTTTTTCATCGTCGTCGCGATGAGTGTGGCCACGAACACCCCCACCGCCCCGCCGTTTTCCTTTGGTGGTGCCCATCCTTGGATCAACGGCGGGGCCTTTGCCCGGGTCGTGACCGACGGGCTGTACCTGCGGGCCTTTCTAACCTCGGTCGTGAACGCCTTTGTCGCGATGATCTTTTGCCTTTTGATCGGCTATCCGATGGCACTTGGCTTGACGCGGGTGTCCAAAAGCTGGCGCAATATCCTGTTGATGCTGGTGATCTTGCCATTCTGGACCTCATTTCTGCTGCGGGTCTATGCCTGGATGGGGCTGATGGGCAAAAACTCGTGGTTCAACGGGCTGTTGACGGCGGGTTGGAATGTTCTGGTGCCGGTGGACTGGGCGGTGAAATCCATTCCCATGATGCACACCAATTTCGCTGTCGTTCTGGTGATGGTCTATACCTATCTGCCGTTCATGATCCTGCCGCTCTATGCCAGCCTTGAACGGCTGGACCCGGCGCTGGACGAAGCGGCGATGGACCTTGGCAGCCGCCCCTATCAGGTGTTCTGGGACGTGACCCTGCCGCAATCGGTTCCGGGAATCGTGGCGGGGGGGATGTTGGTTTTCATCCCTGCGGCGGGCGAGTTGGTGATCCCGACGCTGGTTGGCAATGCCGCGCAGCCGATGATCGGCAAGATCATTCAGGACGAATTCGCGCAGGCGCGCGATTGGCCGATGGCCGCAGCGGTGGCGGTGGCGCTGTTGGTGCTGATGGTGGTGCCGACGATGATCTACAGCCATTATCAGGCCCGCGCAGAGGGGGCGAAATGAACCGCCGCCCAACCTTCCTGATTTCGGTTCTGTGTTTCGGCTTTGCGTTCTTTTACGTGCCGATCCTGTCGATGATCGTCTACAGCTTCAACGCCTCGCGGTTGGCCACGGTCTGGGGCGGGTTTTCCACCAAATGGTATGTCTCGCTTTTGTCGAACGACAGTGTGATCGACGCGCTGCTTTTGTCGCTGAAAATCGCCCTGATCTCGGCCAGCTTCGCAACGATCCTTGGCACGATGGCCGGGATCACGCTGGCCCGGTTCACCAAATTCCGCGGCCGCACGCTGTTTTCCGGGCTGGTGACCGCGCCCCTGATCATGCCCGAGGTGATCACCGGCATCTCGATGCTGATCTTTTTCATCCTGATGGCCGATAGGCTCGGCTGGCCCGCAAGCCGCGGGTTCACCACGATCACGCTGGCCCATATCACCTTTTCGATGGTCTTTGTGACCACGATCATCAACGCTCGCATGGTGCAATCGGACCGGGCCATTGAAGAGGCGGCGATGGATCTTGGGTCGCGGCCATGGCAGGTGATGTTTGACATAACTCTGCCGGTGATTTCGCCTGCCATCCTTTCGGGTTGGCTTTTGGCCTTTACCATCTCGCTTGATGATGTGGTGATCACCGCCTTTACCACGGGGCCGGGGGCAACCACGCTGCCGCTGTTGATCTGGTCCAAGGTCAAGCTGGGCGTTACCCCCGATATCAACGCTTTGGCCACCTTGATGGTGCTGACCGTGGGCATTGGCGTGATGGCGGCAGGTTTTATCCTGAACAGCGCCGAAAAGCGCCGTTTGGCCGAAGAGCGTCAGGCGTTTCGAAACAATGACTGACGCTGCCGCCCGCTTTTTGAACGCGCCCTTGGGCGCGCCCGGATCAGGGCGGGTGCGTTACGGCGCGGCGATGGATCTGTGGCAATCAGGGCGCATAAGCGCCGAGGTGCTGGAGGTTTTTCGCGTCGCAGCCGCGCATGACTCCCGCGATCCCTTTGCCATACTGAAAGAGCGCGGCTTGCCGCTGCCAGAAAGACCAATGATGGAAAACCCGCTAAACAGTCTCTATTCGGCGATTAGAGACTATGTATTGACCCTCGACCACCTTGGCGCCGCCGAAGTTCGTGCAGGTTTGCCAACCGATCCTGGACCCGGTCGGCGCATGCCGGCCCGCACCAATGCCGTGGTCGACCGCTGGCTTGCCCCGGCTCTGGCGGCGGCGGGTGCCGATCAGCCCGCGCTGTGCGCCGCAATCGAGCGCGCCGCGGGTGCGTTGGAATGGGTGACCTACGGGGGCTATCCCCCAGAGGATATTGGCGAGAGTTTTGCCTCAGGTCATGCCTTTGCGATGATCAAGGGGGGCGATGCGCCCTTTGCATCGGAAAATTTTGACCTTGGCCTGTTCTTGATCGCGCCAAACGTGCTGTACCGCGACCATGCCCACCCCGCGCCCGAACTTTATGCGCCCTTGACCGGCCCGCATGGCTGGCGGTTCGGACCGGGTCGGCCCCTGATCGCGAAACCTGCCCATCATCCAGTGTGGAACCCGCCGAACCAGCCCCACATGACCAAAGTGGGCGCTGTGCCCTTCTTGTGTGTGTTCGTCTGGACCGGGGATGTTGATAAGACCGCTTATGTCCTTCCCGCCGACGACTGGGCTGCGCTGGAGGCTCTGACGATCGCTTGAAGCCCCTTGGCGGGGGGGGGAGGGGGGCGTAAATTAGCCCTTGGCGCGCGCCGTCAGGCCCCGATCGTTCCCCTGCGCCCGCCCGTTTGCCCCCGGTCAAGCAGCACATGGTCAAGCAAAACGCAGGCCATCATCGCCTCGCCCACCGGCACGGCGCGGATGCCGACGCAGGGGTCGTGGCGGCCTTTGGTGACCAGATCAATCTCGGCGCCCGCCGCATTCACCGTGGCGCGCGGGGTCAGGATGGATGAGGTCGGCTTGACTGCGAACCGCACCACCACATCCTGACCGGAGCTGATGCCGCCCAGAATGCCGCCCGCGTGGTTCGACCGGAACTGCACGCCGTCCGGCCCCATCCGCATCTCGTCGGCATTCTCAACACCGGTCAGCGCGGCGGCGGCCATTCCCTCGCCAATCTCGACGCCTTTAACCGCATTGATCGACATCATCGCCGCCGCCAGATCACTGTCAAGCTTGCCATACAAAGGCGCGCCCAAGCCCGCGGGCACGCCCGACGCCACCACTTCGATCACCGCGCCGACCGAATTGTGCGACAGGCGCAGAGCGTCCAGATAGTCGGCCCAACCCGCCGCAGCGACCGGATCGGGGCACCAGAACGGGTTGGCCCCGATGACGCCTGCGTCAAACCGGGCGCGGTCAATCCCGTGCGGGCCCATCTGCACCATGTATCCGCTGATCCGCAGCTCCGGCAGCATCTGCGTCAGAACCGCGCGCGCCACGCCCCCCGCGGCCACCCGCGCCGCCGTCTCGCGCGCGCTGGACCGCCCGCCACCGCGATAATCCCGCACGCCGTATTTCTGATGATAGGTGATGTCGGCATGACCGGGGCGAAAGGCCTGCGCGATATCGCCATAGTCTTTCGACCGCTGGTCGGTGTTTTCGATCATCAGTTGAATGGGCGTGCCCGTCGTCACCCCTTCAAACACCCCCGACAGAATGCGAACCTCGTCCGCCTCTTTGCGCTGTGTGGTGAATTTCGAGGTGCCCGGTTTGCGCTTGTCCAGCCATGGCTGCAGATCCGCCTCGGACAGCGTGACCCCCGGCGGGCAACCATCGACCGTGCAACCAATCGCGGGCCCGTGGCTTTCGCCCCAAGTGGTGATGCGGAACAGATGTCCAAAGGTGTTCAGGCTCATGTGCGGGCTCCTTGCTTGCCCGACCCTTAAGCCATGCCCGGCCCGCAAGAAACCCAAAACTGCGCGGGGCCGATGCGGCGGCTCAGTTCTCGCCGTAAAGCGTCGCCACGTCGCCTTCGTAGCCATCCCATGCGAACCAATACGACACCTGCCCCGCCACGCGCGGCAGGCTGCGTCCATCCGCGCTGCTCAGCGCCTCTTCGCCAAAGGTCCAGACCGCGCCATCATCGCTGATCAAAACGCCGCCTTTTCTGGAAAACCGGAGGCTGCCGCGCTCATACGCGCGCACGGTGCGGCCATCAGGATCACCGATCAGGACCACAGGAAAATCGTCCAGCGCGTCATTGATCACCGGCTGTTTCGCAAAGGCCTTCAGCGGCCACGCCCGCGCGGCAGCAAAGCGGCGGATGCCAAAGACATAGTCCTTTTGCCCCTGCACCCGCTGATCTGCCAGCGCCGGAAACATCAGATCGGCCGAGGCGAAGTAGTCTTGATAGACCACGCCAGAGCCGTAATCGCGCCGATACCCCGTGTCCAAAGCCAGAACCTGCGTCTTTGGGTTCACGGCCAGCCAGTCATCCCAGCGGGCAATCACCACCGGGCGCTGGACCAATTTGATGCCGCTGCTGGCCAGCTTGCCCGTCACAGGCTCGCCGGTAAACTGGTTCCAAAGGCTGAGCGTCGCACGGTCGAACATCAGCTTGTTGGACCGGTACAAAAACCCCGACGAGCCAAAGATCAACGGTTTTGCCCGGCCCTTCACCTTCGTTTCATACAAGATCCCCGACCCGCACAAAGTGCAATAAGCGAGCGCGACCGGCACGCCGCCGATCACATCGTTGAACATCTCGTGCCAGCCCATGATCCGCAAAGGATAGGCCCGCAGATCGCCATTGATCGAAACGCCAAACACCAGATCATCGGCGCGCAGATACACCGCCCCAGCGCCCGCAATCATCGCCGGATTGTCCAGGGCCGGGATGCCGTCCTTGACCACGCCGCCCCATGTGATCTCTTCCACCCGGATCCGCGCGGCGTCCCGGGTCAGGTATTCGGGGCGCAGAAAGCGGTCGAAATCGGGATCGATTCGCAGGTGCAGATCGCGCATGAACGTGATGTAGGACGCGGCCGGCACCACCTCGGGATGGGCTTCTTGCCACAGCATCCAGCCGAACCAATCCTTGGCCCTGGTGTCACCGGTCAGCTTGCGCAGGACCTGCGAAATGGCCGCCTCGCGCGGTCCGGCAAAACGCATCGACAGGATAAGCCCGGCCGCCATGTCGATTCTGTTGCCCGCAGTGATGGCCGCAAGCGCGGCTTCAGCCTCTGAACTGGCACCGGCAGAAACGTCATAAAGCCATTGCAATTCAACAACTTGCTGCGCGCCCGCCGCAACTGGCAAAAGCCCCGCCGAAAGGCCGGTGGCAAGAAATCTGCGACGTGTCGGCATGGCGGCGCTCCGATGATCTACACCTTTGCTACCCCATGAACCGATCACGCAGATTTCAATCCTTGGTGATACCCGCCGGAATTCACCCCTGAAATCACCCCTTGTCAGCCCGCCGCTTTGCCGTATGTTCCTGCCTACCTCGGGGTGCCCCCGGTTCGTTTTTTCAAAAACGCACCAAAAGGCTGAGATGCGCAAGCGGACCCGTTGAACCTGAACCGGATCATACCGGCGGAGGGAAGGTGCTTGGAATTCTCCAGTCCCGACCAATCCGTCGCAACGTTGGAGAAGACCGATGAAAACCAAACTCCTCGCTGCGGGCCTTGTGTCCATTGCCACTTTGGCCATGGGCGAGACGCCTGTTCTGACTGTGCTGACCTATGACAGCTTTACCCCCGAATGGGGACCCGGACCGCTGATCGAGGCGGGTTTCGAGGCAACTTGCGCCTGCGATCTGCAATTTGTGACAGGCGGCGACGGCGCGGCGGTGCTGGCGCGGGTCAAGCTGGAAGGGGCGCAAAGTGATGTCGATGTCGTGCTTGGCCTTGATACCACACTGACCGCGAATGCCGCCGCCACCGGCCTTTTCGCGCCCGTTGCCCCGGCTGAAAATACCCTGCCAGTGGCTTTTTCTGATCCCAATTTCGTGGCCTTCGACTGGGGCTGGTTCGCGATGGTTTATGACAATACCAAACTGCAAACCCCGCCGAACTCTTTTGAAGAGTTGGCCGCGTCCGATCTGAAAATCCTGATCCAGGATCCCCGGTCCTCAACCCCCGGCCTTGGGCTGGTGATGTGGATCCGCGCCGCCTATGGCGAGCGCGCGCCCGAGATATGGGCGGCGCTCGCCGACAATATCGTCACCGTCACTCCGGGCTGGAGCGAGGCCTATTCCATGTTCCTGGAGGGCGAGGCGGATATGGTTTTGTCCTACACGACCTCGCCAGCCTATCACCTGATTGCCGAAAGCGATGCCACGAAATCAGCGGCTTTGTTCAGCGAGGGGCATTACATGCAGGTCGAAGTGGCGGGTAAACTGGCCTCGACCGATCAATCCGATCTGGCCGACCAATTCCTCGCCTACCTTACCTCGGATGCGGCGCAGGCGGCGATGATCACCACCAACTGGATGTATCCCGCCAAAACGCCTGCCTCCGGCCTTCCAGCGGGGTTTGAAACCCTGATCCAGCCCGAAACCTCGCTTTTGCTGACCGCAACCGAGGCTGAAGCAGCCCGCGGCCCGGCGATTGAGCAATGGCAGACCGCCCTGTCCAAATGAAGCTGGCCTTCGGGCTGGCTGTTGCGATTGCCGCGCTGATCCTTGGCAGCGCGGCGATTTTGGCTTGGCACGCGCGGGCCATGGCGGGCGGCCGCCTGCTGGCCCCGGCAGATTTTGCCGCGCTGCGCTTTACGCTGCTGCAAGCGGCGCTGTCGGCGGGGTTTTCGGCCCTGCTGGCGGTGCCTGTCGCGCGCGCGTTGTTTCGCCGCCGCTTTTGGGGGCAAAGCGCGCTGATCGGGCTGATGGCCGCGCCCTTTGCTTTGCCCTTCGTGGTGGCGGTTCTGGGGCTGCTGACGATTTTTGGCCGCGCTGGCCCGGTCAATATGGCGCTTGGCGCGCTGGGTCTGCCGCCATTTTCGATTTACGGGCTGCACGGGGTGGTCATGGCGAATGTGTTTTTCAATCTGCCGCTCGCCACGCGGATGCTTCTGCACGGCTGGCACGCGATCCCGCCAGAGCGGTTTCGGCTGGCGCAATCGCTGTCGATGCCGCCCGCCGCGCAGTTTCGCCATCTGGAATTGCCGATGCTGCGCGTTCAATTACCGGGCATCGCGGTGACGGTTTTTCTGATCTGTCTGACGAGTTTTGCCATTTCGCTGACCCTTGGCGGCGGTCCGAAGGCGAGCACGCTGGAGCTGGCGATTTATCAGGCTTTGCGGTTCGAATTTGATCTTGGCCGCGCGGCACTTCTTGCCACGGTGCAGTTTTCCCTTTGCGCCATTGTCACGCTGGGCGCGTTGCGGTTGACCCTGCCGGATGGTTTTGGCACCGGGCTTGCGCGTCAAAGCGTGCTGTTTGCGCCAAAGGGTTGGCGCCGGGGGCTGGATGTTTTCTGGATCGCTCTCGCCGCGCTTTACCTTCTCGCCCCGCTTTTGGCGGCCTTGCTGCGCGGCTTGCCGGGGCTTGCCGATCTGCCAAACGGCCTGTGGCCCGCCCTCGCGCGCTCGCTGGCCGTTGCCCTCGCCTCGGCCCTGCTGACAACCGTCGCCGCGCTGATCCTCGCGCTTGCCGCCGCGCGACCCGGCCGCCGCTGGATCGAGCTTTCGGCCATGCTGCCGCTGTCCGCCTCGGGGTTGGTGCTTGGCACCGGGTTGTTTCTGGCGCTGCGACCCTTTGCGCAGCCCGATGATCTGGCCCTTCCGGTCACCATGCTGGTCAACACCCTTCTGGCGCTGCCGTTCGTGTTCCGGCTGCTGCTGCCACAGGCGCGGCAGGTGCAGCAGAACTTTGACCGTTTGAGCGAGAGCCTTGGCCTGACGCCGATGATCCGGCTGCGCTATGTGACCCTGCCTCTGCTCGCCCGGCCCTTGGGCTATGGCGCGGGGCTGGCGGCGGCGCTGTCGATGGGCGATCTGGGCGTGATCACGCTGTTCGCCGGGCAGGGTGGGGCGACCTTGCCGCTGCTCGTGCAAAATCTGATCGGCGCGTATCGGATGGATCAGGCGGCGGCAGCGGCCTTGATCCTCGTTCTGGCCAGTTTTTCCCTGTTTTTCCTCTTTGACCGTTGGGGCGCACGCCATGCTGACACTTGAGGCGCTGCGCCTGACGCAGGACGACTTTTCGCTAACCGCCGATTGGGCCGTGGCGCCGGGCGAGCGGTTGGCGCTGATCGGCCCTTCGGGGGCGGGCAAGACCAGCCTTTTGATGGCCATCGCGGGGTTTTTCGCGCCAACCTCGGGCCGCATTCTGTGGCAGGGGCGCGATCTGTCGGCGGTTCTGCCGGGCGCGCGGCCCTTTACCACGCTGTTTCAGGATCAAAACCTGTTTGGCCATCTGACCGTGGCGCAGAACCTGTGCCTTGGCCTGTCACCCAGCCTGAAGATGTCCGATGCCACCGCGCGCCTGATTGAGGGTGCGTTAACGCGGGTGGGGCTGACCGGGTACGGCGCGCGCAAACCGGGGCAGTTGTCGGGCGGACAGCAAGGCAGGGCCGCCCTCGCGCGGGCGCTTTTGCGGGCGCGGCCAGTGCTGTTGCTGGACGAACCTTTTGCCGCGCTTGGTCCTGCCTTACGCGCCGAGATGCTGTCGCTGGTGGCCGAGGTCGCCGCCGAAACACAGGCGGCGGTCATTCTGGTCAGCCATGATCCCAAGGACGTGGTGGGCTTCGCGCAAAGGGTGTCTGTCGTGGCAGAGGGCGCGGCGAGCCTGCCGGTTGAAACCAAGGCGCTCCTCGCCGATCCACCGAAGGTGCTGCGCGATTATCTGGGATAGGGCCGCAGTCGCGACTTCGCAAAGAAAAACCCCCGCCACCTTGCGGCGCGGGGGGGTATTTACGCGGTGCAGACGGACTTAAGCCGTGTGCTTTTTGCCTTTGACCCCGGCCCAAAGCCGCTTGTTGGTCAGGTACAGCAGCGTGCTGAGGAGAATCAGAAGAACCACCGCCTTGAAGCCCGCATCTTTGCGCGCCATCAGTTTTGGCTCTGCCGTCCACATCAGAAAGGCCGCAACGTCTTCGGACATCTGATGCAAGCTGGCTTGGGTTTCGTCCTGATAGGTGATCAGATCATCCTCAAGCGGTGGGGGCATCGCAATCCAGGTGCCTTCAACGGTGGAAACCCCGCCGACTTTGCAGCTGTCCGGCACGCCGCCCGCAGAAAAGGCCTTGTTATAATAAAACCCGTCGATCCCATCCGGCGCGCAGGCCGGGTTTTCTTCGTAGCCGCTCAGAACGGAATAGATATGCTCTGCCCCGCCCATGCCTTTGAACAGCTGATTGGTGCCCAGACCGTAGGGGCCCGAAAAACCCGCACGCGCCTTGGCCATCAACGATAGATCCGGCGCATTTGCGCCGTTGTTGGCGGGAAACTTGTCGGAAGGCAGCAGCGTCCGCATCTCGCCTTTTTCGATGTCGTACAGCGCCGCCCGGTTCGAGTCTTCGTCCAGAACCGGGAATTCCTTTGCATAGGCGCGCACCTGATCTTCGGGCAGGTGAGGGCCGCCTTCATCGGAAAGCGTGCGGATCGGCACGAATTTCAGCCCGTGACAGGCCGAACAAACCTCGGTGTAAACCTGTAGGCCGCGCTGCAGCTGATGTTCGTCAAAGGTGCCAAAGAGTCCTTCGAACGAAAAGGCGACGTCTTCGGTATGCCCCCCCTCGTTGGCGAGGGCAAACCCAGTGCTCAGGACCAGAACGGATGCAGCGCCGATTGCGATTTTGCGTATCATCTCAGTCAGTTCCTTTCTCTCACTCGGCCGCTTGCGGCGCGTAGTGCGACTTGAAGTCTTCTTCGATCGTCGCCGGTTGCGGCAGCGGCTTTTCAAGCACGCCGAGCAGCGGAAGGATGATCAGGAAGTAGGCGAACCAGTAGGCCGAAGCGATCAGCGAGATCCACGACATCAGCTCGTTCGGCACCTGCGCGCCAACCCATGTCAGAACGACAAAGTCGATGACCAAAAGCGCGAACCACGCCTTGAACTTGGGACGGTACTTGCCCGAGCGCACCGACGAGGTGTCAAGCCATGGCACAAAGGCCATAACCGCAATCGCGCCGAACATCGCCAAAACCCCAAAGAACTTGGCGTCGATGATGCCGAAGGACAGGAACGTTACCAGCTGCACCACCCAGACATCGGCGGTGAAAGCGCGCAGAATTGCGTAGAACGGCAGGAAATACCATTCCGGCACAATGTGCGCAGGCGTCGACAGCGGGTTGGCCATGACATAGTTAACCGGATCGCCCAAGTAGTTCGGCATAAAGCCGACGACCGCAAAGAAGACCACCAGAATAAGGCAGAGTGCAAACAGGTCTTTGATCACAAAGTAGGGCCAGAACGGCAGCGTATCTTTTTCCGCATCCGCCTTGGACGTCCGGCGCACTTCGACACCTGTCGGGTTGTTGTTGCCCGTGGTGTGGAATGCCCAGATATGCACGGCCACAAGACCGGTGATCACGAAGGGCAAAAGGTAATGCAGGCTGAAAAAGCGG
This sequence comes from Paracoccaceae bacterium, assembly GCA_031385445.1. Lineage (GTDB taxonomy): Bacteria > Pseudomonadota > Alphaproteobacteria > Rhodobacterales > Rhodobacteraceae > CAIYZT01. Next base: position 220,404 of record JANNBM010000056.1, on the reverse strand, counting down.
TTCAGCGTGGCGTTGTCGACCGCAGGTCCGCCCAGCAGCCATTCCTGCACGGTCGGGCCAACGCCCGGAATGGCGCCAAACAGGCCGGTGATCACTGTTGCACCCCAGAACGACATCTGGCCCCAAGGCAGAACATAGCCCATGAAACCGGTCGCCATCATCAAAAGGTAAATGATCATGCCGATGATCCACGTCACTTCGCGCGGCGCTTTGTAGCTGCCATAGTACAGGCCACGGAAAATATGCAGATAAACCGCAAAAAACATCAGCGACGCGCCGTTCATGTGCATGTAACGGATCATGTAGCCGCCGTTCACATCGCGCATGATATGTTCAATCGAAGCGAAGGCCATGTCGACTTGCGGGGTGTAATGCATCGCCAGGACAATGCCGGTCACGATCTGCAGCCCCAGACAAAAAGTCAGAACGATGCCCCAGATCCACATCCAGTTCAGGTTCTTTGGCGTCGGGATCGTCAGCGTGTCGTACAGAAGGCCTGCCACCGGAAGCCGGGTGTAGAGCCACTTTTCAAAGCCCGATTTCGGCTCGTAATGGTCATGCGGTATTCCGGCCATGGTTGCTCTCCTTATCCCAGCTTAATTGTAGTGGCGTCTTCGAATTTGGCAACCGGCACAGGCAAGTTACGCGGGGCGGGCCCTTTGCGGACGCGGCCCGCGGTGTCGTAATGCGAACCGTGGCAGGGGCAGAACCAGCCGCCAAAATCGCCCGCATTGCCCAAGGGCACGCAGCCAAGATGCGTACAAACGCCCATCATGACCAGCCACTCGCCCGCTTCGTCCAGCGAGCGGTTGGCGTCTGAGGCGTCCATTTCGGCGCCGATATTTTCGTTTTCGGATCTGGTGTCCACCAGATCGGTCAAAGCCACAGCGCGGCCAGCCTCGATCTCTTCGGCGGTGCGGCGGCGAATGAACACCGGTTTGCCGCGCCATTTCACGGTCAGCTGAGTGCCCACTTCAACACCCGAAACATCGACAAAGATCGACGCCAGGGCGCGCGTGTCGGCCGAGGGGTTCATCTGATTGACCAGCGGCCAAACAGCGGCCCCGGCGGCAACAGCGCCCGTGCCTGCGGTTACATAATACAGAAAATCCCGGCGGGACCCTGCGGTTTCGTCAGCATGGGACACGAAGTTTTCTCCCTTTCAAGGCCGCGCTGCTGAGGCGGCACAAATCAAGATCAGGCCAAGATCACCTCTGGCCTGCTTGGCGGCGTTTTAGACAAGGTTCATGGCGCCGTAAAGCGGACAAACGGGCCAGAGGGGGGCGGAATTTGGCTTTTATGTCCTTTGAACCGTGTAAACGGCCCCGATGATTCCAATGCCCGTTATTTTTTCGCCCAAACTCAGGCCCTTGGCGCCGTCGCGGCCATCGACGGGCGTTGCGACATTCGCGCGGCCCAAGCGTCTAGCGCCGGTCTTTCGGCGCGCCAATCGCGGGCGGCAAGGCGAAAATCAAGATATCCAAGCGCTGCGGCAAGCGCGATCTGGCCCATGTTCAGCGGGCCGTCCAGGGGGGCAAGTAACCCGGTTTCCACAGCGCCCAGCGCCCGTTCGACCTTGGCCCATTGCCCCTCAACCCAGGGCGCAAACTGCATCTGCGCCGGGCGAAGCCGCGATTCGTATACCATCAGCAGCGCCGCGTCCAAAATCCCGTCCGCCGCCGCCTCAAGCGTCAGAACCGGCCAAAGCGCCGCGCCTTTGGGGTAAAGCCCCGCCCCCGACAAATCATCCAGATACCGGCAAATCACCCGGCTGTCGAAAATCGCTGCGCCGCCGTCCGTAACCAGCGCCGGGATTTTGCCAAGCGGATTGCGGTCCACCGGCATGCTGGCAGCATCAAGCGGGCTGCCGATGACAGAAATCACCTCAACCCGGTCCATCAGGCCCGATTCGAAGATCTGCACCATGACCTTGCGGCCAAACGGCGTGAGGTCGGAGGTGTAAAGCTGCATGGTTCGGCATCCTTTCGCAAAGCGGACGGGCATGAAAAAGCCGCCGAAGGTTACCCTTGGCGGCCCATCATGCTTGCTGAAAACACCAAATCAACCGACCAGGACTCAACCTTGGCGGGCCTTATAGCGTTTTTGCGTCTTGTTGATCACATAGACGCGGCCTTTACGGCGCACGACTTGGCAATCGCGGTGACGCGTCTTCAGCGAGCGGAGAGAGTTCGCAACCTTCATGGTCGTCTCCTTTCAGTCGCGGCGCATCACGCGCCATTGAAAACCTTTGCCACCCCGAAGGATGGCGGCGAATGGTGGGCGGTACTGGGATCGAACCAGTGGCCACTACGATGTCAACGTAGTGCTCTACCGCTGAGCTAACCGCCCACGTTGCCGTCTGGACCCGCACGCCCCCAAAGAAAAGGACGCGGGCGGAACCGCGTCGGTCATGGGGGGCTATACTCAGATCATAAGGCGCTTTCAAGGGGTTTCAGTGCGCTGAGTTTTGCCTCTATAGTAGATGAACGAAGGGAAGGCAGAATGGAGCAAGGCACTTACCGGCTGTTCAGGCCAAAGGCGCAGTCCACCTCGGTCCTGTTCGCCGCGCCGCATTCGGGGCGCGCTTATGCGCCAGAATTCCTGAAGCAGTCTGTGCTGGGCGCGCTTGCCTTGCGCTCGTCCGAAGACGCTTTTGTTGACGAATTGATCAGCAAAGCGCCCGATTTTGGCGCGCCCTTGCTGGTGGCCGACGTGCCGCGTGCCTATGTCGATCTGAACCGCGCGCCGGACGAGTTGGACCCGGCCCTGATCGAGGGGATCGAGCGCGCCGCGCATAATCCGCGGGTATCGTCGGGTATCGGGGTGATTCCGCGGGTCGTTTCCGGCGGGCGGCAGATTTACCGCGGAAAGATTGCCCTGACAGAGGCCGAATCGCGTCTGCGCCGGCATTGGTATCCCTATCACAACGCCCTGCGCGCGCTGATGGACACCACGGCAAATCAGTTCGGTCAGGCGATTCTGGTCGACTGCCACTCGATGCCGCATGAAGCGATTGAAAGCCATACCCGCCCCGGCGTGCCCCGCCCGGATGTGGTTCTGGGCGATCGGTTCGGGGCGGCGGCGGGCGGGCAGGTGGTTGACCAGATCGAAGCCGCCTTTCGGGATGCAGGTCTGCGTGTGGCGCGAAACACGCCCTTTGCGGGGGCCTTCATCGCCCAAAGTTATGGCCGTCCTTCGGCGGGGCGGCATGTCGTGCAGGTGGAGATTGACCGGGGCCTGTATATGGATGAAGCACTGGTTGAGCGGGGCGCAAATTTTGCAGTCTTTCAGTCAGTCATGACGACAATTCTGGCGCAAATTGCCGAATTGGGACAGCCAGACCTGCGCGCCCTTGCTGCGGAATGATCAATTCACATCACCGTTGATACCCGGAGAAACCCGATGAAGCACCTGAAGACCATCGCCCTCACCCTGATCACCGCCACTTCGGCCGGGGCCGAAGATCGTTGGATGTCGGTTCCAAAACCTCCTGCCATGCCCGCGCCCGCCACTTCCGGCATGGCCGACGTCAACGGCATCCAGATGTATTACGCCACGTTTGGCGCCGGTGATCCTGTGCTTTTGATCCATGGCGGCCTTGGCAATGCCGATATCTGGGCCAATCAGGTGATCGACCTGATGAAAGACCATTTGGTCATCGTGGCGGACAGTCGTGGCCATGGCCGCTCCACCCGCACCGAGGCGCCCTATGGCTATGATCTGATGTCCTCGGACTATCTTGCGCTGCTGGACTATCTCAAGATCGCAAAGGTGGATCTGGTCGGTTGGTCGGACGGTGGCATCATTGGTCTGGACATCGCGATGTCTCACCCGGAGCGGTTGGACCATCTTTTTGCACAGGCCGCCAATATTACAACCGATGGTGTCGATCCCAAGGTGGCCACAGACGCGGTCTTTGGCAGCTATATCGAATGGATGGGTCAGGACTATGCTGTCATGTCCCCGACCCCCGATCAGTTTGATGCCTTTGTGGCGCAGATCTCGAACATGTGGGCAACCGAGCCGAACTGGAGCGACGCGCAGGTTGCCGCGATTGGCGTGCCAACGGCGATTGTCGCCGGCGAATTTGACGAAGCGATTCTGCGGCCGCATACCGAAAAGATTGCCAGCCTTATCGCAGGGTCAAAATTGGTGCTTCTTCCGCAGGCCAGCCATTTCGCCATGCTTCAGGCCCCTGAAGAGTACACCGCCGCAGTCCGGGCCTTTATCGACCAGTGATCAGCGCAATGCCCGGCCTTTGATGATCGCATCATGGCCGAATTTCTCGCGGATCGCATCCGCCGCGCGTTCCGCCGCCGCCCGTTTGCTGGCGAGCGGATCCAAAAGATCACGCGACAGATCGGCCTGCTCTTCGGGGGCCAAATCGCTGATGCCGACGCCGATCAGCCGGAAGGGGCCATTGGTGCCCGACCGTGACAAAAGATCGGCGGCGGCGCGGTAAATCCGGTCGGTCAGCTGGGTTGGATCGGTCAGGGAATGGCGCCGCGTCAGCAGTTGAAAATCGCCGCGCTTCAGTTTCAAGGTGACGGTGCGACCAGACAGATGTTTCGCCTTGGCCCGGTCTGCGACCTGTTCGGACAGCCGCCAGATATGGCCATCCAGCAGGTCCGGGTCCGTGGTGTCTTCGAAAAACGTCGTCTCTTTCGAGATCGACTTCAGCTTTTCATCGCGGTTCACCCGGCGGTGGTCCTGCCCGCGCGCCAGCGCATGCAGGCGCTCGCCCATCTGGCCGAAGCGGGCGGTCAGATCGGCCCGGTCCCAGCGCAAAAGATCGGCAATGGTGCGGATTCCGGCGCTGTCCAGCGCGCTTTGCGCGGCGGTGCCAACCCCCCACAGGATGCGCACGGGCTTGGGTTTCAGAAAATCGGCCGTCTCCGCGCGGCCCACCACGGAAAAGCCGCGCGGTTTGTCGAGGTCCGAGGCGATCTTGGCGAGGAACTTGTTGTGCGACAGGCCGATGGACCCGGTCAGGCCCAGCTGCGTTTCCATATCGCGCGTCAAACCGGCCAGCATGACCGCAGGCGGCGCACCGTGCAGGCGGGCGGTGCCGGTCAGGTCGAGGAAAGCTTCGTCGAGCGAGAGCGGCTCGATGGCGGGGGTCAGCGCCTCCATCATCGAACGGATCGCGCGGGAGGCTTCGGCATAGGCGGCCATGCGGGGTTTGACGACGGTGGCGGTGGGGCAGAGTTTCAACGCCTGAAACATCGGCATGGCAGAGCGCACACCTGCGATGCGGGCGAGATAGCAGCAGGTGGACACCACCCCCCGCGTGCCGCCGCCGACGATAAGGGGACGATCGCGCAGGGCGGGGTTGTCGCGTTTTTCAACGCTGGCATAAAAGGCGTCGCAATCCATATGGGCGATGGAAAGGGCGGTCAGTTCAGGGTGGCCGACAACACGCGGCGAGCGGCAGGCGGGGCAGCGGGGCCCGGCCTGAAATTGAGTGAGGCAATCGCGGCAAAGGGCGGGCATGATCTGGCAAGGGTAGCAGGGGAAAGGCTTGGCTGACAGAGATTCCTGCCAACCCGAATCACCTTTGACAGGGCCCATTTTTTCGGTGCATTGCAAGGCGGCAGGTTTCACTGAAAAGAACCTTGAACGTTCTTCAACCGACTGGCCGTAATGGCCGCAACGGTTCCGCTTGCCCGATCCGTCACAGCGCCGTTTGTGCCCGCTGCGACCCAGCTGAATGGGCCATACTGAACGGAATCAAACACAATCGCTGCGATGAAGCCGGCCAGACGGTTGTTTGGGCGGGCGACAGGATGGAGTTTGCGGCATCGGTGGTCACCGGCATTGCCACCATCAGCCGGGCGTTGGACGATGGCCGGACGCACATGGTCGGGCGGCTGATGTCATTCGATTTTGTCGGGCGGCCGCGGCGCGCATTGGTCCCCTTTACCGTCACTGCCACCCCAGATCCGACCCTGTGCTGTTTTCGCACTAAAGCCTTCGAGTCGACCTTGAAGGCCACCCCGCATTTGAGCCAGCGCTTGTTGGAAATGAGGCTGGTCGCGTTGGATGCCGCGCGCGAATGGATGGTGGCGCCCAGGCGAAAAACCGCTTGGCTGTTGGCGATTATGGCCCGCAGAACAGCCGCGTTGGGGCCGCACAGGGCGGCCAGGACGGTGACGTGTAATCTGATGCTGACACAAGAGGCGATGGCCGACGATCTGGGGCCGACGCTTGAAACCGTCAGCCGCCAGATATCTGCCCTCAAGGGTGATGGCATCATTGAACCGGAAACCCGGCGACAGCGCATGGCGCGTGATATGCACCGGTTGCCGCTGGACCCCGGATAATCATCGCCGCCCTGCATCGGCGCGGCGGCCAGCACAACCCATCAAGGTCGGCGTCATATCTTTCGGCCAGTGCACCAGCCTCCTCCAGCGGCTTTTCAATCCCATCCGCCCGGGTCAGAATTGTCAGCAAGGTTTTGTAAACCATGGCCGCGCCCCTTCATGTCTGCTGAGGACACCTTTGGCAGCAATGGGCACCAAGCACCTTGACCCTGATCTCCTTGGCTCTGACTTGATCTGGATCAACTTGCCCGCTCCATGATCAGGGCAAGAGCATTCCAAAATCCCCCTCACAAACGCCTTGCCGCACCGCTGGCCGCCGCTGCGGCACAGTCGATATCGTCCATCACGGTATCGCTGAGTGCGTTGAGACTGAAATCGCAGCAATACGGTGACCCCGAAGGCGCGCGTGCGTGCATGTTTGATCGTGGATCGCGCAAACCATGCCCAAAAAATGTTCGCTTTTTCCTAATTCGAACAAAAGCGAAAAAAATGATTGACCGATGATCACGATTGCGTCAGCCTTACACAACCTTGGGAGGGGACATCGATTGACCATGCAGCCATCGCCGGAAACGGTTGATCTTTTCATTATCGGCGGCGGCATCAATGGCTGCGGCATCGCGCGGGACGCGGTGGGTCGCGGCTTGACGGTGTGCCTGGCCGAACAAGGCGATCTGGCGCAAGCGACCTCTTCGGCCAGCACCAAGCTGTTCCATGGCGGCCTGCGCTATCTGGAATATTTCGAATTCCGTCTGGTCCGCGAGGCGCTTGAAGAACGCGAAACCCTGCTGGTGGCGATGCCGCATATCTCTTGGCCGATGCGCTTTGTTCTGCCCTATCACCCCGATATGCGCTTTGAAGGCGAAACCCCGACCGGCAAACTGATGGCGCGGTTGATGCCATGGATGAAGGGGCGCCGCCCGGCTTGGCTGATCCGGCTGGGCCTGTTCATGTATGACACCCTTGGCGGCCGCAAAATCCTGCCCGCAACCCGCACGCTTGATCTGAAAACCGATGCCGCAGGCGCGCCGCTGCAACCGCGCTTTGCCCATGCCTATGAATATTCCGATTGCTGGATCGAAGATGCCAAGCTGGTATCGCTGAACGCCCGCGATGCCGCCCGGCGCGGCGCGCAGATCAACACCCAAACCCGCGTGATCAGTGCGCAGCGGGTGGATGGATTGTGGCAGATCGTCACCGAAAACGCGCTGGGCCAAAGCGTGCACAGCGCCCGCGCTTTGGTCAATGCCGGCGGTCCTTGGGTCGAAGATGTGATCCGAAACATTGCCCGCATCAATTCGACCGAAGGCGTGCGTCTGGTGCGCGGCAGCCATATCGTGACGCGCAAGCTTTATGACCACGACCGCTGCTATTTCTTTCAAGGCACCGATGGCCGCATCATCTTTGCCATTCCCTACGAGCAGGATTTCACCCTGATCGGCACCACCGATCATGACCACCAATCCGCCCCCGGCACCGCGAAATGCACCGATGAAGAGCGCGATTACCTGTTGAAATTCGCCAGCCAATATTTTGCCAAACCTGTCACCACTGCCGATGTGGTCTGGACCTATTCCGGCGTGCGCCCGCTGTACAACGACGGCGCCACCTCGGCCACCGCCGCCACCCGCGATTATGTTTTGTCGCTGGATCAAAACGGTGCGCCCCTGCTGAACGTGTTTGGCGGAAAGATCACCACGCATCGCCGTTTGGCCGAAAGCGCGCTGGCAAAGCTGACGCCGTTCTTTGCCCATGCCAAACCCGCATGGACCGCCCGCGTGCCGCTGCCGGGCGGCGATTTCCCGCATACCGATGTGGCGAAACTGACCGCCGACCTCGCCCGCGCCTATCCTTTTCTAACACCGGCCTGGGCCGCCCGCCTGATCCGCGCCTATGGGACCGAGGCCGCGACCTTGCTGGGTGGGGCCCGCCAGATCTCTGACCTTGGCCAAGACTTTGGCGCGACCCTGACCGAGGCAGAAGTGCGCTGGCTGATCACCCACGAATTCGCGCGGCAGGCCAATGATATCGTCTGGCGGCGCACCAAACTCGGCTTGCGGCTGAGTGCGGAACAAATCGCTCAACTTTCGGCCTTTATGGATGCTATCAATATCCGCAGCGCGATCATCCCGGCGGCGGAGTGAGGAACACCTATGTCGATTGAACTTCAATCCGTTTCGCGCGCGGTCAAGGGGCAGCCCTTTATCCAGACGACCAACCTGACGTTGGAAAACGGCACGATGAACGTGCTGCTGGGGCCGACTCTGTCGGGTAAAACCAGCCTGATGCGGCTGATGGCCGGGCTGGATCAGCCGACCACGGGCAAGATCCTGTGGCAGGGCCGTGACGTGACCGGCCAGCGCGTGCAAGACCGCAAGGTCGCGATGGTGTACCAGCAGTTCATCAACTATCCCGGCATCAGCGTTTATGACAACATTGCCTCGCCTCTGCGGCTGATCGGCAAATCGGCGGCCGAAATTGACCGCGCGGTGCGCGAAACCGCGGAGATGCTGAAACTGACGCCCATGCTGTCCCGCAAGCCGCTGGAGCTTTCGGGCGGCCAACAACAACGCTGCGCTCTTGCCCGCGCTTTGGTCAAGGAGGCCGGCCTTGTGCTGCTGGATGAACCGCTCGCCAACCTTGATTATAAACTGCGCGAGGAACTTCGCGCCGAAATCCCGCGGATTTTCGAAAAATCCGGCGCAATTTTCGTTTATGCCACCACCGAGCCCGAAGAAGCGCTGCTGCTCGGCGGCAATACCGCGACCCTGTGGCAGGGCCGCGTGACCCAGTTTGGCCCGACGCCGCAGGTTTACCGCAACCCGGTCGATGCCACCACGGCGCGGGTGTTTTCCGATCCGCCGATGAATTTCCTTGGCTTTTCAAAGCAAGGGCAAACGCTGCGCTTTGGCGATACCAATGCCCAGTCTTTCACCAGCTTGCCCGATGGCAGCTATACCGCCGGTTTCCGCCCCAACCATCTGTTTCTGCACAAACAGACCGCCGACGCGATTGAGCTTCCCTGCGTCACCATCGCTTGTGAAATCACCGGCTCGGAAACCTTTGTGCATCTTCAACACGGCGATGACCGCTGGGTTGCCATGGTGCACGGCGTGCAAGCCCTGAAAGCGGGGGACAAGATCAGCCTTTGGCTGAACCCCGCGCATATCTATATCTTTGATGGCGATGGGCTTTTGGCGCAAGCCGCCGCTTATTCGGTGGCAGCATAATGGCACAGATCACACTTAAAAACCTCGCCCACAGCTACAGCGCCGCGCCCAGTGGCGATGCTGATTATGCGCTGAAAGAGATGGATCACGTCTGGCAGGATGGCGGGGCCTATGCGCTTCTCGGCTCGTCCGGCTGCGGCAAGACCACGCTCTTGAACATCATCTCGGGCCTTTTGCGCCCCAGCCAAGGCCGGGTGCTGTTCGGCGAGCGCGACGTGACCGACGCCGAAACCGCCCAGCGCAACATCGCGCAGGTGTTTCAGTTTCCGGTGGTTTACGACACCATGACCGTGCGCGAAAACCTGGCGTTTCCGCTGCGCAACCGGGGTATGGACCCCGCTTACATCAAGGCGCGCGTCGCAGCGATTGCCCATACCATCGGGATGGAGGCAACGCTGGACCGCAAGGCGCGCGGGCTGACCGCCGATGCCAAGCAAAAGATAAGCCTTGGCCGCGGCATGGTGCGCGAAGACGTCAACGCCATCCTGTTTGATGAACCGCTGACCGTGATCGACCCGCATATGAAATGGGAACTGCGCACGCAGCTGAAACAGCTGCACCGCGAATTTGGCCATACGATGATCTACGTCACCCATGATCAGACCGAGGCGTTGACCTTTGCCGACAAGGTCGTGGTGATGTATGACGGCCGCGTCGTGCAAATGGGCACGCCCGAAGAGTTGTTTGAAACCCCGGCGCATACCTTTGTGGGGTATTTCATCGGCTCGCCCGGCATGAATCTGCTGGATGCCACCATCACCGGAACCCGCGCGCAGCTTTTTGGCACCGAGGTGGCTTTGGCGACGGCATTTGGGCCGCTTGCCGGGCGCACCCAGATCGGCATTCGCCCGGAATATTGCACGCTGTCGTCCTCGGGCGGTTTGCCGATCACCATTCGCCGCGTCGAAGACGTGGGCCGGCACCGCATCATTCGCGGCGAGGTTGGCGGCCAAAGTGTCAATGTCATCGCCGCCGAGGGGACCGCGATTGGCGCCGATCAGGGTTTTGTCCGCTTTGCGCCCGAACGCATCAACGTTTACGCCGACGATTGGCGCGTCCAAGGGGGGGCCGTCTGATGGAAAAGACCCAGAACAACAAAGCCTGGTTCCTGATTCTGCCCGTGCTGGTGCTGGTCGCGTTTTCCGCCGTGGTGCCGCTGATGACCGTGGTGAATTATTCGGTCAACGACACCTTTGGCTCGAATGATTTCTTCTGGAACGGCCTTGGCTGGTTCGAAGACATGATCACCTCTGACCGGATGCACGACGCGCTGGGCCGCCAAGTGCTGTTTTCCGCCATCATCCTTGCCATCGAGGTGCCTTTGGGGATTTTCGTGGCGCTCAACATGCCGAAAAAGGGCTTCTGGGCCAGCTTCTGCCTTGTGCTGATGTCGCTGCCCCTGCTGATCCCGTTCAACGTGGTCGGCACCATCTGGCAAATCTTCTCACGGGTTGACATTGGCCTTTTGGGCCACGGCCTTGCCGCCATCGGCGTTGACTACAACTATACCAACGACGCCTTGGATGCCTGGATCACCATCGTGGTGATGGATGTCTGGCACTGGACCTCGCTGGTGTCGCTGCTGTGCTACGCCGGTCTGCAGTCGATCCCGCAAGCCTATTATCAGGCCGCCAAGATCGATCAGGCCAGCCGCTGGTCTGTCTTCCGCTATATCGAGCTGCCGAAAATGTCGGGCGTCCTTCTGATCGCCGTGCTGCTGCGGTTCATGGACAGCTTCATGATTTATACCGAGCCTTTCGTTCTGACCGGCGGCGGCCCTGGCAATTCCACCACGTTCCTGTCGATCGACCTTGTCAAAATGGCCGTCGGCCAGTTCGACCTTGGCCCCGCCGCTGCCTTCTCGATCATGTACTTCCTTGTGATCCTGCTGGTGTCTTGGGTGTTCTTCACAGTGATGACGACGCTTGACGCGCAGGAGACGAAATGATGAAAAATCGCGGCTCCGCCATCACCATGACGATCTACCTGCTGTTCGTGCTGATCCCGATTTATTGGCTGATCAACATGAGCCTGAAGACCAACACCGAGATCACCTCGACCTTCTCGCTGTTTCCCCAAACGCTGACCTTTGGCAACTACGTCACGATCCTGACCGACCCGTCTTGGTACATGGGCTATGTCAATTCGATGATCTATGTGGTGATGAACACCATCATCTCGCTGATCGTCGCCCTGCCCGCCGCCTATGCGTTTTCGCGCTACAGTTTTATGGGCGACAAGCATCTGTTCTTCTGGCTGCTGACCAACCGCATGTCGCCGCCCGCCGTGTTCGCGCTGCCGTTCTTTCAGCTGTACAGCTCCATCGGGCTGTTCGACACCCATATCGCCGTGGCACTGGCGCATTGCCTGTTCAATGTGCCGCTGGCGGTCTGGATCCTTGAAGGTTTCATGCGCGGTGTACCGAAAGAAATTGACGAAACCGCCTATATCGACGGCTATTCCTTTGGCCGCTTTTTCACCCGCATCTTCATGCCGCTGATCGCCAGCGGCATCGGGGTGGCCGCGTTCTTTTGCTTTATGTTCTCATGGGTGGAGCTGCTTTTGTCGCGCACGCTGACGGCGGTGAACGCCAAATCCATCGCCTCGACCATGACCCGCACCGTGTCCGCTTCGGGCATGGATTGGGGGGTTCTGGCGGCTGCGGGGGTGCTGACGATCATCCCCGGCGCGCTGGTGATCTACTTTGTCCGCAACTACATCGCCAAGGGCTTTGCCCTGGGAAGGGTGTGATGACCGCAAACCGCTATACCAGTCTTTACCTGTCCATTGCCGCCGTCATGGCCGCCATTCTGGCCTTCCTCGTCTGGGCCGTGCCGCGCGATGACACCGGAATGCTGTGGTTCGACCCGATGATCGCGGGCGGATGGATGGCCTGGACCTTTCCCGTTGCCCTGTTCTTTTACATCATCGCAAGCCTGCTGATCGTGTTCACCTTGCTTGCCATCCGTTTTCCCGAAACGCCCCGCCGCGGCGTGCTGCGCATTGAAACCACGCGCGGCGACCGGTTGTTCATCACCCTCTTGGGCTCTGCCTTTATCAATCTGGGCTGGCTCTTTTTCTTCGGCGCACCGCTGCTTTGGGCGCTGATACTTTGCCTTTTTTATGCCGTGGCGGTGTTTCGCTGGGTCTAAATCAGGACCAAGAAGCCGGTGGGCGAGGCTGCAATCCCCGCCCCCCGGCAAGAATGCCAAAGAACTTCTGACGTCTCAACATTCTGGGAGGATAATCTAATGAGATTTCGTCGAACTACAACAGCTATGGCGCTTGCGCTTATGGCCACGGGCATGCCGGCCTTTGCCGACATGGATGCCGCGAAAGCGTTCCTTGATGCCGAAATCGGGGATCTGTCGACCCTCGACCGCGCCGGACAAGAAGCCGAGCTTCAATGGTTCATCGACGCGGCCAAGCCCTATGCGGGCATGGAAATCAAGGTCGTGTCCGAAACCATCGGCACGCATGAATACGAATCCAAAGTGCTTGCCCCTGCGTTCGAAGCGATCACCGGCATCAAGGTGACGCATGATCTGATCGGCGAAGGCGATGTTGTCGAAAAGCTGCAAACCCAAATGCAGTCGGGCGAAAACATCTATGACGCCTACATCAACGACAGCGATCTGATCGGCACCCACTGGCGCTATCAGCTGGCGCGCAACCTGACCGACTGGATGGCAGGCGAAGGCGCGGCAGTGACCAACCCCGGCCTTGATATCGATGACTTTATCGGCAAGTCGTTCACCACCGGCCCGGATGGCAAACTGTACCAACTGCCCGACCAGCAGTTCGCGAACCTGTACTGGTTCCGCTACGACTGGTTCAACGATCAGAAAACCAAGGACGATTTCAAGGCCGCCTATGGCTATGAGCTTGGTGTTCCGGTCAACTGGTCGGCTTACGAAGATATCGCGGCGTTCTTTACCGGGCGCGATATGTCTTACATGGGCGGGCCAACCTCCGTGTTCGGCAACATGGACTATGGCAAGAAAGACCCCTCACTCGGCTGGCGTTACACCGATGCGTGGATGTCGATGGCCGGTATGGGCGATGTGGGCGAGCCCAACGGCCTGCCGGTTGACGAATGGGGCGTTCGGGTGAACGAGAAGTCCCAACCTGTGGGTTCTTGTGTGGCTCGTGGCGGTGCAACCAACGATGCGGCTGCTGTTTACGCCGTGACCAAGGCCATCGAATGGCTGCAAAAGTACTCGCCTCCGACGGCCGCTGGCATGACCTTCGGCGAAGCCGGCCCCGTTCCGGCACAAGGCGCGGTGGCCCAGCAGATGTTCTGGTATACCGTGTTTACGGCTTCTGCCGTGGCCCCCGGAACGCCCGTGATGAACGACGACGGCACGCCAAAGTGGCGGATGGCTCCCTCGCCGCACGGCGCCTATTGGCAGGAAGGTCAGAAGATCGGCTATCAAGACGCCGGTTCGTGGACCTTGATGAAGTCGACCCCGGTGGACCGCGCACAGGCCGCATGGCTCTATGCACAGTTCGTCGTGTCCAAAACGGTTGACCTGAAGAAGTCTGATGTTGGCCTGACCTTCATCCGTCAATCGACCATCGACGCGCAGCACTTTACCGACCGCGCGCCGAAACTGGGCGGCCTGATCGAGTTCTACCGCTCGCCCGCCCGCACGCAATGGTCGCCGACCGGCACCAATATTCCTGACTACCCCAAGCTCGCTCAGCTGTGGTGGCAGAACATTGGCGATGCCATGTCGGGCGAGAAAACCCCGCAAGAGGCACTTGACGCTTTGTGCGCCGAGCAGGAAAAAGTTCTGGCCCGGCTCGAAAAAGCCGGCGTTCAGGGCGATATCGGACCAAAGCTGAACGAAGAAGTTGATCCGCAGTTCTGGCTTGACGAGCCGGGCGCCCCTGTTGCCAAGCTGGAAAACGAAAAGCCGCAGGGCGAGACCATCGCCTATGACGAGCTGATCAAATCCTGGCAGAAGTGATCTGATTTGCGGTGAATGGGGGCGGGGTGCAAACCTCGCCCCCCTTTTTTATGGCAAGGGCGACGGCGGGCGATCCCTGCTTTGCACCTCTGTCGCAAATCAAACAGCATTTCCCAAATCCCCGATCTGCCTGTAAAATCATCGGGCACGAACCCTGATTTCGACTGAAAACATTGCCCAAGCCCAGACACGACCACCCCGGAGGCCACATGACCCATATCCTCGCCATCGACCAAGGCACCACCTCTTCGCGGGCGATCCTGTTTGATGCGGGTCTGACGGTCATCGCCTCGGCGCAGGCCGAATTTCCGCAGCACTATCCGCAGCCGGGCTGGGTTGAACATGATCCTGCCGACCTTTGGGCCACCGTCGCCTCAACCACCCGCGCCGCGATTGAACGCGCGGGCCTGACCGCGCGTGACATCACCGCCATCGGCATCACTAATCAGCGCGAAACCACGCTTTTGTGGGACCGCAGCACCGGCCAGCCGCTGCACAACGCCATCGTCTGGCAAGACCGCCGCACCGCCGCCACCTGCGCCGCGCTGAAAGACGCTGGCAACGAGCCGATGATCACCGCCCGCACCGGCCTGCTGCTGGATCCCTATTTCTCGGGCACCAAACTGAAATGGCTGCTCGATACCATCCCCGGCGCCCGCGCCCGCGCAGCCCACGGAGAGTTGGCTTTTGGCACCGTTGACACTTATCTGATCTGGCAGCTGACCGGCGGGCGCAGCCATGTGACCGACGCCACCAACGCCGCCCGCACGCTGCTGTACAACATCGCAAAGGGCCATTGGGACGCCGACATCTGCGCCCTGCTGGACATCCCGATGCAGCTGCTGCCAGAGGTGCGCGACAGTTCCGCCCATTTCGGCGTGACTCGCGCCGATCTGTTCGGCGTTGAAATCCCGATCCTTGGCGTGGCGGGCGATCAACAGGCCGCCACCGTGGGCCAAGCCTGCTTTCAACCCGGCATGATGAAATCCACCTATGGCACCGGCTGTTTTGCCCTGCTGAACACCGGCGACAAGATGGTTCCGTCGAAAAACCGCCTGCTGACGACAATCGCCTATCAGCTGAACGGCAAGCCGACCTATGCGCTTGAAGGGTCGATCTTTATCGCCGGAGCCGTCGTGCAATGGCTGCGGGATGGCCTGAAAATCATCCGCGACGCGCGCGAAACGCAGGCGCTCGCGGATGCCGCCGATCCGGCGCAGGATGTGATCCTTGTCCCCGCCTTTACCGGGCTGGGCGCGCCCTATTGGCGGCCCGATTGCCGGGGGGCGATTTACGGGCTGAACCGTAACTCCGGCCCGGCAGAGCTGGCAAAGGCGGCGCTGGAAAGCGTCGGCTATCAGACGCGTGACCTGCTGGAGGCGATGCGCGCCGATTGGGGCGTTGCGGCCGAGGGCGTGCTGCGGGTGGATGGCGGCATGACCGCCTCCGATTGGGCGATGCAGTTTTTATCCGACATTCTGGGCGCGCCCGTGGACCGCCCGGTGATCACCGAAACCACCGCTTTGGGCGCGGCCTATCTGGCGGGGCTGCAGGCCGGGATCTGCCCCGAACCTGCGGATTTTCAGAAATCCTGGGCGCTGCAACACCGCTTTACCCCGCAGATGCAAACCGCCCAGCGCGACCAGAAATATGCGCGCTGGACCCGCGCCGTTGCCGCGACGATGGCGGTTTAGCCGCCGCCGCAGTCATGTGAAGCGGGCCGCCCATGATCCGCTGTGTCACCGTCGGCGCCGACGATATCGGGCGTGCAAAGTGCCGCAGGGATTGAACCATGTGCTGCCGAAGCAGCGCGGCCTGCTTTGGCAGGGAACAGGGCGAGCCGGGGCGTTAAGGTTGGCGCATGCCGGCTCTGGCCTCACGGGGCCCTGCCGTGCGATGGTGGGGGCGGGCAAGGGAATCCACATGGCGCGCGCACCGAAAGACAGCAGTTACCAACGCCGGGACCGGGGGTTTGAACCGGCCTCTGGCCTTTTGCGCACCCAGATCCGGGCGGCGGGCGAGGCGCGGGGATTCGCGCTGACGCGGTTGCTGACGCATTGGGCCGAGGTGGCGGGCGATGATCTGGCCGCGATCACGCGTCCGGTAAAGATGTCCTATGGCCGGGCCGAGGGCATGGGCGCAAGCCTGAGCCTGCTGGTGCAAGCGGCCCATGCGCCGATGGTGCAGATGGCCCTGCCGCGCCTGAAAGAGCGGGTGAACGCGACCTATGGCTACAACGCCGTGTCGCGCATCACGCTGACGCAGACGGCGGCGACCGGCTTTGCCGAGGGGCAGGCGGCGTTTACCGCTCAGCCAAAAGCGGAAAAGCGGATCGCGCCAGAGGTTTTGGCGGCCGCAGCAGCGCAAGTTTCGCCGATTGGCGATACACATCTGCGCGATGCCCTTGAGAAACTGGCGCAAAACGTCTTATCTCGGGCGAAACCTAATGAAGGCAAAAAGACATGATGATGAAACTTGCGGGACTGATCGGCGCGGCGGCATTTTCGGTGATGGCCTCGATGGCCACGGCGCAGGAAACCGATGCACCTGCGTCTGTGGTG
Source organism: Paracoccaceae bacterium (assembly GCA_031385445.1). GTDB lineage: Bacteria > Pseudomonadota > Alphaproteobacteria > Rhodobacterales > Rhodobacteraceae > CAIYZT01. Next base: position 203,317 of record JANNBM010000056.1, on the reverse strand, counting down.
CCCGAGCTGACCAACATGGTTACCGGAAACCCTGATGCCACCGTGACCCTGCTGGAATACGCCAGCTTTACCTGTCCGCACTGCGAGAATTTCCACGCGGAAGTGTATCCCAAAATCAAGTCGGAATATATCGACACCGGCAAGATCAAGTTCGAATACGCCGAGGTCTATTTCGACCGCTATGGCCTGTGGGCCGCCATGCTGGCGCGCTGCGGCGGCGAGATGCGGTATTTCGGGATCGCGGACATCCTGTACGACAAGCAGCGCGAGTGGGCGGCGGCGGAAGATCCGGCGATGGTGGTGGAAAACCTGAAAAAGATTGGCCGCTCGGTGGGCCTTGAAGATGCGGCGATGGACGTTTGCCTGAAAGATCAGGCACTGGCCGAGGCGCTGGTGGCCCGGTTCGAGACGAACATGGCCAAGGATGGCGTCGAAGGCACGCCGACCTTCTTTATCAACGGGGTCAAGCATTCCAACATGTCCTATGAAGAGATGAAGGCGCTCTTGGACGCCGAGTTGGCCAAGTAAATGGCGCCGCTGGACGGGATGCGGGTGATCGAGCTGGCCCGGATACTCGCCGGGCCATGGGCGGGCCAAACCTTGGCCGATCTGGGCGCCGAGGTGATCAAGGTTGAGGCGCCCGAAGGCGACGACACCCGCCGCTGGGGCCCACCATGGATTGAGCGCGATGGCGAGCGGTCGGCAGCCTATTTCCACGCCTGCAACCGGGGCAAAAAGGGCATCACCTGCGATTTCCGCACGCCTGAAGGTCAGCACACCGTGCGCCGGTTGGTGGCAGACGCCGATGTAGTGATCGAAAATTTCAAGGTTGGCGGGCTGGCGAAATACGGGCTCGACTATGCCAGCCTGCGCGCGGTCAATCCCAAGATCATTTATTGCTCGATCACCGGGTTCGGCCAAACCGGCCCCTATGCGCATCGGGCGGGCTATGATTTCATCATCCAAGGCATGGCCGGGCTGATGAGCGTTACCGGAGAGCCGGACGGCCAGCCGCAAAAGGTGGGCGTCGCGGTGGCCGATATCGCCACCGGCGTTTATGCCGCAACGGCCATTCTGGCGGCGCTGGTCCAGCGCGGGCGCACCGGGCTGGGACAGCACCTCGACCTGTCGCTGATGGATGTGGCCAGCAGCATTCTGGCCAATCAGGCGATGAACTATCTGGTCAGCGGCGCGGCGCCCGGCAAAATGGGCAATGCCCACCCAAACCTTGCGCCCTATGCGGTGTTCGACTGCGCCGATGGCTGGATCATTCTGGCCACTGGAAATGATGGGCAATATCAAAGGCTTTGCGGGATTTTGGGGCTGGGCGATATGGCAACTGACCCGGATTACCTGCAAAACTCTGACCGGATCACCCACCGCACCGCGCTGACCCGCCGCCTGACCGAGGCGACGCGGACATGGACCAAGGCCGATCTTCTGGCGGCCTGCGAGGCGAGCGGCGTGCCGGCCGGGCCGATCAACGATCTGGCCGAAGTCTTTGCCGATCCGCAGATCATCGCCCGCGCCATGCAGATCGCGCCGGGGGGCATTCCGGGCCTGCGCTCTCCGATGACGTTCTCGGGGGCGGACCTGCGGCTTGACCGCCCCGCGCCGAAACTGGGCGAGCATCAGGCTGAGGTTTTGGCAGGTTCAGGCGACTAAACTGCGGAAATCGGTGGCTTGGGTGCTGAGCCGTGCCGCATCACGGTCCGGGATATCGGCAATCAAAAGCGCCGGACTGCGCCCCGCTTGCGCCAAAATCTCGCCGTGCGGTCCAGCGATAAGCGAGCCGCCAACATAGGTCAGATCGCCCTCGGTGCCGCAATAATTGGCGTAAACGATGCTGACCCCATGGTTCGCGGCCATGGCAGCCACGGTAAAGCGGACAACATGGTCGAACGGGTCCATGTTCGCCGTCGGCACCAGAACCAGCGTCACCCCTTGGGCGGCAAGCGCGGCGACATGCGGGGCAAATTCGATATCATAGCAAATCAAGAGCGCCGCCTTTTGCCCCCCCAAATCAAAAATCGTATAGGCGTCGCCGGGCGCATAAATCGCCTTCTCGCGCCGGCCATAAAGCTGAATCTTGCGGTACCGCGCGATGATTGTGCCGCCTGCGTCCACCGCGACCGCTGCGTTGTAAATCTGCGCCCCGTCCTGCTCGGCATATCCCAGAACCACCCCGCAGCCGGCCGCGCGGCACATCGCGGCAAGCGTTTCAAACACCGGGGCGTCGGCCGAGATCGCAAGCCCTGCAATCCCCGGGTGATTGTATCCGGGCAAAAAAACCTCGGGCAGCACCAGCATCGCCGCCCCCATCGCCCCCGCAGCCTCGGCAGCCTGATGGATTCGGGCGAGGGCTGTGGCCTCGTTCCCCATCGGGGAATGGTCCTGCCAAAGGGCTAATCGCATGGGGGGGATCCTTTTCGGTCGTGGCAGCTTTGCGCCGGGGCTTCAAAGGCCCCGGCGCGCGCGGTTTACTTTTTCAAGTTGGTCCAGATCGCATCATAAAACTGCTGGGTTTCCTGATCGCAGGTCTGCACAAAAGCGCCCGGCGTGGCACCCGCAGGCGGGTTGTTCTCGGGGCTGTTCTTGATGGCGTCATCAAGGAACGGCTCTACCCCAGTCACGCCCGAGGTATAGGCGGCATAATTCGTCACCGCCGCCGCGTTTTCCGGAACCAGCAAGAAGTTCATGAACTTGATGGCGTTGTCCCGGTTGGGGGCATTGGCCAGCAAAACCATGTTGTCCATCCACAGAACATTGCCCTCTTTGGGATAGGAATATTCAATATTCGCGCCCTCGGCCCGCGCTTTGGCGGAAAAGCCGTTGTAAATCATCCCCGCCGCCGCATCGCCCGACACCAGCACATCCTTGGCCGTATCAGACCCGAAACTGGCCCAATATTGTTTGGCATTCACCAACATATCGCTCAGCGCCTTCAGCTGTTCGCGGTCGGTGCTGCACTGCGGAATGCCAAGGTAAAGCGAGCCGAGCAGCAGCACCTCGTTCTGGCTGTCCAGCACGTTGATCTTTCCCTTCAGCTCTTCTGGCGGGTTGAAAATGATGCCAAGGCTGGAAATGTCACCTTTATAAACGTCACGGTTCACCGAAAACGCGGTTGTGCCCCACTGATAAGGGATCGACGATTTGCGGCCCATGTCAAACGGCACGTCCAGCCATTGCGCGGCGATATTGCCGAAATTAGGCATCTCTTCGGCGGTGAACGTGTCCAGCAGACCCTCTTCGGCCATGATGCCAACCATGAAATCGCTTGGGACGGCGACGTCATATTCGCCCATCTTTCCCGCCTTCAGCGAGGCCAGCATGGATTCGTTGGAATCGTAGGTGTCGATCGTCACCGTGATCCCGGATTCCGCCTCGAACTTGTCCACCAACTCTTGCGGGATGTATTCGAACCAATGGTAAACCTTCAACTCGCCCTCGGCAAAGGCGGGGCTGGAAAGCAGAACGGCGGCGGTACAAAGCAGGCGTTTCATAGAGGCACTCCTTGTGGGGTAAGTTACGGGGCGGTGCGCCCCTTGCGGTTGATGATGTAACTAAGCGTGACAAACAGGATCGACACGACCAGCATCAGGGTCGAGATCGCCATGATATTCGGCTTGATGCCCTGCTTGACCGACCCGAAAATCGCCGTCGGCAGGGTTTCCATGCCCGCGCCTTTGACGAAGTTGGTGATGATGAAATCGTCAAGGCTGATGATGAAGGCCAGAAGATACCCCGACAAAATTCCCGGAGCCATCAGCGGCAAAAGGATCAGCCGGAACGCCTGACCCCGCGTCGCATAAAGATCGCGCGCGGCCAGCTCATAAGTCTGCTCAATGCCTTGCAGGCGGGCAGCAATCGGCAAATAGGCAAAGGGTATGCAAAACACCGTATGCGCGATCAGGATGGTCAGATAGCCGGTGGTCAGCCCGATGGTCGAGAAAAAGATCAAGGTGGCCACGGCGGTGACAATCTCTGGCACCATCAGCGGCAGATTGATCAGCGCGAAGGTCGCCGATTTGCCCCGGAACCGGCCAGAGCGCACCATCGCAACCGCAGCCGCCATCGCAATCGCCGTCGCGGTCGTTGCCGCCAGAAACGCGATGGAGATTGAATTCCACGCCGCCCCGCGAAACCGCTCCGCCTCCAGGCCGGTAAAGACATCGACGTACCAGCGCAAGGACAGCCCCGACCAGGTGGTGATCGATTTGGAATCGTTGAACGAATAGGCCGTGACGACCAGCAATGGCAGGTACAGAACCACCAGGCACAGCACCGTCATCGCCGCAAACCCCGGATAATGCCGAACGCCCTTCATGCCCCGCCCCTTTTGGTCTGCGCGCGTGCGTAAAACAGCAGCGCGATCATCACCAGACTCATCAAAATCATCGCCACCGCCGCGCCAAAGGGCCAGTTGCCTTGCGTGCCCTTGAACTGTTCTTCAATCAACGAGCCGATCATGAAGGTCTTGGCCCCGCCCAAAAGGTCCGGCGCCAGAAACGCCCCGAGCGATGGCACGAACACCAGAATGCACCCCGCCACGATGCCCGGCCGGACAATCGGCAGCACAATCTCGCGCAGCGTCACCCAGCGCGAGGCGTAAAGATCGGCGGCGGCTTCGGACAGGCTGAAATTATACCGCTCCACCGCCGCATAGATCGGCAGAACCATAAACGGCAAGTAGCTGTAAAACAGACCTAAAAGCACGGCGAAGTCGGTGTTGACCAAAGACAAAGGCGCGTCGATCACCCCCATTGCCATCAGTGCCTCGTTCAGCGGCCCATTGTCGCGGATCACGAATTTCAGGCTGATGGTGCGGATCAAAAGGTTGACCCAATACGGAATGGTGATCAAAAACAGCCAGACGCCACGGGATTTCTCTGGCCGCGTGGCGATGAACCACGCCGCCGGAAATCCGACGATCAGACAGATGATCGTCGCCGCACCCGCCTGCCAGACCGAGCGCCAGAAGATCGAAATATAGGTCCATTCGATCTGTGCCGGCTCGTCACCAAACAGGCCCCGCGTGACAAAGAACTGATCATAAGCAGCGGTCGAGAATTCCCAGATCACGCCGCCGCGAAATTCCTTGGTCAGGAACGAATAGACCGCCATGATCAGAACCGGCAGCAAAAGGAACACGCCGATCACCGCCCAAGTCGGCCACAAAAGCCGGACCGGCGTCGCTTGCCGCGCCTCATGTGCGCTCATTTGCGGGATAACTGCCGCCATCAGTCGGCCAAAAGGCGCGCCGCGCCCTCCTCGATCTTAAGCCCCACACGCGCGCCCGGCTCTGGCACCGTGACCCGCGCCGCGTTTTGTAAACGCACGTTCACAATGCCGCCGCCGTCCAGCCGGGTGATCACCTGCAGGTCGGTGCCCAGATAAATCACCCGCTCCACCGTCACCGATAAATCCCCGACGCCCGCCACAAAGCCCAGCCGCTCGGGGCGGATGGACAGCGGGCGCTGCCCGGCCACAGCCCCCGGCGCGGCGCAGCTTATCTTCTGGCCCCCCGGCAAAATCACCTGCGCCACAGCGCCCGAAACCGCCGTCACAGTCACATCCACCAAATTCGTCTCGCCAATGAAATCGGCCACAAACCGGTTCTGCGGCGCCTCATAGATCTCACGCGAGGTGCCGATCTGCTGCACCCGCCCCGCGCTCATCACCGCGATCCGGTCTGACATCGTCAGCGCTTCTTCCTGATCATGGGTCACGAAGATAAAGGTGATGCCCGTCTCTTCCTGCAAGGTTTTCAGCTCCACCCGCATCGCCTGCCGCAGCTTCAGATCCAGCGCCGAAAGCGGCTCGTCCAGCAGCAACACCTTCGGCGCCGGGGCCAGCGCACGCGCCAAAGCCACCCGCTGCTGCTGCCCGCCCGACAGCTGCGCCGGCATCCGGCCAGCAAAGGCGGAAAGATGCACCATCTCCAACATCTCGCCCGCCCGTTTGCGCCGGGTGGCCAGATCCATGCCCTTCATTTTCAACCCGAACGCCACATTGTCAGTCACCGACATATGCGGAAAAAGCGCGTATTGCTGAAACACTGTGTTCACCGGCCGCAAGTTCGGCTCCAGCGCAGCAATATCCTGACCAAACAGCCGGATCGCCCCGTCAGAGGTGCTTTCAAACCCGGCAATCATCCGCAAAAGCGTGGTCTTGCCGCAGCCTGATGGTCCAAGCAGCGTGAAAAACTCGTTGTCCCCGATGGTCAGCGACACATCGTTCAGCGCAATGAAATCGCCAAACCGTTTGCTCACCCGGTCAATATCAATGGCGATGCTCATGAGAACTTGTATACCCCCGGTTTCGTGCAATATTGGTACATGAAGAAGTTTTGGGGGGTATATACCCCCAGAGAGGTATAGCATGGATGCGCTTGCGAACGCCGCCGAAGTATCGCTTGCCGAGGCCATCCGGTGCCTGCAGACCCCCGGATTCGAGGCGGCGCTTTGGCAGGTGTTTCAGCGGTTGGTGGCCCCGGACAACCTTGTGATCCTGATTTACCGGCTGGCCGGACAGGCCGAGATCCTGTTCACCCAAACCCATCGTCCGCAGGTTTTTGCGGCACTTGGCACCTATACAAACGGGGCCTACATGCTTGATCCCTTCTACGATCTTCACCTGCGCCATGTGCCGACGGGGGCGTACCGCATGCGCGACGTCGCGCCAGATGCCTTTCACCGAAGCCGCTATTTCATTGAATACTATGACCAAACCACATTGATCGACGAGCTGGCCTTCATCGCCTATCCGGTCGCGGGCCTGTCGCTGAACATCTGCCTCGGGCGGGACCGCTCTTCGGGCCAGGCCTTCACCCCCCGTCAGATCGAGACGTGCCAGCGCCTTGCACCGATCATCAACGCGCTGGTCGAACGCCATTGGTCCGGTCTGAAAACCCAAGGGGGGACCGCCGATGATGTCGCCAATTCTCTTGTCATCGCGATGCACGCCGCACACGCGATCCGGCTGTCCCGGCGGCAAGCTGAGGTGGCCCTGCTGATCCTCAAAGGCCATTCGTCCGTTTCGGCGGCGCTGCGGCTGGGGGTTTCGGCCCAAACCGTTAAGGTGTTCCGCAAACAGCTTTACAGCCGCTGCCGAATCTCCTCACAGGCCGAGCTGTTCGCAATGATGCTGCCGCTGCTGAAAGGCGGGGTTTGAAATCCGGCGCGAACCTTGCCCCCAATCCTGATTTTTCGCAGAAAAATCGTCCCTAAGGCTGCGGAACATGCAGGATGATGCCGTCCAGCTCCGCCGTCATCTTGATCTGACAGGACAGGCGCGAGCGGTCCTGCCGCTCTGCCTCGGTCGCGTCCAGCATGGCGTCTTCAAAATTGCTCGCCGCCCCCGCCCGCGCCACCCAATCGTTGTCCACCACCACATGACAGGTGGCACAAGACATGCTGCCCCCGCATTCCCCGATCACCAGCGGCACCCGCGCCGCCACCGCCGCTTCCATCAGGCTGCTGCCCGCCTTGACCTCTGCCGTGATCTGCTTTCCGCCCGCCAAAACCCATGTCGCCTGCATCTTCGCCCCTCAAATATACCAGATATACCAATCGCGCAGCGTATCGTGCGGCATATCCTTGGTTTTCTCAACCTCGGCCCGCTTCATATAAATGTGATTTTCCACCAGCCCCGCCCCCAGCGCCGTGCCCAGCGCCGTGTCGGCCGCCAGATCGTCCAATGCTTCGCTCAGGCTCGACGCCACGCCAAAAGGCGCATCGTTGCAGGTAAACCCATCCCCCGTCTCCATCGGCGGCAAGGGATACTTCCCCTCAACCCCCAACAAGGCCGCCTGCAACACGGTCGCGACCACCGTATAAGGATTGGCCGCGGCATCGGCCATCCGGTGCTCCAGCCGCGCTTTTTTACCGCCCTCAGCCGACAGCCGCACCGTCACGTTCCGGTTGTCGCCGCCCCAATTGCACCAAAAGCCTGACAGGCTCGCCGGTTGCAGCCGCGCATAAGACAACGCGTTCGGCGCAATCAGGCCGGACATCGCCTTGTGATGCCGCATCCACCCCGCGATACACCCCCGGGCCAGATCGTTCATATCGCTCGGATCGCCGCGATCGCCCTTGGCCAGCGCGTTATGCTCTTTGGCATCGGTAAACGACAGGTTCACATGCATCCCACTGCCGCCCTTGCCCAAAATGGGCTTGGGCAGAAACGACAGCACTATCCCATGATCCCAGGCAATTTCCCGCGCCATCTGCCGGAACAAGACCACGGTATCGACATGTTCGACCGCCGCATCGAACGTCAGCGTGAATTCAAACTGCGGCGTGTCATATTCCGCCGTGATCAGGTCCAGCGGCAGGCCGATCTCCTGCGCCTTGGCCCAGATTGCATCGGTAAAGCGCTTCGGATCGGTGAAATTCCCCGTGCCATACACCACCCCGCCCGGCGTGTCATAAGGCACAATCGCCCCATCGTCGCGCCGCACAAAGGCATAAGCTTCCAGCTCGATCCCGACCTTTGGCGTCAATCCCCGCGCCTGCCACGCCGCCACCGCCCGCTTCAACGCCCCGCGTGGACACATCGGCACCGGGGTGCCATCGCCGCCATAAAGATCGCCCAGAACCACCTTGGTCCCCGCCTCCCATCCCGCCCGGATCTCCTCGCCCTTCCAGCGCAGCGCCATATCGGGGATGCCTTCCAGACACATGGTGCCCGGCGCCTCGATCAGCAGATCCTTGTCGTAATGCACCGAAAAAATCGGCCGCGCGAAGCGGCTTTCGTCGTCGCGCATTTTGGACGGCGGCAGATATTTGCCCCGCATGATCGACAGATGGTCACAAAACATCGCCCGCAGCCGCTCGGTCATCCCATGGCTCCCTTATTGAAGCGTCACTGTAACGGGCAATTTCTTGATCCCGCCAATGAAATTTGAACGCAAAAACTTCTGCTCGCCCGCCGGTTCAATCGACGCGATCCGCTTGGACAGCTCTTCAAACAGCACGCGCACTTCCAACCGCGCCAGCCACATGCCAAGGCACACATGCGGCCCGCCTTGGCCAAAGCTGACATGCCGGTTCGGGCTGCGCAGCAGGTTCACCCGGAACGGATCGTCAAACATCCGCTCATCACGGTTGCCGCTTGCCCACCAGTAGATCACCTTTTGTCCGGCCCTCACCTGCCGCCCGTGCATTTCAAAATCCCGCGTCGCCGTGCGCCGGAAATAAGTCGTGGCAGAGCCCCAGCGAATGATTTCATCTGCCGCCGTTTCCCAAACCGCGCCGCCCGCCTGCATCTGGCCAAGCAGTTCTGGCTGATGCGCAATCGCCTGCAAACCAGCAGCAATGGAATAGCGCGTCGTGTCATTGCCCGCCGCCACCAGCAGACAGAAAAAGTTGCGAAACTCGTGTTCCGGCATGGTCTGGCCGTCCTGCCCCGCCTGCAGGATCAGCGGCAGAACCCCCGATGTATCGCCGCTTTCCGCCTTTTTGCGCATCAGATCCCTGGCGTATACAAACAGCTCCGCCCCCGCAGGCGAGTTGAACGGCATCATGCGAAACTCGTCCGTCGTCATCTTGTCCAGCACATGCTGGGTATAATCCGGGTCGGTATTCGCAATCAGCGCGTCGCCCTTTTCCACCAGCCACGCCAGATCTTCGTCCGGCGTGCCCAAAATCCGCCCCAGCATCCGCATCGGCAATTGCCGGGCAATCTCGCGCGTGGCGTCAAACGTGCCGCGCGGCAGGACATCGTCCAGAATCTCGGCGCAGATCTGCCGGATCACGGGTTCAAACTGCGCGATCACCGGGCGCGAAAACGCCTTGGCCACCTTGATCCGCACCGCCATATGCTCGGCCCCATCGGTTTCCTGAAAGGTCCGCCGCGCCAGATATTCTTCATAGGTCTGATCCTCCATCCGAATCCCGCGTGCCGAGGTCAAAAGATCGGTCTGGATGTTCAGTTTGGAAATATCCTCATGTCGCGTGACCGACCAGAACCCAATCCCCTGATCCCACGGCGTCCAGGACATCGGATCTTCGTCGCGCATCCGTTTGAAGGTGTTTTGCGGCGGACCCGCCAGAAACGTGTCATGGCTGGTCAGATCCGCATGGCCGTCATCGGTGGGGGTCCAGATGGTCATCAGATTCTCCCTTGCGATGTTGCGGTTTATAAATATACTAAACAAGTTCATAAATATGTAAAGCTGGAAATCATGCATCTCGCCGTCCTGATGACTAACACCGACGAAAGCGCCTTCGCGGCGCGGCACCCCAAAGATGGCGAAAAATTTGCCGCCATGATCCACAGCGTTCGCCCCGATTGGCGGGCAACGGTGTTTTCGGTGAAGGACGGGGTTTTTCCGGCCCTGGGTGCGCGGTTTGATGGCTGGATCATCGGCGGCTCACCTGCATCCGTGCATGACACGGGCCCATGGATCGCGCAGCTTTTCGCGCTGATCCGCCGTCTTGTCGCCGAGGGTCAGCCGATTTTTGGCGCCTGTTTTGGCCATCAGGCCGTGGCAATGGCACTGGGCGGAACGGTTGGCGCCAACCCCGGCGGCTGGGTGTTCGGGCTGACGGTCACCGGAATGGAAGGCGCGCCGATCCGCCTTTATGCCGCCCACTCCGAACAGGTCCTCGCCCTGCCCCCCGGCGCGGTGGCCCTTGGCGGCAACGCCGTTTGCGCCATTGGCAGCTTTGCCATCGGCCCTGCCGTGCTTTGCACCCAATACCATCCCGAAATGACCCATGATTTCGCCTTGGCCCTGGTGCAGGAATATGCCCCAAAACTGCCGCAAGACGTGGCCGCGCGGGCGGTGGAGTCCGTAAGGCAGAACGCTGACACCGCACAGATTGCTGAACGCATCGCGCGGTTTTTTGAGACTGCCTCAGCTCAATAGCCCCGGACGGATCTGAAAACGCTCCTGTGGAGCGTTTTTCGGTTCATTGGCGGCGGGCGCAAGGCCCAAGCCAAGGGGTCCTCCGCCGACCATGAGCATCAGGAATTTGGCAAACAACCCCCTCAGTCACTGCTGGATTTCGCCCAAAGATTGATGTCCTTTTCCAGCGAAATCTTGTCAATCGCGGCCAATTCCTCGGCCGTAAATTCCAGATTATTGATCGCCCCCACACAGTCGATCACCTGCTCCGGCTTCGATGCCCCGATCAGCGCCGAGGTAATTCCGCCGCCCCGCAAAACCCAAGCCAGCGCCATCTGCGCCAAGGTCTGCCCCCGCGCCACCGCGATGTCGTTCAACGCGTTCAAACTCGCAATCGCCGCCGGGGTGATAATCTCGGGCGACAAGGATTTGCCCTGCGTTGCCCGGCTGCCCTGCGGGATGCCCTTCAGATATTTATTGGTCAGCATCCCCTGCGCCAGCGGCACAAAAGCGATCGACCCCACCCCCAGATCCGCCAGCGTGTCCTTCAGCCCGTCCTCCTCCACCCAGCGGGTCAGGATGTTATAACTGGGCTGATGGATCACCATCGGCGTGCCCAGATCCTTCAGGATTGCATAGGCCTGCTGCGTCCGCTGGCTGTTATAGCTTGAAATCCCCGCGTACAAAGCGCGGCCCGAGCGCACGATCTGATCGAGCGCGCCCATGGTTTCTTCAAGCGGGGTATCAGGATCGAACCGATGCGAATAGAAGATGTCGACGTAGTCCAGCCCCATCCGTTTAAGCGATTGATCACAAGACGCGATCAGGTTCTTGCGGCTGCCCCATTCACCGTAAGGCCCCTCCCACATCAGATAACCCGCCTTGGACGAGACGATGATTTCATCGCGCAGGTTCCGGAAATCGGTCCGCATCAACGCGCCAAACGCCTCTTCGGCCGAACCGGGCGGCGGGCCGTAATTGTTGGCCAGATCGAAATGCGTGATCCCCAGATCAAACGCCGTGCGGCAGATCGCCTGTTTGGTCTGATGCGGCGTGTCGTGGCCGAAATTATGCCACAGCCCCAGTGAAATCGCAGGCAGCATCAGGCCAGAGCGACCAGAACGGCGATAGATCATTTTGGAATAGCGATCTTCGGCGGGGTGATAGCTCATCGGTGCCTCCTCAAGTTTGGGGCACCTTTCCCGATAATCGCCCGCAGTTCCAGCGGAAAACCACCTTAACTGCGTCTTGAAGCAGTCGGACATTGCCCTTTGCTGGCGCGCTTGCGATACTGCATCATCTGCGGAGCGGAACCCATGAAACGCCAGATCTTGCGCCGCAACGCCGGTGCCGCCCTAGCCTTTGCGTTGATCACCGGCTTTTGGCCAGTGGCCGCTTTCCCTTTGGAAAGCGTCAATCTGAACATTGCCGGCGAAAACAAAGATGTGGTGGATCTGATCAAAAGCGCCTCGTTGCTGTGGGCGCGTCGCAGCGAAACGGATGCCGCCGCGGTGGATGTCTTTGCCGACGCGCAGGCCGAATATGGCCGTTTGATCGAGGTTTTGTACAACGCCGGGTATTTTTCGCCCGTTATCAACATTCGCCTTGATGGCCGCGAGGCTGCCGAGATCGCCCCGCTTGATGCCCCGCAACTGATCACAACCGTTGATCTGGTGATCGACCCCGGCCCTCGGTTCACCTTTGCCCAAGCGCGCGTACGGCCCCTGACCCGGCAAACAGAACTGCCCATCGGGTTTGCGGTGGGCAAAACCGCGTCAACCGGCGTGATCCGCGAGGCGGTTACAGCCGGGATCGACGGATGGCGCAAAGTGGGCTTTGCCAAAGCCGCCGTTGCCGCGCAGAATCTGGTGGCCGATCATGACGCTGGCACCCTTTCGGCGGCGATTGATCTGGAGCCGGGGCCGAAACTGCGGTTTGGCGATCTGACCGTCACCGGCAATGTCAAAATGCGCACCAACCGCATCCGCAAGATTGCCGGGCTTCAGGTGGGCGAGACGTATTCCAGTATCGAGCTTGGGCGCGCTGCGGAGCGGCTTCGGCGGACCGGGATTTTCAGTTCGGTCGCGATTGAAGAAGCCGATACCATCGTCGCGCCGGACCTGCTGCCGCTGACCCTGACGGTGTCCGAGGCGAAACCGCGGCGCTATACGTTTGGGGTCGAAGTATCCTCGCTTGAAGGGCTGAACCTGTCGGGCGAATGGCTGCACCGGAACATGTTTGGCGGCGGTGAGCGGTTCAATGTCGGGTTCGAGGTGAATAACATCTCCTCCTCGCTGTCCGGCACCGATTACACGTTCAGCATCGGGTTGGAACGCCCGGCCTCGCCCTTTCCTGACACGACAGGCGGCGTTTCGTTTGATCTGGAGCATCTGGACGAGGAAGACTTCCTGCTGAATTCGGGCGAGCTTGGCCTGAACTTCAACCATGTGTTTTCGTCCGAACTGTCGGTCAACGTCGGCGTGACGTATTCCTATGTCGCAGGCAGCGATGTGATCGGTGATTTCACCTATCGCACCTTGAACCTGCCGTTGGGCGTGACCTGGGACCGGCGCGACGTTCCGAGCGATGCCACCAAACGGTTTTTGATTGATGCAGAGCTGAAGCCGTTTCTGGGCTTTGGGTCAACCGAAGATGGGGCGCGGCTGACCTTTGACACGCGCGGGTATTACGCGGTCGATGAGGCCAAACGTTTTGTGGTTGCCGCGCGCATTCAAGGCGGGTCGATCATCGGCGCCTCGGCTTTGGGCGCGCCGAGGGACGAGTTGTTTTATTCCGGTGGCGGCGGAACCGTGCGCGGGCAGCCCTATCAATCCTTGGGGATCGAAGTGGCCACGCCCGACGGCCCGGTTGAAACCGGCGGGACGACGTTTTTGGGCGGCTCATTGGAGGGGCGGTTCAAGATCAACGAAACCTATGGTGCGGTCGCCTTTTTCGATGTTGGCACCGTCAGTGATGGCGGGCTGGGCGACGGCGGCGGCAAGGTGCATTCCGGTGCGGGAATTGGTCTGCGCTATCAAACCGGCTTCGGGCCGCTGCGTGTGGATCTGGCGGCGCCTGTGGGCGGCACAACCGGCGACGGGGTGCAGGTCTACGTTGGCCTTGGACAAGCATTTTGATGCGCCGCTTGGTTTCATCCGCGCTGCTGTGCCTTGGGGTCTTGTGGCTGCCTTTCGCTGGTGCCGCGCAAGTCGACGACCGCAGCACGCTGATCGCCTTTCTGGAAGACAACCTGTCGGACGCTGGCCGCAAGGTGACGATCACGGGGTTTGAAGGGGCGCTGTCTTCAACCGCCAAGCTGCGGGAAATGACCATCGCGGACGACGATGGCATCTGGATCACCCTGCGCGATGTGTCTTTGAACTGGGACAGGACTGCCCTGCTTTCAGGCGAAGTATTGGTGAACGAGCTGACCGCGGCCGAGATCATTGTGGACCGCATTCCGGCCACCGGCTCAGGCAACGGCACTCCTGCGACCGAAGGCGCGGCCTTTTCCCTGCCCGAATTGCCGGTTTCGATCAGGATCGGGCGGATCGCGGCGCAAAGCATCGTTCTTGGCGACTCCATTCTGGGCGAGACGGTCGAAGGCGCGGCGGAGGCGTCGGTTTCGTTGGTGGGCGGTGCGGGAAGCATCGTGATCAACCTTGACCGCAAGGATGATGGCCCAAAGGGGTATCTGGCGCTGGAAGCCAGCTATTCCAACACCTCGGGCGCGTTGACTGTGTCGCTTGACGCGCAAGAAGACGCAGGCGGCATTGCGGTTCGGCTGCTTTCGGTGCCGGGCGCGCCTTCGGCCAAGCTTTCGATCCAAGGCAGCGGTCCGGTGGACGACTTTACCGCCGATGTGGCGCTGGAAACGGACGGCGCGCCGCGTCTGTCGGGAAAGGTGGCCTTGCTGGGCAAGGCAGATGGACAGCAAGACTTTTCAGCGGACCTGTCCGGCGATCTGGCCCCGATGTTCTGGCCCGAATATCGCGCGTTTCTGGGCAATAGCCTGTCTTTGACGCTGGATGGGTCCAGCATGAAGGACGGCAGGCTGGAGCTGTCGCAGTTCGCCCTGATCTCTGCGGCGCTGACGGCCAAAGGCAATCTGGCGCTGGCGGCGGATGGCTTGCCGGCAAGTTTTGCAATGAACCTGGCGCTTGTCAGCCCGGAGGGGGAAAGCCTGCTGCTGCCCTTGCCGACGACTGTACCAACGCGGGTCGCTTCGGCGCGGTTGAGCCTTGGCTTTGACGCCGCGCAAAGTGATACCTGGACATTGGGCGGCCTGGTGGTCGGGCTGGCCCGGGCGGATTTCAGCGCGCAAAGCCTAAGCCTTTCGGGCGGCGGCAATATCACACGGTTGGGCGCTGCACGCGGTGTGACGGCCAAGGTGGATTTTCTGGGCACGGGGATGACGCCCACCGATGCCGCGCTGGCGCAGGCGCTTGGCACTGCGATTTCCGGGACATTGGCGGCAAACTGGCGCAGCGGCGGCGATCAGACGGATGTGACCAAGCTGTCGATTACCGGCAACGATTACGCCTTTACCGCAAGCGGCGCCGTGCAAGGGCTGGCCTCGGGCTTTGCCTTTGGCGGGCGGATTGAGGGGGATTGGATCGATCTGTCCCGCCTGAGCGGTCTGACGGGCCTGCCGCTGGGTGGCAGCGCCACAGTCACGCTTTCAGGTAATGCCAGCGCTTTGGGCGACGCGTTTGATCTGCGGTTCAGGATGGCGGGCGAAGAGTTGCGGCTCGGCATTCCGCAGGCCGACAATCTTCTGTCCGGCACCTCGGTTCTTGCCGGTCAGATCGCCCGGACGGAGGCTGGCACAACCTTGCGGGATATCAAGGTGACAGCGGGCGAGTTGAACGGCACGCTGAACGGCACGCTGACCTCGGACGCTGTGAACGTGACCGCCGATCTGTCCTTGCCCGATCTTGGCGCGCTTGGGCCGCAGTACCGGGGCAGCCTTTCAGGGGCGGCGGCCTATTTCGGGACGCTGCAAGACGGCATCTTGTCGGTCGATGGCAAGGCAAATGGACTGGGTATCGGGCAGGTCGAGGTGGACCGCATCCTTGCCGGGCCTGCCGATCTGTCGGTGACAATCGCGGTCACGGGCAGCAGTGCCAAGCTGCAAACGGCGCGGCTGAACGGGCAATCGGTGGATCTTACGGCGACCGGAACGGCGGATGGCGCGATCGAGGTTCAGGCGCAACTGGCCAATCTGGGCCTGATCCTGCCTGCGTTTCCGGGCGCTGTCACGGTATCGGGGCCGCTGCGGCAAAACGATAGCGGGCTGTCGGTCGATCTGGCGCTGAAGGGGCCGGCGCAGGTGTCGGGCAATCTGCGCGGAACCATCGCGCCCGGCTATGACCGCGCAAATCTGGCGTTCAAGGGGCAAAGCCTTGCCGATGTCGCCAATCCGTTCATCAAACCGCGCGCGCTGTCGGGTCAGCTGAGGTATGATCTTGTGCTGTCCGGCCCGCTTTCGCTGTCCTCGCTGAATGGCCGCGTGGGGCTGATGAATGGCAGGCTCGCCGATCCCAACCTGAATTTCGGCTTGCAGAATATCGACGCGCAGGCCGAGATTTCCGGCGGGCAGGCGCGGATTTCGTCCAGCGTGCAGGTCACAAGCGGTGGCTCGTTGGCGATTTCTGGTCAATCCAGCCTGAGCTTTCCGTTTCAAGGCGCGCTTGATGTCGATGTTCAGCGGGTGCTTTTGCGTCAGGCCCGGCTTTATGAAACCGTAGTTGACGGTCCGCTGACGGTTGTTGGCCCGCTGGCCGGGGGGGCGACGGTGTCGGGCACGCTGACGCTGGGTAAAACCGAACTGCGCATCCCGTCGAGCGGGCTGAGCGGGTCAGAGCCGATCCCGCAGATTTCACATGTCAGCGAGCCTGCGGATGTGCGGGCCACGCGGGTGCGGGCGGGGCTGACGGGCGACGAGCGGCAAGACGGAGGAAGTGGCGGCAGCGGAAACTATCTGCTCGACATCACGGTGAAAGCGCCCAATCAGATCTTTTTGCGTGGACGCGGCCTTGATGCCGAGCTTGGCGGCAGCCTGCGGCTTCGCGGCACCACGGCGTCGATCAGCCCGCAAGGCTCGTTTGATCTGATCCGCGGGCGGCTTGATCTGGTCGGCCGCCGCCTTCTGCTGACGCAGGCGCAACTGATGCTGGAGGGGGAATTCATTCCGCGCGTGGATATCGTCGCCTCGATTGAAGATACCGACATCATCAGCACGATCCGCATTTCCGGCCCGGCCAGCGATCCGGTGCTCAGCTTTGAATCCTCGCCCGAACTGCCGGACGAAGAGGTGCTGGCGCAGCTTTTGTTTGGTGAGCGGTTGCAAACCCTGTCGGCGTTTCAAGCGGCGCAACTGGCCGTCGCGGTGCGGACGCTGGCGGGCAAGGGCGGCGAGGGTCTGGTTGGGAAGATTCGCAAGGGCACGGGGCTCGACAATCTGGATATTCAGACGGATGAGGCAGGAAACGTCGCTTTGACGGCGGGCAAGTATCTGTCCGAAAAAGTTTATTCAGAAGTAAGCGTCGATCAGACGGGAAAGACGCAGATCGACCTGAACTTTGAAGTGCGCCCGCATATCACCTTGAAGGGCAAGCTGGATTCGGGCGGCGATACCGGCGTGGGTGTTTATCTGGAAAAGAACTACTGACGCAGCGCGCGCGTGCGTTCGGCATCAATCGCGGCGCCAAGCAGCACCGCATAGGCGCTGACGTATAGCCACATCAGCAGGGCGACGACGGCGCCGATGGAGCCGTAGACCTGATTGTAAGTGGGAACA
This sequence comes from Paracoccaceae bacterium, assembly GCA_031385445.1. Taxonomy (GTDB): domain Bacteria; phylum Pseudomonadota; class Alphaproteobacteria; order Rhodobacterales; family Rhodobacteraceae; genus CAIYZT01. Next base: position 185,663 of record JANNBM010000056.1, on the reverse strand, counting down.
TATTCCAGATAGAGCGTGAAGCCGCGCGTGGCCAAACCCCAGATGACCACGGCCACAAGCAGGCCGACGGTAAACAGGGGCGGGCGGCGGGCGGCAGCGAAGTTGGGGCCATAGCGATAGGCAAGCGCGGTGGCGAGCACGACCAGCATCAGGCCAAGCATTTCGCTGAACAGCGGCGAGTTGAGGGCGCTGGCGAACCGGGGCGGCAAATAGCGGATCACCAAGGGCAGCACGACCGACATCAGCATGGCCGCGAGGGCAAGCGCCATGACGGTCAGGGTCAACAGCGAAGCGCTCAGCTGATGGCGATGCCCGGCGCGGTTTGGCAGCTGATGGATCGCATTCAGCCCGCGGATCATCGCCGCCACCCCGGCGCGGGCCGACCAAAGCGCGAACAGGGTAGAAAGAACACTCGCCCACCCCAAAGCGCCGCCGCTTGCCGCCAAAAGCCCATCAACCTGGGCCTGAATAAGCAAGGCGGCGTCTGGGGGAAGAAGATCTTTCAGCAGGCTGACCTGATCGCGGATGACCTGCGGATCAAAGGCCAGACCCCAGATTGTAATCAGGGCGGCCGCCGCGGGAAAGATCGCCAAGAAGACAAAAAAAGCCACCCCGGCGGAAATCAGATCAAGCTCCGCTTGTTCCGTGCGCCGGTAAAACCGCAAAATCGCGGCGATCAGATTGGGGGGTGCGAGGTGCTTCAGGTTCAGGACGGCACCGATATGAAACAGGATTGACCAAAAAGAAAAAGGGCGGCCAAAGGCACGCCCATTTCCAATTCAGATCAGTCGAAAAGACTGATTACTGAGAAGCAAGGTAAGCTGCGCCCAGAACGACGAGCAGAAGCAGCGGAACAACGATGCCAGCGTTGATGCTGGAGGTCGGGCCGACGACAACGGCAACAGGTTCACCTTCGACGGGAACGATAACCGGGCCACCAGCCGAAGCGGCGGTTGCTGCCAAGGACGATGCAAGCACGAGTGCAGTGATATTTTTCATGGTAAGCTCCATAAGTTGAGACGGATACAAAGCGCTGATTATCATAACTTATCCCCTAGGGAAAGCCGCTTTTCGAAACATCAGTCGATTATCGCCTGCAGCTGCATGTTTTCAGCGCCGGGTATTCTGGCTTGTCGAGATTGGCGGATCGTCCCATTTTCATCGAACCAATAGGTGTTGGTCAAATTGCCCCGGCCGCCCACGCAGGCCTCTTCAACCTTTTTGGTTTCGTAGCCCAACCCGAGGACTTGAATTGTTTCGTTTTTAGAAACACTTAGCTGGCAATCAAACATAAGTTTCTGTGTCTGATCCGCACCGTCAAGCACGTAATAGACGCGGCGATGCGCGCCGGTTCCGGTAAAAAGGCGCTCTGTTGTCGGGGCCTCAGCCGACATCAGATCAGCGCCAAACCCGCGTGTTGCAAGAATGACGCCATCTCGCATCGCAATTGTCTGATATTCCGGGTTGGCCCAGGTGATCACACCAGAATTGCTGCCCAATGGCACCATGAACGTCGCAAGGCCCAAACCGCGATCGGTGACGGCGATGACGGGCTGGCCGCCCTCTTGAAGAACCCGGCGGCCTTCGGCAAGCGTGGCGCCATCCGGCTCTGCCACCGGGCCGGTGGGGGCCGCTTGCCCGCCGCCTTTCAGCTTGGCGATCTGGGCTTGCACGATCGCTTTTATCGGCAGCGAGGACGGTTTTTGGTCATTCCCGCAACCGGCCAACAAAGCCACCAGCACCAAAAGCGCAGCCGTCGTGTGATGGGTTTTCATTTCCAGAAACGGCCCCATTGCTCGTCCAGACCGGCCGAGGAATAGTCGAACAACAGATCATTCAAGCGGTCATCCACCTGCAGCCGCGCGCCCGCATTGCCGATGAAAGGTTGCAACGTGATCGGTTTGGTGGTGCGATTTGGCTGCCCGGTCAGCCACGAAATCGGCACCTCGATCTGAATGCCGCGGTCCACGGTTTTGGCGTCTGTCGCATTGGTAAGCGTCATATAAGTGCCCAGCTTCCAACCGTTTTCAAACCGGCGCGTCAGGGTCAACGTTCCGCCATCATCGCCGGCCAGATACCGGCCAAGGTCAAGCTGCGCCTGATACCCCTCGCCAAGATTGAAATAGCCCGAAAGATGGCCCGTAACGGCGGAATAATCGTACTCGCTGAACCCCAGACCGCCATTGGTGTCACGCTGCGCGACATAGTTCGCTTCCACGCCCAGCGCCCATCTTTTGCCCGCTGGCGCCCAAAGCGCCTCAGTCGACACGCCGCCGAACATCTGCTCCAGATACCCCGCAGAAACGCGGCCATAAAAGTCTTGCCCAATCCGGCCATGCCAAGAGGCGGTCAGCGTCTCCACCGCGCTGCTGCCGTTTTCGCGGTACACTTCGGCGTCACTGCGGACAGGCTGCAGGCCATTGCCCGAACCAGCGGTCGACGTGCCGATATTGCTGAACGCGATCTGCGTGATCGAGCCGTGCAGAACGACGCCGGGGGAGATTTCATACCGCGCCGCAAGCCGCAAACCTGCGTCGCCCGACACTGGCGCGCCGGGATCCAGAAAGCGCAGGCGGACATAGGGGGCAAGTGACCATTTGAAATCCGGATAAATCTCGGGATTTCCCAAAAGATTGGCCATCGGCGCGCCGACATCGACGATCTGCGCACGCGCGCGCAGCACGGCGGCGTTATCGGGGGCAAATTCCAAGGCTTCAATGTCGGACCGTTTCAGCACGACCTTGGACGCGGGCACGCCGTTTGCCATCGGCACAATTTCGAACACTTCGATCGAGGCCGGCATGATATGCGTCATGGCCCGCGCGACACGGCCAACCGATTGCGCTTCGGCATCATTGCTGCCGTTGCGAAACCGCACCTGTGCAGTGGTGCCGGTATAGCTTAGCGCTTCGATCTTTACGCCGCTGCGTTCCAGAAACTTGGCGAGGTTTTCGATCAGAACCGGCGCCGCCTCCGCCTGCGTGATCCATTCGCCGGACCACGCCTCCGGGTCGTCGGCATAGGCAGGGCGCGGCTTTACCGGCGTTGGGCCCGCGCCGCCAATCGCGCCGCCGGGCCGTTTGCCCGGATCAAGGATGATCTGCGCGGCAAAGCCGATCTGGGTGCCGTAGAGGGAATAGGCACCAAATTTCAGCATCTGCGAGTGCTGATATTCAATCCCGAAATTGAGCGGGCTGGCGACATCAAACGCGCCCCGGGTGCCCGCTTCTTCGGCATAAGCGTCCGAGGAATACTCCGCCTTGGCGGTCCAGCGGTCATTGATCCGCCATTCAACCCCGGCAAAGGGCGCGACATTGCCGGTGAAAAGCTGTTCAAACGCCAAGGCGCCGTCGTTTTTTGGGGCCGGACGCGGGCCGAAGGGCGCACCAACAGCGCCCTGCGAGGCCAATCTGCCCCAGCCAAGCCCGCCCGTCAGCGCCAGCTTTTCGCCAAAGTGTTTTGTCGCGGCAATGTATTCGCCCGACTGCACGCCGGGGCCGAGGATGTCCATCAAGCCAACGGTTACGCTGGGCAGAACCGGCCCTTCGTTCAGCACATGGAATCGCAGGTCCAACGACCTGTCAAAGTACTTTTCCAAACTGTCATCGCCGGTACAGGACGGCGGGCAGACCAGATCGTTCCAATGCCGCGTCGTCGTGGAGCGTAAACTGCCCGACAGCCACGGCGCGGCTTGAAAGCTGATTGTGCTGCGGCTGATCGGCCCGAACCCGGATATCGAAACGCTGAGATTCTCGGTCGCAATTGCCCCGCCCGAGGGCATGTCGATCAATCCGGGCGCCCCCGACAGATTAAGCGAAACCCCGGTTTCCGCCGCCGCTTGCCATGCGCCAAACGTTGCCAGCCCTAAAAGAAGGACGGCGCATGATTTTGCACTGGCAGTCGATATCCTTGGCATTTGCGTCCCGATTTTCAGACGCCAGATTACGGCATTGCCGGTGATCGGCAACCATATTTTGTGGCGCGCGGCCCGAGGCTTACAATCAGCTGCGGTTTCTGGGGCGCTTGAACGACGGGCGCTCTTGAACCGTTGACTGGAAACCTTCGACATAAATCACCGCCAGCTGCCGGGCTGCGTCGGCGTCGCCGCGGGTAACGGCCTTGCCAAGATCCTGCAGCGCTATGGCCATATCCAATTCGGACAAAGAATTCTCTCGTGCCCGCATGATCTTGGAATGCGGCGTGGTCAACAGGCCCTCGCCGATCAACAGCTCTTCATGCAGCTTTTCGCCGGGACGAAGGCCGATGATGTCAATGTCAATGTCGCCCTCGGGATTATCCTCGTCCCGCACGGTATAGCCGGAGGCTTCGATCATCTGCCGCGCCAGATCGACGATTTTCATCGGCTTTCCCATATCCAGCACAAACACATCGCCGCCGCGAGAGGTTCCGGTATGGGCAAAAGAGCCCGCCAGAAGCACCAGCTTCACCGCTTCGGAGATGGTCATGAAGAACCGCGTGACCTCGGTATCTGTCACAGTCACCGGGCCGCCGCGGGCAATCTGCTCGTTGAACAAAGGCACGACCGACCCGGACGAGCCCAGCACATTGCCAAAGCGCACCATGGAAAACACCGTTTTGCGCGACCGTTTTGCAAGGTCTTGCACCACCATTTCCGCCAGCCGTTTGGACGCGCCCATCATGTTGGTTGGCCGCACCGCCTTGTCGGTTGACACAAAGATGAACCGCTCAACCCCCGCCTCTTCGGCCGCATCCGCAATGACCCGCGTGCCGATCACATTGTTCATCATCCCGGCCAGCGGATTGGCTTCGACCAGCGGGACGTGCTTGTAGGCGGCGGCATGAATCGTCACCTGAACCGCGTTATTGACCATGACCGTCCGCGAAATGCGCGAATCGGTGACAGAGCCAAGCACCGGAACAATCTCGATCTCATTGGCCCGCTGATCTTGGCGCAACTCGCGGTCGATCGCATAAAGCGCGGCTTCGCTGATTTCCATCAGAACAATCCGGCTGGGCGCGTGTTCGATCAGCTGCCGGCAAATCTCGGACCCGATGGACCCGCCTGCGCCTGTCACCAAAATCACCTTTCCCTTATAGGCGTCCGACCCTTCGGGCAGCAAAGCCTCGACCTGCTTGCGGCCCAAAAGTTTGCCCGGAAGGATCGGCGCCAAAGCGTCAACGAGCGCCTCGGTCCCGGCCAGCTGTGCAAAGGACGGCACCGCGAAAACGTCAACACCCAAGGCCTGCAACCGGCGCGCAATCTGCGCCTGCTTTGGGGCGGAAATTGACGGCATGGCCAGCAACACCCGGTCAATCTCTTGATTTTTGACAAGCATTGCGATCCGGTCCGGCGAAAACACCCGAAGCCCTGCGATCGTAAGCGCCTGCAAGGATTTGCTGTCATCCACAAAGGCCACGGGGACGATGCTGTCATGCGACTTCAGCGCCGCCGCCAGCTGCATCCCGGTGGCGCCCGCACCGTAAATGACCACGCGGCACCTTGGCTGCGCAGAGCGCAAGACCCACAAAAGCACCCGAAGCATCAGTGCCCGCGCCGCAACCGAGGTCAAAAAGAAGATCAGGCCAAAAAGGACAATGGCCACTGGGGGAAGGAAATCTCCGGCAAAGCCTGCGAAAACGTACAGCGCGGCGGCCAAAAGCCCGGCGCAGGCACCGGTCATCAAAATCGCCTGCGACTCATAGGATTTCAGCTTGATCTTCGGGATGCCTAAGGCCGTGGACAAGACCGCCGCCATCAGCGCAACGAAGGGAAACAGCGGCCACACCTGCAGCGAAAGGCGCAGCGGGGTCAGATCGTTGTAAAGAACGGCGATCGACAGAAGCAGGGAAACCGGCGCCAAAACCACATCAACCGCCAGAAAAACCAAACGTTTGATGCGACGAGACATCACCGCAAAAATAGCAAACAGACTGCGTGTTGCGCGTTTCATGGGGTTCCGAGGCCTAATCTTTACAAAAATGGCGCAAGTGCATCATCGATTTCTTCAACAATTGGTTGCCAGTATAGGCAGCCTTGTGATTCTGAACAACCGTTGCAACCGCGTTCAGCGGATCAATCGCACCGCCCGCAAAAACGTCTTTGTCATGATCGAAATGTCGAAACAAATTGATCTATGCTTCTGATAAATAAGATCAATTTTTGCTTTCGCGGGGATACATCGTTCGGAATAAACACGGTCCGTGTCAGCTGCTGACATACAATGCGCCAAAAGCCGCTCTTCATGGCGATGGTAGGTGATTGTTGCCAGACCCGTGATTCCCGGCCTCGATTTCAGCACCTCGGCATAGATCTCGGGGTGTCTTTCCACATAGACGCGCAGCGGCGGGCGGGGACCGACAAAGCTCATGTCGCCGCGAAGGACGTTCCAAAGTTGGGGGATTTCGTCAGCGCGGGTTTTGCGCAGTTTGCGGCCCATGGGTGTAATCCGCCGCGCCTTGTCACCGCCGGAAACGCCGCCGTTCTCGGCCACTTCGGTCATTGTCCGCAGCTTCCACAGATTGAAGCTGCGGCCCGGCGCGCGCATCCGTTCGGCGACATAAAAGACCGGGCGCCCCTCTTTGATCAGCAGGTACAACAGCAAAAGCAGGAACGGCAGCAGGATGAACGCGCCCAGGATGAAAACCGCACCAAGATCGTAAATGCGCTTGCCCGGCGTCATGGCCATTTCCCCTTTAGTCCGTGCAATTCGGCCAGAAGCCCTGCAGCCGTGACCTCGGCGAGCGGGCAAAGCGCGGCAAGGCGCGCCACATCGACCACGACTATCGGCACGACACCCCCCCTTGGCGGGCCGAAATGCCAATCGCGCCCCGATGCGTTCAGCACGTCCGCCATGCCAACACTGCCGGGCTGCGCGATGTTCAAAACGCCGGGCAAAACGTCGCCGCTGCCCAGCCGCCCAAGCAGATGACCAAGGACACCGGCAAAAGTAACCGGCCCGATATAGGACCGCACAGGGCCGGTCGCGCCGCCCTCAACAGGGTCCAGAACAGTGGGCGGTCCGCCCGGATTTCCCCCCAAAAGCGCATCCGCCCCTGCCAGATTGGCCAACCGCAGGATCGTCAGGCGCCCGCCAAGACCCTGTTGCAACACAAGCTCCGCCGCCAGTTTTGAGCGGCCATAATCAGACTGCGGATCCGCCATCACCTCTTCGGAAATTGCGGCGCCTTGGGGGGCATAGACGGCCACGGTCGACACGGTGATCACATGCGCAAAGGTTTTGGTTTGATCGGCGCGCACAATGGCATGCGCCATGCCCACATTATCGCCCATCGCTTGCGCCTTGCCCGGCAAAATGCCCGCCAGGTGCAGCAAAATTCCGCCAACCGGGAAATCCGGCACGGCGCCAGACATCAGATCCCAGCAAAGCAGGCCGTCACCGCCCGCGCGCGACGTCCAAATCCCTGAAAAGCCCTGCGTGTTCAAGTCCAGCCCCTGCAGCCGTACCAGGCGGCCAATTCGGCCAGACGCACCCGTTACGATCAAAGGCGGCATGTTTTTCACCAGTTATCCCCAAAGGCTTTTGACTAATTGGGACATTCGTGTTGACCCCGCAAGGCTGCAAAGTATGTTCGCCATAGCATTTCTGTCCAGCACTGTGCCGGGCGGACGGAGTATTTTGATGTTTCGGCGCCCCAGTTTCATTGGCCTGGCTCTTATTTCGGTTGTGCTGCAGGCCTGCGCGCTGCCGCAAGGCGCAGGTGTGGCCAGTCAGGTCTTGGCAGGCGCGGAAGAGCCGGATGCGAATTTTGCGGTGCGCTTTGTGTCGGCGGAAAACATTGACGCGCTTAACTCCTGGCCGAAAGTCGCCGATCCGAATGCGAAAGCCGGCTGGATCGACCGCACGGGCGGCAGCGCGGGCTCGCAGATCGAAGCGGGCGATATCATTACCCTTTCAGTGTGGAGCAACGAGGAAAACTCGCTTTTGGTGGGCCCCGATCAGCGGCAAATCCTGTTTCCGCCCCTGACGGTCAGCCCGGACGGGACAATCTTTTTGCCATACGCAGACAAGGTTTATATCGCCAAGATGTCGCCCGAAGGCGCGCGCGATGCAGTTCAGGCGGGCCTGAGTTCGGTTGTCCCCTCGGCGCAGGTCCAGCTGAGCGTTACTTCGGGGCGGCGCAATGAGGTTGAGCTGATTTCCGGCGTCGCCGCGCCCGGCGCCTATGCCGTGCCGGACAATAATTTCAGCCTGCTAAGCCTGATCGCGCAAGGCGGCGGCGTGGCAAGCGGCATGGCGAACCCGCAGGTGCGGCTGTCCCGCGACGGCAAGGTTTACGGAATCTCGATGGAGCGTTTGCTGTCCGGTCCCGATCATGACACGACCCTGCGCGGCGGCGACAAAGTTTATCTTGAAGAAGAGAAAAGGTACTTTTTGTCCTTGGGTGCCGCTGGAAACGAATCGCAGCACAGGTTCCCCCAATCGACCGTTTCCGCGCTGGATTCCATGTCCCTGATCGGCGGATTGAATGACAATACCGCCAATCCCAAAGGCATCTTGATCCTGCGGGAATACGCGTCAAAGGCGACGCGGGCGGATGGCACGGGTCCAGAGCGCAAACGCATGATTTTCGCCTTTGACCTGACCACGGCGGATGGGCTTTTCAGCGCCGGAGATTTTGAGATTCAGCATCAGGATCTGGTTCTGGTCACCGAAAGCCCGGTCGTCACGGCCCGCAGCGCGATCAGTTTGATCGGCGCGGCGCTTGGTTTGGTGAAGACCGGGCAGTCCTTGTAAAAAGCGTTCCGGGGGTTCGGGGTCAGTCCTCGGATTCCATGCGCAGGCGCAACTCTCGCAACACGGGCAGAACCGCCCGTACCTTGTCGGCGCCCAGCGCTGTGACAGTGTCAGCGATGATGGGCGCAACCGAGGCCACGGCGGCATCCCGCGCGGCGCGGCCCGAGGGGGAAATCGACACGAACTTTTGCCGCGCATCGTCCCAATCGGGCCGGATATGGACATGCCCGGCCCATTCCAGCTTTGCCAACGTGTTGGTCATCGCCCCGCGCGTGACGTGAAACGCCCGCGCCAACTGCGCTGGGGTACGCTCGTCAGACAAGCGGACAAGATGGTTCAGCACCGAAAAATGCGACAGCTGCATGCCTTTGGGCAAGGCTTTGGAAATTCGGTTACGGGCCAGCTGATCAGCCATGAACAGCTCGCCGAAGAGGGATATCGCAAGATCGTCGGTGCGCTCGTTCATGGCCCTTCGAACACCCTGTCATGCAAAAGCGACGGCACGCGGGCGCGGGCTTTGCCAACCTCGGACAGGTCGAGATCGACAAAGGTGACGCCCGGTTCGGTGCCGCCATCGGCAAGAATTTCGCCCCAAGGCGCGATGGCCAGCGAATGGCCATGCGTGCGCCGCCCTTTGCCATCGGTTTCCGCATGAAACCCTGTCTGCGCCGGGGCAAGAACGAAGCTTCCGGTTTCGATGGCCCGGGCGCGCAGCAGGGTTTCCCAATGCGCCTGCCCGGTCAGGTGGTTAAAGGCGGCGGGCACGGTGATGATCTGCGCGCCAGACTGGGCGAGGCGGCGGTAAAGCTGCGCAAAACGGATGTCATAGCAGACGGTCATGCCGATCATGGCAAAACCGGCATCGGCCAGAACCGCGCGGTCGCCGGGGCGGTAGCCTTCGGATTCGCGGTAGACTTCGGTTTCCGAGACGTTCACATCGAACATATGGATCTTGTCGTAACGCGCCGCGATGTTTCCCGTGGGCGACAGCAAAAACGAGCGATTGGCAAAGCGGCCGTCGGGATCATTGGTCAGCAGACCCAAAGAGCCGATCAGCAGCCATATCCCGGCGCGTGCAGCCGCGTCCTGCAGGGCGGCGAGGGTGGGATCGTCTGCCTCGTGGTGCAGGGCGCTGCGTTGACGGGCGCGGCTGGCGGACAGCAGGTTCGTGCATTCGGGGGTCAGAACAAAACCGGCGCCGCCCGCGACGGCGGCACGGACATGGGCAAGCGTCTGCGGCAGGTTGATCGCCGGATCATCGCAAACGTTCAGCTGAACCAACCCGGCGCGCATCATGGGTCAGGCCAGCATCTGGTCAAGACGGCCCGCGTCGTCCAGATCATGCAGATCATCGCAGCCGCCAACATGAACCCCGCCGATAAAGATTTGCGGAACGGTGCGCTGGCCCTTGGCCCGCACCGTCATCTTTTGCCGAAGGGTGGCGTCCAGCCCGACATCAAATTCGGTGAAGACAGCCCGCTTTTTGCGCAAAAGCGCCTTGGCGGCAGAGCAGTAGGGGCAGGTGGAGGTGGTGTAAATCTCGACAAGTTTCATCGCGTGCGGTCCTTTGGATCGGACAGACTATAAGCGGGCAGAGCGGGGCAAGGTCAATGAGAATCACCCGGCCCCGCTTAGTCCTTCGCCACCCGCGTCAGCACCAACACGGAAACTTCGGACGCGCCGCCCGCACGGCAGGCCTCCGCCCCGGCGGCGAGGGTCGCGCCCGAGGTCATCACATCATCCACCAAAAGGATATGCCGCCCCCGCACCTTGGCCGCGTGGCGCGGATGCAGCGCAAGCGCGCCCTGCATATTGGCAAAGCGCCCATCAAGTCCGCGCCCTTCCTGACTGTGGGTCTGCCGGGTGCGGATCAGAAGATCGGGGCAATGATCCAGCGTGGCCTTTTTGGAAAGCGCCGCCGACAAAAGCGCCGCCTGATTATAGCGGCGCTTGAACAGGCGCGTCCAATGCAGCGGGATCGGCGCCACCAGCATCTGCGGCACCAAAATCGGTTCCGCCGCCTTCAGCAGCCAGCCAGCGGCAGGGCGGGCCAGATCGAGACGGTCCCCATGTTTCAGCGACAGCACAAGCGAGCGGCCATTTTCGCGGTACAAGATGGCGGCACGGCCGCGCGACCAAGGCCGTGCGATGGTCAGGCAGGTGTCGCACAACGTGCCCGCATCCGCCTCGTGCCCCGGCAAGGGAACACCACATTTGTCGCAGACAAGGCCAGTGATAAACGGCGTATCGCGCCAGCACGCCCCACAAAGACCGAAATCGGTGGTCACCAGCTCGTGGCAGGTCAGGCATTGCGGTGGATAGATCAGATGCAGGGCGGCTTGCAAATTCATCGCCCGACCCTATGTTTTGCCCTCATGACACCACCCCTTCTGACAGATCGCAAGGCGCTTGCCCTGCACCGTGCCCGCGCCACCGAAATCTTCTGGCAAGAAGAGGTGGCGGCCGAGGTTCATGAAAGACTGACCGAGGTTAACAGAACCTTTACAAACGCCGTCGTGGTGACGGGTTTTCCGCATGTGTGGCAGGGATTCGCGACGGTGCCCGATGACGAGGTGCTGGCGCTGCAGCCGGGGCAGCACGATCTGGTGATCCATGCGCTGTGCCTGCATTGGGCGAATGATCCGGTCGGACAGTTGGTGCAATGCCGCAGGGCGCTGCGGCCGGACGGTCTTTGCCTTGCCTTTCTGTTCGGCGGGCAGACTTTGCAGGAACTTCGCGCCTGTCTGGCCGAGGCGGAGGCCGAGATTTCCGGCGGGCTGTCACCGCGCGTTCTGCCGATGGGCGAAATCCGCGATCTGGGCGGGCTGTTGCAACGCGCAGGCTTTGCCTTGCCGGTGGCGGACGGGTTTACCAAGACCCTGCGATACCGCGATGCCTTGCACCTGATGCGCGATCTGCGGGCGATGGGCGAGGGGAACGCGCTTGAGCAACGGCTGCGCAGGCCCACCGGGCGCGCCACGCTGCTGCGCGCCTCCGAGATCTATGCGCAGCGGTTTGGTGGCACGGATGGGCTGATCGCGGCGACATTCGAAGTGATTTGCCTGACAGGCTGGGCGAGCCATGACAGCCAACAAAAACCGCTGCGACCGGGCTCGGCGGCGGCGCGGCTGGCGGATGCGCTGAACGCTGCCGAGGAACCTTTGCCGCGCAACACGGATTGACGCCGCTTGTCGGCGGGTTATGTCAGCGGTTGCGGTGAAGAAGGATTAAACTGATGTCGCACGTTTTGCCCGGAACTGGCCGCCTGTCCCAAGCCCCTGCCGACCACCCAAAGGTGCGGCCTGCCAAGATCGGTGTGCTTTTGGCCAACCTTGGTACGCCGGACGGGTACGATTATTGGTCCATGCGGCGCTATCTGAGCGAGTTTTTGTCGGACAAGCGCGTTGTGGATATTTCGGACTGGATTTGGCAGCCCTTGTTGCAGCTGATCATCCTGACCAGACGGCCCTTTACCAGCGGCGCCAATTACAAACTGATCTGGAATCACGAAAAAAACGAATCGCCCCTGCTGACCATCACCAAGGATCAGACCGCGGCGATTGCGCGGGAAATGGCGGCGGCTTTCGGGGATGAGGTGATGGTGGATTTCGCCATGCGCTATGGCAATCCAACCACCGAATCGAAGGTGCGCAAAATGGTCGAGGCGGGCTGCGAGAAAATCTTGTTCTTTCCGCTGTACCCGCACTATGCCGGGGCCACCTCCGCCACCGCAAATGACGCCTTTTTCAAGGCGCTGGGAAAAGAAAAGCGGCAACCGGCGGCGCGGGTCGTGGCCGAGTACTTTGAGCATCCGCTGTATATCGAGGCTTTGGCGCAGTCGGTGGAGCGGGCCTATGCCGCGCTGGATCATCGGCCTGATGTTTTGGTGACCAGCTATCACGGGATGCCGAAACGCTATTTGATGCAGGGCGATCCCTATCATTGCCACTGCGCAAAAACGACGCGGTTGCTGCGTGAACGGCTGGGCTGGAAGAAGGGGTCAATCGACCTTTCGTTTCAGTCAATCTTTGGCCGCGAAGAGTGGCTGAAACCCTATACCGTTGAACATGTTGCAGAATTGGCAAAGGCGGGGAAGAAGCGGATTGCGGTGATGGCGCCCGCGTTTTCGGCGGATTGCATCGAAACGCTGGAAGAGATCAACGGCGAAATTCGCGAAAGCTTTCTGCATGCGGGGGGAGAGGCGTTTACCTATATCCCATGTCTGAACGATGAGGCGGCGCATATCGATGCGCTGGTTCAGGTGATCCGCGACAACCTGATGGGGTGGATCGGATAAGACCCGGCGTAATTTGGCAAAACAAAAGGGACGGCAGCAGACTGCCGTCCCTTTGTTTTTTCCGAAAGCGGAAGCTTAGAGCTGGGAAAGGCCCAGAACGATCAGCAGCAGCAGCGGAACGACGATGCCAGCCGACGACGACGAGGTCGTAGCGACAACGACGGTCGGATCAACGGTGGGCTCAACGCCGCCAGCGAAAGCGGTCGATGCAGTAGCAGCAACTGCTGCTGCGAGTGCGAACTTTTTCATATTTTCTCTCCGAATTTCAACGCAGGGCCGGATTTTGCAGAGGCGACCGAACGTACCCAAGACTATTCCTCGTATGTCTCTCTACGCAAGTTGTGGGTGCAAATTCAACGTGGCCTCTTGCCAAGCATCCTCACCGTTTGTTCTTGCGTTAAATAAGCAACACTTGGGTGCCAACTTTGGCCAATTCATAGAGCTCTTGGATGTGCTCATTGTACAGGCCAATGCAGCCGTTCGAGGATCGGCGGCCAATCTTGCGCGTGTCATGGGTGCCGTGAATGCGGTAATACTGCCAGGACAGGTACATCGCCCGCGTCCCGAGCGGATTGTCAGGCGCGCCGCCCTCGACAACTTCCGGCCAATCAGGATTGCGCTCTCTCATGGCAGGGGTCGGGCGCCACGGTGGGTTAACCACCTTATCCACAATCGAGGTTGCGCCTTTGCGGGTCAGATCGTCCGACAGCGGCACGGATGTGGGGTAAAGCCGATAGATTGTCTGATCTTCAGACCAGAAATGCAGGGCGCGCGACGAGATATCCACCAAAATCGCCCCGTTCCGGGTGTTGGCAAAATAGCTTTGCCAGTCCAGCAAACGAAAGCTGGAAATGTTGTTGCGGATGGTGCCCTGTTGGGGCGGCGCTTCCATTTCGGTGGTGCCTTCCTGAGCGAAGGCAGGCACGCCCGCCAGCGCCCCCATGGCCGCCGTTGCACCCTTCAGGAACAAACGGCGATCGACGCTTTTCTTGATATCAGTCGTCATGCGCTGATCTCCTTGACTTCGCTTTTGCTCGGCTCTTACAGCTTTGCACCCCTGCCCGCAAATCAAACTGGCGTCATTCGGCAAGCTCTTGCAATGGCTGTTTGAAGTTGGCCGGGGGTTTGGTTAAAGGAAGGGCGCAGTTTGGCGGTTCCAGAGCATTCGGGGATGTAGGGCATTATGAACAGACGGTCGGTCTTCATTCTGGGCGGTGCAGCGATGTTGGCGGCTTGCAGCAGCTCGTCCGAGGTTCCCTTGGGGACCGACGGAAAGCCGCTGCCTCGGGTTTACCGCATCGAAGGCAGTGACACCAACGCGATCTATTTCCGCACCCTTGATGCGATCAATTCTCTGCGCCGGGCGCGCGGTGCGCCAGATATGGTGCTCAGCGCCGAGCTGGACGCCGCAGCCGCCACCCATTCGCGCGATATGTCGGTGCAAAACCGTCCCTGGCACTTTGGCTCTGACGGGTCCTCGCCGCTTTTGCGGGCACAGCGGGCGGGCTATTCTGGCAAGCTGCTGGGCGAATTGATTTCCGAAACCTTCCAGACCGAACTGGAAACCCTTTCCGCGTGGATGGTCCAGCCCGACACCCGCGATATTCTGCTTGACCCCCGCGCAACGCAGCTGGGTTTTGCCTGGTATCAAGAAGACAGCGGCAAAATTTGGTGGACCCTCATGTCCGGCGCACCTGCTGGTATCGCGGCACCTGCATTTTCAGGCATTACGCAATAATATCAAACGCCTGTGCGCGGTCGTCAGGGAAGGATCCAGATCGGCGTGCCCGGGTTGATCATGGAATAGACCACCTCCATCTGCTTGTCGGTCACGGAAATACAGCCTGCGGTCCAGTCGCGCTGGGCAATCGCGCCGCGCGGGCCGCCATGGATGAAGATGTCACCGCCCGGTGGTTTTCCAAGCACCGCCGCCGCAGCCCGGTCCTGATCATTGGGATAAGAAATCCCGAGCGAAAGATAATAGCTGGAATTCGGATTGCGGTGGGTGATGTAGTACAGACCTTCCGGTGTCTTGCCGTCGCCTTCAACTTGCTTGTGTCCCACAGGCGCAAAACCAAGCGCGATGTCGTAGGACACAATCACGTCCGCGTTATGCAAAAGGTACAGTTTGCGCTGTGACTTGCTGACCTGAACCTGGGTCACGGCTGGCCCGGTATAGGTTTGGAATTTGGTGCTGCATGACGCGAGGCTGAAGCCAAGGCACAGGATCACGAAGGCTTGGAAAAGGCGGTTCATTATCTGCTCGGGTTATCTTTATTTTTCAATGCGCTTACAGCAGTCTGAAATTTATTCCTAGGGGTTCAGTCGGCAGCCGAATCAACCTTTTGGCATAAAAAAGCGGGCGGCGAGTTCGACGTGGCTGGACCAGCGGAATTGATCAATGACCTGAACCCAGTCCAAAACATAGCCGGCATTGATCAGGATCAGGGCGTCTCGCGCGAATGTGACCGGGTTGCAAGACACGGCGGCAATGACCGGAACGCGGGCGGCGGCGAGCGTTTTGGTCTGCGCCTCAGCCCCGGCGCGGGGCGGGTCGATGACCACGGCGTCAAAGGATTTCAATTCGTCCGGTTCCAGCGGGCGGCGGAACAGATCGCGCGCTTCGGTCGTGACGCGCTTCAGCCCCTCGATGCCGCGCGCGCCTTTTTCCAGCGCGGCCATCATCGGGGCTTCGCTTTCAACGGCATGCACCTCGGCCCGTTCGGCAAGCGGCAGGGCAAAGGTGCCAGAGCCCGCGAACAGATCGGCAATGCGGCGGGCATGGCCGACGGCCTTGGTGACGGCCGCCAAAAGCGCGGCCTCGCCGTCAACCGTTGCCTGCAAAAACGCACCCGGCGGCGGGGTGACGATGGCGCGGCCAAAGCGCTGCTGCGGGTTGGCGCGCAGGGCGATGGTTTCGCCAGACCACGTCAGCCGGGCAAAGCTGTGCGTTTCAACCAGCCGCGCCAGCTGCATCCGCATCTCGCCGTCCAGCGCTTTGCCGCCGGTGACCGAAATGTCATGCCCCGACTGGCTGCGTGTGACGGTCATCTGAATTTCGGTGCTGCGGGTGGAGCCGAGTTTGACAATCGCCTCAAGCCCCGGAAAACCGGCGATCAGGTCTGGATGCAAAAGCTGGCAGCCGGGAACCGGGATCAAGGTATCGGTGCCGCGGGAATGAAAGCCCATCAGCACGCCGGTCTTGGTTTTGCGCCCGGTGATCGTGGCGCGGCGGCGCGAGCGGGCCGCAGAGGTGATCATCGGGTGGAACGGCGCAGACAGCCCCTGCCCGGCCAGCGCGCCGCGCACGATGTCTTCTTTCCAGCCCGCGACCAGCCCATCCGCCGCGTGCTGCATCAAACAGCCGCCGCAGGCGCGGGCATGGGCGCACGGCGGTTTGACCCGCGCAGGCGACGGCGTGACAATGCGGATATTGATCAGCGTGTCGCCGTCAAGATCGCCCTCGGCCACCTCGCCCGGCAAAAGACCGGCGGCATAGATCGGCCCTGTATCGGTCATGCAGATGCCATCGCCGTGTTGGCCCAGCCGGTCGACGGTAATTATCACTCTGCCGCTTCCTTTTCGTCGGTGCCGATAAATCCGCCGGACTGTCGCGACCAATAGCGGGCGTAAAGACCGTTTTGGGCCAACAGTGCCGCGTGGCTGCCTTGTTCGACGATGCGCCCGTCGTCAAGCACGATAATGCGGTCCATGGCGGCGATGGTGGACAGGCGGTGCGCGATGGCCAGCACGGTTTTGCCCTGCATCACCCGCGACAGCGCGGTCTGGATAGCCGCCTCCACCTCGGAATCCAGCGCGCTGGTGGCTTCGTCGAGCAAAAGGATCGGCGCGTCTTTCAGGAAGGCACGGGCGAGGGCGATGCGCTGCCGCTGACCGCCGGAAAGCTTGACGCCGCGCTCACCCAAAAAGGCGTCATAGCCCTGATTGCCGGAATGATCGCGCAGGTGCAGAATAAACTCATGCGCCTCGGCGGCGCGGGCCGCAGCGATCATCTGTTCGGGCGTCGCCTCGGGGTTGCCGTACAGGATATTCTCGCGCGCGGTGCGGTTGAACATCGCGGTTTCCTGCGTGACCATGCCGATTTGACGGCGGAGCGATTCCTGCGTGACCGACTTCACATCGATCCCGTCAATCAGAACCCGGCCCTTTTCGGCGTCGTAGAGCCGCAAAAGCAGCGAAACCAGCGTCGATTTCCCCGCGCCCGACGCGCCGACAACCCCGATCTTTTCGCCCGGCATCACATGCAGCGACAGCCCTTCAACCCCGCCGCGCCCGTCGTCGGTTTTGCGGCCATAGGCAAACGTCACGCTGTCCATCACGATCTCACCGCGCACGCGCGGCATCTCGGCAGCGCCCGGTGCATCGTTTAACGTATAGGCGGGCGACAGGGTGCGAATGCCGTCCTCGACCTCGCCCAGATTGCCGAAAATCGACATCAGGCTGAACGACACCCAGCCGGTCATCTGGCTTAGCCGGAACGAGATTGTGCCAGCGGCCGCGATGCCCCCCACGGTGGTTTCCCCCCGGCTCCACAGCCAAAGTGTAGCGCCGACCATCACGACCGGCAGGATCCCGGCGATGGCGGCCATGAAGAACCGGAACCACGACGAGATGGTGCCATAGGCGATGGCCCTTTGCCGGAAACCCGCCATCGATTCCAGCGCAACGCGGTCTTCGTGGGTGGCGTGGGCGAAAAGTTTGACGGTTTTCATGTTTGTGACGGTGTCAACGATCTGCCCGGTCACCATGGCGCGGGCGGCGGCGCGGGCGGCGGATGCGCCCCGGATGCGTTTTAGGGACAGGCGGATGAAGACGAGATAACCGACGATCCAAAGCAGCAGCAAAAGCGCGACGCGGTAATCAATCGTCGCCATCAGCAGGATCGAGCCGACAACCGACGACAAGGCGAACGCGCCGGTTTCGATCAGGCCCGTCACCACATCCGTCGCCGCCCGCGCCGTCTGCATCTGCTTTTGCGCAATACGGCCCGCAAAATCATTGTCGAAAAACGTCACCGCCTGCCCAATGGTATAGCGGTGCAGGCGCGACAGGATCAGGGGGAAAAGGTTCGGTTCCAGCCGGATCGACGCGGCGGCGGTGTTCAGGCCAAAAGCGATGGGACGGGCCACGATGTAATATCCGGCAAAAACCGCAAAGACCCAGCCGATGTCTTGCCACATGCGGGCAGGTTCGGATTTGGTGACTTTGTCGATCATCTCGCCCAGAAGCGTGGCTGAAATCGCCTCGAAGCTGCCAACCAGCGCCGACCAAAAGATGGCCCAAAAGATCCCCCGCCAAGCCCCGACCAAGGCCCAACGAAAAAACGGCCAGACCTTGCCCGGCGGCACGGTCAGGGCCGGGGCGAAGGGCGGGATTTCGGGGCCCAGGATGGGGGAAAAGCTCATTCAGCGTCCAATCCGATGAAGCCCCCTGATTGACGCGCCCAGAACCGGGCGTAAAGGCCATTTTGCGAAAGAAGCGCGGAATGGCTGCCCTGTTCGGCCACAAGCCCGTGATCCAGCACAACGATCCGGTCCATCTGCGCAATGGTGGACAGTCGGTGCGCAATGGCGATGACGGTTTTACCCTCCATCATGCCATAAAGCGTGTCGCGGATCGCGGCCTCAACCTCGCTATCCAACGCGCTCGTGGCTTCATCAAGGATCAGGATCGGCGCGTCTTTCAGAATCACGCGCGCCAGCGCCACGCGTTGCCGCTGCCCGCCCGACAGGCGCACGCCGCGCTCGCCCACCAGCGCGTCATAGCCGCCCCGGCCTTTGGTATCGACAAGCGCCTGAATAAACGCATGCGCCTCGGCCTTTTTCGCGGCCGCGATCATCTGATCCTCGCGCGCAGTTGGTCGTCCGTACAGGATGTTGTCACGGACCGAGCGGTGCAGCAGCGAGGAATCCTGCGTGACCATGCCGATCTGCGCGCGTAGGCTGTCTTGGGTCACCGCGGTGATGGATTGACCGTCAATTTCAATCGAGCCGGATTCGAAATCGCGCAGGCGCAGGATCAGGTTCACCAGCGAGGATTTGCCCGCACCGGATGGGCCGACAACGCCGATCCGCTCCCCCGCCGCGATGTCCAGATCGATCCCGGCCAAACCGCCGCGCCCCTTGCCATAATGATGCACCAGACTGCGGATGCGGATCGCGCCGCCAGTGATGACCAAAGGCTGCGATTTGGCCATGTCAGTGACGGTTTGCGGCACCGCGATGCTTTCCAAGCTTTCGCGGATTGTGCCCATGTGTTCAAACCAGCGCACCGTCATCCACATGATCCAGCCGGTCATCGTGTTCAGACGCAGCGCCATGGCGACAGCGGCGGCCACCTGCCCCACCGACACGCCGCCCTGCGCCCAAACCCAAAGCGCCGGGCCAATCACAAGACCCATGGCGGCCGAGTTGAACATCGCCATCAGCGCCTGCTGATTGGCGAAAAGCCGCATCAGCGCGCCGAAACGCAGGTTGTGGCGACGCATTGCGGTGCGGGCAAAACCCTCTTCGCGGGCGGCGTGGGCGAACAGCTTGACGCTTTCGATATTGGTATAGGAATCCACCACCCGCGCCGTGACGCGAGAATTGGCGTGGCTCATCTTTTCCGCAGCGCGGCCAGCTTTTGGGGCGAACCACAGCACAAAGCCAACGAAAATCACGATCCAGATCGCCAAAGGCAGGGCGATGCGCCAGTCCATGCCCGACAACAGGATCAGCGTTGCGATGGCAAAAGCGGTGGCCTGCCAGAACGCCTCGAACACCAAAAACCCCGAATCCTCAGCGGCGGGGCCGACATTCATCACCCGGTTGGCAAGGCGGCCCGCGAAATCGCTTTGAAAAAACGCAACCGGCTGACCCAAAAGATGGCGATGCGCGCGCCAGCGGGCCTGGGTCAGAAGGTTGGTTGAAATGCCGGAAAACAGAATCGCAGCATTGGCGCCAACGATGATCGGACGCAGCACCAAAAGCACAGCGGCGGCCAGAACGATTTCATTCCCGTGGTCCGCCCACAGCGTTGCAGGGCCCGCTGTCATCAGGTCCACAAGCCGGCCCGCGTACCAGATCAGGCCCAACTCCAGCCCCGCCACCAAAGCGCCCACGACAAGCGCAAGCGCCATGATTTTGGCAAAGGGCCGCATGTTAGAGACTAAAAACGCGATAGCTTCGCGCGGCGGCGCGCCCGCTGGGCCATCAGCGAACGGGTTCGTCATGCCCTCGATCAGGGCGAAAAAGCGACGGGGAATGACTTGCACCGGCCTACTCCAGATCGAGGCCGATGAAGCCCCCCGATTGACGCGCCCAGAACCGGGCATACAGACCCTTGCGCGCCAGAAGGGCCGCATGCGTGCCCTCTTCGGCGATGCGGCCATCTTCCAGCACAACGATCCGGTCCATCTGCGCGATGGTCGAAAGACGGTGGGCGATGGCCACCACGGTCTTGCCCTCCATCACGCCGAACAGCGCGTCCTGAATGGTCGCCTCGGCCTCCGAATCCAGCGCCGAAGTCGCCTCGTCCAGAATAAGGATCGGCGCGTCTTTCAGGATCACACGGGCAAGCGCCACGCGCTGCCGCTGTCCGCCAGACAGTTTCACCCCCCGCTCGCCAACATGCGCGTCATAGCCCTTGCGGCCCTCGGGATCTTCGAGGGTCAGGATAAATTCATGCGCATCGGCGCGGCGGGCGGCGATGATCATGTCGTCCTCGCTCGCATCAGGACGGCCATACAGGATGTTATCGCGAACCGAGCGGTGCATCAGGCTGCTGTCCTGCTGCACCATGCCGATACGCATGCGAACCGAATCCTGCGTGGCCTTCGCGATATCCTGACCGTCGATCAGGATGCGGCCCGACTCGGTGTCGTAAAACCGCAGCATCAGCTTTACGAGGGTCGATTTACCCGCCCCCGACCGCCCGACAACGCCAATCTTTTCGCCCGGCTTGATCGCCAGATTGATGTTCTGAAGCCCACCAAACCCGCGCCCGTAATGGTGCGAAATGCCGTCAAGCGTGATCGCGCCTTTGCTGAACGCCAGCGGCTTTGCCCCGGGCGCATCGACCAAAGTGACCGGCTGGGTGATCGTTTCCATCCCTTCGGCCAGGGTGCCAAGGTTCTGCACCAGGCTGGTGGTGGCCCACATGATCCAATAGGTCATGTTGTTCAGCCGCAGCACCAGCGTCGTCGCCGCCGCAACAGTGCCGATCGAAGCCTGCCCGTTGTACCAAAGCACCATCGCCCAAGCCGTGACCGCGCAGATCAGCAAACCGTTCAGCACCGTCAACGTGACATCCATCTTGGTGATGATCCGCATCTCGACAAAAAACTTTCGCCGCGAATTTTCAATCGCCTCTTTGCCATAGCTCAACTCTTCGGCGTGATGCGCGAACAGTTTGACCGAATGGATATTGGCATAGGCATCAACCACCCGCCCCGTGATGGCAGAGCGCGCTTCGGAACTCGCCTCGGATGCGGGGCCGGCGCGCCGAACGGTCCAGCGCATCAGGGCGATATAGGCCGCGAACCACAGCACCAGCGGCAACAAAAGCCGGCGATCGGCGTCAAACAGCATGATGGCCGAACCGACCAGCGTGGTGGCGGCAAACGCGATGGCGTCAAAGGTTTGAAACACCGCCTCGCCCGCCGCAGGGGGGGCCTGCATGATGCGGTTGGCGATGCGGCCCGCGAAATCGGATTCGAACCAGCCGACCGGCTGACGCAGCACATGCGAATGCGCCCGCCAACGCATCATGGTGCCGAAATTCGGCAGGATGGTATTGTGCAAAAGCGCCACATTGGCCCCGGTGATGATCGGGCGAAGCACAAGGATGACCAAGGCCATCCCGATAATTTCGCCCTTATACGTGGCCCAGACCTGCGCCGGCTGTCCGGTTGCAAGCACGTCCACCAGACGGCCGACATACCAGATCAGGCCAACATCAAAAGCCGAAGCGATGATCGACAAAAGCCCGGTGACAAAGAACACCTTGCGGAACGGGCGGATGTAATCGACCAGAAACGGCCAAAGTTTGCGCGGTGGCGCGTCGGTTTGGACATAGGGTTGAAACGGGTCAACGAGGTTTTCAAAGAAGCGCAACATGTGAGGAGACCGGATTTTGGTGAATGACAGCGATGGGGTGAAGCGGTTGCCTGTGGCGACCGCCCGAAACGGGATCGGTCGGCCTTAGGCCCGACTGGTAAAAATCCCGTAGTCCATTGCTGCGCTCCTATCCTTGCGTTTTCCCGTGATAGACGAGTTGCCGCGTTCTGTCACCCCTGAAACTTGTATCGGATACATCGGTTCCTGGGGTTAGGGTGCGGCGTCCCGCAACAGCGCTTTGCGGGTGGCCGCAAGGCCGGTTCGAAGCCAGATCTCCTGCAGGTGCTTCAGCCGGGCCCCCAACGCCGCGCCTTTCAAGGGCGCAAGATCGGCCGCGCGAATGGGAAACTGCGCCGCCGCGCCGCGCGCGATTTCGGTGGTCCAATCGGGCTCCAACCGGGTTTCCATCAACGCGGCCCGCGCCAGAACGGCGTCGGCCCCAAGATCAGGCCCAAGGAGAAACCCGATCGCAGCCGGGCTGCGTGGCGAGCCGATAGCGTCTTTCATCGCATCGAGGTGCCGCATTTCGGACCGGCTCAGCTTCAGCAGGCCCTGCAAATCCTCGCCCCCCAGAACCGCCAGACGGCGCAACCAGCGGGCGGGAATCGGGCCTTCAAGGTGAACGAGCGGCGCGAGAAAACGGGCGGAGGCACCGGGCAAAATCGCACCAAGAACGCCCGCCTGCATCATCGCAGAGGCGGCAGGGGCGGGATCAGGCGCCGCCAAAAGTTTGCGCATTTCCTGGCCGATGCGTTCTTTGGAAAGGCCGGCAAGACCGTCACTATTGGCAGCGCAGGCGGCCAGGGCCTCGGCATCCATGCCGCCATCAGGGTCCGCAAAATGGGCGTGAAACCGGAAGAACCGCAAAATGCGCAGGTAATCCTCGCGAATGCGCTGTGCGGCGTCGCCCACAAAACGCACCCGCCGCGCCAAAAGATCCGGCATCCCGCCAAGCGGGTCGATCACGTGGCCATCCGCGCGGGCATAAAGCGCGTTCATGGTCAGATCACGGCGGGCTGCATCCTGCGCGATGTCGGTGGAAAACGCGACCTCGGCATGCCTGCCGTTGGTTTGCACATCGCGGCGAAAGGTGGTGATTTCATGCGCAATCCCCCCCGCAACAATGGTCAGGGTGCCGTGGGCAAGTCCGGTCGGGATCACCTTGAAACCCGCGCTTTTGGCTATGTTAGTGACTGTTTCGGGCCTGGCATCGGTGCAAAGATCAACATCTGCGACGCAGAGACCCAAAAGCGCATTTCGCACGCAGCCGCCAACGAACAGCGCCTGAAACCCCTGCGCGGAAAGGGCGGCGCACAGCGCCTGCGTGCCGGGGCGCGAAAGCCAATCGCCCGAAATCTGCATCACTGCACCCGATCCGAAAGGCCGCGCAAAATGCGGGCCGTTGCGCCCCAGATGTAATATGGACCGTAGGGAACGGTGTAAAACCGCCGCCACTCGCCGCGCCACAGGCGCTGTTCGATGGCGTAATTGGTCGGGCCAAGGACATGGTCCAGCGGCACGTTGAACACTTCCTCGACCTCTCCGGCCTGCGGTTTTGGATCAAAAGCGGCTCTGACATGCGCCAAAACGGGGGTAATGGTAAAACCCGTCACCGTTTCATGCGAAGCAAGCAGACCAAGGATTTCCACGTTTTCCGGGCACAGACCGATCTCTTCGTGCGCCTCGCGCAGCGCCGCCGCCTCGACCGAGGCATCGCAGGCGTCCACTTTGCCGCCTGGAAAAGCGATCTGGCCGGGATGATGTTTCAGATGCGACGCCCGGTTGGTCAGGATCAGCCGGTCGCCCCAGATCGCAACCAGAACCGCAGCCGGGCGCAACACCCGGTCCGCGGGCAGGTCGGTCTTTGGGTTCAGGTCAAAGTCTGACGACGCGCCGCCCGGACGCAAAAGCGCATCACGAAGGCGGGCTGCGTCAGGGGGCATTGGGCGCATCAAACCCAAGTGTCTTTGGGTCCAACTCGTAATGGGCCGAGCAGAACTGGCAATCGGCCGTGACCAAACCTTCGGCGGTGGTCATCTTGGAGATGTCCCTTTGCGAGTAAATCGACATCGTGCTGCGCACCTTTTCGGCGGAACACGAACAGCCAAACCGAACCGCCTGCGCGTCGAAAACGCGGGGGGATTCCTCGTGGAAAAGCCGGATCAAAAGATCAGTCGGCGTCACCGAAGGGCCAATCATTTCAATTTCTTCGACGGTGTCCAGAAGGGCATTGGCGCGGGTCCAGTTTTCGCTTTCCGCGCCAGCCAGAATATCGACATGTCGCAACAAACCGCCCTCGCCGCTGCCCGCTTCGGCCGCCGCAACGCGCGAGCCGCCAATCGCGGGCATGCTTTGCAACATCACCCCGCCCGCCCGCCACTGCGCAGCATTGCCGGGGGTCTGGCTTTGGCCAAAGGTCAGCGAAAACCGCGTCGGCAGCTGTTCTGACTGCGCGAAATAAGTTTCCGCGCAGTCGCCAAGCGAGGCCCCGGCGATGGGGGTGAAGCCTTGATAGGGCACCATGCCCTCACCTTGATCAATCATGACGGCGAAATAGCCTTCGCCAATCTGGCTGAACGGCGCGGCGGAATGATCCAGACGGTCGGCATCAAAACTGGCGTAGGCGCGCACGCGGGCCGGCTCGCCCTCGGAAAGGGGGCCGTAGTAGTCGGTCGCGATCAGGCGCGCGGGCCCTTTCCCGCGAATTTGCAGGCTCAGCTTCCAGCGCAGCTTGATCGATTGACCAATCAGCGCGGTCAGCAGGGCCGCTTCGGCAACCAACGCCTCGATCAGGGGCGGATAGGCGTGCTGTTTCAGCACCTGATCCAACACACCATCAAGCCGCACGACGCGGCCCCGGATATCAGAGCGGTCCAACTGAAAGGGCAGGACGGTATCGTCCCAGGCGATTTTGTGCGACGTCATTGGGGTTTCCTGAAACAGCCAAACTTGGCATACCGCGCCTATATAGGCAGAGCAACCGCCGCTGACAGGGGGAAAGATGATCAGACGCTATGGGGAGCCGGTTAAGCAGGGCCAATCTTATCGCCGCAGGCCGGGGGTTTATGCTGTGCTGTTGGACGGGGACGCGATTTTAACCACGTTTCAAGAGCAGCCTTTGCCAGAATATCAGCTGCCGGGGGGCGGCATCGACATCGGCGAGCAGCCGATTGCGGCGCTTCACCGCGAGGTGATGGAGGAAACGGGGTGGCACGTCGGTCCACCAAAGCGGATTGGCGTCTATCGCCGGTTCACCTTCATGCCAGACTACGGATTTTGGGCGGAAAAGGTCTGCACGGTTTTCGTAGCGCGCCCGATCCTGCGCGCGTCAGCGCCGACCGAACCCGGACACAGCGCTGTGTGGATGGCGGCGCAGGACGCGGTGCAGATGCTGGGCGGCGAAGGGGACCGCGAGATTCTGCGGAGATTTTTACTTAGGCGGAGTTGAGGAGCCGGTATAATCGAAAATCAGACCGGAAACATCGTCCGGAAACTCATCGCGGCCGGCATAATTGACCAGATCCCAGATCAGCGCTTCCAAAAGTTCGGGGCTGCTGAGTTCGGCATTCTTGGCCAAAAGACGCTGCACGCCCTCGGTGCCAAGTTCGACGTCCTTGGGATCGGGGCATTCCGAAACGCCATCGGACAGGATCACCAGCCGATCGCCGGGCTGCAGCCAAAACTCGGTCAGGCCGTATTCGGCGCCGTCGATCAGGCCGATCGGCATGCCGCCATCACCCAAGATCCGCGTCTGACCAGAGGGGGACAGCAGCACCGGAAACGGATGGCCCGCCTGCACCATCAACGTGTGGCCAGTGTTCAGGTCGATCTCGGCATAAGCAAGGGTAAAGTATTGATCAACCTGCATCTCTTCCAGCATCACGCGGTTCAGCCGGGCCGCAACCACCTCTGGTGACCATGCGGCGCGGCTGCCGTCAGGCATCTGCCGAAGGGCGATATTCTGATCCGGTGACGAGCCCGACAAAAGCCCGGCAAGCCGCGCGGTCATCATGGCAGAGGCAACGCCGTGGCCCGACACATCGACGGAATAGACCACCAAACGCTGCGGGGTGATCAGGAAACTGCCCACCAGATCGCCGCCAACATGCCCCGACGGGCGCAGCATCAATGACGCCTGCCCCGCGCCATAATCCCGAAATCGGTCGCGCACGAGCGTTTGCTGCAGCTTGCGCGCCTCGATCAGATCACGGTCAAGCGAATCATAGATTTTTTGCAGTTCATCCAGCGTGGCCCCGATCATCCGGTTCTTTTCAACCAGCTCACTTTGCATCGACAGAATCCGCTGCCCCGCGCGCAGCCGGGCGCGAAGTTCGTCAAAGTTCACCGGCTTTGACAGGAAATCATCCGCGCCGTTTTCAAGGCCATCGGCAATTTCAGTCTTTTCCGATTTGGAGGTCAGAAGGATGAAATAGCTGTAGCCTTCACGCGGCAAGGCGCGGAACTCTTTACAGAAATCCAGACCGGACATGCCCGGCATCATCCAATCCGACAGAATCAAGCCAAAATCCTGCGCCGCAACCAGCGCCATCGCCTCTTCACCAGAAGCCGCCTCGGTCACCTCAAATCCCCAGCGATTCAGCTGTAAGGACAGCACTTTGCGCTGGGCTTTGCTGTCATCGACGACCAGAACCTTGGGCGCCGACGAGGCGCTTGGGCTGGGTTGCGCGGTGCGCGTCAAAAGGGATGCCTTGGGCAAATGTTGGTCCTCCGTCCTGCAACGGGTGTGCATGAGGAGAATTAATGCCCGGTGAATGCTAAAACTTTCTTCAGCGCGGAACCGGAGCTTACGCCGCCTTAATCCTTTTGCGGCAGGCTTGGGTCAGGGCATTGAAAGCGGCGGGGCGAGGCGATGATAGACTGGGCGCGGGTGAACGAGCTGCAGGGCGAAATCGGGGCGGACGATTTCGATGAGGTGGCCGTGCTTTTTCTGGAGGAGGCAGACGAAGCTGTCGCGTCGCTGTGCGCGTCGATGGCTGCGAAGCCGCTGGAATCCGCGCTGCATTTTTTGAAAGGCAGCGCGCTGAACCTTGGGTTCAGCGACCTGGCGGGGCTGTGCCAGACGGGGGAAAAGGCGGCGGCGGGCGGTTCGGTGGATGTGGATATTGACGCGATCAAGACCGTTTACGATCTGTCAAAATCCGCGTTTCGGGCCGGTCAGAATGCGGCGCTTTCGGCGTAAAGCAGGGCGCACATCAGGACAGGGAACGTTTTTCGATGTAATGGCCGTAAAGCGTGGTCAGAACAGAGACACCAAGCAGCCAAAGCGGCAGGCCCGCGACGATGCCCCAAAGGATCCCGGCGCCGAGACCGATGCCTGAAAGGACCATTTGGACGCCACTAAAAAGCAAAGTTATGGGAACGAAAATCAGCACAATTTGAACGATGGTCCAGGTTTCACCCTTGGTCGCGTGCCAGCCACTGAGGACGGGAACCCCGGGCTGCAAGGCAGCGCCGGGAAGGGCGGTAAACAGCCGGATCGCAATAATTGACAGCGGGATGGCGACCAAAAACGGCAGGAAAGGAATGATATTCGAGCCAAACAGAGCGGGAAGTGCCAGGCCCAACGTCAGAATGAAACCCAGCGCCGGAACCATCAGGATGAACGCCATAAGCACCGACTTGCCGAAGTAACCAAAGATCCTGTCGACGTGAATCCTTGGGATTATGCCGGCAACTTCGTTGGTCAGAACGAAGCGGTGCCAGCCAACCGTCATCCAAAGGCCAATGAAACCAGAGACCAAAAGGAAAGAGCAAAATCTGGCCGTCGGAAAGGTTCCTGCCATCATCATCGCCCGGCGCTCTTCATCACTGAGCGAGAGGATGTCAGGGGCCAGAACAAACTCAAGAAGGATTTGCGCCAGATAAAGGACCGCCGAAATCCGCAGCGCGGCTTCGAAATTGCCGGTAACTTGCCGCACCGAATGCATGAAAATCTGCCACGCCTTCATCCCGCCCTCCAACCAAACCACCCGCCAATTGGCCGGACTTCGCAGCGTATTGTCAACAGCCCTTCCCTTGCTCTTGCCCCCATTTCCCGGTAATCGCGGGCAAACCCTGTGGGAGCTTTTGCCATGACCAAGCCCAAGAAAGTCGTCCTTGCCTATTCGGGCGGTCTGGACACCTCTATCATCCTGAAATGGCTTCAGAATGAATACGGCTGCGAGGTGATCACCTTTACCGCCGATCTGGGGCAGGGCGAGGAGTTGGAACCGGCGCGGGCGAAGGCGGTTTTGCTGGGAATCAAGCCGGAAAACATCCATATCGAAGACGTGCGCGAAGAGTTCGTCCGCGATTTTGTGTTTCCGATGTTCCGCGCCAATGCGCTGTACGAGGGGCTGTATCTGCTGGGCACCTCGATCGCGCGGCCGCTGATTGCAAAGCGGCTCGTTGAAATTGCGGCGGAAACGGGGGCCGATGCGGTGGCGCATGGCGCGACCGGCAAGGGCAACGATCAGGTCCGGTTTGAACTGTCGGCGCTGGCGCTGAACCCGCATTTGCGGGTGATCGCGCCTTGGCGGGAGTGGACGCTGCAATCGCGCACCCAGCTTTTGGCATATGCCGAGGCGAACCAGATTCCGATCGCCAAGGACAAGCGCGGCGACGCGCCGTTTTCTGTCGACGCGAACCTGCTGCACACCTCGTCTGAGGGAAAGGTTCTGGAAAACCCTGCGGACGAAGCGCCCGACTATGTGTATCAGCGCACGGTCAGCCCCGAAGAGGCGCCCGATATGCCCGAGATGGTAGAGATCGGGTTTGAAGCGGGCGATGCGGTGTCGATCAATGGCGCGCATATGTCGCCTGCCACGATCCTGACCCGACTGAACGAGATTGGCGGCGCGCATGGCGTGGGGCGGCTTGATCTGGTGGAAAACCGCTTTGTCGGTATGAAATCGCGCGGCGTTTACGAGACGCCGGGCGGCACGATCCTGCTGGAAGCGCACCGCGGCATCGAGCAAATCACGCTGGACGCAGGTGCGGGCCA
Source organism: Paracoccaceae bacterium (assembly GCA_031385445.1). Lineage (GTDB taxonomy): Bacteria > Pseudomonadota > Alphaproteobacteria > Rhodobacterales > Rhodobacteraceae > CAIYZT01. The sequence continues at coordinate 156,506 of JANNBM010000056.1, read as the reverse complement.
TCTGAAAGACAGCATCATGCCGCGCTATGCCGAGCTGATTTATAACGGCTTCTGGTTCTCGCCCGAGCGCGAGATGCTGCAAGCCCTGATCGACAAGTCGCAAGAGCATGTGACCGGCACGGTGCGGCTGAAGCTGTATAAAGGCTCGGCGCGGACGGTGGCGCGGTGGTCCGATCATTCGCTTTACAGCGAAAAGCATGTGACGTTCGAGGAAGACGCGGGCGCCTATGACCAGAAGGACGCGGCAGGATTCATCCGCCTGAACGCGCTGCGGCTAAAACTGATCGCGACACGCAATGCGCGGGTGGCGATGAAGGGTTAAGCCAGCCGCTTTTGGGCTTGTGCATCCAACGCCCGCCCCAAATCCTCGGGCGTCCAGTCAGCGGCCAACGCCTCTTCGACCAGCTGCCTTTGCGTCTTGGGCGCCATACCGCCAATTGGTGGATCGCGGTCAAGGTTGGTCGGAAAGGCGTAACTTTCCGCACTCGACGCCAAGGCATTTGCGATCAGGTCCGCGCTTAGGCTGCCACCTGTTTTCCCGGCGCGCAGGGTCGGATACAGCGCTTTGACCATCCGCACCCGGTCCACCGTTTCCATCGCGCGCCCATAGGCCGACGAGATTTGAAACAGGTTGACCATCCGCCGCACATCCTTTGTGTGGTTGGTCCCCGCCGCGTGCAAAAGTGCGGGCGAAAAGAACAGCATGTCGCCCTTTTCCAACGGCACCTGCACCATATGCGCCGCGAAATGCGCGCGCACGTCGGGCAGGCCTATGCCGAGGTATCCGACATCCCAAAGCTGACTGTGGGGCAAAAGCTGCGTCGGGCCGCTTTCCAGCGTCGCGTCGACATGGGTAATCGCGCCTTGCAGCGTCAGAAAGGGCGAAAACAGCTGCACATGCATCGGAAAGCGTTCGATATCGGCGGCGGATTGAAAGCCAAGGTGATAATCCCGGTGCGGCGACTGCGCTGCGCCGCCGGGGTTCACCACGTTCAACTGCGCCGTCATTTGATAGTGTGGCCCAAGCCAAGCCTCTGAAATCGTGGCAAGAAACGGATTGCCATAGTAGCGCGCGAAATTCGCAGGGTCCGCCAGACAATGTTTTTCAAGGCTGTTCCAAATCCGGTCATTCGCGCCCGGCTTGGCAAAATGGTCGCTGCCGCCGCTGCCCTCGCGGTTCTGCTTTTCGATCAGGTCAAAGAACATCTTCGACGCGCGGTCCAGCATCGAAAGATCGGTTTCGGCATGTTTCAAAACCACCACGCCGGGGCCATCTTGCAAAGCACGCGCCCATTCAGCCATCAACGCCTGACGCCGGGACTTGTCACCCAGATGCCCAAGCAAAGCGCGGCAGTCATAGATCAGAATGTTCTGTTCAACAGAGCGCGCCAACGGCCAATCCGCAAGCCGCGTTTGACGGGCACTCAGCAAGGCAAGGTCCGCCACATCGCAATCGCGCGCGGTCAGATAGGGTGCCTTTGGTTTGTGGATTGCGTGCATGCTGACCTCCTGTTTGGCGTCACGATGCCCGACAGTCATCGCCACGAGCAAGCACAAGTTGACGATTTTTCGTCAAATCCGATGCGGCAAGAGCCGTTCGTAAAAGGGCATGGCCTGATCGGCGAGGGCGGCAAACTCCGCCGACAACACCGGAAGCGCGCCTTCGGGGTCTTCGAACCCGGTTGAGGCGTGAACGGCGTTGTACCAATGCGGCGCCCAAACGCCGTCGAAGGCTTTGGGACCAACGGGCCAGTGCAGCATCTTTTCGGTGAAAGGAATGCCCAGCGCCCCGCAAAGCGCCGTCAGCGCCTTTTGCGGATTGGCGCGAATGTCGGCGCTGTCGATCACAAGCGGGGCCGCGCCAAACCAATCGGCCACCAGATCGAAGAGTTCGGCCTGCTGAACAAAGCCGATATCCATCAGGGTCGGCGCCTCGCGCTTCTTGGCATAACTCGCGACAACCCGCGCGGGATGGCGGATCAGGAACACATTCGTCAACCCCCGCATGAAGCCGCGATCAAACTGAGGGATCATGTGCAACGTCATGTGTTTTTGGTAAAACAGTCTCTGATCGGCCGGAATTGGCCCTAAACATGCTTTGGCGACATGCGACGGGTCTGGCAGTCCTGCGGCAATCACCTCTGCATTCATCGGGTGCACGATGCCGCTCTCGCGCAGAAACGCAGCATAAAATGGCTCGTCCCAAACCGCACAATCACCACGCGCGGCAAAGGCATACATCATCGCCGTAGACAGATTCCGCGGGCCGGACCACATCGCGATGCGGGCAGGATCGGGCATCATGCGCCCACCAGCATTTTGTACAATCCGCGCAGCCGCTCTGTCATCGGACCCATCTGCCCCGCACCAATCACCCTGCCGTCGATCATCCCCACCGGAGTCTGCGCCCCAAAAGTGCCGGTCAAAAACGCCTCATCGGCTGAATACGTGTCTACAAGGCTGAAATTGCGCTCGAAAACAGGGATGTCGTTGGCGCGGCACAGGTCGATCACCTTTTGGCGGGTGATACCGTTCATGCAATAATCGCCTGTGCTGGTCCAAACCTGGCCCTTGCGGACGATGAAAAAGTTGCAGGCGTTGGTCGTGTTCACAAACCCATGCACATCCAGCATCAGCGCCTCATCCGCGCCGGCCTTTTCGGCGGCAATACAGGCCAAAATACAGTTCAGCTTGGAATGGCTGTTCAGCTTTGGGTCCTGGGTCATCGGCAGACCGCGCATGTGGGGAACCGTGGCCAGCCGGATCGGGCGCGGCAGCTTCTGGCGGCTATGCTCCATGATGATCACCACGGTCGGGCCGCGCTGCGACAGCTTTGGGTGCTGAAATGGCCGCGTCTTGACCCCCCGCGTCACCATCAGCCGCGCATGGGCATCGGTCACGAATTCATTTGCCTTTTGCGTCTCTAACACGGCAGAAATCACCTGTTCCCGCGTCATAGCGATGTCAATATCAACCGCCTTTGCCGCCTCGAACAGGCGTTCGATATGCTCCTCCAAAAAGGTCCAGCGCCCGTTATACAGCCGGATCCCCTCCCACACACCATCGCCCATCATGAAGCCGGAATCGTACACCGAAACCATAGCTTGTGCCTTTGGCAGAATTTTCCCGTTCACATAGATCAGGATCGCTTCGTTCCTGGCGTCGTCCTCGGCTTGATGGGTGGAAATGTGATCCGTCACGACGCACTCCTCTGGGTTCAGGTCTTTTTGGCTCATTTTGGCGATAATTCTAAACCAGACGCTGCAACCACGGCCGGTCGCGCACCATATCGGCATACTTGTCAGGAAATCCGCTTCGAAGGCAATTCAGGGCCGAGTTCACTTCGGCCTTGTTGTTCATTTTTTGGGCGCACCAGACGATCTGCATCACCGTAAAAGCGCGGGCTGGATCGGCGGAGTGGGCAGACTTTAGTGCCGCCAGCTCGGCCGGACCATCGCCCCTTTGCCGGTGGCAATCGGCAAGCAACAGGCTAAGCGGCAAGTTTCCTGCCTCAACCCCTGGATGCTTTTGAAACAGGTCCCAGGAACGGTCGGACGCGCCGATCTGATTAAGCTGCTGCGCCACCCTGTGCACATCTTTTGGACTGGAAAAGGTCGGAATTTGGCCGAGTAGAGACACAAGAAACGACATGACCACCGCGAGAGCCTGCCGCGAAAACGAAACCGGCACGACGCCGTCTTCCGCAAATTTTGGCTCTTCAAGTTGATCCACCTTGGCAAAATCGGCAAAAAAAGACACATAGTTACAGCCCGAAACGTTGGCGAGACGCCAAAAGTCGCCCCAGCGATACATGGCAGTTTGCAGCGTTCCCAGCTCAAGAACGTGCGCCCGAGGATTGGCAAAAAGCATATTGGCAAATCCCGCGCCATGGGACGCGATCATCACCTCGGCATTGGCCATGATCCCGACCTGCTCAATGGGGGTCAGCGCTTCGAAGGCGACCCTGTGAAAGCCAAACATCTGAAGCATTTCCATCAACTCGGCCTCACCCTCCATCACACGCGCACGCGCGTCACCGGCAGTCCGGCCAACAAAGAAGCGCCGGGGTAAGTGACTGAAATCCTTGCCTTCAATCGCTCGCAGGCCACGCTCGCGCAGGCGGTAAAGGTTCGTGTCCGTGGCGTTCATTGCCAGCACGCCCTGCGAAGCGCGGGTCGCCTTTTTCCCCTTCCAAAGCGTCTGGCTAAGGATCAACGGGTCCACCGGAGGCGCCAAATCGTCGCCATAATGATAGTAGCTGTTCATCAGATTATAAGCGCAAATAACCCTGTCATAGGATTTGGGAGCGCGCTCAAAGACGACATTTTGCGCAAGCTCCGGGTAAAGCGCATCAACGAAAGCGCGGGTGAACCCGCGGGTCTTTTCCGCTTGATTGGGGAAATGCATGAAAATGGGCCGATTAGAGCCTATTTCATCCAAGGTCGAAAGCTGACAAAGTGACTCTGTCAGAAAGTGGTAATAGTTGAAGGTATTTCTGCAATCGGCAGCAAAGGGCGTGTCCGGATCAACAGCACGATAGGATCGGAAAAGCGTCTTCTGGTTGTCGGCCTGACACTTGTTGAAATATGCGGCAAGACGTTGCTCGGGATCAAACGGCTGATCCTCATTCGCCCAAATGTACCGGTTTTGCAGACGCATGCCCGAAGCGCCCGACAGAAGGCCACGCCCTGCGGCCGTCACAAAGCTTTTCTTGAAGCGCGCATTTTCCAGCACGACAGGAACAGTGTTGAATTCAACCGCCTTTGAAAACATCTTGTGCCGGTTGGTGAAGGCCACGAAATTTTCAGTCTTGTCCGCAATTTCGGGGTGTTGGCTGGTGGGAAACCCAACTATCCGCGCTTTTGGGCGCGCGCGCCAAAAAAACTCTGGTGGCTGCACGGCGAAAAAACCCGGGTCCCTTGCGGGGTTCAGGAACAAATCCTCGGGGGGGAGCGCGAAATCGAGTTTATTGTTCAAAGCTTGTCCGTCAGCCCCATTTTGTAGGGGGCACTGATGGCCTCTATACTATAGCTTGCGATTGCAGGAACAATTCATTTCCTCGCACCGCATCAAAAAACAGCGCCTGATGGCGGGGCCTTTTGTCTTGATCCGGTCTGATCTAAGATTGTGTCGGCACAAGGCGGGGAACCCGGTGAACATCGAGGACGCGAACATAACGCCGATGATGGCGCAATATCTTGAGATAAAAGCGCAAAACCCGGCGGCCATCTTGTTTTACAGGATGGGCGATTTTTATGAGATGTTTTTCGACGATGCCGTACAGGCCGCTGCCGCCTTGGACATCGCGCTGACCAAACGCGGTTTTCATTTGGGGGTGTCCATTGCGATGTGCGGCGTGCCGATCCACGCCGCCGAGGGTTATTTGCTGACCCTGATCCGAAAGGGGTTTCGCGTGGCGATTGCCGAGCAAATGGAAGATCCGGCGGAGGCGAAAAAGCGTGGCTATAAATCCATCGTGCGCCGTGATGTGGTCCGGCTGGTCACGCCCGGCACGCTGACCGAAGATTCACTGTTGGAGGCGAGGCGGCATAACTTTCTGGCAGCTTTCGCCGAAGTTCGAAGCGAAGCCGCGCTGGCGTGGTGCGATATTTCGACGGGAGAGTTGCGCGTGCTCGCCTGCCCTGTCGTGCGGCTTGGGCCCGAACTGGCCAGATTGGCGCCCCGTGAAGTTCTGATCGCCGAAGATCGAGAGGCCGATTTCGGCCAATTGGTGACTGAATCTGGCGCTGCTGTGACCGGTCTTTCCCGTGGAAGCTTTGACAGTACAAGCGCCGATCGGCGGCTTTGCACCTTGTTCGGCGTTGGCTCGCTTGATGCTTTTGGCGCGTTTGGCCGGGCCGAAGTGGCCGCAATGGGCGCGTTGGTTGACTATCTGGAGCTGACCCAGCGCGGAAAACTGCCCTTGCTGCAGGCGCCCCAAAGGGAGCTTGCCGGTGCGGCCGTTCAGATCGATGCGGCGACGCGGCGCAATCTGGAGCTTACGCAAGCGCTTTCGGGTAGGCGTGAGGGGTCACTTTTGTCCGTCGTGGACCGGACGGTTACGGCCGCCGGTGCGCGGCTTTTGGAGCGCCGGATTTCCGCGCCGTCTCGTGATCTGTTGACCATCACGACCCGGCTGGAGGCCGTCCGGCATCTAACCGTAAACGGCGGGCTTCGCGAAACGCTGCGCGCCCATCTGCGCCGCTGCCCGGATATGGACCGCGCGCTGTCGAGGTTGGCTTTGGATCGCGGCGGTCCGCGGGATTTAACCGCGATACGGGCGGGGCTGGAGGTTTCAGGGGCGGTTTACAAGCAACTGGACGGCACGCCAGAGCAGCTGTTGAGCGCACGCGCGGCGCTGACGGGTCATGATAAGTTGGCCGAGCTTTTGGACCGGGCGCTTGTCGCGGAGCCGCCGCTTTTGGCGCGCGACGGGGGGTTTGTCGCAGAGGCTTACGACGTGGAGCTCGACGAAACGCGGGCATTGCGGGATGAGGGCCGCGGTGTGATCGGGCGGATGCAGGCCGAATATGCCGAGCAGACCGGCGTTCAAAGCCTGAAGATCAAGCATAACAATGTTCTGGGCTATTTCATCGAAACGACGCCAGCGCATGCCGAGAAACTGTTCGCGGCGCCCCTGAACGAGACGTTTATCCATCGCCAGTCGACGGCCAATCAGACCCGGTTCACGACTTTGCCGCTCAACGCTTTGGAAACACGGATTCTGAACGCAGGCAACCACGCCCTGGAGATTGAAAAGCGTCACTTTGAGGCGCTTAGAGCCGCAATTCTTACGCACTCGGCCGAAATCGGAGCGGCCGCGCGGGCGCTGGCCGAGATCGATTTGACAGCCGGGTTTGCCGATCTGGCCTTGGGCGAAGGCTGGTGCGAGCCTGTTTTGGCCGAACATCGCGGATTCGTCGTGAAGGGCGGGCGGCATCCTGTGGTGGAGCGGGCGTTGCGCCGTCAGGGCGGAACTGGTTTCGTTGCGAATGATTGCGTGCTTTCGACGGCCGAGACGCCGGCGATCTGGCTGCTGACCGGGCCGAACATGGCCGGTAAGTCGACGTTTTTGCGGCAAAACGCCCTGATCGCGATTCTGGCGCAGGCGGGCTCGTTCGTCCCGGCAAGTTTTGCCGAGATTGGGCTGGTTAGTCAGATTTTCAGCCGGGTCGGAGCGGCAGATGACCTGGCGCGGGGGCGGTCCACCTTTATGGTTGAGATGGTCGAAACGGCGGCGATTCTGAACCAGGCGGACGACCGGGCGCTGGTAATCCTCGACGAGATTGGGCGCGGCACGGCGACCTATGACGGCCTGTCAATTGCTTGGGCCACGTTGGAACATTTGCACGATGCGAACCGCTGCCGCGCGCTGTTTGCCACGCATTATCACGAGATGACGGCGCTTGCGGGGAAGCTGCCGGGGGTGTCGAATGCGACGGTGGCGGTGAAAGAGTGGGAAGGCGACGTGATCTTTTTGCATGAGGTCAGGAAGGGTGCGGCTGATCGCAGTTATGGTGTGCAGGTCGCGCGGTTGGCCGGGCTGCCGCAGAGTGTGGTTGACCGGGCAAAGGTGGTGCTGGAAGCGCTTGAAAAGGGGGACCGGGATGGAACCCCGAAGAAATCCTTCATCGACGATTTGCCGCTGTTTCGTGTGCAGCAGGCGGTGGCGACGCCCAAAGCAGCGAAGTCATCGGGCGTCGAAGATCGTCTGAAAGCGGTTTTGCCGGACGAATTGTCGCCCAAGGACGCGCTGCAGTTGGTGTACGAGTTGCGGTCGCTGCTGGCGGGGGACGGGGCGTGACCGGGACCGCGCCTTTGGTCACGATTTTGATGGCGACATTCAATGGAGCGGCGTTTTTGGGCGATCAGCTTGCTTCGATCAAGGGCCAATCGCATCGGAATTGGCGATTGAGGGTCAGTGATGATGGGTCAACTGATGGCACTTTAAGCCTGTTAGAGACGTTTTTGGCTGATCCGGGCGCCGGAAACGTCTTGGTTTCCAAGAGTCCGATGCGGGGCGCGACGGCGAATTTCCTATCGTTGCTGGAGACGACTTGCGATGACGATGGTTCCATCGCGTTTTGCGATCAGGATGATGTTTGGCTGTCTGAAAAGCTGGAACGTGCGGTGGCGATGATCGGGCGGGCCGATGGTGCGGCCCTGTATGGCTGCCGGGCAGTGATCGCGGATGCGGCCGGAGAAGGTGAGGCGCTTACGCCCTTGCCGCGCCGTGATCTGGGGTTTGGGCATGCGCTGGCGGAGAATGCTTTTTCGGGCAATGGGATTGTGATGAACGCGGCGGCGGCGGCGCTTTTGCGGCGGGCGATTGGGGGGGCGGCGAACCGGGCGGTGGTAGAGGCGGGGTTTCATGATTGGTGGGCCTATCAGGTGATCGCGGCGGCGGGTGGGCGGATCATGTTCGATCCGGTGCCGGGGCTGCGGTATCGGCAGCACGCAGGAAATGTGGTTGGCAGCGGGCAGGCGAAGGGGCGGGGTTTAAGTCGGATTTTCCGGGCTTTTGGGGGCGGGTATGCGGCCTCTCTGCGCCTTCAGGCTTTGGCTTTGACAAGCAGCGCGGGGCTGTTGCCGGAACAGAAGGCGCGGGTGGCGGCGCTGCTGTCTTTGCGGGACATTTGGGTTTGGCAAAGGCCAAAGGTGATCCGTTGGATCGGGATCTATCGGCAACGCCGCGCCGAGGATTTGGTGATGAAGCTGCTGCTTTTGTTGGGGCGGGTTTAACCCATGACTGTGCGGACGAGGATCGTTTTGGTCGGCGGGGACGGTGGGCGTTCGGGTGTGCCGCGCCACATCTCGCACCTTTATGACGTGCTGAAAGAACGCGCCGATGTGACGGTGATTTCCGATGTGGATCGCGGAGGATACGGGTTTGCGGCGCAGCATGTGCAGGTGCCGGGTCTGGCAACCTCAATCAATCCGCTCGCGGCGATTGGGGCGCTGCGGGGGCTTTCGGCGGCGCTGACGCGGACAAAGCCGGACCTGGTGTGGGCTCACGCGAGGATGAGTGTTCCACTTTGCCGCCTGGTGATGCGCGCGCAAGGGGCCGGGCGGCTGATGGTGACCTATCACGGCGCGCCTTATGGGCCGGGGCATGGGGCGGTTAAATCTTTGGTTTCCAAACTGATTGACGCGACCAGCCTTTACGTTTCGCGGCAACATGATGTTGTCTTTCTGACCGACGAGGACCGGCAGTCGATGGCGGGGGCTGTGCAGGGCCATCGGACCCATGTTTTGCCGAATTGTTCGTGGCTGGGCGGGTTTGCCGCCCCCCAGGGCGAGCGATCCGGGCCTAGGCAATTGGCGATGCTGACGCGGGATTCGGGACAGAAGAACCTGGACCGCGCGGCACGGGTTTTTGCGGCGCTGCCCCCCGATTTTTGCTTGAACCTTTATGGGATGGGCACAGACGCGCCTGCGCTGCGGCAACGATTCGGTCGGATCATCGGCAACGCAGCGCTGGCGCGGGTTCGGTTTTGCGGGGATACGGCAGATGTCAGGGGCGCGCTGTCGCAGGCGGACGGAGTGTTGGTGACCTCCCGCTATGAGGGCCTGTCGATTTCGATGATCGAGGCGATGGAGATGGGCTTGCCGGTTTTTTCTACGCCGGTTGGCGGGACCGCGCTGATTGCGGGGCTGCATCCCCTGTTTGGCGAGGTTACAGAGGATCTGACGCAAACTGCGACGACGATTGACCGGATCACCGCAACTTTTAGGTCCGACCCGGTCAAGTATGCGGGGCGGACCCATCACGCCTGGGCGCGCCAGTTTTCACCTGGCGCCTGGGCTGTGAAGGTTAACGCGCTCGTTGATCTGATTTTGGCTGGCCGTCCTTAACCGACCAGAGACGAAACCCCGACCTGCGCCGGGCGCAGCAACCGGTCATGCAGCATGAAGCCTTCTGTCATCACCTGAATGATCTCACCGGCCTTGGTGCCGGGCAAGGCCGCCTCGAACATCGCCTGGTGCAACTGGGGGTCAAAAACCTCGCCAATGACAGGAGAAATGGGTTTTACGCCGTGCTTGGTCATGGCTGCAGTCAGCTCACGCAGGGTAAGCTCGACGCCTTCGATCAATGCGGCAGACTGAACGCCCGCTTGATCACTTGCCGAATCAAGCGCGCGCTTGAGATTGTCGAAAACCGGCAACAGATCACGGGCAAGGCGCGTGCTGCCGTATTGCTCTGCCTCGCGCCGATCCCGCTCGCCCCGCTTGCGCACGTTTTCGGATTCGGCGAGTGCCCGCATAAAACGGTCGCGCATATCATCGCGCTCTGCGCGCAAGGCCAGAATCTCTTCGGCCAAAGCGAATTCGTCGGCCATTTCGGGCCCAAAATCTTCGGGAGCCATATTTTCCTGCGTCATCCTAAAATCCCGTCTCGTCCTGCTTAAAGCTTGCCACGCTCTGACACGATGCGGCCGACAAGCTGGGCGGTGAAATCGACGATTGGAACGATGCGGCCATAGTTCAGCCGCGTCGGACCAATGACGCCAACGGCACCGATGATCTTTCGATCAGCGTTCATATAGGGAGAGACCACCAAAGAGGAACCCGAAAGTGAAAATAGTTTGTTCTCTGAGCCAATAAATATCTTCACGCCTTCGCCGGTTTCGGCCAAATCCAGAAACTCGGCGATGTCGCGTTTGCGTTCAAGGTCGTCGAAAAGCTGTCGGATGATCTGAATATCGGTCGATTCGCCGACCCCTTCGATCAGGTTCGAGCGGCCGCGCACGATGAGGCGCTCTGAATTATCCTCTGACGTCTGCCAAAGCGCGGTGCCGCTTTCGACCAGCGCCCTTGCAAGACCATCAATTTCCTGCCGCCGAAGCGCGATCTGTTCCTTGATCGTCACGCGCAGCTCTGAAAGCGTGCGGCCCTCGGCAAAGGAATTGAGAAAATTGGCGGCCTCACGCAGAGAGGCAGGCGTTTGCCCCGGCGGCGGCGTAAAAATGCGGTTTTCGACGTGGCCATCGCTGTGCACCAGCACAACAAGGGCGCGGTCCGGCGAAAGGTTCACGAATTCGATATGGCGGATCTGCGCTTCGGTCTTGGGGGCCAACACAACCGAGGCCGAGCCGGTGATTCCGGACAGAGCCGCGCCAACCTGATCCAGAAGCGTGCCAACTTCGGCATCCTCATTCCCAACGGTGGACTCGATCTTTTCCCGGTCGATCGGGGAAACGGTGCCAACCTCCAGCAGGGTATCGACGAACATCCGCAGGCCCAGATGGGTGGGAACGCGGCCGGCGGAGACATGCGGGCTGCCGAGCAAGCCAAGATGTTCCAGATCCTGCATCACATTTCGAATCGTGGCCGCAGACAGTTTTTCCGGAAAATCGCGGGTCAGCGTGCGGGATCCGACCGGATCGCCCGAAGTCAGATACGCCTCTACCACGCGGCGGAACACTTCGCGCGAACGGCCGGACATTTCGTCTATCAGGTTGGTTTTGGTGATCATTGTCCCGCCCTTCGTCTTGCGGAGATTAGGAAGAGCCGCGCCGCCGCGTCAATCGGGGTTGCAACGCGGGCCGTGTCAAGCCTATCTGACGCATCAATATGCGAAAGGGCAAAACATGCGGCCATCGGGGCGAAAGCTGGATCAGATGCGGGACGTTTCGATTGAAACGGGCGTGATGCATCATGCGGAGGGATCGTGTCTGATCAAGATGGGCAATACCCATGTTTTGTGCACGGCGACGATCGAAGATAAAGCGCCGTCGTTTCTGAAGGGGACGGGGATGGGCTGGGTGACGGCCGAGTATGGGATGCTGCCCCGTGCGACCAACAGCCGGACGCGCCGCGAGGCCGCCGTTGGCAAGCAGAGCGGAAGAACGCAAGAAATTCAACGACTTATCGGGCGGGCGCTGCGGGCTGGGGTTGACCGGGCTGCGCTGGGTGAGCGGCAGATCGTGATCGATTGTGATGTCATTCAGGCGGATGGCGGGACGCGCTGCGCCTCGATCACGGGGGGCTGGGTGGCATTGCGGCTTGCGGCGAACAAGCTGTTGAAATCGGGGCTGATCGTATCGGACCCGATTGTCGATCACGTCGCGGCGGTTTCTTGCGGCATTTACGCTGGGCAAGAGGTGCTGGATCTGGACTATCCGGAGGATTCAGAGGCCGGGGCGGATGGCAATTTCGTGATGACCGGGCGCGGGCGTCTTGTTGAAGTGCAGATGTCGGCGGAAGGCGCGACTTTTTCGCGCGATGGCTTGGTTGCCCTGATGTCTTTGGCCGAACAGGGGTCGCGGGCTTTGGTTGCAGTGCAGCTGAAGGCCATTGGTGGGTGAATGACGCGGTTTTCTGGCAATCAGTTGGTTCTGGCGACGCATAACGCGGGCAAAGTTGAGGAGCTGACGGATCTGCTGCGGCCCTATGCGGTTCAGGTTCTGGGAGCCGGCGCCTTGGGCTTGGCCGAACCCGCGGAGACCGAGACAACGTTTGAAGGAAATGCGCGGATCAAGGCGTTTAGTGCCGCTTTCGCCACCGGATTGCCTGCGTTGGCGGACGATTCCGGGATAACGATTGATGGATTGAACGGCGCGCCGGGCGTTTATACCGCCGACTGGGCGGTAACGCCGAACGGCAGAGACTTTGGTCTTGCGATGGACCGAACCTGGCGCGCGCTAGAAGCGTGTTCAGCGCCATTTCCCCGGCGCGCGCAGTTTCGCTGCGCTTTGGTTTTGGCTTGGCCTGACGGGACGGCCGAGGTTTTTGCAGGCGTGATGCCTGGGAAAATCGTTTGGCCGGGGCGCGGAACGCAGGGCCACGGATATGATCCGATTTTTCAGCCGGACGGCTTTGAAATGACGTTCGGCGAACTGGATCGCTGGGAAAAGAATCGCATCAGCCACCGTGGTCGCGCGTTTCAGGCGCTTATCGAAGGATGTTTCACGTGAAACAAATCTCAACAGGGTCCCCGTTTGAAAAAACGATGGGTTACAGCAGAGCCATCGTGAAAGGTGGTTGGTGCTTTGTTTCCGGCGTGACCGGCTATGATTACACGACCATGGAAATTTCGGAGTCTGCAGCAGAGCAGGCGAGGGCCTGCTTTGGCACAATCGAAAGCGTGCTTCATGAGGCTGGCTTTGAAATGGCTGACATCGTGCGCGTTCAATATACCGTCACGGACGTCGCGCTGGTCGAACAAATCGTCCCGGTTCTGGGCGCCGCTCTTGGCGCAATTCGTCCGGCGGCGACAATGGTGATCGCCGGTCTTATTCGGCCAGAGATGAAGATCGAGATCGAAGTTACGGCGTTTAGGGAGTAGGACCAAGACATGACCACCTCGGCCGGCTTTGGCATCTATCTGCATTGGCCATTTTGTCAGTCGAAGTGCCCCTACTGCGACTTCAACAGCCATGTGGCGGAACGTGTTGACCAACCACGCTGGGCGCAGGCCTTCGAGATCGAAATAAATCGGCTCGCGGACGAGACCGGCCCAAGGCTTGTTTCCAGCATCTATTTCGGAGGCGGTACGCCGTCTTTGATGTTTCCTGAAACCGTCGATCGCATCATGACCGCGATCCGCAACCGATACTCGCTGATGAACGACGTCGAAATTACCCTCGAGGCCAATCCGAGTTCGGTCGAAATTGGCCGCTTCAGGGGGTATCGCGATGCCGGGGTCAACCGAGTTTCGATGGGATTTCAAGCTCTTAATGATGCCGATCTAAAAGCCCTCGGCAGACTTCACAGCGTCGAGGCTGGCCTGACCGCCTTTGAGGCGGCGCGGTCAGTCTTTGAAAGGGCCAGCTTTGACGTGATTTACGCGAGGCAAAACCAATCCTTAAGCGATTGGGAGGCCGAGTTGAAGACGGCGCTTTCGCTTGGGGCCTCCCATCTTTCGCTCTATCAACTGACCATCGAAGACGGCACCGCCTTTGCGCAACGGTTCAAAGCCGGCGGCTTGCAAGGCCTTCCGGGAGAAGACCTTTCTGCAGACCTTTTTCTGCTGACGCAGGAGCTTTGCAAAAACCGCGGCTTGAACGCCTATGAGGTTTCAAATCATGCGCTGCCCGGGCAAGAGTCCCGGCACAATTTGACCTATTGGCGGGGCGGCGACTATCTGGGGATCGGTCCCGGTGCGCACGGCAGGCTAACAAAGGGCAACCGCCGCATTTCAACGCAGGCACCGCGCCCACCCGGTGAGTGGTTGGCGCAGGTTCATGCCGGGCAACCCGGCGAGTCCGAGCGCGAAACGCTGTCCCCAATGGAGTGGGCCGAAGAGCTGCTGATGATGGGCCTGCGGACCATTGACGGCCTAAGTCTCATTAATCTCCGGCGCGCGACCGGACACTCCGTCTCTGAGACAAGCCTCGCCGATTTAAGCGAGTTGGGCCTGATTGTCACGGATGGCGACCGTTTGCAGACGACGCTTCAAGGGCGGCTCGTCCTAAACGGCGTGATCCGGGATCTCGCGGGAAGCCTCACCTAATTCTGCTCGCCATCCCTGCGGGCGACGGACAAAGCACGACAAAGCAAATCCAGGTTGTCCAGATTGTAATACCGAATGGTCAACTGTCCGCTTCCATCAATCGTATGGGCGATTGAAACAGGCATTTTTAACGCGGCGCTAAGATCTTGCTCGATCGCGCGCGTGTCGGCGTCTTTGGTTTCCGGACCATGGTTCTTGGCGCTGCGATTGCCTGCCAGTCCCTTGGCCAACCGTTCCACCTCACGAACCGACATCCCCTTGGACACGGCAAGACGGGCAAGCTTAACTGGATCCGTGCTTGTGATCAAAGCCCGCGCGTGGCCAGCCGAAAGCTGTCCCGTGCTTACCATATCTTGTACCTCAGCCGGCAGGCTAAGCAAACGAAGGTGGTTTGCGATGTGGCTTCGACTCTTTGAGAGGGCTTCGGCTATTTTCTCTTGGGTGTGCGCAAACCGATCGATCAGTTGGCGATATCCCTGCGCCTCCTCAATGGCATTCAAGTCAGCCCTTTGGATGTTTTCAATAATTGCGATTTCCAGAACTTCCACGTCATCCAGATCGCGAATAAGCACGGGGACGTCGTGAAGGTTAGCCATTTGCGCCGCACGCCAGCGCCGCTCCCCCGCAACGATTTCAAACTGCTCGGCGTTCTCGGGTCTCTTGCGAACGATAAGCGGCTGAAGGACGCCTTTTTGCCGGATGGAAGCCGCAAGTGATTCAAGAGCCTCGACATCAAAGCGTCGGCGCGGTTGGGTCGGGTTTGGAAACAGCCGCTCAATTGGAACACGCAAGTCAGAGCGGGCCCCTTCGATTTGACCGGCCACATCACCCGATGTGTTGATGTCAGACATAAGCGCGGACAGGCCGCGCCCCAAACCTCTGCGTTCTGGACCTTTGGACATCTGTTACTCCTTCGACACAAGTATCGGATTTCGCTTAAGAATTTCCACGCTAATCGCCCTGTAGGCCTCTGCGCCCTTAGAGCCGGGATCGTATTGCAGAACGGACATGGCGAAAGACGGCGCCTCACTGACGCGGACATTGCGCGGAATCACCGTTTTGAAGACAATATCACCCAGATTTGCCCGCGCATCCGCCTCAACCTGATGACAAAGACGGTTGCGGCTGTCGAACATCGTTATAAGCACCCCCTCGATGCGCAAGCCCGGGTTGGCCGTCTGCCGGATATGCCGAATCGTCAACATCAGCTGCGACAGCCCTTCAAGCGCGAAAAACTCAGCCTGAAGGGGCACAATAACGGCATTTGCGGCAATCATGGCGTTTACGGTCAGAAGATTCAGCGAAGGCGGGCAATCGATCAGAACAAAATCGAGGTCAAAACGGTCCATATCCCTATGACGAAGTGCGTCCTGAAGCAAAAAGCTGCGTTTTTCGTTGGAAACCATCTCGACATCGGCAGACGACAGGTCGGCGTTGGCAGGGCAAATGAAGAGGTGCGGAATTGAAGTTTCGATGATCGCCTCAGCCAGAGACGCATCATCAAGCAGAACGTCATAGGTCGTCAGTTTGCGATCGGCCGGCGAAATACCCAATCCCGTTGACGCATTCCCCTGTGGATCAAGATCAATCAACAAAACGCGTGCCCCTGCGGCTGCCAGCCCAGCAGCAATGTTGATCGCCGACGTGGTTTTTCCAACGCCCCCTTTTTGATTTGAAACGGCGAAAATCTTTGGCGGTGCCGGCCGTGTGGGATCAGAGGGGTTCAATTCCGTCAACCTCCAGAATAGCTGATTTTGAGTCGGTTCGGCTTTTGTGAGCGGTAATATTGAACCTCCAACGGCTTTTGGCCTCATCAATCTCTGCTTTGAACGAATTTCCTTTTGCGAAATACGCACGGCCGCCAAGCGCCAGGTGGCGGAACGAATACCCAAGAAGCGCATCAAGCGGCGCGACCGCGCGCGCCGACAGTGTATCGACTTTAAGCGACGGCACCGATTCAACCCTTTGAACCAGCACCGTCGTCGGCAGTTTAAGCTGCTGTGAAGCCTGAACCAAAAACGCCGCCTTTCGCCGATCCGATTCTACCAGTGTAAATCTGGTCTCTGGCGATGCCTCCCGAGCAATGATCGCCAGAACCAAGGCGGGAAACCCACCCCCACTGCCGACATCAACCCACGCGCCCGCCCTTGTCCCGGCCAAAACCGAAATCTGCGCGGAATCAAGCACATGCCGCTGCCAGATGTCAGAAACGGAACCAGCGGAAATCAAGTTTACCGCCGAGGTCCACTTTTTCACAAGTGCTGCGAACGCCACAAGGTCGTCGATTGTTTCACGTGAAACATTCAGCCAGTCCGGCACGTCTCCACTTCTTTCCATCATGCTGCTGTGGACCGGGACTTTTCACGCTTTTTGAGGTTCGCCAAAATCAAGGTGAGCGCTGCCGGCGTCATTCCCTCTATCATTCCAGCGGCATCAAGCGTCTGCGGCCGAAGGCGGCTAAGCTTGGCGGTAAGCTCTGCCGAAAGCCCCGAAAGCGCCGCAAAGTCGAAGTCTTCGGGGATTTTGCGTCCCATTGCATTTGAAAGCCCGAGAGTGTCCTTCGTTTGCCGCTCGATATAATGCGCGTACCGGGCGTCATACGTTAACTGTTCCCGTATCGCCCCGTCGACTGCGTCCCAACCGAGAACGAGACCGTTGAGTTGGTCCGCTTCGACACCAACGATAGACAACAATTGATAAGCCGTGCGCTTTTGTCCGTCCTGGCTGATTGCGATTCCCACCCCTGCAGCATCCTTTGAGGTCAGAATACGCGCCGTTAGTAGGCTTCGACCGACATTCAACGCCTCTTGCTTGGCTAGAAATGTGTCCCGGCGACCCGGCGAAACCAACCCATGCTCAACCCCATACGGCGTCAGACGCTGATCGGCGTTATCAGCCCGCAGCGAAAGCCTGTGTTCGGCGCGGGACGTAAACATACGATAGGGTTCCGACACGCCCCGGCTGACCAGATCATCCAACAAAACACCGATATAGCTGCTTGCGCGATCAAACCGAAGCGCCGCCAGATCTTTCGTCGCCGCCGCCGCATTCGCCCCCGCCACCATCCCCTGCGCAGCCGCCTCTTCATACCCCGTGGTGCCATTGATCTGACCGGCAAAGTAGAGCCCCGGGCAGTTGGCGACCTCAAGAGTTGGCTTCAAGCCCATCGGATCGAAAAAGTCATATTCGATGGCATAGGCGGGCTGAAGAATAACGACCGCTTCAAGCCCCGCAATAGAATGAACATAGGCATCTTGAACGTCAACCGGCAGCGACGAGGAAATTCCGTTAGGATAGATCGTGGTGTCGTCCAGGCCCTCGGGCTCCAGATAAACCTGGTGCGAGGTTTTGTCGGCAAACCGCACCACCTTATCCTCTATGGACGGACAGTACCGCGGGCCGACGCCGTCTATGTGGCCGCCGTACATCGCAGAGCGCGCGATATTTGCCCGAACGATCTCGTGCGTTTTTTCGTTGGTGTGCGTTATTCCGCAAGCCACCTGACGTACAAAAGGCCTTTTGTTCAGAAAAGAGAACATCACCGGTTCGGCATCGCCCGGCTGGGTTTCCAGCCGGCTCCAGTCAATCGTGCGGCCGTCAAGCCGGGGCGGAGTGCCTGTTTTCAAACGACCGCGCGCCAAATCCATCGCGCCAAGTCGGTCCGCAAGCCGGATGGCGGCCGGATCGCCGACACGCCCACCGGTCCGGGATTTGTCGCCAACGTGGATCAAACCGTTCAGGAACGTCCCCGTCGTCAGGATAACTGCCCGCGCCGAAATCTGCGTACCATCGGCCAAAACGCAGCCTTCGATGGCGCCCGCAGCCGACAGCGCAAGGTCCACAACCTCTCCCTGCACGATCCACAGATTTGGCGTTTCGGCGAGCATCCGTTGGATGGCAAACCGGTATATTTTACGGTCTGCTTGCGCCCGCGGCCCCTGAACCGCCGGGCCCTTTCTTCGGTTCAACAATCGAAACTGAATGCCAGCCTCGTCCGCAGCCCGGCCCATGATCCCGTCCAACGCGTCAATTTCGCGCACCAGATGACCCTTGCCAAGGCCGCCAATCGCCGGATTGCACGACATCACGCCAATGGTCGCCGCCGACATCGTGACAAGCGCGGTTCGCGCGCCCATCCGTGCCGAAGCAGCCGCCGCTTCGGCCCCGGCATGCCCGCCCCCCACCACAACCACGTCAAATTGTTTCACGTGAAACATCCCTACTTGCCGATGCAAAAACTTGAAAAAATCTCGCCCAGAAAGTCCTCGACCCCCAGCCTTCCGACAAGAACATCCAGCGCATGGATCGCACGGCGCACGTCTGCCGCCGCAAACTCTGCGCCGTCAAGCCCGCCTATTACGCTAGTTCGCGCCGATTCCAAAGCCTCGATTGCGGCGTTCATGGCTGAAACATGCCGAACCCTTGTAACAACCCCGTCCTGCGGAACACGCCCCGAAAGCTCCCGCCCAATCGCCGCCAAAAGACGGTCAATTCCTTGCCCCGTCCGCCCGGAAACCGCCAGATCGCCGCTGCGGCCTGGCTGGTCAGCCTTCGAAAGCACCCGCAAATCCCCGGGTAAAAGCGCCGCAACCACCTCTTCGCCGGAGGTCTCCAAAAGATACAGCCGCAAATCAGCGCCCTCGGCTCTTTTCTTCGCGATATCAATGCCTTGCTGTTCAACCGGGTCGACAGCCTCCCGAAGCCCGGCCGTATCCAACAGCGTAACAGCCAAGCCGTCCAAATCCATCCGCACCTCAATCACATCGCGTGTCGTGCCCGCAAACTCAGACGTGATCGCAGCGTTACGTCCGGCAAAAGCATTAAGAAGCGTAGACTTTCCGACGTTAGGCCGCCCTATGATCGCCACCTCAAAACCCGTCCGAACCCGCTCCGCTGACACGCCCGCCCGCGCTTCGCGGCCCAGCGCTTCAAGCAGTTCCCCGATCAACCCAAGCACCTCTGGCGAGACATCCACCGGCACATCTTCATCGGCGAAATCAATCGTCACCTCAATCAGCGCCGCGATTCGCACCAGCGTCTTGCGCCAAACCTCCGCCCGCTTGCCAATCGCCCCCGACAAAACCCGCTCGGCCTGCCGCCGTTGTGCCTCCGTCTCGGCGTCAATAAGGTCGGCCAGCCCCTCCACTTGCGTAAGGTCCATCACGCCGTTTTCAAGCGCCCTGCGGGTGAACTCCCCAGGTTCCGCCAATCTCAGCCCCGAAAACCCGCCAAGCGTCCGCAGAACGGCCTGAATGACCGCCACAGACCCATGCAGCTGAAACTCCACCACCGCCTCGCCGGTGAAAGAGCTGCCGGGCTCGAAACACAAAACCAGGGCCTGATCCAGAACCGAACCAGCAAACCGCAGCGTGCGAAGCGCGGCCTTCCGCGGCGGGGGCAAGGCACCGCACAGCGCCGTTGCTGCCGCAAAAGCTCCCTCGCCGGACAAGCGCACAATCGCGACGCCGGCCTTACCCCTCGCGGTAGCCAAGGCAAAAATTGTATCCATCTGCCCGCTCCCTCACGGGATTAAGAGTTCATTGATTCGAAGAACTCGGCGTTCGACTTGGTCTGCTTCAGTTTCGTCAGCAGGAATTCGATGGCGTCCGTGGTGCCCATTGGATTAAGAATGCGGCGCAGAACATAGGCCTTCGCCAGATCAACCTTGTTGACCAACAGTTCCTCTTTCCGCGTTCCGGACTTCTGAATGTCGATGGCCGGGAACACGCGCTTGTCGGCAACCTTGCGGTCCAGCACAATTTCCGAGTTCCCCGTACCTTTGAATTCTTCAAAGATCACCTCATCCATCCGGCTGCCGGTATCAATCAGCGCCGTCGCGATGATGGTCAGGCTGCCGCCTTCTTCAATGTTTCGCGCCGCGCCAAAGAACCGCTTGGGCCGCTGCAGGGCGTTCGCATCGACGCCCCCG
The DNA here is from genome assembly GCA_031385445.1 of Paracoccaceae bacterium. Taxonomy (GTDB): domain Bacteria; phylum Pseudomonadota; class Alphaproteobacteria; order Rhodobacterales; family Rhodobacteraceae; genus CAIYZT01. Next base: position 136,122 of record JANNBM010000056.1, on the reverse strand, counting down.
GTCAGAACCTTGCCCGACGACGGCACAACCGTGTTGAAGGCCCGGCCAAGCCGCGTGATGCTGTCCAGCAGGATCACCACATCACGCTTATGCTCGACCAACCGCTTGGCTTTTTCCGCCACCATTTCCGCGACCGCCACGTGCCGCGTTGCAGGCTCGTCAAAGGTCGAGGACACAACCTCGCCCTTCACCGAGCGCTGCATGTCGGTCACTTCTTCGGGCCGCTCGTCGATCAACAGCACGATCAAATAGCATTCCGGATGGTTTACCGCGATCGAATTGGCGATGTTTTGCAGCAAAACCGTCTTACCAGTGCGCGGCGGCGCAACGATAAGCGCGCGCTGACCCTTTCCGATGGGACAGACCAGGTCGATGATCCGGGCCGAACGGTCCTTGATCGTCGGATCCTCCACCTCCATCTTCAACCGCTCATCGGGGTAAAGCGGCGTCAAGTTGTCAAAGTGCACCTTGTGGCGCGCCTTTTCCGGGTCGTCAAAGTTGATCTTCGTCGCCTTGGTCAGGCAGAAATAACGCTCATTCTCGCGCGGGGCCTGAATGATCCCCTCAATCGTGTCGCCGGTGCGCAGGCTGAACTGCCGGATCATCTCGGGCGAGACATAAATATCATCCGGCCCCGACAGATAGTTCGCCGAGGGCGAGCGCAAAAAACCGAAACCGTCCTGCAGAACTTCCAGAACGCCGTCGCCGCCGATCTCCCAGCCCTCTTCGGCATGCTCCTTCAGGATCGAGAACATCATCTCGCCCTTGCGCATGTTGGGGGCGTTTTCAATGTCCCATTCTTCGGCCATCGCCAGCAATTCAGCCGGCGTTTTTGCCTTCAGATCGGCAAGGTTCAATTGTTCAACGGTCATGGAAAACCCTCAAGCGGCCTTTTGGCCCGGCAAAGACAGCGATAAATCGGAAAGCGCGGGTGACAGCCGAACGGCCTCGCACGGCGCATGACCTATGCAAACCGGCTCCCCAAGTCAAGCCATCAGAATTTTACCACCACCGACACCACAATCACGATCATCAGCAGCGTCGGCACTTCGTTCATCATTCGGTACCCGCGCCCGCTGATTTGATTGCCGCCAGCCACGAAATCCTTGGCCCGGCGGCCAAGCCAGACGTGAAACACCGTCATCAGCACCACAGACGCGGCTTTCGTCCAGGGCCATATCTCTGACCAGTCAACAATACCGGGCGTGAAGACCAGACCAAGCCCGAAAATCCAGGTTGCGCGCATCGCAGGTGCCATGATCGCTTTCAACAAACGCCGCTCCATCGTTTGAAACATCGCATCCGTCGGCGTTCCCGCTTCAACCTTTTCAACATGATAAACGAACAGCCTTGGCAAATAGAACAAACCCGCCATCCAGGCGATCACCGCGATGATATGCAGCGATTTGGTCCAAAGATACCAATCTGCCAAGAACGTACCAACCATGAGGATTCTCCTTTGCCCTCTTAAAGAATAAAAGAAGATATAAAGAAAGATGATGTTGTAGGGGCTGAGGATATGGGGAGATCAAAGTTTGGCCCCAGATCCATCCACACTGTATGGCATTGTGCAAAAGATCGGCAGCAGGACCACTGCGCCTTAAAAAACGATAGTTTAACAGAATGTTAACGCCGCAAGGGCTGGGGATATCATTCCCATGATCACAGCCGACCTGGCCCGTATCCACAAGGCTGTTGCGCCGCTATCCCCCTCTGTGTAACCCCGGTCAACGCATTGACAAATTCCCGCAAACACCGCCTCTTGGCGGGCTGATGCGCATTTCGCCCCATGCCTCCCCCGGAACATAAACAGAATATCCACAGGCTCCGCCCATGCACCGCCCCCTCCTCCTCGCGTCCGGCTCTGAAATCCGCGCCAGCCTTCTGCGGCGGGCAGGTCTGGAGGTTTCTGTGCAACCCGCGCGGATTGACGAACAGATGATCAGGGCGTCGCTTCTGGCAGAAGGCGCAAAGCCGCGTGACATAGCGGATGCGCTGGCCGAAACCAAGGCGGCGCGCGTCGCGGCCAAACATCCCGGCGCTTTGGTCCTTGGCTGCGATCAGGTGCTGGAACTGGGCGGTGAAATTCTGTCCAAACCGGAAACTCTGCAGGACGCAAGGCAGCAAATTCAATCCCTTAGTGGTAAATCGCACAGCCTTTTGTCGGCGATCGTGCTTTATGACGCGGGGCAGCCGATCTGGCGGCATCTGGGCACAGCCAATCTAACGATGCGGGCGATCTCGCCGGACTATCTTGACCTTTATCTTGCGCGGACCTGGCCAGGCATTTCGCAGTCCGTCGGCAGCTATATGCTTGAAGATGAGGGGATCCGGCTTTTTAGCGCGATTTCGGGCGATTATTTCACCATACTTGGCCTGCCGCTTTTGCCGCTTTTGACCTATCTTTCGCAGCGAGGATTTATCGAAGCATGACCGACCTTCCCCGCATTCCGCTGGCAGGCGTCATCGGCCACCCGATCGCGCACAGCAAATCGCCCGCTTTGCATGGCTTCTGGCTGCGGCGTCTTGGGATCAAAGGCCATTATATCCCGATGGACATCGCCCCTGCGGACCTCAAAGAAGCCCTGCAGATGCTGCCGCGGCTGGGCTTTGTTGGCATCAATGTGACGATTCCACACAAGGAAGAGGTGCTGAAGCTGGCAGATGTTGTCACCGACCGGGCGGCGCTGATCGGGGCCGCGAACACGCTGATTTTCCGCAAGGATGGCAAGATACATGCGGACAACACCGACGGTGCGGGGTTCATCGCCAATCTGCGCCAGCACGCGCCGCATTGGGTTCCATCAGCCGGGCCGGCGGCGGTTCTGGGCGCGGGCGGGGCGGCACGCGCGGTTGTGGCTGCCTTGATCGAGGTTGGGGTTCCGGAAATCAGGGTCGCAAACCGCACCCGGCCGCGCGCCGACGCGCTGCGATCCGATTTTGGCGCGAAAATTCAGGTTCACGAATGGGTGCAGGCCGGAAACATGATCGAAGGTTGCGCGACTTTGGTGAACACAACCTCGCTTGGAATGGTCGGCAAGCCAGACCTGCGCGTGCCTTTGGACGGTCTGCGCGCCGGAATGCTGGTGACCGATCTGGTCTATGTGCCGCTGAAAACCCAATTGTTGATCGAAGCCGAGGCGCGGGGCTGTATGGTGGTTGATGGCTTGGGAATGCTCTTGCATCAGGCCGCGCCGGGGTTTGAGCGCTGGTTTGGCAAGCGGCCAGAGGTTGACCAGGCCACCCGTGACGCGGTTCTGGCGTTCTGATGGTCTATCGGCTCGGCCTTACCGGCTCTATCGGGATGGGAAAATCCACCACGGCGCAGATCTTTGCCGAAAACGGCGTGCCGGTGTGGGACGCCGACGCCACCGTGCACCGTCTTTATGGCGTGGGCGGTGCGGCAACAGTGGTTCTTCACGCGCTTTTCCCGGATGTGATCGTGGAAAACGCCGTTTCCCGGACGAAACTGCGCGCAAAAATCGCGGGCGACCCTCAGGTTCTGGATGTCTTGCAAGCCAAAGTTCACCCCCTCGTCGCCGCCGACCGCGCGGCGTTTTTGCGTCTGGCGACGGCTCCGGTTGTCCTGCTCGATATCCCGCTGTTGTTTGAAACCGGGGCAGACGCGCAATGTGATGGCATCGTCGTCGTCACCGCCCCGCCCGATGTGCAGCGCGCCCGTGTCCTGTCACGCGGGGAAATGACGCCCGCCGATCTGGACATGATCCTTGCCCGGCAGATGCCCGACGCGGAAAAAAGGGCCAAGGCTACCTGGGTGATCGACACCTTGGATATGGACAGCGCCCGCGCCGCCGTGAGACAGGTGTTAAAGGATATTTCGCAAAGGCAGCCGCATGCGTGAGGTCGTACTTGATACCGAAACCACCGGGTTTGAACCAAGCGAAGGGCACCGCATTGTCGAAATTGGTGCGCTTGAATTGTTTAACCATATGCCAACCGGCAAAACCTATCATCAATACCTGAACCCAGAGCGGTCCATGCCAAAAGAGGCGTTCGAGGTGCATGGCCTTGGCGACGATTTCCTGCGCGACAAGCCGCTGTTCGCCCGTTGCGCCGCCGATTTTCTGGCCTTTGTCGGCGACGCGCGGCTGGTCATCCATAACGCAGCCTTTGATATGAAATTCCTGAACGCCGAGCTGCAAAAGGTGGGCCGCCCACCGATTCCGTGGTCGCAGGCGTTGGATACGGTCGCCATGGCGCGGGCAAAGTTCCCCGGCTCTCCGGCGTCTTTGGATGCGCTTTGCCGCCGCTTTGGCGTTGATAATTCCAAGCGCGAAAAGCACGGCGCCCTGTTGGACAGCGAGATTTTGGCCGAGGTTTATCTGGAGTTGATCGGGGGCCGTCAGCCCGATCTGGTTTTGTCGAGCGGCCCGTCGCAGGAAAAAACCCAGGCGGGTGCGCTGGCCAGCTGGCGGCCCTCGCCCCGGCCAAACCCGCTGCCCGAGCGGACCACCGGGGCCGAACGCGCCGCGCATGGCCAGATGGTCGGCCAGATGGGCGATCTTTCCCTTTGGAAGAAGTGGGATGCGTGAGCGGTCTCTCAAAGTGTTCTTATGCCGCTCGCCAGCGCTAATCCTTTGATCACGCTCGAAAACACTCTCGCGCGCAGGCTCTTTCTGCACAATCACGCCTTGAGCGAAGGGCGGGGCGGGGCGGGCAGGGGCACCGATCTGTCGGCCATGATTGACCGGATCGGCTTTGTTCAAGTGGACAGCATCGCGACCGTCGAGCGCGCGCATCACATGATCTTATGGTCGCGGCGGCAGAACTATCGCCCGGAGGCCCTGAAGCAACTCGTCGAGCAGGACGCCGCTTTGTGGGAGCATTGGACGCACGACGCCTCTATCCTGCCGATGTCAGTTTTCCCTCATTGGCGCCACCGTTTCGCGCGGTCAGAGGCGCGGATGAAGGCCAATTGGAGCAAGTGGTTTCGCCCCGGCTATGACAATCAGATGCAGCTGATCATGGACCGGATCCGGGATGAGGGGGCGCTGAAAACCTCGGATGTGGGGGCGGATGAAGAGCGGTCAAAGGGGGGGTGGTGGGATTGGCATCCGTCTAAGACGGCGCTGGAATGGCTTTGGCGAACCGGCGAGCTGTCAATTGCGCGGCGCGAGAACTTTCACAAGGTTTACGATCTGACCGAACGCGTGGTGCCCGAAGCCCTGCGCCGGGCTGAGATATCGGCGGCGGATACGGTCGACTGGGCGATGCAGTCGGCGCTGGACCATCTGGGGTTTGGCACCTCGGGCGAGCTTGGCGGGTATTACGATCTGATCTCGGTTGAAGAGGCGCGCGGCTGGACCAAGGCGGCGCTGAAGGCGGGGCAGATCGACGAGGTGATGGTGCAGGGCGCGGATGGAGCGCTGCGTAAAACGTTCGCACGTCCGGGTCTGATGGATCTGGCAATTTGTGCGCCGCCGCCGCCAAAGACCCTGCGCATCCTGTCCCCGTTCGATCCCGCGCTGCGCGACCGCAAGCGCGCCGAGTTCCTGTTCGGTTTCTATTACCGCATCGAGGTTTTCGTGCCCGAGCCAAAGCGCATCTTTGGATACTATGTCTTTCCGGTTCTACAGGGCGACCGGCTTGTCGGGCGGCTGGATGCCAAGGCACACCGGGCCGAGGGGGTCTTGCGGGTAAAGGCGTTTTGGCCAGAGGCGGGCGTAAAGCCGACGGGTCCGCTTTTGGCGCGTCTTGAGGCAGAGTTGGACCGATTGGCCGTGTTTGCGGGGTGTGAAACCGTCCAATACGCGCCGGACTGGCTGCGCGAAACCCTGCGCATCACGGCACAGTGATGTGAGGCCGGGGGCCGTCTCTGCTAACCTAGGGTCAACAAGGGAGATTCTGATGAATTATTTCAAGATTTTGGCGCTTCTCAGCGCTCTTGGCGGAACCAGCGCTTTTGCCGCAGGAACCAGTGACGAGACGTCTGACACGGCAAGCGTCGCCGATTATCAGACCGCCGAAGCCGCAATTTTGGCGGGCAATTACACCGAGGCCTTGCCGATTCTGGCGGCGATCACCGCTGCCGAACCGCAGAACGCTGACGCTTGGAACCTCTTGGGATTTGCCTCGCGCAAGTCGGGTGATCTTCCGGCGGCGGGGGTTGCCTATGGCAAGGCGCTGGCGATCAATCCGGAACATCTGGGCGCGCTGGAATATCAGGGCGAGATGTATCTGGAGCTGATGCAGCCGGACAAGGCCATGGAAAACCTTGTGAAATTGCAAGCCATCTGCGGCGATTGCGAAGAGGCCGCGGATCTGGCCGAAGCCTTGGCGGATGCGGGCGCGTGACGGAAAACGCCTAAGATTTTCGGTGAAAACGAAATCTAAACGGTCTTAGGTCTATGGTTCCCAAGCGCCAGAAGGGCGTGATGAGGGAACACAGATGACCAATATGACGCCCATCCGCCATGCGCCGGAATTGCAAGAATTTCCGTTGCTGATCGGCCCAACGGCTTTGGTTCGGATGGCTTTTGAGGGCCAGAACCTGAATCCCTTGACGCAAAACCTGATTGAACGGATGCGGCTTGATCCTGCGGGCGCGGGGGTTTTGATGGATCTGGCGACGGTGCTGATGTGTCAGGGCGGCGATTTGGCCGCGCAAGGCCTGCTGCTTCAGGCGCAGGCGATCCGCTTGCAGCCCACCTATATCGTGCGGCACGGTACGGGGCGGGGGCCCGTCCTTTTGGCCTTTGTGGTGGCGGGCGACTTCATGGCGAACACGCCAGTTGATTTCCTTCTCGAAGGGTCCGATGTCACGTTGATCCTTCACTATGTGAACGATCTGCCGCCCGATGCGGCGGCGCTGCCAGATCATGACATTGCCTTTTTGGCTGTGGGCGAAAGCGAGGTTGGCGCGCGGGTTCTGGATGCGATTGGTCCGGCGCTCGCCCAATGGAAAACGCCGGTTCTGAACAACGCGCCTGGTCTTTTGGCCGCGCTGACGCGGGATCGGGCGAGCGTGATGCTGGAGGGCCTGCCGGGCGTCCACGCGCCCTTGGTTCACGTGGTCAGCCGCGATCATTTGATGGCTTTGGCAACAGGCGGGGTGGATGCCGAAACCCTTGGTCAGGGGCTTTGCTGGCCGCTTTTGCTGCGCCCGATCGGCTCTCATGGTGGGGCAGGGTTCGAGCGTTTGAATGGGCAGATGGACCTGCTGCGCTGGCTTGCCCGGGAAGATACGGCTCAGATCGCATCGGTCTATCTGATGCCGTTTGTCGATTACCGGGGCGAGGATGGCCTTTATTCCAAATACCGCGTGGCAATCATCGGTGGGCGGCCTTTTGCCAGCCATATGGCGCAAAGCGGTCATTGGATGGTGCATTACCTGAACGCCGAAATGGACAAGCACGAAGAGCGCCGGATCGAAGAGGCGATGTGGATGGTGGGCTTTGAAACCACCTTCGCGCGGCGCCATGCCAAGGCGATTGACGCGATTCAGGCGCGGCTTGGCCTTGATTACTATGCGCTGGACTGCGCCGAAGCGCCGGACGGCCGGCTTTTGGTGTTCGAGGTGGACACCGCCATGATCATTCACGACATGGATAGCGCGGCGCTTTACCCGTACAAAAAGCCGGCCATGCGCAAGCTGTTTGACGGATTTCTGGAAACGCTGGCGCGCGCCATCCCGCCCCGCACGCCAAATCGGGACCGCCGCGCGGCATAACCTCCGCTATGGCGGCCGACCTGTCGCTAACCCTGCATCTGCTTGGCGCTGTTCTGCTGCACGGTCATATAAAGCACGATCACAGCGATCGTTCCCAGAAAAACCGCTGATGTTATGACCGTGCCCAGACCAAAACCGCCGAACTCGCCCGGTTGGCTTAACAGATCCCCCATCGACGCGCCGAGGGGCCGTGTGAAGATATAGGCCAGCCAAAAGCCCAGGACCGGGTCCAGCCCCAACGCGAAATAGCCGATGGTCAGCGACAAAAGGATCATGCCGAACAAGATCCCGGTCGCCAGATAGCCCAAGGCAAACTGCTCTGCCACAAGATCACCCGCGGCCGTTCCAAGCGCGAAAGTGAACAGGATGGCGAGCCAGTAAAACCCTTCGCGCCGGGTGGTAAAGATGGAATGAATTGACAGGGTCCGCTCTGCGGCAAACCAGACGGCAAAGGTCAGCGCAAGCAAGGCGGTGAACGCGATGGTCGTCGTCATGAGGGGGACGCCGAAATTATCAACCAGGTTGTCGGTGATCAAGGTGCCGACCACCGAAACCAGAACGACGGCCAGCCAATAGGCCCAGGGCCGATAGCGCTTTTGCGCGAATTGAAGGGCCAGCGCGACGATCAGCACCCCCGACATGATCAACGAGGTTGCGGACAGGCCGAGGCCCATGTTGACGGCCAGATAGTCGGCGGCGGTTTCCCCCATAGTCACCGCCATCAGCTTGATCACCCAGAAATCGACGGTGACCTGTGGAACGCGGTTGAAGGCGGTTCTGTCTTGCATGATCTGCGTCCTGTCAGTGTTCATTTTGAAACGAGGGCCAAGGCGGCGGCCGAAAAGGCGTCAGCGTGCGAATCGTCATCGGCGTTGCACCGCTCAAGCGCTTTGTCCTCAAGGGCGGTGACCGCAGCCGCGTCCGCATCCGTCAGGGCGCCGCCCGCAAGTGCCGCCCGCAGATCGGCGATCATGGTTTCGCACGGCAAAGCGTGCCCGCCGCCGTCGGTGACGGCGATCCCCTCAACCATCTGAATGCCGCCACCGGCGATGGCGGTAGCGCCCGGATTTTCCAGCTCGGCCTGCAGGGCGGCAAGGCTCTTCGCAACCCCTGCCGCATCTGGCTTGGCCGCGCGCAGGGCGCTCAGGCTGTCGTCAATCAAGCCGTCAAGCACCCCCCACTCCGTCGGATTGAGCGGTTGCATCTGCATTTCGGCGTCGTCCCATGCGGTTTCAAGGTCCTTGATCCGCGCGGCCGCAGCCGAAAGATCACCCTTTAGCGCAATCGTTTCAGTGTCTGCAGTTATCATCATGAGAGCGCCAAGATCACCCAAAGAAGGGCCGGCTTCGGCGACGGCCAGATCTGGAATTTGCGGAAAAAGCCAGCGCTCACCGCCGGCAAAAAGACCAACAGGCAGCGCAATCAGGCAGATTGCGAGAAGGAATTGTTTCATCGATGCAGGCCCTCAAACGGCAAAAGGATGGGCCGACAGACGCAGGCGGGCGGCGCCGTGGCAATAGCACTTTGGGTATAGATGCCGCTGATCTGCCAAAAGGCGGATTGGGTTTTGAATGATCGGGCGGGCAAAACAGAAAAGGCCCCACCTTTTGGCGGGGCCCTCTGTCAATTCAACGGGTCAGCTTAGCCTTTTTTCAGGCACCGGTTGCCCAGAACTTCGGCGATCTGCACCGCATTCAAAGCCGCGCCTTTGCGCAGGTTGTCGGACACGCACCACAGCGAGATGCCGTTTTCAACCGTGCTGTCCTGCCGAACCCGGCTGATATAGGTGGCATAATCGCCCACACATTCGACGGGCGTGATATAGCCGCCCGGCTCGCGCTTATCGATCAGCAGAATGCCCGGCGCCTCGCGCAGGATATCCTGCGCCTCTTGCCAGTCGATCGGGTCTTCGAACTCGATGTTGATCGCTTCGGAGTGGCCCACAAACACCGGCACGCGCACGCAGGTCGCCACAACCTTGATCTTGGTGTCGAGGATCTTCTTCGTCTCGGCGACCATTTTCCACTCTTCCTTGGTGGACCCATCGTCAAGGAAAACGTCAATTTGCGGAATCACGTTGAAGGCGATCTGTTTGGTGAACGTCGACGGCGCAACCTCTTGGCCGGGGACATACATGCCCTTGGTCTGGTTCCACAGCTCGTCGATGCCCTCTTTTCCCGCCCCCGAAACCGACTGATACGTTGCCACAACCACCCGCTTGATCCGGGCGCGGTCATGCAGTGGCTTCAGCGCCACAACCATCTGCGCGGTTGAACAGTTCGGGTTGGCGATGATCATCTTGTTTTTATAGCGCACGATGTCGTCGGCATTCACTTCGGGCACAATCAGCGGAATTTGCGGATCGTAACGGTAAAGCGAAGAATTATCGATGACAACGCAGCCGGCCGCAGCGGCCCGAGGGGCATAGATCTTGGTCGCGTCCGAGCCGATGGCGAACAGCGCAATATCCCAGCCGGTGAAATCAAAGGTGTCCAGATCCTTGGTCTTCAGGGTCTTCTCGCCAAAGCTGATTTCGGTGCCCATGGATTTTCGCGACGCAAGCGCGACGATTTCATCCACCGGAAACGCGCGCTCGGCGAGGATGTTCAGCATTTCGCGGCCCACGTTACCCGTGGCACCCGCGACGACGACCCTATAGCCCATCGGGGTTCTCCTTTTTGATCCATGTCCATGAAGGACGGCTGGCAGTTAGCGTAACGCAGGACAAGGCGAAAGCCCTGATTGCGCGGCGCGCCAACTCTCCGGTCAGACGGGCGGTTTTTCCGCTATTGCGGAGGCGGCCCCGCCTTAGGCCGGCAGCGCGGTCAGCACCTTTTCCCGGATCGGCAGATGAACAATCGCGGAAAACGCCCCAACGCCAACGCCGATCCACCAGACCATCGTATAGTCGCCGGTGATGTCATACATCCGTCCGCCCAGCCAGACGCCGAAAAAGCTGCCGATCTGGTGGCTGAGGAAGACGAACCCATAGAGCGTACCCATGTACCTGATCCCATAGATATGCGCGACAAGCCCCGAGGTAAGTGGCACCGTGGCCAGCCAAAGCGCGCCCATTGAGGCGCTGAACAAAAGCACGGTCATCGGCGTCATTGGCGTCAGGATAAACAAGGCAGCAATGATCGTGCGCCCGGTGTAGATGCCCGCGAGCAGATACTTTTTGCTGTATTTCTTGCCCAGCACCCCAGCAAGGATGGACCCCATGATGTTGAAGACCCCGATCAGCGAAATCGCGACGGCGCCGAGGGTGGAGGTCGTGGTGATGCCGATCCCGGCAAGGATGCCCGAGGGGTCAATCGCGCCGCATTTTTCGGCCACGAAGGCGGGGAAGTGGGCGGTGATGAAGGCAAGCTGATAGCCGCAGGAAAAGAAGCCAAGGAAAATCATGCTGAACGACGGATCCTTGAACGCACGGATCAGGACCGTGCCAAGGCTTTCTTCAAGCTCGGCCTTGGTGGCCATGACCGGGCTGCGCATGAAGGGCAGCACCATCAGGATGGCGATGATTGCCACCGCGAAGATCAAGAACACGGTCTGCCACGGATAACTGCGCAGCAGGAACTCGGCGGTTGGCGCGCCGATGACCTGCCCCGCGGATCCGGCGGCGGTGGCGATTCCCAGCGCGATGGACCGGTTTTCCGGTGTCGAGGAGCGGCCCACCACGGCAAGGATCACGCCGAAACCGGTGCCCGCGATGCCGAAACCCACCAGGATTTCCAGCATCTGATGCGCCTGCGGGGTGACGGCAAAGGACGACAGCACCAGCCCCCCCGCATACAGAATTGCGCCCGCGATGATCGCCCGCCGGTCGCCGAACTTCTCCGCCAGCATCCCGAAGATCGGTTGGCCAATGCCCCAGGCGAGGTTCTGGATTGCGATGGCGAGCGAGAATTCAGAGCGCGGCCAGTTGAACTCTGCTGCGATGGGAATCTGGAAGACCCCAAAAGAAGCGCGGATGGCAAAGCCAGTCATCAGCACGAGGCAGCCCGCGATCAGAACGGGAGACAAAAGTTTGGATTGCGCCATGACCGCCCCCGTTTGGTTTCCGCCGCAAACCCTGTGCCTGCCCTCCTGCAGCGTCAATCCAATTATTGTTCCCGGCACAATCGGTATGGTCGCGCGGCCCCTGTAACTTTGCCCGACGCCCGCCTATCATTGCAGCAAATCAGGGACGGGGACAAAATGCGGGAATGGTGGCGCGGGGCGGTGACGTATCAGGTTTATCCGCGCTCGTTTCAGGATGACAATGGCGATGGGGTGGGCGATCTGCCCGGCATCACCCGGCGGCTGGGACATATCGCGGATCTGGGTTGCGATGCGGTCTGGCTGTCGCCGTTTTTCACCTCGCCTATGTTGGACATGGGCTATGACGTTTCGAACTATACCGATGTCGATCCGGTGTTCGGCACGCTGGCGGATTTTGATGCGCTGCTGGCCCGCGCGCATGATCTGGGGATGAAGGTGATCATCGATCAGGTGCTGAACCATTGTTCGGACAAGCACCCGTTTTTCACCGAAAGCCGCCGTGACCGCACCAACGCCAAGGCGGATTGGTTCGTTTGGGCCGACCCAAAACATGACGGCAGCCCGCCGAACAACTGGATTTCGGTGTTTGGTGGATCGTGCTGGCAATGGGACGCGCGGCGCAAACAGTATTACCTGCACAACTTTCTGACCCAGCAGCCCGACTTTAACTATCACAACCCCGAAGTGACCCTTTATATGGAAGGGGTGCTGCGGTTCTGGTTGGACCGGGGGGTCGACGGGTTCCGGTTCGACACCGTGAATTACTTCTTCCACGACGCCAAACTGCGCGACAATCCCGCTGATTTCCGGGTGAAACCCGTGGCCGAGGGCAATCCCTATGCCATGCAGTACCATCTGTTTTCCAAGAACCAGCCGGAAAATCTGGGCTGGATCGAGCGGATCCGGCAAGTCATGGACGAGTATGACGGCCGCGCCACCGTGGGCGAGATGGGCGAGAACCACCACGCGATCCGCATGATGGGCGAATACACGCGGCCCGGTCGGCTGCATCAATGCTATTCGTTCGAGCTGATGGGTTACGCGTTCACGCCCGCCTTCTTTCGCGGCAAAATCGAAGAGTTTTTCACCGGCGCGCCGGATGGTTGGCCGATGTGGGCGTTTTCCAACCACGACGTGGTGCGCCAAGTCAGCCGCTGGATGCCGCATGCCGTCAGTCAGGACAGCATTGCGAAATTGGCGGGGGCGATGCTTTTGTCCTTCGAAGGCTCGGTTTGCCTGTGGCAGGGCGAGGAGGTTGGCCAGACCGATACCGCGCTGGTGTTTGAAGAGTTGACCGATCCGCAGGGGATCAATTTTTGGCCTGAACCGATCGGGCGCGACAACACCCGTACGCCGATGGTCTGGGATGGCTCGGCCAACGGCGGATTCACGGCGGGCAAGCCCTGGTTGCCGGTGAAAGCGCCGCAGCTGTCGCGGAACGTGGCGGTGCAAACGGCGGAGGCGGGTTCGGTGCTGCACCATTACCGTGATGTGCTGGCGTTTCGCCGGCAGACCCCGGCGCTGATCACCGGCAAAGGGCGGTTCCACGATGCGCCGGACCCTTTGCTGGCCTTCACGCGGGGCGAGGGGGCGGACGCCGTACTGTGCGTGTTCAATCTGGGGGTGGAGCCGAGGGCGCTGTCCTTGACCGGTGTGCCGGTTTTGGTGGGGCCTTCGCGGGCCAGCCTTGGGGGGCAAACCCTGACCCTGCCGGGCAATGGATGGGCTTGGGTCAGGGGCGCGGCCCTAACGTAGGCGCAGCGAAATCTCGGCCGAACGGCCGGCGGCGTCGATCACCGACAGGCGGGTGAAGCCGCGCCCAAGGCCGGTCAAAAGCGTTTCGCGCGTTGTCAGGCCCAGCAGCAGCGGCGCGCCATCAGCCATCAGGGTGAAGGGCGCGGTGCCGCCGGACAGGCGGATCAGCAGGCCGCCGCCGAGCAACTCCACCTCGGCACCGGGCGGCGGGAAATCAAAGGACGGGCCGCCCACCGCATCGTCGAAGGCGGCGTTTCGGGGGCGGAAATGCTGTAAAGGCTGCGGCAGTTCGGCGTTGGAGGCGAGCAGCGTTTCCGGCGGGGCAGGCGGCTGCGGGGTCAGCTGCGGCGACAGGCGGGCGAAGGCTTGGAACAGCACCGGCGCGGCCAGATCGGCCCCGAAAGCCCCCGGAACCGGCGTGCCATCCGGGCGACCCATCCAGACGCCAACCACATAGCGCCCGTCAAAGCCGATCGCCCAGGCGTCGCGGTGCCCATACGAAGTGCCGGTTTTATAGGCGAGCCGGTTTTCCGGGCTGCCGGGCGGGGGCTGCAATCCGGCAAGGATATCGCCCACCTGCCAGGCCGCAGACGCGGACAGAACCCGCTGCCCCTCTGCCGCCTCCCCCTGCATCCGCCAACGCAGCGGCAAGGCCACCCCGCCCCGCGCCAGCATCGCGTAAAGCTGCACCAAGTCCTGCAACGTCACCCCAATGCCGCCCAAAGCCACCGCAAGACCCGGCTTTCCGGTGCCGGCCAGGGCATAGCGCACCCCCGCCTGATCCAGCGCCAGCAGCAGGCGCGTCGGGCCAATCGCGTCGGTCAACTGCACCACCGGAATGTTCAGCGACATCTGCAACGCTTCGCGCAGGCGAACGGTGCCGTGAAAGGTCTTGTCAAAGTTCTGCGGCTTATAGCCGTCAAAGTTGACCGCGCGATCCTCGATCATGGTTTCGGGATGGGCGAGGCCCTGATCAAAGGCCAAGGCATAGACCACCGGTTTTAGGGTGGACCCGGGAGAGCGCAGCGCGGCGGTCATGTCCACAAAACCTTGCCGCTGGTCCGCCTCGAACGCGGCAGAGCCGACAGAGGCGAGAATCTCGCCGGTCTGGTGATCGGCGGCGACGATGGCGATTTGCAGGCGCTCGCCCTGACCGGTGAGGGCGTTTCGGGCGAGGCCCTCAAGCGCAAGTTGCAGGTCAAGATCAAGGGTCAGCTGGTGCGTCGAGCGGCCCGGTTGTTCAGCGCGGGCGCGGTCGGCGAGGTGGGGGGCAAGCGCGGGGAAGGGGCGGCGCTCCGTTGGAACGCGCTCTGAATTCGCGGCGGCGGCTTGATCGGGGCCGATCAGGCCATCGCGCAGTTGGCGGGCGATCACACGGCCCCGCGCGGCCTCGGCGGCCCGGGGGTGACGGTCCGGGCGGCGGCGTTCGGGGCTTTGCGGAATGGCAACCAGAAGCGCGGTTTCGGCAGGGGTCAGGCGGCGCGGTTCTTTGCCCAGATAGGCCAACGATGCGGCGCGCAGCCCTTCGACATTGCCACCAAACGGGGCAAGGTTCAGGTAAAGCTCAAGGATTTCATCCTTGCTCAGCCGCCGTTCCAGCGCCAGCGCCAGCCGGATCTGGCGCAGCTTGCCGCCCATTGCGCCGGTGCCCGAATCTTCCAGCAGCCGGGCCACTTGCATGGTGATGGTCGATCCGCCCGACACGATGCGCCCATTCGTGATCGCCTGCCACGCGGCCCGCGCCAGCGAGCGCATATCAACCCCGGAATGGCTGCGAAACCGCTTGTCCTCATAGGCCAGAAGCGCAGCGAGATAACCCTGATCCACCTCGGCCAGCGACACATGCAGCCGCCATCGGCCATCGGCCACGGTATAGGCGCGCAGCAGTTTTCCATCGCGATCAAGAACCTGCACGCCTGATTGCAGAACCAAAGGCGGCAGCACGGTGTCGCCGACCCATTGGTCAAACCGGTCGCGCGAAATGGCCGCGCCCAGCAACAGCAGGGCAAGTGCGAACAGACAGATGGCCAAGCGGCGCATCGTTCAGATCCTTTGCGCCGCCGGGCGGGGGTTACTCGCCAATGGTCAACGTGCCCGTCGCGCTGCGGCCGGTCAGCTCGGGGCGGTACATGTCTTCGACAAAGGCCGCCGGATGGTGAAAGGTTCCGGGGCTGACCGCGCGCACGATATAGGCCAGCCGGAAGGTGGCATTGTCAAAACGGTCAACGGCGGCAAGAAAGCGGTCCTGCCGGAACTCGGTATGGTTGGCAAATGTGTCAAGCCCCAGCCAATCCAAGCCCCCCACCGCGCCCGAGGTGATCAGGTTCGGGTTGTCGATTTCAAAGCCCGCAGGCATCGGATCGGACACCATCAACCGCGCCTCGCCGCGGCCATAGGGCGTGATTTCCAGCACGACCGCCAAGCGATCCCCGGTCTTCAGGCTGTCCAGCGAGGCAGGCTCACCTTCCAGCGTGTAGTAGGTGCGCATGATCGCATAGCCGTTGCCGCCGGCCGGTTCAGAAGCCATCGGCACGCCATACGTGGTCAGCGTCAGCGTGGTATCCGCGCCGTTGTTTTTTACCAGAACCGGCGCGGCGCTTTGGCTGTCCAGCACTTTGACCAGCGGCCCGGTTGCAGGTGCGCCGTCCAGCGTGATGTCGGCGGCACCTTTGCCGTCGATCAGCGCGTTGGCGGCCAGCAGCGTCCAAGTTGCCTCTTGGGTGGACAGCGGCCCAGCGGTGGTAATGCGGCTGGTCAGCGCTTCGGCGTCGATCGCGGTGCTGCCCGCCTCGGTCGCAAGCGCCAAAACAGCAGCGGCATCCCGGCGATTGGTGCCATAATCGACACGGAAAAGCTGCGCGGCGTCAAGCGCTGGCAGGGCATTGATCGCGGCGGCCGCACGGGCGAACATCGCATCCGCACGCGGCTGATCGCCATAGCTGGCAAGCGCCGCGCCAAGTTGTGCCATCGCCGTCGGCGTCGCAAAGGCATCGCCCTTTACGTCGGCATAATAACGCAGATCGCCCACCGCCGCCGCGCCTTCACGGGCCAGAACCATCAAGGCATAGGCGAGTGCCTCGCCGCCCAGATCAAAGTCGGGCTGGTAATTGACCTGATTGCGCAGGTTCGACAGCGCCTGACGAAACGCCTGATCCGGCACGTCAAAGCCGCGCGCTTTTGCCCGGCTCAGGAAATCGGTGACATAGGCGTCAAGCCACATGTCGCCCTCGCCCGGCCCCCAAAGCCCGAACGCCCCGTTCGCGCCCTGATTGGTCAGGATCTCGGCCACCGCTTGTTCGATGCGCTGGCGGATATCTGTCGATCCCGGCAGATCCATCAGCTTTGCCACGTCTTCGAAGTAAAGCAGCGGCAGCGCCTTTGACGTGATCTGTTCGGTGCAGCCGTAAGGATAAGCGTCCAGCGCTTGCAAAACGCCGGGGGCGTTCAGGCGGGCGATGGGGCCGACGGCCATGGTGGCGCGGGCGGTGCCCGGCACCAGATCGGCAAAGACCGAAGCGTCAAAAGTAAACTCTTGCCCCTTGGCCAGATCAAACCGCGACACCCGGACGATCGGGGGATCATTGACCATGACCGGCAGGATCAGCTCTTTGGTCAGCACCTTGCCGTCCGGCGTTGTCAGGCGGACGGTGATCTTGTGCAGGCCCTCGGCCGCTGCGGACAACGGAATTTCAAGGCTCGCCTTGCCCAGAGCAGTCAGATCAACCCCCGAAGGCACCGTGCCCAGCGTCAGCGCCGCGTCGGCGGTCACATCAAGGCTCATCCGGCCAGAAGGGCCGGTGGCGTGAACGATTTCCAGCAGGATCCGGCTGTCATCGCCCGGCGCCAGAAAGCGCGGCAGGCTGGCGGTCACGACAACCGGATCGCGCACCAGCACGTCTTGGCTGGCCTGACCCACGCCTTTGCCGCTGTAGGCGACAGCCATCAGTTTGACCGTCCCGTTAAAGGCGGGCATCGTAAAGGTGGTGCGGGCATAGCCGTCTGCGCCAACCGCTATGGGACCAGCGAAATAAGCGACCAGCTCCTCAGTCGGGGGCGGCGATTGCAGACGGGCCTGTTTGGCAGCGTCACCGCCGGAGCGCACAGTTCCCGCGTCGCCCGTCAAGCCGTCAATCAGGCGGCCATAGATGTCGCGGATGCCGATGCCGAGTTTGCGCTGGCCAAAGTAGTGGTCTTGCGGATCGGGGGCGTCAAAGGCGGTCAGGTTCAAAATGCCAACATCGACAGCGGCGATGGTGACATAGGCAGTATCACCCGGCGCAACGCCGTCCACCTTGACCGCGACATCCAGCGCGCCGCGCGGGTCGGCGCTGGCGGGCGCATCAATCGTGGCCGTCAAAGCGCGGTCGCCGGGGGCGATCTGCGCATAGGCCAGACCCAGCGCACGCGCCGGATTGCGGCCAGCGGCCACGTCCATCGGCCGAAGAACCGACGCGGTCACATAGACCCCCGCGCCCCATTCGTCCGTGACCGGCAGTTCGATCAGGTTTTCGCCTTCGCGCACGTCAACCGCTTTCATCGTGACCAGCCGGTTCGACAGAACCGTGATCAATGCCGTCCCAGCCGCGCGCGGCACCAGCCGGACCACAGCCGTCTCGCCGGGGGCATAGGCAGGTTTGTCGAGCGACAGTTCCAGCGTGTCTGGCGTGCTTTCGGCCCCTGCGGGCGCATACCATCCGGCATAAAAGGTGACAGAACTTGCCGCAGGCGCGCCATCCGCACGTTCCACCGCCAATTCGTATTCGCCCCATTCAACAGCGCCCGCGATTTCCAGCGCAGCGTCGCCAAGCGCGCCCGTGCCTTCGGCCACCGGGGTGCGCGTGATCAGCGGTTGCCAGTTCCAGGTACCATCTTGGGTATACCATTGATAATCCGTCTCAATCCGGGTCAGGGCCCATTTGACCGGCATCGCAAACGGCTTCAGATCGGTGCCAACGCCGACAATGTTGAACCGCGCCTCGCTGCCCTCGCCGACCACACCGTCAAACAGCGGCTTGATGCCAATCATCGGGGCAGACGGGGCCAGCGCCTGTGTGATCTGACGCTCGACCGGGCGGCCCGAGCCTTCGGAAACGCGCACCGTGGTGCGCAGGTCCAGCGGCAGACCGGGATCATCGATGACGGGCAGGGCCACGTCGATCAGGGCCTGACCGGCGCTATCGGTACGGGCGGCGCCAAAGCTTTCGGTAGAAGCGGAGAAGTCAGAATCGTGGCGGCCAAACGAATACCCCTCCCATCCAGCCAGACCGGTTGCCCTCGACAGCCGCGCCTCGCCCTCGATGGCCAGATCAGCGCCGGGTGCGCCGAACAGATAGCGGGCATCAATGGTCAGCTGCGGGGTGTCCGTCAGCTGCGGGGTGCCGCCTTCGAACTTCAACGTGAAATCAATCCGCTCAGGCAAGAAATCCTCGACCAGCACGGTCTGGCTGGCAAGGGTTTCGCCCTGCGCATCGGCCAGAATATCCAGCGTCCAAGGCCCGCGCGGGGCAGAGCCGCCAACCGTCAGGGCAAAAACGTGACCGCCCGCCCCCTGATCGTCGATCCGTTGGCGCGAATATTCCACGCCGTCCGGGCGGCGCAAAACCGCCGTCAGCGGCAAGCCAGTAATCGCCCTCGCCTCGGCATCGCGGGTCAAGGCGGTGGCATAAACCGTCTCACCCGCGCGGTAAGCGCCGCGGTCGGTGGTCAGGAAAACATCCACCGGCGGGGCAGCTTCGCGGCCTTCGACGCCGCGGTCGGACAGGTCAAATTCGGGATCGGTCAGCGACAAAAAGCCCAGATCCGCCGCGCCGTCATGGGCAACGATCATCGCGGGCGCAGAAGACCCCGTGCCGCGCGTCAGACCTGCTTCGAACCTTGCATAGCCTTGATCATCGGTCGTAACGCTGGCCAACACCTCATTCGCATCACTAAGCAGGTCAACAACCACGCCCGCCTTCGCCGCCGCCGTCCCCAGCGAGCGGACAAAAACGTGCAGCCCGTCGGTGCCTGATAGGGTGGTCAGGCCCAGATCGGACATGGCAAACCACTGCCACGCGGCGGGCGACCGATAGGGATCGGCCCCCGGAACCGACGCGCGCAGCACATAAATTCCAGCGGCCTGACCCGCCAGCGCCTCGTCCATTGGCAGGCGCGTGGTGATGTCGCGGTTCACCTCGCGCTTGACCTCTGCGGTGCCGGTCCACAGTTCCGATCCGATCTGCGAGGTGAAATCGTATTCCTGATAATCCTGCATCGGCCAGCCGAAATAGCCGTTCTGCAAAGCCCGCAGCAGGTTCCGGTCGGTGACCTTGAACAGCGACAGGTCCAGCTTGTCGGTGTTGACGGTTTCAATCGGCAGATTGGCCCCGCCAAGCGCCGGCAGCACATAACCGCGCCCGGAAAAACGTACCGCTGGCGCGCGGTCGCGAACATAAGAGGACACATTGATCGACTTGGCCAGGCTTTGCCCATCCGCCGCAGGCAGCCCCTCGCGGAAGGTCAGGGCATAGCGTTGACCGTGCTGCACGCCGTCGATGCAAAGCTGGCGGTAGCCATCGGACGCCACGGTCAGGCCCGGTTCGGGAAGCTGCACAAAGGTCGAATAATCCACACCCGAGCGCACCAGATTTTCGGTAAACGTCACGCAGATGCGCGGACGGGCGGAATTGGCCTGCACCTCGTCCGCCTCGATGCGAAAGCCGTATTTGCCGATGGCATCTTCCAGCGCCAGCGCCGTTTCATCGCGCGGCTGCAGGTTTTGGGCCAAGCGAAGCGCCTGCACCTTGTCGCGGCCGCGCCCCATCGCCTCGGCCGCGTCGCCCAGGGTGATCAGAATGTTGTGGCGCAAAGCGGGCTTGTCGGCGCGCAGATAGGCGTTGATCGCCCCCTGGAAGGCAAAGGTCTGAAAAGACCCGGCATTATTGGCATCGCGGCTGGCGGCCAGCAGGGCAAGGCGGGCAAATTCCGACCAATCATCAGCGCCGCCGGACAGATTGGCGGCGGCCCCGGCAAACCGGAACGCCGCATCAAAATCGCCGTTATTTTCGGCGTCCAGCGCCGATGCCATATGCTCCTCAGCGCTCCAGCCATTGCCGACATAGGCGTTGCCCATGTCATTTGCCTGCGCCACGGCGCCCTCAATATCCCAGCTTGCCAAAAAGTTCAGATCGGCAAGGCGGCTTTGCGCCAGATCCTGCGCGCCGGGGTCCACTTGATAAACAAAGCCGGACCATGCGGGGGAAAAGCTTTCGGGGGCCCCGGGGCCTGCCTTGGTAAAACAGGCGTTGGCCGCGACGTTAAAGGTAAAGGCGGTGCAGGCCGTGTTCGACAGGCAAGCCCGCTCGCAAGCATCCAGCGTGGTATCGAAAATCGAGGCAAGATCGCCGCCGGGCAGGTCGACATCCTGGCTCAGAACCAGCCGCCGCTCGGGAATCAGGGGGGATTGCTGCGCCAATGCGTCCGGTGCGGGGGCCAAGAGGGCCGCAGTTGTCAATGCAAACAGAGCCAAAGAAAAACGGCGCATGGCGACCTCCTTGAAATTGGATCAATCGTCGCACGGCACCCGGTGGTCAATCAAGGGTCCTTCACCCCGAGATCAAAGCGTCGTTAACGCCGCATTCATCCAGATCAGCCAAATTGATCCCGAATCTGCGGGGTAAATCGCCCCGCATCGGGTGACCCAAGAATGGATCTTGCAGAACGGCTGGCAAAGGAACGACGCGGACGGCTGGCTGCCGAACGCTTGCTTGAACATAAAAGCCGCGAGCTTTTCGCGGCCAATGAAAAGCTGTCGCTGCATGCCCGCTCCCTGTCGGACCAGATCGTCGTGCAGCGCGAGGTGACGCGTGAGGCGGTTTCCGAAGCGAAAAGCCTGAAAGGCCAGAACCTTCAGTTCGTGGACGATCTTGAACGCGCCCACACCAGCGCCGTGATGGCAGAGCGGCGGCTGTGGGATTCGATCAACACCATTGACGATGGGTTCGCGGTTTTTGACTCCTCGCTGCGCCTCGTGGTCGCCAATCGCGCGTACGAAAGCACGTTTCGGCAGGCTGGTCTGCAAATCGGTGTCAGTTATGACACGCTCGTCGCCGGTGTCGCGCGTCAGGGCGTGTTTCGGCTTGATACCATTCCCGACGAATGGGCGGCGAAAATGATCGCCCGGCTGGACGGCGACACTCTGGAACCGGTCGATTTGCAATTGCAGAACGGACAATGGATCCGCTTGCAGGATCAGCGCGCGCGCGACGGTGATCTTGTTTGCCTTGCGCTTGATATCACAGAACAAAAACGCATCTGGGCTGCCGTCGAAGCTATTCCCGACGGGTTTGTCCTTTTCGATCGGGAGGAACGACTTTTGGCCTGCAATCAACGGTACCGCGACATTTACACCGACAGCGCCCCGGCCATGGTGCCCGGCGCCCGGTTCGAAGACATCCTGCGCTTTGGCCTGTCCAAAGGTCAGCATACAGACGCGGTGGGCCGCGAGGAGGCATGGCTGTCCGAGCGGCTTGCCCAGCACCGCGCCGGGCGGGGAATGTGGGAACAACAGCTGTCCAATGGCCGCTGGATCCGCGCCCATGACCACCCGACGCCGGACGGCGGGCGCGTGGGATTGCGCGTGGATGTCACGCATGAGCGCGAGCATGCCGCCGCGCTTTTGACCGCGCGCGAGGCGGCAGAGGCGGCAAACCGGGCCAAATCGTCGTTCCTCGCCAACATGAGCCACGAAATCCGCACCCCGATGAACGGCGTGGTCGGCATGGCGGAACTGCTGTGCGACACCGCCCTGAACGAAGAGCAGCGGCTTTTCGCGGAAACCATCCGCTCCTCGGGCGAGGCTTTGCTCGTCATTATCAACGACATTCTCGACTATTCCAAGATCGAGGCGGAACGCCTGACGCTCTACCCGGAACCCTTTGATCTGGAACGGACAATCCACGAGGTTGCCATGCTGTTGCAACCCCGCGCCCGCGAAAAGGGGCTGGATCTGATCATCGACTACGACATGTTCCTGCCCACGCGCTATGTCGGCGATCCGGGCCGGATGCGGCAGGTTTTGACCAACCTCGTCGGCAATGCGGTCAAGTTCACCGACAAGGGCCATGTCCTGATCCGCGTCGTCGGGATCGAGGCGGAGCCGGGCCAAAGGCAGCTTCACGTCACGGTGGAAGACACCGGCATTGGCATCGCGGCCGAAAATCTGTCCCACATTTTTGGCGAGTTCAATCAGGTTGAAAGCGCCTCCAACCGGAAATTTGAAGGCACGGGTCTGGGCCTTGCGATCACGCAGCGCCTGATCGAGCGGATGAACGGCGCGGTTTGGGTCGATAGCGAAGAAGGCGTCGGTTCCTGCTTTGGCTTTCGGTTGGGGCTTGAGGCGGCCGAAGATGATGCGGGCGCTGTGGCCCCGGCCACGATCAGGCGCGCCTTGGTGGTGGATGATCAGTTCATCAACCGCACGATCCTTGAACGCCAACTCGTCCCCTGCGGCATCAACGTGGTTCTGTGCCGTTCTGGCGCCGAGGCTTTGCTGGTGCTGGACAGCGACACGCAGTTTGACGTGATGATCACGGATCATCTGATGCCCGATATGGACGGCCTGACGCTGGCACGCCGGATGCGCGATCGGGGGCTGACGATCCCGGTTGTCTTGCTGTCCTCACATCCAGGCAAGGCGCGCGAAACCCTTGGCGATCTGGAGGTGGCGGCGATGTTGCAAAAGCCGATCCTGCGCGCCGATCTGTACCGGCGCCTGCGCGCCCTCGCCGGGCCAGAGCCGGAGGTCGCGCCGATTGCGCCCGTTCTGGCCGAAGTGCCCTTTGCCGAACGTCAGCCGATGCGCATTCTGGCCGCCGAGGACAACCGCACCAATCAGCTGGTCTTTCAGAAAATGGTGCGTGAAATGACGATCGAGCTGGTCTTTGCCAACAATGGCCGCGAGGCGGTGGAGCTGTATCAAAGCTTTGCGCCGGACATGATTTTCATGGACATCTCGATGCCCGAAATGGATGGCCGCGAAGCCGCGACCGCCATTCGCGCGCTGGAAGCGGGCAAAAGTCATATCCCCATTGTCGCCCTGACCGCCCACGCGATGGACGGCGACAGCGAAAGCATTTTTGCGGCAGGGATCGACAGATATCTGACCAAACCGCTGCGCAAAGTTGCCATTGTCGATGCCCTTACGGAATTCCGCCCGCCGCATCGGCTTGATCTTGAACCGCCACCAGAAGCGATGACAGGGACCTGACCTTCGGGCCCCGCTTTACTCTTCCTGCCGAAGAATTTCCAAAAACGCCGCGCCAAAGCGCTCGACCTTTTGCCCGCCCATTCCCTGAACCTGCGCCATGTCTTGCAAGGTTCGGGGTTTGCGGCCCGCGATCTGGGCAAGCGTTGAATTGGTGCAGGACAAGAACTTGCCCGTCCCGTCTTCGCCCCGCGACAGGGCCAACTGCGCCTCGGCAAGACGGTCAAACAGGCCCGCCGCCTCGCGTCCAGCCAGCTTCATCCGGGCCGGATGCTGCGCCGGGGCGGGCGCGCCGGTCAGCACCTGCAGAAAAGCTGCGCCATAGGTTTCAAGCTTTTTGGTGCCGATTCCGGTGATGCCCATCATCGCATCAAGCGTTTGCGGGCGCCGTTCGGCCATTTCGATCAGGGTGCGGTCGGTAAAAATGATATAGGCCGGAACGCCCGCAGCCTCTGCCAAAGCACGGCGTTTGGCCTTCAGCGCCGACAAAAGGCCGGCGTCCTCCTCGCGCACAAGCGCCTTGACCACCGGGCCGGAACGCGCGGCCTCAACAGTATCGCTGCGCAGGGTAATCCGCGCTTCGCCGCGCAAAATGGGCCGCGCCGCCTCGGTCATGCGGAACGCGCCCGCCCGCGCCATATCGGGGCGGATCAGATCGGCTCCCATCATTTGCCGGAACACCGCCTGCCACTGCGCTTTTCCCATGTCTCTGCCAAGGCCGAAAGTCGGCAGCGCGTCATGGCTCCGTTCGCGCACTTTATCGGTCATCGCCCCGGTCAGAATGTCAATCAGATGCCCCGCGCCGAAACTTTCCCCCGTGCGCAACATCGCGGACAGCGCCTTGCGCACCGCGTCCGTGGCGTCAAAGGTTTTGGCGGGTCGCTCGCAAAGATCGCAATGGCCGCAGGGTGCGCTGTCCTCGCCGAAATAGCCCAAAAGCCGCTGACGGCGGCAGGCAATCGCCTCGGCCAGCCCCAAAAGCGCGTTCAGGCGGGCGTGGTCGGCCTCTTTTCGGTCATCTGGCGCCGCGCCTTCATCAATCTGGCTGCGGCGCAGGCGGATATCTTCGGCGCCGTACAGGGTCATGGTTTCGGCGGGGGCGCCGTCACGGCCCGATCGGCCGATTTCCTGATAATAGGATTCGATCGATTTGGGCAGATCGGCGTGGGCCACCCAGCGGATATCCGGCTTGTCGATGCCCATGCCAAAGGCGACCGTGGCCACCACGATCAGCCCATCCTCTTGCTGAAACGCGCGCTCCACCTCGCGGCGGCGGTCCGGGTCAAGCCCGGCGTGATAGGCCATCGACGAATGCCCCGCCTCGCGCAGAGCCTGCGCCAGAGTTTCGGTTTTGGCGCGTGAGGCGCAGTAAACGATGCCCGACTGGCCTTTTCGGGCGCCAGCAAAAGCCAAAATCTGATCGCGCGGACTGTTTTTTGCGGCAAAGGCGAGGTGGATATTGGGCCGGTCAAAGCCGCGCAAAAAGCTGGCGGGCGCGCGGCCATTGAACAGGCGGGCGATGATTTCGGTTCGGGTTTCCTCGTCCGCAGTGGCGGTAAAGGCCGCCACGGGCACACCCAAAGCGCGGCCAAGATCGCCGATCCGCAGGTAATCGGGGCGAAAATCATGGCCCCACTGGCTAACGCAATGCGCCTCGTCCACCGCGATCATGCTGCAGCCCGCCCGCCGCAAAAGCGCTGTAGTTCCCGGATTGGCCAACCGTTCGGGCGCGATATAAAGCAGCTTCAGCGTGCCCTCGTCCAGCGCCGTAAAAACCGCCTCAGTCTCTTCGTCCGTATTGCCAGAGGTCAGCGCCCCAGCCTCCACCCCGACCTCGCGCAGGGATCGCACCTGATCGCGCATCAGGGCAATCAGCGGCGAGATGACAACCGTTACTCCCGGCCGCAGCAGCGCAGGCAGTTGAAAACAAAGAGATTTACCACCGCCCGTTGGCATGATGGCCAGCGTGTCGCGCCCATCCAGGACCGAGGCGGCAATCTCTTCCTGGCCAGGGCGAAAAGCCGCAAAGCCAAAAACGTCGGCCAGAAGTCCGTCCATCGGGCCCATGGGTCGGCTCAGGAGAAAGCGGCGGCGTTGTTGAACAGGATGACGCGCAGGGCATACAGCAGGAACAAAACCACCAGCGGGGCCAGATCAATGCCGCTCATCTGCGGCAAAAACTTGCGGACGCGGGCATAGACCGGGTCGAGCAACCGGTTCAGCCCGTACCAGATTTGCGACACCACAGATTGCCGCAGATTGAGGACCTGAAAATTGATCAGCCAGGACATGATGACATGGGCCAGAACGATCCATTTGGCGATGTCGAGCAGGGCAACAAGGATCTGGAAAAGCGAGGTCATGGGCGGCTCCGGTGATGTGCCGCAAACAGGTACCGCGCCCATGGGCCAAGGGCAAGGGCGCCTGCCGCCGCGTCTGGTCTTGACCTTCGCGCCCAGCGCAGGCACCGCTGACCCGAAAAGGAGCTGCCGATGTATCCCTATCTTCGCATGTGGAACGAGATGCGCAAATTTCGACGCGCGCCGAAGTTGGGCCTTTTGGACAGCCATATCAGCACGCACCGCGTCTGGCCGCAGGATCTGGACCCGTGGCGAGAGCTGAACAATGGCCGCACGCTGACCCTTTTTGATCTGGGGCGCATTCCGATGTCGGTGCGGATGGGGTTTGACCGGGTGGCGCGGGCCAATGGCTGGGGGATCACGGTGGCGGGCAATTCTGTGCGCTACCGCAAAAGGGTGACACTGTTTCAGGTGTTAACCCAAAAGTGCCGCGTTTTGGGTTGGGATCAGCGGTTCATCTATATGGAGCAGACGTTTTGGCGGGGGGGTGAATGCACCGCCGCGATGCTGCTGCGGTCCGGGTTTACGTCAAAGGCGGGGCTGGTCAATCCGGGCGAGGTGGCGCAGGCGCTGGGCCATGTGCCGAAAAGCCCCGACTTGCCCGCATGGGTGCAGGCCTGGATCGCGGCGGATGCCGATCGGCCCTGGCCGCCGGCGGCCTGACACGTCTTTCGCTTGCCAGTGGGGCGCGTTTCAGGCTTGATCATCCAAAATCAAAACCGGGGGCAGGGCATGGCAACGCAGCGGCAAAGACTTTGGGGCTGGTGGTTCTTTGATTGGGCAAGCCAGCCTTACAACACCCTGCTTCTGACCTTCATCTTCGGCCCCTATTTTGCCGAGATTGCCCGCGGTTATTATATGGGCGCCGGGATGGACGAAGGCGCTGCAAAGGCCGCCGCGCAGGCTTATTGGGGGTTCGGGCTGACCGTCTCGTCGGTCATCGTTGCGGTTCTGGCCCCGATCTTGGGCGCCATCGCCGATGGAACCGGGCGGCGTTTGGTCTGGGTCTGGGTGTTTTCGGTCTTTTACGTCGTTGGCGCCTATGGGCTATGGTGGGTCAGCCCCGGCGGCGAAGCTGGCATGTTGCTTTGGGCAGTGTTCTTTTTCGGCATGGGTTTTATCGGGATGGAGTTCACCACGATCTTCACCAATGCGATGATGCCAAGCCTGACCGACAAGGATGACATCGGCGCCATTTCGGGCAGCGGTTTTGCCTTTGGCTATCTGGGCGGTCTGTTGGCGTTGATCCTGATGCTGTGCTTTTTTTCGGAAAGCGCCACCACCGGAAAGACGCTGCTGGGGCTGGACCCGCTGTTTGGTCTGGACGCGGAATCGCGCGAGGGGACGCGGGCGGTGGGGCCGGTCACGGCGGTTTGGTATGCCGTTTTCATGATTCCCTTTTTTATCTGGGTCAAAGAGCCCAAAGGAACCGGCGGGGGTATCCGGATCGGCGCGGCGATGGGGTCTTTATGGGATCTGATCGCCTCGCTGCGCTATCGCAAATCGCTGCTTTTCTATCTTTTGTCCTCGCTCGCCTACCGCGACGCGCTGAACGCGCTTTACGCTTTTGGCGGGGTCTATGCCTCCAATGTTCTGGATTGGTCGATCACGGCCATCGGCATTTTCGGCATTCTTGGCGGAGTCACTGCGATGATCGCATCGTGGATCGGCGGCAAGTTGGATGCGAAACACGGGCCAAAACCAGTGATCAAATGGTCGATCATCACGCTGCTTGTGGTTTGTATTGTCATCGTCGGGCTGGACCGCACCGCGCTTTGGGGCCTTCCGCTGGACCCGGCTTCGAACGTGCCGGACATCATCTTTTACATCTGCGGCGCTTTGATCGGCGCTGCGGGGGGGCCATTGCAGGCCGCGTCGCGCACGCTTTTGGTGCGCCACACCACCCCCGACCGCGCGACCGAAGCGTTTGGCCTGTTCGCGCTCTCGGGCAAAGTGGCCAGCTTTATCACGCCTTTCCTGATCGCCGTCGTCTCGTTTTTCAGCCAATCGGCGCGCATTGGCATATCGCCGGTGGTCTTGCTGTTCCTTATCGGCCTTATTTTGCTGATCTGGGTGAAACCCAAGGGGGAGCAAGCCGTTTCATGATCCGCAAGGTTTTGATCGCTCTGGCGCTGTGTGTGCCCCTTTCAGCGGGCGCCGAACAAACCGCGGCCACGCTTTTCGCGGCCGAGGATTTCCCGTCCAATCAGGCGCCCATGCCGATCGGCAGCTATGCCAAGGGCTGCGCTGCGGGTCTGGTCGAGCTGCCCGAAACCGGCCCGACATGGCAAGCGATGCGGTTGTCGCGGCATCGGAATTATGGCCAGCCAACGACAATCGCCTTTTTGCAGGACCTGTCGGTCTTTGCGGCGACGCAGCGGGGATGGAAGGGCATCTATGTCGGCGATATCGGCAATCCGCGCGGTGGGCCGATGGATTCGGGCCACGCCAGTCATCAGATCGGGTTGGATGTGGATATCTGGCAGCTTCCCGCGAGCCGGCTGAACCTGACCGTCGCCGAGCGCGAAGAGATATCATCAATCCCGGTTCGGTCGGACGATCAGCTTTCGGTCACGAAAAACTGGACCCGGCAGAATTATGAAATCATGAAGGCCGCCGCATCGGATCCGCGGGTTGACCGCATTTTTGTGGCCGCCGCGGTCAAGATCGAGATGTGCAAGACCGCCCGCGCGTCGGATAAAAAGTGGCTGCAAAAAATCCGGCCAGAGGCGGGGCATGACACGCATTTCCATGTCCGGCTGAAATGCCCAAAGGGGTCATCCCTTTGCCAGACGCAAAGCCCGACCGTTGCCGAACTGTCAAAGGGCGGGGATGGCTGCGATGAAACGCTGATGTGGTGGGTTTCAAACGCCTATCTGCACCCCGAAACCCTGCCCAAACCAGCGAATCCCGAACCGCCGCCGCCAAAGAAAAAACACCCGCGCGAGTTTACGATGGCGGATTTGCCAAAACAATGCGTTGGCGTTCTGGCGTCAGACTGATCGCCGGGGGGTCGCTCAGGCGCGCAAGGGCACCGCTTGGGGCAGAAGGCTGATCGTTTCCCCGTCGACTGGCGCGAGGACCGCCTGCGCAGGTTTCCAGACAAAGCTGATCAAGGTTGCGCCACCGTGCAACGGCGCGACATGACATCCAACCACGCGCCCGTCGTTCATCCGAACGTCAGCGCTCCACTTCAACCGGTCACCGGGGTTGTTCACAAAGGTTTCGATCTGCGGCCAAAGCTGGGTCGTGGCAGAGTTTTCGCGCCAATAGTTGCACAGCGTCCCGACCGTCGCCTCGCCCAGCGTTTCAGACAGATCATGCCCCCAAAGCGCGACATAGGCCGCGTTCGACATCACCAGCTGACCCTCAGCTGAAAAGACCGCAACGCCTTGATCTAGCTCGTCAATAACGAACTGCCCCAGCTCCAGATCGGCCTTGTAGCGACGGGTGCGCAGCATTTCCGACGAAATGTCTTCCATGATCAAAGCCAGCGCGCCATTGGGGTGCGGCCGGCCAATGACGCGGTAAGTCTGCCCGCTGGGCAGGCTCCACGTTTCTTCATAATGGCCCGTCGACGCCGCCTTTTCCATATCCACCAACTGGCGCCGCCAACTGCGGTAATCCTTGGGTTCGGGAATCATGTTCCGGTCGCGCATCGCGTCCAGAACCGCCAAAAGCGTCGGCCGCGAGGTTAGAAAGTCGATCGGCAGACCCGTCAGATCCAGAAGCGCCGGATTGAACAACTGAAGCTGGCGCGCGTCGTCAAAAATCGCAAGGCCGACCTGAAGCTGCGCAAAGGTTTTGGTCAGGGTCTGCATGAAATCGCGCAGGGCTTTTTCGGCGCTGACGGTCGCATCGGCGGGCAGACCGAAGCAGATAAACCCATCCCCATCGGCAAAGGAAACCAGCGTGAACCACCGGGTGTTGCCATCGGAAAGCTGCAGCTTTTGCCTTTGCCCCGAACCCGGACGCGCGCTTGCCGTCGGCTCGAACAACGGCGGCAGGGGCCAGGTGATATTTTTGGACTCGCCGGTGGTCTTTACCGCCTCCAGATAGGTTGGGTTGGCCCAAAACACTTCGCCAGCCGCGTTTTGCCGCCAGACCAGAACCGGCACGCGCGCCATCATGTTGCGCAGCATCGCCAACTCTTCGGTTTGAACGCGGTAGGTCAGGGTATCGTGACGCATGGCGGATTGATCCGCGTCAAGATCATGCAGGGTAAACCGTGTCAGCCCGCCGCGCAGTTCGGCCACCAGCAAGATTGGCTCGCCGCGCGTCTCGTTCGAGGCGAGCGAGATTACCCCCTCCTGCGGCAGGCGCAACAAGGCGGCATTGATATCGTCAAACCGTGCGGCAAGATAGGACATCAGCTGTGCCCAGGTCGAATTTCGGTTCGGACTCGACGCGAAAAGGGCGCGTGCTGCGGGCGAGGAATCCAACAGCGATTCGCCATCGAACAAAAATACGACCCCTTCGCTGCGGTCAAAAGCAGAGCCTGTTTTGCCCGATCTTGAAGGAAGCGCGTGCAAGAGCCAAACGCCGAAAAGTGCTGTCACGGTCGACGTAAGAACGAGCCCCAAACCCAAAAGCCAATCTGAATTCATGTCGTCTTACCTGCTTCCCTTGTCGTCGTCGTGCGGCCGGCACAACGTATTTGTGCTGCTGCCTACCAAGAATGCAACCTAAAGCCTTAATAGGACGTTAACCTTAAGGGATCTTTGCGCGCTGCGAGAGAGGCGCTCTCCCTCAAGTTGATCTGTTGCCCGTTTTCTGTCAAACCCCGCGCGGACACACTGACGCAACGTCTTTTGTCCAAAGGGCGCGCGCCCGTGTCGGCGGCGCGGGAAAGCTGCCGATGGGCGATTTGTCCTGCGGCTCTTAACCGGCCAAATGGGTCTGTTAAGTTCGCCGGTTTCGGGGTTGAATGCAGCGAACAGGTGGAGATCAAAATGTCGCGCTTTTTGGCGGTTTTGGCCGCGGCTTCGGCAATAGCATTTTTGGGTTGGCAGTATTGGCTGGGCACCCGGACCGATCAGTTTGCGGCCTGTGGCGGCGGCACCGTCGCCGGGGGCAGCATTGGCGGCCCGCTGAGCCTGACCGATGAAATCGGGGCGGCCGTGACCGATGCCGATTTGTTCAAAAAGCCCGCGCTGGTCTATTTCGGCTATACGTTTTGTCCCGATGTTTGTCCGCTCGATAATGTTCGAAACGCCGAAGCGATGGATATTCTGGACGAGCGCGGGATCGAAATTTCGACCTATTTCATAACCGTCGATCCGGCCCGTGACACAGCGCCTGTCATGGCTGAATATACGAACAATATTCATCCTGCATTGGTCGGATTGACCGGCACCGATGCGCAAATAAAGACCGCCGCCGCCGCTTATAAAGTGGCCTATGTCCGGCACGAAGATGAGGGTGAGTTTTATGGCGTTGACCATACGACCTTCACTTATCTGATGCTTCCGGGCGGGGCCTTTGCTGATTTTTTCAAACGCGACGATACGCCGGACATAATTGCCGAGCGGACGGCCTGTTTTGTGCGCAATGCCGGTTAAGGTGTGATCCCAAATCCGAACGGGCGGGCCGTTCGCCGCCGTGGCTTTTTTTCAAGGTAAGCGCGTTCGCTAAATCCTTGTTTTTGAACGAACTTCAAATATATTCTTGGCTGAAAACCCACAAGCCTGCGAACCTTTGCTAGTGTCATTGATTGAAAGCGCCGCTTAAAATGCCGGCTGCTTGCGAAAGCGAATGCGCGGGCGTAAGATATCTTATTTGAAAAGCCAAGGAACCCTACCATGTCTATGAATCTTGATGATCTTTCGCTCAAAGAGCTGAAAGAACTGAGCGGCCGCGTCGCGAAGGCAATTGCGAACTTTCATGATCGTCATCGCCGCGCAGCACTGGCAGAGATCGAAGAGTTGGCGCGGTCAAAGGGATTTACTTTGTCCGAATTGGCTGGACTGTCGGCGCCGCGCAAACGCGCGCCAGCGGTTGCTAAATATGTCAATCCGGCGAATAAATCCGACACATGGTCGGGCCGTGGCCGCAAACCGCGGTGGTTTGTTGCGGCGCTGAATGCCGGAAAATCCCCGGAAGATTTGTCGATCTGACGAAGTGCGGCGGTTTGACAGGGTCCACATCCCCGGTCACGCCGCCGCTCTTTTTGCCGCTAATGGCGCATCTGCTTGCGATGGCGACGCGGCCCATGCAAATTGCCGCTATGAATGCCGCGCCCCTCACCATTTACCTGCCAGATCCCGCCGCAACGGACGCCATCGCGCGCCAGTTCGCCGATCACGTTCCGGGTGGCTGCACTTTGCTGTTGTCGGGGCCGATTGGCGCCGGAAAATCCCACTTCGCCCGCGCCTTCATCCGCCGCCGTTTGGGTTATCCGGGCGATATCCCCTCGCCGACCTTTACCCTCGTTCAAACCTACCATTCCGAAACGGAGGAGGTTTGGCACGCCGATCTTTACCGCCTGTCCCATCCTGATGAGGCCGCCGAACTTGGGCTGGACGAGGCGATTGGAACTGCGATTTGCGTGATCGAGTGGCCGGACCGTCTGGGCGATCTGGTGCCGCAAAATGCCATCCGTCTGGCCTTTCGGGATGAGGGCGAGGGCCGATCGGTTGCCATTGATGGGCTGGACCCAAAGCTTGCAGCGGCCTTGCTGGCGGGGCTTGAAGATGACTGACCGCGCCGCGCTGTCTCGGCTTTTTGTTCAAAGCGCCGGATGGGGCGAGGCGCAGCGGGCGGCCTTGCCGATAGATGCCTCTGCCCGCAGCTATGACCGGCTGACCCTTGGCGCGCGCACGGCCATCTTGATGAACGCCCCGCCCGGCCAAGGCGACGATCCCGCGGATTTCATTCGCATCGCGCGCTATTTGGCCGAAAACGGCCTGTCCGCGCCGCAGATTCTGGCCGAAGATCTGGGGGCGGGGTTTCTTCTGCTCGAAGACTTCGGCGACGCTGTTTTCGCTCGGCTGTTCACGGATGATCCGGACCGGGAGGGCGGCCTTTGCGCCCTTGCGACCGACGCGCTGATCCACCTCGCCCGCGCGCCTTTGCCTCTTGGCGTGCCAAACCTGACCGCTGCGGATTGGGCCGAAGCGGCCTGTCTCGCCATCAGCCACTACGCCGCGCCGTCCCTCGGCAGCCCCGACCCGGCGCCCCTCGCCGCGGCCTTGACCCAGGCTTTGCGCAACCACGCCGACGGGCCGCGTCTGTTCATTCACCGCGATTTTCACGCCGAAAACCTGATCCTTTTGCCGAGCCGCATTGGCCTGCGCCAAGTCGGGCTGCTGGACTTTCAACTTGGGCAGGCAGGGCAGGCGGGATACGATCTTGTCTCCTTGATGCAAGACGCGCGCCGCGATGTTGCCCCGCAGACCGAGACACAGATGATCGCCCGATATGCCAAGGCGCTGGCCCTTGATCCCACCTGCTTTGCCGCAAGCTATGCCGTGCTAGGCGCCCAGCGCGCCTTGCGGATTTTGGGTATTTTCGCCCGGCAGTCGCATGTTTTGGGCAAGGCGCGCTATCTTCCGATGATTCCGCGCGTATGGGGCCATCTGCACCGCAATCTTGCACATCCCGCGCTTGCCGATCTGCGGCAGGTCTGCCTGATCCTGCCGCCACCAACGCCTGAAACGCTGCAGTCACTGGCGCCGAAATGACCCGCTTTCCCCTGATGCTGATGGCCGCTGGCAAGGGCACCCGGATGCGCCCCTTGACGGACAGCCTTCCCAAACCGCTGATCCCGGTTGCGGGCCGTCCGCTGATTGACCACGCGCTACGGTTGGCGCAGGTGGCAAAGTGTAGCCCGATCGTGGTGAACACCCACTATCTGTCCGATCAGATCAGCGCGCATCTGACGGGCCGAAACGTCGCGCTAAGTCACGAGCCGGTGCTTCTGGAAACCGGTGGCGGTCTGCGGGCCGCTTTGCCGCTGCTTGGTTCGGGCGCGGTGATGATCCTTAATTCCGATGCGGTCTGGACCGGCCTGAACCCGCTTTTGCAGTTGGCACAGGCGTGGGATCCCGTGCGGATGGACGGACTTTTTCTGACGCTTCCGGCAAGTACGATCCCGCAATTCCACCTGCCCGGTGATTTTCTGACCGATCCTGCGGGCCGGCTGACGCGCGCGAAGGGGCGCGCTGGCGACGCCTATCTTGGCGCGCAGATCATTAAAACTGACAGCTTGCACGCCATACCCGATGCAGTGTTTTCGCTAAACCTGATCTGGGATCAGATGATCGCCGAAAGCCGTCTTTTCGGCTTGCGCCATCAGGGCGGCTGGTGCGACGTTGGGCGCCCGGACAGCATCGCGTTGGCCGAGGCTTTGTTGAAAGGTTCGCCGTGACGGACGCGCGGTTTGGTTTGTTTCATCTGCCCCCCGGCCTTGATTTCGCGCAACACTTCGCGCTGGGCCTTTTGGCACGGTATGCGGCGTATCCGCCCGAAACGCTTGCTGAAACAACCGTTTACCTGAATTCCGAACGGATGCGCCGCCGTGTCACCGAAGCGCTGACCGCCTCAGGCGCGCGGTTTTTGCCGCGCTTGAAGCTGGTGACAGAGCTGGACAAGGACCCGATCCTTGCCGATTTGCCCCCGGCGGAGCCGCGCCTGCGCCGCCTTCTGACGCTGGGCCAGGTGGTGCAGGGGCTTTTGGACCGTGATGACAGCCTCGCGCCGCGTTCGGCCGCGTTTGATCTGGCGGCGTCCCTGTCCGATTTGATGGACGAGATGCAGGCCGAAGGGGTTAGCCCGGTGACAATCGCCGCCCTGCCGATGGATCAGTTCGCCGAATACTGGCAGCGCACGCAAACCTTTTTGTCAATCATCGCGCCGTTTTTTGCAGCGGACGGTGCCGCTGATGCCGCCGCGCGCCAACGCATCGCGGCGGACCGTCTGGCGACGCGCTGGGCCTTTATGCCGCCGCCCGGTCCGGTGATCGTTGCAGGCTCCACCGGCTCGCGCGGCCCGACCCTGCGCCTGATGCTGGCCGTGGCGCGTCTGCCGCAGGGCGCTTTGGTTTTGCCCGGATTTGACGCGGCCATGCCCGCCCCGGTGTGGGACGCGATGAAAGACGCGTTGACCGCCGAAGATCACCCGCAGTTTCGCATCCGCCGCCTGATCGAAGCGTTGAACCTGCGGCCTGCCGATGTGCGCCAATGGCACAGCGCCGAGGCGCCGGATCTGGCCCGAAACGCGGTTGTCTCCTTGTCGCTGCGCCCGGCGCCCGTGACCGACCAATGGCTGGTTGAAGGGCAGCGGCTTCGCGACCTTGCGCGCGCGCTGAGGGGTGTCGCGCTTGCGCAGGTTGAAACCCCGCAGGAGGAGGCGCAGACCATCGCGCTTATCCTGCGCGACAGTGCCGAGCGGGGCATTCCAACCGCGCTGATCACGCCTGACCGCGCGCTTGGTCGCCGCGTGATGGCCGCGCTGACCCTTTGGGGCATTGTGCCGGACGACGCCGCAGGCAAGCCGCTGGCCCTGTCCGCACCGGGCCGGTTCTTGCGCCACATCGCCGCGATGATGGCGCAAAGGCTGACCTCCGATGCGCTTTTAGTCCTGCTGAAACATCCGCTGTGCCACAGCGCCGAGGCGCGCGGCGATCACCTGCGCCTGACGCGCGAGCTGGAACTTTCGCTGCGCCGCGACGGCCCGGCTTTTCCGACCGCTGAAAGCCTGACCGATTGGGCCGCCGCCCAAAAAGACCCGTTTGCGGCGCCATGGGCGCAGGCGTTGGGGGCGTGTCTGAACGCTCTCGCCCTGCCGCCCTTGATGCCCCTCGATCAGGTGCAGGCGCATCATCTGGCGCTGGCCGAACGTTTTGCGCGGGGTACGGCCACGGGGGGCACGGGCGAGTTGTGGCTTAAAGAGCCCGGCATCAACGCCCGCGCCTTGTTTTCCGATCTGACGGAAGAGGCGGAAAAGGGTGCGCCGGTTTCCCCCGCCGATTATACGCGGCTGTTTGAAACCCTGATCCATCAGATTGGCAAAGACAGCCGCGAGACGCAGGCGGTTCATCCCTTCATCACCATCCTTGGCCCCCGCGAGGCGCGCGAAACCGGCGCGGCCCGCGTGATCCTTGCCGGGCTGAACGAAGGCATCTGGCCGCGCGCCGCGCCACCGGACCCCTGGATGAACCGAAAGATGCGGCAAGAGGCCGGGCTTTTGCTGCCGGAACGCCAGATCGGCCTGTCCGCACATGACTATCAGCAAGCAATGGGCGCGCCTGAGGTGATTTTGACCCGCGCCCGGCGCGATGCGGCCGCTGAAACCGTGCCGTCGCGCTGGCTTAACAGGCTGACGAACCTGCTGTCGGGCCTGCCCGATCAGGGCGGACCGGAGGCGATTGCGCAGATGACCGAGCGCGGCGATGTCTGGCGCAGCCTTGCCGCGCGCGCCGCCGTTCCGACAGCGGCGCACCGGGCGGACCCGGCGCTTTTCCGCGCGCCCCGCCCTGCGCCCCGCCCGCCCGTTGCCGCGCGCCCCGATCGTCTGTCCCTCACCCGCATCCGCGATCTGATCCGCGATCCCTATGCGATTTATGCCAGCAAGGTTCTGCGCCTGTACAAACTTGACCCGCTTCACGCCTCGCCCGATGCGCGCGACCGGGGGGTTGTGCTGCACAAGGTGATGGAGCGGTTTATCCGCGAAACGCCGCAAGGCGAGGCGCCAGATGCCGCCCATATCCGCCTTTTGGACCTGACCCGCGCTCTGTTGGACGAAGCGGTCGATTTCCCGACCGAGCGTGTGCTGTGGCATTCCCGGATGGCCGGCGTTGCCGATCAGATCATCGCAACCGAGGCCGAGCGCGAGGGCGCGCCCGAAGCGCTGGAAGTGTCCGGCGAGATGAGGTTCACGGACCCCGCTTTCACGCTGTATGGTCGCCTTGACCGGGCCGATGTTCTGCCCGACGGCAGGGTTGAGCTGATCGACTATAAAACTGGCACCCCGCCAACCAAAAAGGCGCAGGATGCGTTTGAAAAGCAGCTTTTGCTGACCGCCCTTATGGTCGAAAACGGTGCGTTTGATGCGCTGGGCGCGGCCGAAGTGACGCGCACGAAGTATGTCGGCCTCAAATCCCCCGACGTCCCGCTTGTGACCGAGATCACCCCGCAGGTCCTGAGCGAGGTTTATGCCAAGTTCCACACTTTGATCGGGCAATACGCCAAACGGTCCGTCGGTTACATCTCGCGCCGCGCCATCCAACGTGGGGACGAAGACCGCGATTACGATCATCTGGCGCGGTATGGCGAATGGCAGATGTCTGACACCGCAAAGCCCGAAAACGTGGGGGGCGCGGATGATCCAGCATGAGGCGACCAAACGGCAGGTCATGGCCGCCAATCCCGGCTTTTCGACATGGCTTTCGGCAAATGCGGGGTCGGGCAAGACCTCGGTTCTGACCGACCGTGTGGCGCGGCTTTTGCTGCGCGGGGTCAGTCCGGCGCATATTCTGTGCCTGACCTATACCAAAGCCGCCGCGTCCGAGATGCAGAACCGCCTGTTTCAGCGGCTTGGCGCCTGGGCGATGCTGCCCGACGCCAAACTGCACCAATCGCTGACTGATCTTGGCCTGACCGGCCCCCATTCCGCCCAAACCCTGTCGGACGCGCGCCGCCTTTTCGCCCGCGCCATTGAAACCCCCGGCGGTTTGCGCATTCAGACCATCCATTCCTTCTGCGCCAGCCTTTTGCGCCGCTTTCCGCTGGAGGCGGGCGTGTCGCCGCAGTTCAAAGAGGTGGACGACCGCTCTGCCCGGCTGCTGCGCGCGGAAATTGTGCAGGAAATGGCGGGCGGACTTGCCCCGCAGGCGGTCAGCGATCTGGGCATGATCCATTCCGGCGCCGATTTCGACAAGCTTCTGGCCGAGATTTCCGCCATCGGTTCGCATAAGGGTCTGTCCACCGAATCCGCCCGCGATTTGTTTGAGCTGACGGCGGCGGACACGATCGAAAACGTGCTTGCGGGGGTGTTTTTGGGGGAAGAGCCGGACCTTCTGACCGCCCTCGCCGAGATTTTGCCCGAGGGCACGATCACCGACAAAAAACACGCCCCGCGCGTGCAAAAGATCGCGCAGCTTGGCGCTTCGCTTGCTGCGCTTTCCGCGATGGAGGGTCTTTTTCTGACCGGGGAAAAGGCCGCCGCGCCGTTTTCGGCCAAGATCGACGACATTCCCACCAAAAACCTGCGCAACCAACGGTTCAGCAATCAAACGCCGCGCCTGAACGCTCTGATGCTGCGGGTGGAGGCGGCCCGCGCGCGCCGCGTCGTCCTTGCCGCCGCGCAAAAGACCGCCACGCTGTACCGGTTCGCGGCGGCGTTTCTGCCGTTGTACTCCGCCCGCAAAACCGCGCGCGGCTGGCTTGATTTCGACGATCTGATTGCCTTCACCACCCGGCTCTTGTCCAATCCGGGCGTGGCCGCTTGGGTGCTTTACCGGCTCGATGGCGGCATCGAGCATATTCTGGTGGACGAAGCTCAGGACACCAGCCCCGCCCAATGGCGCGTGATCGAGGCGCTGGCGGCCGAATTCACCTCGGGCGATTCTTCGCACCAGGGCGAGCGGACTCTGTTCGTCGTGGGGGACAAGAAGCAGTCGATCTATTCCTTTCAGGGCGCGAATGTCACGATTTTCGATCACAAGCGGGATCAGTTCGCTTCCCGGTTTCTGGGCGTTGACAAGCCTTTCAACACCACCTCGCTGGATTATTCGTTTCGCTCGTCCCCGGCGATCCTGCATCTGGTCGATGCGATCTTTCAGGAAAACGATTTCGCCCCGGCCATGGGCGACACGGTGTTTCATGCCGCTTACCGCGATACCCTTCCGGGCCGGGTAGAGCTTTGGCCCGATATCGCGCCCGAAACCGTGCCGCTGGACAAGGATTGGGAACATCCGGTCGATCTGATCACGCCCGAACATCATGCGGCGCAGCTGGCGCAAAAGGTGGCGGAACGAATCCGGCAGATGCTGGACGCCGGCGCGCAGATCGTGGCGCGGGATGGCCCGCGCCCGGTGCATCCCGGCGATTTTCTGATCCTGGTGCAGGGCCGCTCTGCCCTGTTTTCCGAACTGATCCGCGCCTGCAAGCGGCTTGATCTGCCCATCGCCGGGGCGGACCGTTTGAAACTTGCCGCTGAAATGGCGGTCAAGGATCTGTCCTCGCTGCTCGCCTTTTTGGCCACCCCCGAAGATGATCTGTCCCTTGCCGAGGCGCTGCGGTCGCCGTTGATCGGGCTAAGCGAGGCCGAATTTTACACGCTGGCCCACAATCGGCCCAAATACCTGTGGCAGGCCCTGCGCGACCAAAAGGGCCAGTTTCCGCAGGCTTTTGCCTTGATCACCGACCTGCGCAATCAGGCCGACTTTTTGCGCCCCTACGATCTGCTGGAACGCATCTTGATAACCCATGACGGCCGCAAACGTCTGCTGACCCGGCTGGGCGACGAAGCGGAAGAGGGCATTGATGCCTTTGTGCAGCAGGCGCTCGACTATGAAAGCGCGGATGTTCCCAGCCTGACCGGGTTTTTGATCTGGTTGCAGGATGACGAGATGGAGATCAAACGCCAGACCGATGCAGGCGGCACGCGGATCCGTATCATGACGGTGCATGGCGCCAAGGGGCTGGAATCCGAAATCGTGATCCTGCCCGACTGCGCGGACCGGCCCGCCAATGACCGCGATACGGTGATGAAAGAAGACGGCGTGCTGCCGATGTGGTCCATGCCCGCAGGTCAGCGCCCGCCTGTGATGGAGGCGCGAAGATCGGCCCGCAAACAGCAGCAACGGGATGAAAACCTGCGCCTGCTTTACGTCGCGCTGACCCGGGCCCGTTCGATGCTGATCATCGCGGCGGCCGGGGAAACGAAGCTGGAGGCAAACGCGGTGCCAAAAGCGCTGGTCGATCTGTGCTGGTATCGGCTGGTCGAACGGGGGCTGTCGCGGCTGAACCCGGTCCAGTCTGGTCCGGGGGGCCGCGTTTACGCCTTTGGCAGCTTTCCCGCCCCCACGGGCGCGCCGGTTTTGCCCGCCGCCGCCCCGCATGAGGTTTTGCCGGACTGGGTCACGGCCCCCCACCGCGCGCCGGATCATCCTGCGGCCACTCTGTCGCCGTCCAAACTTGGCGGGGCCAAGGTGCTGCCCGGCGATGTGGACGAAGACGACGAATCCAGCGATGCCGCCCGCAGCCTTGGCACTGCCATCCACCGCCTTTTGGAACTTCTGCCGCAGGCCGCGCCCGCCGATTGGCCTGCCATCGCGCAGATGCAGGTCGGCGACGACGCGCTGCGCCTGACCGCGCTGAACGAGGCCGCTGCCGTCATCGCCGCCCATGCCCCGCTGTTCGTGGGGGGCACTTTGGTCGAAGTGGCGCTGACGGGCGATGCCTTCGGGCGGCGGATGATGGGCAGCATTGATTTGCTGAGCATCACCGATGATGCCATCACCTTTGTTGACTTCAAATCCAACCGCTTGGTGCCGCAGACCCAGGCGCAGGTGCCCGAGGGCCTGCTGCGCCAGATGGGGGCCTATGCCCATCTTCTGGCGCAGATTTACCCAAACCGCCGCCTGCGCCCGGCGATTTTGTGGACCAGGACCGCCCATCTGATGCCACTTGATCCCGATATCGTGAGGGATGCCTTTGCCCGCTCTACCATCCCTTGACGATTGCCCTGGGCATCCTTAGGTTCGTTGCCTCAATCCCTGCTAATTGGAGAGCCGCCATGGGCGCGAATACCGTCGCTGTCACCGACGCCACTTTTGATGCCGAAGTGCGCCAATCCACGATCCCGGTCGTGGTGGATTTCTGGGCCGAATGGTGCGGCCCATGCAAGCAGATCGGCCCGGCTTTGGAAGAGCTGGCGGCGGAATATGCCGGCAAGGTGAAAATCGTCAAAGTGAACGTCGATGAAAACCCCGACAGCCCCGCCGTTCTGGGCGTGCGCGGCATCCCGGCATTGTTCATGTTCAAGGACGGTCAGGTTGTGTCAAACAAGGTCGGCGCGGCCCCAAAGGCAGCGCTTGCCACATGGATTCAATCGGCGATCTGACCGTTGTTCGGCTTTTGCCTAAAACGGCGCCCCCATCGCGGGGCGCCTTTTCATATTGGCCAGCCGAGCGCCCGCAACCGTTCGCGAATGGCCCCTTGCACCCCGTCGTCCCAGGTCCGCAGGCAATTTTCGCGGAAATACCACCAAAGATAGCGCCCGTAATCGGGCTGCATCCCGGCTTCCACCATCGCGAACGCCGCCGCTTGACCGTGCCTTGGCACCGAGGCCGCGATATGGTGAAAATCCATCCGCGCCCAAAGCATGACCGGCTTTTGCGCGACATAAGCCTTCAGCGCCATGCTGGAATTTTCCGTCACAACCAGATCGCAGCCGCGCAGAACCGCCTCTGATCCGCCCTCGCTTAGCCTCAGGTTCGGGAGCGCGGCACACAGCGCCTGCAGCACAGCCCGCTCTTCGCCCGTGTATGTCTCGCCCGGATGAAGCGTTGCGATCACCGTCCGGTCCGGCCATCGCACCGCAACGGCGCGCAGCATCTCTATCGGGCTGGCCGACTGGAAATGCCGCCTTTGGGTCAGCTTGCCTTGCAACGGCACAAACACCCCACCGCCCGTGGTCAGCAGCCGCGCGCCAAACAGCTGCTTGCGCCAATGTCCCATGAAACGCTCTGCGTCCGTATGGCCCCAGCGCGCCGGATCAAACACCGCCTCGGCAATTTCCCAGTCCCAGCGGTCATTGGTCCGCTCGATCCGCCAAAACGGCTCCCATCCGGCGCGGCGCAGGGTAAGGCAGTTGTCCGACGGCACCTGCTCGTTCACCACCAGATGAAAACCGCCCTGCGCCGGGATCAGCGCGCGCGCTTCTGCAGGGCACAGCCTGACCGTCCATCCCGCAGCTTCAAGCGCGGCTTTGACATGGGTGGTCATCCGCTTCTGGCCCCCCAGAACCGCCGCCCGGCCCCCTTCGCCCAAATAGAAATGCAAGACGCTCATGGTGGCAGAGTAGAGCGGCGGACAATCGCGCGAAAGCCTTGTCTGCCCAGCGCTGCGGCCTCATATAGACGTCAACGACAGGAGCGCATGATGGCCGAAGACAAGTTTCCCGGATGGCACGGCACCACGATTCTTGCGGTGCGGCGTGGCGGCGAGGTCGTGGTTGCGGGCGATGGGCAGGTTTCGCTGGGCAATACGGTGATCAAGGGCAGCGCCCGCAAAGTGCGACGCTTGATGCCGGGTGGCGGTGCGGGCGGCGAGGTCGTTTGCGGGTTTGCCGGATCGACCGCGGATGCGTTCACACTTCTGGAACGGCTGGAGAAAAAGCTGGAAGCCTCGCCGGGGCAGCTGGCGCGGGCTTGCGTTGATCTGGCCAAGGATTGGCGGATGGATAAATACCTGCGCAATCTGGAGGCGATGCTGATCGTCACGGACGGCGCCGATCTGTTCGTTTT
The DNA here is from genome assembly GCA_031385445.1 of Paracoccaceae bacterium. Classification (GTDB taxonomy): domain Bacteria; phylum Pseudomonadota; class Alphaproteobacteria; order Rhodobacterales; family Rhodobacteraceae; genus CAIYZT01. The sequence goes on along the minus strand of JANNBM010000056.1, from coordinate 93,559 downwards.
GACCGGCGCTGGCGATGTGCTGGAGCCGGAACATGGCATTGCCGCCATCGGATCGGGCGGCAATTTCGCATTGGCCGCCGCGCGGGGCCTTATGGAAACCGACATGGACGCCGAAGCCATCGCCCGCCGCGCCATGGCCATCGCGGCCGAGATTTGCGTGTTCACCAATGGCAATCTGACGGTCGAGCGGATCAAGGCGGGTTGAAGCCCCGCTTCACTCGATCGTTGCTGACCCCAGACTCACGCTGAACTGGCGGCACCAAATGTAAACTTCGTTGACCTTGGCCGGATCAAACCCGGCTGGCAACGCGAACTCTTGCGCGCCGGAATTGTTCGGCAACCGCCCAAGATTGAAAGCGTCGCTGTAACCGTTCATGCCAAAACCAATTGTCGCGTCCGGGGCGGTGCCGTCATGGCTGAAATCCTCGCCGAAGCGCAGGACGAAACCGCCGCTGACCGCGACGATCTGCACGGCGCCACTGGTCTGGTGGCCATTGTCGCCGCCAAATGCCCCGGACTTCACCACCTCGTCGGCCAAGGCGGCGGCACCCATCAAACTGATCGTTGCCGCCAATAAGATACGTCTTGTGATCATGGCATTGTCCCCTTGCTGAAACATGACTGTAGAAGGCGATTGAAAACCGCGATACCTCCGCTCTCGCATCTTTGATCGCGCGGCAAAGGCCGTGATCCCCTTGCGTTTCAGGCTGGGCTGTTTATCTGATCGGTCTGCAACACGACAGGACGCAAATGACCGATCTGACCCCGCGCGAAATTGTCTCGGAACTTGACCGTTTCATCATCGGCCAAAAAGACGCCAAGCGCGCCGTAGCTGTGGCTTTGCGCAGCCGTTGGCGGCGCAAGAACCTGCCCGATGATCTGCGCGATGAGGTTTATCCAAAGAACATCCTGATGATCGGGCCGACGGGAGTGGGCAAAACCGAGATTGCCCGCCGTCTGGCCAAGCTTGCCCGCGCGCCGTTTCTGAAAGTCGAGGCGACCAAGTTTACCGAAGTTGGCTATGTCGGGCGGGACGTTGACAGCATCATCCGCGATCTGGTCGATACCGCCATTTCAGACACCCGTGCCCGAATGCGCGACGATGTCCGTGCCCGCGCCCGCCATGCCGCCGAAGAGCGCGTGATCGAAGCCTTGGCCGGCAAAGACGCCCGCGAGCAAACCCGCGAGATGTTTCGCGGCAAGCTGAAGCGGGGCGAGATGGACGCGACCCTGATTGAAATTGACGTGGCCGACGCCGCCCCGCCGCCGATGTTTGGCGCGGTGCCCGGCATGGAAACGCAGATGCAGGGCCTTGCGGAAATGTTCAAATCCTTTGGCGGGCGCACAAGCCGCAAACGGGTTTCGGTGGCGGACAGCTTTGATCTTTTGATCGGGCAAGAGGCCGACAAGCTGCTGGATGACGAGGCGGTCAAAGCGGCTGCGCTGGAAGCGGTGCAGGAAAACGGCATCGTCTTTCTGGACGAGATCGACAAGATCTGCGCCCGCGCCGATGCGCGCGGCGCCGATGTATCGCGCGAAGGCGTGCAGCGCGATCTTCTGCCGCTGATCGAAGGTACAACCGTTTCCACCAAATACGGCCCGGTGAAAACCGACCATATCCTGTTCATCGCCTCGGGCGCGTTTCATACCGCCAAACCGTCCGATCTTTTGCCCGAACTTCAGGGCCGCCTGCCGATCCGGGTCGAGTTGCAGGCGCTGACCGAGGGGGATTTTGTGCGCATCCTGACGGAAACCGAAAACGCGCTGACACGTCAATATGCGGGCCTCATGGCGACAGAGCAGGTCAGCGTTACCTTTACCGATGGCGGCATCCGGGCGCTGGCCCATATCGCCGCCGAAGTGAACCGCGCGGTTGAAAACATCGGCGCGCGCAGGCTTTACACCGTGATGGAGCGTGTGTTCGAAGAATTGTCCTTTACCGCCCCCGATCGATCCGGCGAGTCCGTTCAGGTTGATGAAACCTTTGTCGAGGCCAATATCGGCGCGCTGTCGCGGTCCGCTGATATCGTGCGCTATGTCCTTTAACGTCTGGTCAGGAGCCTTCACATGAGCAAACTTCATCTCGTCTTTGGCGGAGAGTTGATCTCGCCGCAGAAGTCGGTGTTCAAGGACCCGTCAAAACTGCATGTCGTGGGCATTTTCCCCGACTACGAAACCGCCCGCCGCGCCTGGAAAGCCGAAGCGCAGCGCACGGTGGACAATGCCCATATCCGCTATTTCATCGCTGCGCTTGACCGCCTGCGCGAAGATGGCGGCGCCGAGACGCCAGAAACGAAGCTCTGACGACGCGCGCGCATGGCCTATTCGGTTGGTCTGACGCTTTACAACATGGGGGCCCGCCGCGATGCGGGCCGCGCCGAGGGTCGCCCGCCGCGCCCTGCCGGTCCGTTGGTCTGGCTTCACGCGCCGGGCGCTGAAAGCTTATCCGGTCTTGCCGAACTTGGCCGCCGTTTGGTCGAAGAGGACGGCGTGGTGGTGCTGTTGACCACGGATCTGGTGCAATCCATCGTCGGTTTGGTTGTGCAGGCGCCGCCGCCCGATACCGCGCCAGACAGCCGGGAGTTTCTGAACTATTGGTCGCCCGAGGTTCTGATTTGCGCCGAGGGCGAGCTGCGCCCGGCCATGCTGAACGAAGCGGCGATGCGCAAATTGCCCGCCTTGATGGTCGAAGCCCGCGCGCCGCATCTGATTGTCGGACGGGAAGGATGGTATCCGGGTCTGATCCGCAGCACGCTGACGCAGTTTCGCAAAATTTATCCCGCTGACGCCGTGGCAGAGCGCGCCTTTCGCAAGGCGGGGGCGGATGCGCACACGTTGCAAACCTTGGGTAAGCTGGAAAAGGCGCCGATCCTGTTGCCCTATCTGGAGGCGGAACGCGCCTCGCTTGCGGCATTGCTGGCGGGGCGCCCGGTCTGGTTGGCCATGGCGGTGCCCGAAGAAGAGGAAGAGGCGGTGATCGCGGCCCACCGCGCCGCGCTTGCCCTGTCGCACCGCCTGCTGCTGATCCTTGTGCCCAATGACCTGGCCCGCGCCGACGTTTTGACGAGCCGGATGGAGCGCGGCGAAGGCTGGCAAGTCGCGCGCCGCAGCGCCGAGCAGGAACCCGACCCCACGATCGAGGTTTTCATCCCCGACCAGCCCGGAGAGATTGGCCTGTGGTATCGCCTTGCGCCCGTTACCTTTTTAGGCGGCAGTCTTTTGGGGCAGGGCTGCAACGCCAATCCGATGGAGCCTGCGACCACCGGGTCCGCCATCCTGTTTGGGCCGCGCACGGGTGCCTTTGGTCAGGTTTACGCGGCGCTCGGCTCGGCGCTTGCGGCGCGCATGGTCGCCTCGGTGGATGATCTTTCGGCGGGCCTGTCCGATCTGTTGTCGCCCGACCGCGCGGCCCGTCAGGCGCATGCGGCATGGGATGTGCTGTCGCAAGGTGTCGAAGTGACCGATACCATCGTCGCAAAGATCCGCGCGATTATGGACGGATCGGCCTGATGCGCCCGCCCGCATTCTGGTTCAAAGCGCCCGATGCGCCCGGCTGGCAAGCGCGGCTTTTGGGCCCGCTGGCATGGATCACCGCATTGCTGACCGCGCGGCGTGTCAGCGGACCCGGTTTGCGTGCCGGGGTTCCGGTGATTTGCATCGGAAATCTTTCTGTCGGGGGAACCGGAAAAACCCCCACCGCCATTGCGCTGACCGAAAGGCTGTTGGCGCGGGGCCAAAAGGTTGTGATTTTGTCGCGCGGTCACGGCGGCCGCCTGAAAGGCCCGGTTGCCGTCCACCCTGCCCGCCACAAGGCCGCCGATGTAGGCGACGAGCCGCTGCTTTTGGCCGCCTTCGCACCTTGCGTCATCGCGCGTGATCGTGCCGCAGGGGCGCGTTTGGCGGTGGATCTTGGGGCCACGGTAATCCTGATGGACGATGGTTTTCAAAACCCCTCGTTGTTCAAGGATCTGTCCATTCTGGTCGTGGACGCCGAACTTGGCTGGGGCAACGAGCGCTGCCTGCCCGCCGGGCCACTGCGCGAGCCGGTGCCAGCAGGACTTGCCCGCGCGCAGCACCTTTTGCTGATCGGTCCGCCCGCCGCCCGCGCCAGCTTTGCCAAACCCGCCCTTTCGCTCAGCGAGGCGCAGATCCTGCCCTTGACCACCGGAATGGATTGGAACGGCGCGCGGGTGATTGCGTTTGCCGGCATTGGCCGCCCGGAAAAGTTCTTTGCCACCCTGCGCGGTCTTGGCGCGCGGCTGGTCAAGGCTGTCGCGCTTGATGATCATCAACCGCTGCACGATGGCCTTTTGATGCGGCTGGAGGCGGATGCGATGCGGCTTGGCGCACTTCTTGTCACCACGGAAAAAGACGCCACCCGCCTGCCCCCTGCCTTTCGGCCCAAGGTTCTGACGCTGCCAGTCCGGCTTGCGGTTCAGGACTGGACCGCGCTTGACGCCGCGCTGGAAACGTTGGGCCTTTAGGCCAAAGGGCGGTTCAGGTTTGTGGGGATACAGACGCCAAATCAAGACCGTTTGACGTGTGATATTTCTGGTTTCCGTGCAAATCTGAACCGCGTTAGCGGGCGGCCCAAGCCTTGGCGATATAGCTTGCCGTCATCAGATCCAGATGCGCCCCGCCGCCGTTTTTCGCGATGGTAATCTCATCACCCGACCGCCGTGTGAACCCTGCCGGATCGTCATAATAATCCGCAACGATATGCGCTTCGGTGATCGCGCCCGAGGCTATCGGATCCATGATCTCGCCGATGTGATGCACCGTCGTGGCCCGCGCATCGACGAACAGGCGCGCGCGCTGCATTGCGCGGTCATCCACCTCGCGCATCCCCGGTTTATAGGCCCCGATCAGATCCAGATGCTGCCCCGGTTGCAGCCACTCGCCCAGGATCAACGGCGCGGTTGCCAGGGTCGCGGTGCAGATCACATCCGCGCCCCGTACCGCCGCCTCCAGATCATCCGCAACGGGAAGGCCCATCGCTTCGGCGCTGGCCCTCGTCCGGCTCCACACAGTAAACTCGGCATCCGGCCAAAGGCTTGAATAGGCCGAAACCATCGATTTCGCCACTGTTCCCGCACCAACCAGCAGAAACCGCCGCGCATCCTTGCGCGCCAGTCGGCTGGCTGCCAACAGCGAATCCCCCGCCGTTTTCCATTTCGTCACCAGATGAAAATCCACGAGCGCGGTCAACTCGCCGGTCACATCATCAAACAAAGTCACCGCGCCGTTCACCGTCGGCTTGCCGCGCGCGACATTGCCCGGCACCACGGTTGCAACCTTTACCAGCGCGCCCAGACCGTCGATCCACGTTGCGCGGTCAAGGACGGTATCCGCGCCGCGATAGACGAACAGATCCTTGATGTCGGGCTTCGCGAGCCGGTGCCCCGCCTCCAGCGCCGCCAAAAGCCCCGGCCATGTCAGCAGCGCTTCTGCCTCTCCCGGCACCATCTGAAATGTCATATCCCTGCCTCCTCGTTGCTTAGCAGCCCCTCGGCCACCAGCCGCCCCGCCCAACCCTGCCAGCTTTCAAACAGATGCACCCGCCAGCCGCGCCGTGCCGCCGCCACGATGTTTTCCGGACGGTCATCGACAAACAACAGGCTTTCCGGCGCCAATCCGCAATCGTCTTCGACCATCTGATAAATCAAGGGGTCCGGTTTGATCACCCCCATTGCGCCCGAGATATAGCGCCGGTCGAAATCTTGCAGAAAGTCCATCTTTGGCAGGGCTTCGGCAAAGGCGATGGCGCTGGCGTTTGACAGCATGAACACCGGCACCCCCCTTGCCCGCAGCGCCCTTTGCAACGAAATCGCCCCCTCGATCCGCGGACTGGCGAGTTCGATCCAGCGATCATACCAAAGCCGGATTTCCGGCGTCCAATCAGAATAACGCTCGGCCCAATCATAGATCGTTTCACGAAACAGCGCGCCCGCGTCGATCAGCGCGTTCATGTGATGCAGATCGACCGCCGCAAACAGCGCCCGCCGCCGTTCCGCGCCAATCACCCGGTCGTAAAACACCTCAGGTTGCCAGCGGGTCAGCACATTGCCTATGTCAAAGATCACCGCTTGGGGCTGCAACATCCACATCCTTTTTCCGCACGGTTTCCCGCCATAACGTATAAAGCCCCGCCCCGCAGATCAACGCAATCCCCGCCCATGCGGTTGTATCGGGCACCGTGCCGAACACCACCACCCCCCAGAAAATCGCCATCGGCATGCCGACATATTCAAAGGGGGCCACCAGCGCCGCCTCGGTCGTCCGGTAGGCCTGCGACATCATCAGACCGCCGACGCCAACCGCCAGACCCGTCGCCGCAAAGGCCCAAAGATCGCCCAACGGCGGCCAGTGCCAAGGCCGGAACAAAAACGCAAAGGTGCTGCCCGGCGCCTGTGCCATATGGCCATCGCCGACCAACAGGCCAAAGGTGGTGCTGACCACGATGAACCCGCATTGCACATAAAAGTTCAGCGCCATCGCACTTTCCGTATCGCGCATCCGGCGCGTCATCATGTGACTGGAGGCGTAAAGAAAGGCCGAAATCAGCACCAGGATTGCCGCCGGCTGAATAACCCCCGCCCCCGGCCGCGTCATGATGACAACCCCCAGCATCCCCACCGCCACCGCCGCCCAGCGGCGCGGGCCGACCTGCTCGCGCAGCACCACCGCGCTCATGAGGGTGACGAACAGCGGGGCGACAAAGCTGGTTGCCACCGCATCCGCCAAGGGCATCACCGACAGGCCGACGAAAAAGGTGATGTTCGACACCATCACAATGCTGACCCGCAAAAGATGGGCGCCCTTGCGCCGCGTGATCAGCTGCCGCAGCCCGGCCTCTGAAAACCACGCCACCGCCAGAACCAGCGCCATCCCGATAAACGCCCGCAGCAAGATCACCTGATGCAGCGCGTAATCAGCTGAAAGCGCTTTGATCGCCAGATCGTTCATGGACAACACAACCGCCCCGCCAATGGCGAGCAGGATGCCGGTGGAGGCTGGGTTTGATTGATCCGTCATGGGGCTATTCAGCCGGAAGAAGCCCTAAAATCTGTCCTGCTGGCGACACGCTCCGTCGCGCATACTGGCGCGCATACTGGCGCGCGCAACGTCCGCCCTAAGCGCGCTGCCTCAATCCAGGCGAAACGGCGCGGCTTTCAGGGCATAGATGGCCTCCACCTCTTTTTGCAGGCGTTGAATATCGTTTTGCGCCAGCATCTTATCAAGCAGAGCGGTAACCTGATCACTGTAGCGCGCTATGGTGTGATCCTCGCCATGCGACACTGATCTGCTGGCGAAATAGTCATCGGTGTGCCGCGCTTTGGCATCCTGCATCTGCATCTGAATCTGCGCCACAGCGCCGCGTCCGCGCAAACTGCGCAGGGCAAAGGAATCATGGGTTTTGACGGCATAGTGATTGTACTGCGCCAAGGCATGGGTGATTTCGGTGCGCGGCAGATTGCGCACGCGCTTCCACATCGGAATGTCCATCGGAACCGAAAATCTTGTCCCATCGGCGCGCATCACCTGCACGTCGCCCTGCCCGCGCCATCCCACCATCGAATGATTGTGGATCTGCCGAAACCGCGCTGGCCCGCGGGTTAGGGATTTAACCGCGCTGTTGGTTTTGTGATCGGGCGCCAGAGTTTGGGTGAACCGCGCGCAGACCCGCCCCGGCTGCCAGTTCAGGTGCGGCGCCCCGGTAAAGCCCTTTGCACAAAGCGCGATCACGTCAATATCAGGCTTGGCGCACCCGGTCAGGGCCTGCACCGTACCCGCCCCATGGTGCACATTCAAAAATTCGTCCGCGTCCAGCATCATCAGCCAATCCGCCGCATCAATGGGGTATTTGCGCCGCATCAGGGCGTATCCTGCGTGCTGTGGAATGTCATCGGGGCCGACAACATTGGAAACATGCGTGATAAAACCGGCCCGGCCGAGCGCGGACAAAAGCCGGTCCGTGCCGTCGGTGCAATCGTTCGAAGCCACATAGATTGCGTCAAACCCAAGGACCAGATGATGCGCGACCCATTCCAGAATGAACGGGCCTTCATCTTTGACGCAGGAAATCAAAACGTGCCGCGCCAAACCCGTCCCCCACATCTGCCCGATCGGATGCCATCATTGGAACCGTGCCGCGCAAAGTCAACTAACGCGACGCGGCGGGGTTGGTCCGAAGGTGTCATTGCTTGCCGGCCCGAACCTCGCGGTCCAGAATATCGGCAAACCTTGACCGGTCGGCCTTGGAAAACATCTTGCCCCCGCCCTGCCGGAATGGATCGGCGCTGCGCAGGTCCTGCATCAGATCGCGCGTCGCGAGCGCCATGCCGATGTTTGCCGCGCCCAAAACCTCGCCGTTGTGTTTCACCACCCGTGCCCCGGCCGCCACGCATTTCGCGGCCAACGGGATATCGCCTGTCACCACCACATCGCCCACCCCGCAGGCCGCCGCGATCCACTTGTCCGCCTCATCCGGCCCCGAGGAGACATAAACGCTTTCCACCAGGGGGTTGGCGCTGGGCCGGATGCCGCCGTTCGACACCAGAACCATGCGCACCTGATGCCGCGTCGCCACCCGCTCGGCCTCGTCCTTGACCGGGCAGGCGTCGGCGTCGATGAAAATCGTCATACCAGCAGCGCGCCTGCGTGAAAGGCCACGTGCTCTTCCATGAAGGTGCTGACGAAATAATAGCTGTGATCATAGCCTTTTTGCATGCGGAACGTGCCGCCCTGCCGCATTTCGGCCATCGCCGCCGCCAGCTCTTGCGGGCGCAAAAGATCAATGAACTGGTCCGAGGTGCCCTGATCAATCAGGATCGGCCCGTCAAACCCGCGCCGCAGCATCAGCGCCGTTGCGTCATAGGTGGCCCAAGCTTCTTCGTCCGTTCCCAGATAGGCGGTGAATTGTTTGCGGCCCCAATCGCTTGCCACCGGATTGCAGATCGGTGCAAAGGCCGAGACAGAGCGGAAGCGGCCCGGAAAGCTCATCGCGATGGTCAGCGCGCCGTGGCCGCCCATGGAATGGCCGGTGATCGCCTGCGCGGCTTCGGCGATGGGAAAGGCGCTGAACAGGGCGTCGGGCAATTCTTCGGTGATGTAATCCCACATCTGAAAATTCTGCACCCAAGGGTTTTCGGTGGCGTTCACATAAAACCCCGCGCCCTGACCCAGATCAAAGGCGGAATTGTCGGGCACACCCGCCCCGCGCGGCGAGGTATCGGGAAACACCAGCGCAATCCCCGCCTCCGCCGCCCAACGCTGCGCGCCCGCCTTTTCCATCGCATTGGCATGGGTGCAGGTCAGCCCCGACAGATACCACAGCACCGGCACCGCGCCATCTTCGGCCTGTTCGGGCAGGAACAGCCCAAAGGTCATGTCGCATTCCGTCACTTCGGACGGATGGGAATAGACACCCTGCACGCCGCCAAAACACCGGTTTTCCGAAATCGTTTTCATTCCCGCCCCATCATCGCCAAAATCGCCTTTGCTCTGCGCCAGAATGAAGGCATTCCCCGTCCCCAGCAAGGCACTTGGATGCGGCCCACGGCCCTATGCTTTGAACGGCGCCATCCCGGCCCGCGCCAGCTCGTCCGCCCGCTCGTTGCCTTCATGCCCGGCGTGGCCCTTGATCCATTTCCAGATCACCTTGTGCCGCGCCTGCGCCGCATCCAGGCGCTGCCACAGCTCCACATTCTTGACCGGTGGCCCCCCCGCCGTTTTCCAGCCCCGCCGTTTCCAGTTATGAATCCATTCGGTCACGCCGTTTTTCACATAGGCAGAATCGGTCACAATGGTCAGCTCGGAAGGCCGCGCCAGCGCCTCCAGCGCCGAGATTGCCGCCATCAACTCCATCCGGTTGTTGGTGGTCATCGCCTCGCCGCCCTGCAGCGTGCGCTCCTTGACGATGGTGGCGCCATCGCTGGCACGCATCAGCACACCCCAGCCGCCCGGCCCCGGATTGCCCGAACAGGCCCCGTCGGTGAAGGCCACAAGATCAGCCATCAGGCAGGCTCGCGCAGCACGCGCGGCACCTTGAATTCCACGCTTTCCTGCGCGGTTTCCACCAGTTCCACCGTCACCGTGAACCGCGCCTTCAACGCGTCGATCACTTCGCTCACCAATTCCTCAGGCGCGCTGGCCCCGGCGGTCAGGCCGATAGCGCGGGCGCCTTCCAGTGCGCGCCAGTCAATCTCGGCGGCGCGTTGGACCAACTGCGCATAACCGCAGCCCGCCGCGCGGCCCACCTCGACCAGCCGTTTGGAGTTTGACGAATTCGGTGCCCCGATCACCAAAAGCGCATCAATCCGCCCGGCGATTTCCTTGACCGCCGCCTGCCGGTTGGTGGTGGCATAGCAGATGTCTTCCTTGTGCGGCCCCACGATGCCCGGAAACCGCGCTTTCAGGGCCGCAACGATGCCCGCCGTGTCATCAACCGACAGCGTTGTCTGGGTGATAAACGCCAGCTTGCCCGCATCACGCACCATCAGGTGCGCCACGTCCTCGGCGGTTTCGACCAGCAAAACCTCGCCCACGGGCAACTGTCCCATGGTGCCCACGGTTTCGGGGTGGCCCTCGTGGCCGATCATCACCATCTGCAAACCGTTTTCGAAATGCCGCTGCGCTTCGTTGTGCACCTTGGTGACAAGGGGGCAGGTGGCATCGACCGCGATCATCTGGCGGCGGCTTGCCTCGGCGGGCACCGCTTTGGGCACGCCATGCGCCGAAAAGATCACCGGACGATCATCGGGACAATCTTCCAACTCTTCGACAAAGACCGCGCCCTTGTCGCGCAGCGCATCCACCACGAATTTATTATGCACGATCTCGTGGCGCACATAGACCGGCGCGCCCCATTTTTCGAGGGCCAGCTCCACAATCTTGATCGCGCGGTCAACGCCCGCACAAAATCCGCGCGGCGCGGCGAGATAAAGCGTCAGGGGCGGCAAAACAGTCATGGGAACCTCGGGATTGCTGGTTCTAGCTAAGGAGAGATCGCGCAAAGGTCTACCCTCGGCAATACAAAAAGGCCAGAAAGGTTGCCCCTTCTGGCCGATTTCACCGGGCCCCATCCTGCCGATTGGGGCCAAATGGGCTTATTTTACGGCGGCCGACTGCAACTCTTCTTCCATCGGACGCGGATCGCGGGGCGGGCGGCCGATGACATCGCGCAGCTCGTCCAGCTCGATGAAATTATCCGCTTGGCGGCGCAATTCATCGGCGATCATCGGCGGTTGGCTGCGGATGGTTGACACCACCGAAACCCGCACGCCCTGCCGCTGCAGGCTTTCCACCAGCGGCCGGAAATCCCCGTCACCGGAGAAGATCACAACATGGTCAACGCGCGGCGCAAGCTCCATGGCATCGACCGTCAGTTCGATATCCATGTTGCCTTTTACCTTACGTCGCCCTTGGCTGTCGGTGTATTCCTTGGCCGGTTTTGTGACCATCGTGAAGCCGTTATAGTTCAGCCAATCAACCAACGGACGAATCGGTGAGTACTCGTCATTTTCAAGCAGCGCCGTGTAGTAAAATGCCCGCAAAAGTTTGCCGCGCCGCATGAACTCTTGGCGTAACAGCTTGTAATCTATGTCAAACCCCAAAGATTTAGCTGCGGCATACAGATTGGAACCGTCGATGAACAGCGCAAGCCGTTCGTCCTTGTAGAACATGAATTTTTCCCCCTTGTAATCAATGCCTTGCCAAAAATTACTTTTGATAGTGAGTGGCTTTCAAAAGGTCTTTGTGCAAAACAAGGTTACTAAATCAATCTAAGCCAAGTCTTACAAGCAAAACCATTTCACAGTGTAGCAACTGGAAGATGAAGATAGGCCGCAAACGATGATAGAAAAGGCCGTTTTGATCGCACTGGGCGGAAATGTTGCGATTGGGGCGGACGGCCCCGACGAAACCCTGCGCAAAGCTGCCGGGCGGTTGCGCCAAATGCTCGGCGTTGATGTCGCCTTGAGCCGCATCTTTCAAACCCCGGCCTTCCCGCCCGGTTCAGGGGCCGACTATGCCAACGCGGCGCTGCGGTTTGATTGCCCTGAACATCTGTCGGCCGCTGAACTTTTGGCCCTTTTGCACCAGATCGAAGCAGAGTTTGGCCGCGAACGTGGGGCCCGTTGGATTGGCCGCACGCTCGATCTTGATCTTTTGGCGTTTGGCGGGCTGGTGCTGCCGGATGCGATCGTTCAGACGGAGTGGCGAAATCTGCCGCTGGATCAGCAGGCCCAAACAGCGCCGGACCAGCTGATTCTGCCGCATCCGCGTTTGCAGGACCGAGCGTTCGTTCTTGTCCCTTTGGCCGATATTGCTCCCGATTGGGTGCATCCGCTTTTGGGCAAAACGGTCCGCGAACTGCTTTTGGCGCTGCCGCAGGACGAGGTTTTAAGCGTCCGCGCCCTGTAAAACCCCCGAAACGGCTAGAATTTAGCATGATTCGGCGCTTGTCAAAGCCGCGTCCTGCCCCTAAATAGGCGCTTCCCGATCCCCTATGTATTGGATGTGTCCATGGCCCGCGTGACGGTTGAAGATTGCGTTGACAAGGTTCCGAACCGGTTCGAACTGGTCATGCTCGCCGCGCACCGCGCCCGCGAAATCACGGCCGGCTCGCATCCGACCGTGGACCGCGATGATGACAAGAACCCCGTCGTCGCCCTGCGGGAGATTGCCGATGAAACGCAATCGGCCAACGCGCTGCGCGAGCGGATGATCGAATCGCACCAGACCCAGATCGAAGTGGACGAGCCGGAAGAAGACCAGATGGCCCTGCTTATGTCGGGCGAGATGGACCGTCCGATGCACGACGAGATGTCCGAAGAGCGGATGCTGCGCCAGCTTATGGAAGCGCAAGGCGACAACTGATCCCCAGACGCAGGCGACAAGGCATAGCCAATGATGACCGTTGATGCCGAAGATCTGATCGCCCTCGTCCGCAACTATAACCCGCGAACGTCTGCCGACCTTATCCGTCAGGCTTATTCCTACGGTCAAAACATGCACGAGGGGCAGTTTCGCAAATCCGGCGAGCCTTATTTTACCCATCCGGTCGCGGTCGCGGCGATTTTGACCGAACAGCACCTGGATGATGCGACGATCATCACCGCGTTGTTGCATGATACGATCGAAGACACCAAATCCACCTATTCCGAAATCACGCGGCTTTTTGGCGAAGAGATCGCGGAACTGGTCGACGGCGTCACCAAGCTGACCAATCTGCAGCTGTCGTCCACCGAAAGCCAGCAGGCCGAAAACTTTCGCAAGCTTTTGATGGCGATGTCCAAGGATCTGCGGGTCATTTTGGTCAAGCTGGCCGACCGTTTGCACAACATGCGCACGATCAAAAGCATGGCCGTCGAAAAGCAGGCGCAAAAAGCGCGCGAGACGATGGAGATCTATGCCCCCCTCGCCGGGCGCATGGGCATGCAATGGATGCGCGAGGAGCTGGAGGATCTGTCTTTCCGCGTGCTGAATCCCGAAGCGCGCAGTTCAATCATGCGCCGCTTTTTGACCCTGCAGCGCGAATCCGGCGATGTCGTGCATCAGATCACCGCCGACATCCGGTCCGAACTTGATAAATCCGAGATCGAGGCTGATGTGTACGGCCGCGCGAAAAAGCCCTATTCGATCTGGCGCAAGATGCAGGAAAAGGATCTGGCCTTCTCGCGCCTGTCCGACATTTACGGCTTTCGCGTGATCTGCAGCACCGTGCCAGACTGCTATGCCATCGTCGGCGCGCTGCATCAGCGGTGGCGCGCGGTTCCGGGGCGGTTCAAGGATTACATCAGTCAGCCAAAGAACAACGGCTATCGGTCGATCCATACCACGGTTTCGGGCCGCGATGGCAAGCGGGTGGAAATTCAGATCCGCACCCGCGAAATGCACGAGGTGGCCGAGGCGGGCGTGGCCGCCCATTGGTCCTATCGCGAAGGTGTGCGGGCGCGGAACCCATTTGCGGTTGACCCGGCCAAATGGATTTCGACGCTGACCGAAAAGCTGGACGAGGGCGATCACGACGAGTTTCTGGAAAACGTCAAGCTTGAGATGTATTCCGATCAGGTCTTTTGTTTTTCCCCCAAAGGCGATGTGATCCAGCTGCCGCGCGGCGCCACGCCGATCGATTTCGCCTATGCGATCCACACCCGCATCGGAAATGCCACCGTCTCGGCCAAGATCGATGGCATCCGCGTTCCGCTTTGGACCCGGCTGAAAAATGGTCAGTCCATCGAGATTATCACCGCCGAAGGCCAGCGTCCGCAGGTGTCGTGGATCGATATCGCCAGCACGGGCCGGGCCAAGGCCGCGATCCGAAAATCCCTGCGCGAAGAAGACCGGAGCCGCTTTGTGAAGCTGGGCCAAGAGCTTGCCCGCACCGCCTTTGAACATGTGGGCAAAAAGGCCACCGACAAGGCGCTGCGCACGGCGGCCAAAATGCTGGGGCTTTCGGACGAGGACGAACTTTTGGCGCAGCTTGGATCGGCCGAACTGACCGCGCGGCGCGTGGTGGAAACGCTTTACCCCGAGCTTTCCCTCAGCCAGGCCGAAGAGGTCGATTCCACCCGCGCCGTGCTGGGCCTTGATTCGGGCCAAAGCACCAAACGCGCGCCTTGCTGTCAGCCGTTGCCGGGCGAGCGAATCGTTGGCATCACGCATCGTGGGCAGGGCGTGGTCGTGCACACGATTGATTGCCCCGCCCTTGAAGAGTTCGAAGAGCAGCCGAACCGCTGGGTCGATCTGCATTGGCACGCGGGCCGCCATGCCGCGGTGAACACAGTTACGTTGGAATTGACGATTTCCAATGATGCGGGGGTGTTAGGGCGCATCTGCACCTTGATTGGCGAGCAGAAGGCCAATATCTCTGACCTGAGATTTGTTCAGCGCAAACCGGATTTTTACCGATTGTTGGTAGATGTTGATTTGCGGGATCTGGAACATCTTCATAAAGTTATGACGGCGCTTGAGGCGGAAACGGACGTGGCCCAGGTGGCCCGAAACCGCGAGCCTGTGCGCAAGCCCTGAGGGGCAGGAAGGACGGAGGCCGGAATTGGTCTTCAAACGCAGAAAGCCGCTGGGGTGGTTCGCGTGGATGCGCGAAATGGTCTATCCGCGCGGCGGGTTTCGCCGGGCCACGCGCTATGTCATCCATCGGATGAGCCGCCTGCCAGACGAGCCGCACCGCATCGCGCGCGGCATCTTCGCCGGATCGCTGGTCGGGTTTCTGCCACTTCCGGGATTGCAATTCGTGGCGGCCTGGGCGGCGGCACGCGTGATGCGCGGCAATGTCCTGGCGGCGCTTCTGGGCACGTTCAACACCAACCCTGTCACCACACCCTTCTTTGCGGTCTTCGCGATGACCTTTGGTCACTGGCTTTTGGGGGTCAAAGCGCCTTTGTCAGCCGAAGGGATCGCCCGCGCTTTTGGCCACGCAGGACAAGACCTGTGGCGGAATTTCATTGCCATTTTCACCGACGCCCGGATGGATTGGGGCGGGCTTTTGCGGTTTTGGCAGGAAATCTATCTGCCCTATTTCATCGGTGCCTTGCTGCCGGGAATAGTGATCTCGCTCATCGCCTATTATGTGACGATTCCGATCGTGCAGGCCTATCAAAAATCTCGGGCTGCCAAAGCGGACGAGCGTAAAGAGCGCCGCCGCAAGCTGAAGGCTGCGCTGGTGGACGCCGCCGCGCGGTTCAAGCCGGGACGCGATGCCGCAAAAGCTGGGACGGGGACGTCAGACGACCAAGATCCTGCCTAAAGTTCAGAGGATATCATGGAAAAACTCCGCCTTGGGGTGAATATCGATCATGTGGCCACCCTGCGCAACGCGCGGGGCGCGGTTTGGCCCGACCCCTTGCGCGCCGCCCTTCTGGCCGAAGCGGCGGGCGCCGACGGCATCACGGCGCATCTGCGCGAGGACCGTCGGCACATCCGCGATGCGGACATGGACGCGCTGATGGCCGGGATCGGCGTGCCGTTGAATTTTGAATGCGCCGCGACGGACGAGATGGCCACCATCGTGCTGCGGCTGAAACCCCATGCCGTGTGCTTTGTTCCCGAAAAGCGCGAGGAACGCACGACGGAAGGCGGTCTTGACGTGGCGGTTGATGAAAACCGGTTGGCGCAATAT
This sequence comes from Paracoccaceae bacterium, assembly GCA_031385445.1. Classification (GTDB taxonomy): domain Bacteria; phylum Pseudomonadota; class Alphaproteobacteria; order Rhodobacterales; family Rhodobacteraceae; genus CAIYZT01. The sequence continues at coordinate 77,418 of JANNBM010000056.1, read as the reverse complement.
ATCGCACCGCTGCGCGAGGCGGGTTGCCGGGTGTCGATGTTCATCGGGCATGACGAGCGGCAGATTCGCGCCTGTGCCCGCATCGGCGCGGCGGTGGTGGAACTGCACACTGGCCACTATTCCGATTTGCATGCCGAAGGCCGCATGAACGAGGCCGAAGCCGAACTTGCCGCTCTGCGGCGCGGTGCGGTGCTGGCCCATTCCTTGGGCCTTGAGGTGCACGCAGGGCACGGCCTGACCTATGAAAACGTCGCGCCGATTGCGGCAATCCCGGAGCTGGCGGAACTGAATATCGGCCACTTCCTGATTGGCGAAGCGGTTTATTTGGGATTGGAAGCCGCGATTTGCGAAATGCGCCGCCGGATGGACCTTGCTCGCGCCATCCCGGCCTGAACGCGCGGATATGCCCAAGATTGCTTGTCACCCGGTAATGGTCAGAATCGTCCACATTCCGCTGATGAAATGGCCCGCGCCTGCAGCATTTCACCAAACTGAAGGAAGACCGTGATGACATACGCAACCTGACGGGTCGTCCTGGGCCTGCTTTCGGCCCTCTGAGGGATTCTGACCCTGATGCGTCCCTTCCCGGCCTCTTTGACCCTCGAACGTTTCGCGAGGTGGAGGCTTGCGGTCTTCGGCGTCCTTCAGATCATCGCAGCGTTCCGCGCCGCCACGCATGAAAGCCGGGGCTGGCCGCTTTTGATCGGGCCGCTGCGCAACCCCTTTGCGGGCCTGATGGCGCTGGTCCTGCTGTTGCCCGGGCGCGCGGCCAGGCGGCTGGCTTAACAGCCCTCAGGTGGGACGCGATTTACTTTGGCAGGTTTTGCTGGCAGCTAGAACATCACAGCATTCTTGCGGGCCCCCATGATCCTTGGCATCGGCACTGACCTTGCGAATATTGACAGAATCGAAGCGGTGTTGACCCGCCACGGTGACCGCTTTCGCAACCGCGTTTTTACCGACCCAGAGCAGGCAAAAGCCGAGAGCCGCCCCATGGCCGTTGCCGCCACCTATGCCAAGCGCTGGGCCGCGAAAGAGGCGTGTTCCAAGGCGCTGGGCACCGGGCTGCGTATGGGTATCGCGTGGAAAGACATGGCGGTGTCGAACCTGCCTTCGGGCCAGCCGGTCATGCACCTGACGGGCTGGGCCGCCGACCGCCTCGCCGCAATGACGCCTGCGGGCTATGGCGCCGTCGTCCATGTCACACTGACCGACGATCACCCCTGGGCGCAGGCCTTTGTCGTGATCGAGGCGCGCGCCTTGGGCGATCCGCCGCCGCCCACCTTGACTCCGCACCCGCCCGCGCGCATGTAGCCCGCGGGCAAGTAAAGGGCGATCAGACATGGCGAAATCCGAAGGTGGCATTGGCGAGACGATCAGAACGGTGTTCTGGGCGCTGTTGATTGCCGGGCTGTTCCGCACCTTGTTCTTTCAACCCTTCTGGATCCCCTCGGGATCGATGAAGGAAACCCTGCTGGTTGGCGATTACGTTTTCATCAACAAGATGGCCTATGGCTATTCCGCCGTATCCTGCCCCTTCTCGATCTGCCCGATTTCTGGCCGCCTGTTTGGATCAGAGCCAGAGCGCGGCGATGTGGTGGTGTTCCGTCACCCGGCCAAAGGCGACGATCTTGTCAAACGCCTCGTCGGCCTGCCCGGTGATGTGGTGCAGATGAAGGACGGCCTGCTTTATATCAACGGCGCGGTCGCGCCGCAGGTTGCCGATGGCCAGTTTACGGAAATCTTTGAAAAGCAAGGCCCGATGCAAAGCCTGCCCCTGTGCAGCAATCAAGCGGTTTTGGGCGAGACATGCGTAAACGAGCGCGCCATTGAAACCTTGCCAAACGGCGTTTCGCATCCGGTGCTGAATGTATCACAGGGCAGGCCGGGCGATACGACAGATGCCATCACCGTGCCCGAGGGCATGTTTTTCTTCATGGGTGACAACCGCGACAACTCGCTGGACAGCCGTTTTGCCCAAACCGCTGGGGGCGTCGGGTTTGTGCCTTATGAAAACCTGATCGGCCGGGCCGAGCGGATCATCTTCTCTTCCGCCGGGGACCGGATCTGGTATTTCTGGACCTGGCGCAGCGATCGCTTTTTCAAGGCGGTGGATTGAAGCTTTCCGCCGATCTTCTCGCCTTTCAAGGCCAAATCGGGCACCAGTTTCGCCAGCCCGAGCTGCTGCTGCGCGCAGTGACGCATGCGTCGATCTCCTCGGCGACGCGGCCCGACAATCAGCGGCTGGAATTTCTGGGTGACCGGGTGCTGGGCCTTGTGATGGCCGAGGCGCTGCTGTCGGCGGATGACAAGGCCGCCGAGGGCCTGCTTGCCCCCCGGTTCAACGCGCTGGTGCGCAAGGAAACCTGCGCCGAGGTGGCCCGCGATATCGGGCTGGGCGAGGTGTTGAAGCTGGGCCGCTCTGAAATGATGTCCGGCGGGCGGCGCAAAGAGGCGCTGCTGGGCGACGCGATGGAGGCTTTGATCGCCGCCATCTATCTGGACGCCGGGTTCGATGCCGCCAAAGCGCTGGTGCTGCGGCTTTGGGCGTCCCGGATCGGCGCGGTCGAACAGGACGCCCGCGATGCCAAGACCAGCCTGCAGGAATGGGCGCAAGCGCGCGGCATGGCCCTGCCCACCTATACCGAAACCGGCCGTGACGGGCCGGACCACCAACCGATGTTCACCGTGACGGTGCAACTGGAGAATGGCGTGGCGGAATCCGCGCGCGCCGGATCGAAACGCGTGGCCGAACAAGCCGCGGCCCGGGCCCTGTTGGCCCGGTTGGAAGACAATCCCTAGTCCTGGCCCGGCCTTAGTTGTGGCATTCGCCCTTTTTGACGCGCATCGCAGCGCCAGAGCTTCTTTCGGACGCCCACGACTTCAAATTCGCTATATTTTCCTCCGGAGTACTTTGGCCAGTCTATTGCCAACCCGACCTTTACCAACTCTCCAGCCAAATCGCGCCCGTCAGGCAAATAGCACGTGGCCGTATTACGTCCGTAGCTGGAGCTGCCTTCGAAGACGGCAGTAATCATCTCACCCTTGCAAAGTTGAATTAAAGCATATTTCGCAGTTCTTCCGTAAGGGTCGTCCATCTCAGGTGCATCGATCCCGGCAAGCCTGATTCGCTTTCCGCCAATGTCAATTGTGTCGCCATCGATAACCCAACACGCGCCTGTCATTGAGGCTCCTGTCTCTTCCTCGACTTTGGCTACTTCGCTGCGCGATAGGTGCATAGCGATTTTTCGGTTTGTGTCTCCTGAGGCCGCCCTTGGCGGTGGCGAATAGTGGTATCGGGCATTCCTAGGCTTGTCGGAAATGAGCAAACGGAAAAGCAAGCGGAATATTCCCAAGTTTGTTCCAATCACAGGTTTCAAGCGCTCCATAATTCTTGATGATAAGCGCCGTTGCAACCGTTTTCGAAAGTGAAACTGGCCTTTCAATTCAATTTGGAATAAGCGGCCAGCTTGTCACACCACGAGGGTTCCATGGAAACAGACAAACGCGCCGGGTTCGTCGCCCTGATCGGCGAGCCGAATGCCGGCAAATCGACGCTTTTGAACCGGATGGTCGGGGCCAAGGTGTCGATCGTGACGCATAAGGTGCAAACCACGCGTGCCCGCATCCGCGGGGTGTGTATGGAAGGCGTCTCGCAGATCGTCTTTGTCGACACCCCCGGCATTTTCCGCCCGCGCCGCAGGCTTGACCGATCCATGGTCAAGGCGGCCTGGGGCGGGGCATCGGACGCGGATGTTGTGGTGCTGCTGATCGAGGCGACGCGCGGGATTACCGAGGGCGTTGAGGCGATCATCGGGCGCATCGCGGACGAGATGCCCAAGGGCAAGCCGGTGGCGCTTGCCATCAACAAGATCGACCGGGTCAAGGCCGAAACCTTGCTGGAGCTGGCCGAAGCCTGCAACGCGGCCTTTCCCTTTGCCAAAACCTTCATGATCAGCGCTGAAAAGGGCTATGGTGTCAAAGACTTGCGCGAATGGTTGGCCGACCAGATTCCGGCGGGCCCGTGGTATTACCCCGAAGATCAGATCGCCGATCTGCCGATGCGCATGATCGCGGCCGAGATGACCCGCGAAAAGCTGACCCTGCGGCTGCATGAAGAGCTGCCCTATCAGTTGACCGTGGAAACCGAAAAATGGGAAGACAAGGCCGACGGCACCACGCGGATCGACCAGATCATCTATGTCGCGCGGGACGGGCATAAGGGGATCTTGCTGGGGTCAAAGGGCGAGACGATCAAGCAGATCGGATCGGCCTCGCGCGCGGAAATTTCCGAGTTTCTGGGGCGCACGGTGCATCTTTTCCTGCAGGTCAAGGTGCGGGCGAACTGGCTGGAAGAGCCGGAACGCTATTCCGAGATGGGGCTGGATTTCAAAGATGGCGATGCCTGAGGCCAGAGGCCTTCGGCGAGGATATTCGGGCCAAGATGAAGGGGTCAGATGAGCGCGCGGCTGGCCAGCGGACTGTGGGTTTCGGCCTATCTGAACCGGCTGCGGCTGGCCGGTATTGCGGTTTACGTGACCGCTCGGGGTGACGAGACGGCGGGAGCGGTGGTTGTAAAAGTGGCCACGCTGGATGGGCAGGCACAGGCCTTTCAACGCAGCTTTGATCTGGCCAGCGGATCGCGGGTGTGGATTGCTTTGGCCAGTGGCTTCGAGCGCGATGTCGATGCGGTTCTGGCCCGCGAACGCCTGCGCGACCGCGACCTGTGGGTGCTGGAGTTGGAAGACCGCAGGGGCCGCACTTTGCTGGAGCAAGACGGGTTGGCGTCTTAAACGCGCGCCCGGATTCGGCCCAAAGCCCACAAACCCGCACCGGCCAGCGCAAAGACCGCCAGAAACCCAAGGCAGTTCATCGCGATACGCGCCATGCCAAAGGTTCCGGCATCCAGAAAGAAATAGGGATAGCGCCCGTCAAATCCGCCCCGGATCAGGGCATAAAGGCAGTATCCGGCGGGCCAGATCAGCCATTTGGGCAGCGCCTTCAGGGTTTGCGGTTTTGGAGCATAAGCCAGCCACCACATCACCGTAAGCACCGGAACTGCGGCATGAAAGGCAAAGTCCGTCCACCAGCCCGGCCCGGTCAGCGGCACCTCTGGCACCAGCAACGTCTGATAGATCAGCCCCACCAAGGCGATGCTTAGGGTGGCCGTCATCAGCCAATCGGCGTGGTCTTTGGCACCAAACACATGGCGCGCCAACAGCACCCCCACCAAGCCATTGGTCAAAATGGTGAAATAGCGCATCAAACCCCAGACCCGCAGCCCCCAGTTCTGCAGCTCTGGCAAAGCGCCGTTCAGGATGAATTGGCCGATCAGGGCGGTGGCCACGATCAGGCACAGGACAAGGGCGGAGGCACGGGACTGGGTCATGCCGGAATGCTGCCCAAAACCGGGGGCAATGGCAACCGTTTCCTTGCCCCCCCGGCCCTGATAGACAGGGGCATGGATTGGCAGGACGAAGGCATTGTGATTTCGGTGCGCCCGCATGGCGAAACCTCGGCGATTGTTGAGGCGTTTACCGCGCAGCATGGTCGCCACAGCGGAGTGGTGCGCGGCGGCACCTCGCGCAAGAAGGCGGCGTTTTTGCAGCCCGGAACGCAGGTTGCGTTGGCGTGGCGGGCGCGACTGCAAGACCATCTTGGCAGCTTTGCGCTGGAACCCATCCATTCCCGCGCTGCCCTGATGGCGAACCGCGCCGGTCTGGAGGCGCTGAACGCCGTCTGTGCGCTGCTGCATCTGGCCCTGCCCGAACGCGAGTCGCATCCCGCGCTTTATACCGCCACGACCACGCTTCTGGACCAGATCGAATCAGGGGCCCCCGGCTGGCCGGCCGATTACCCAAGGTGGGAGCTTGCGCTGCTGCAGGAACTGGGCTTTGCGCTTGATCTGACCTGCTGCGCTGTGACCGGCAGCCGCGATGACCTTGCCTATGTCTCGCCCCGCACCGGCCGCGCGGTCAGCCGTGCAGGCGCTGACGATTTTGCCCCGCGCCTGTTGCCCTTGCCGCGATTCTTGCTGCCGCAAGGCAACCGGGGCGAGGCGCTGGACGGCGAAGAGATGGCGAGCGCCCTGCGTCTGACCGGCCATTTCCTGAACCTTGGGCTCGAACCGATCTTGCAAGGTCGCCCCTTGCCCGAAGCCCGCGCGCGTCTGGCGCTGGTTTTGGGGGTTTAGGGAGCCTTTGCGGTTTTCATGGCATGTCGGCGGCCTTGTGCGCAAATTCGGGACGATGCGCAACAATTTGCAGCGCCCACGCCCCTTGAATCCCCGCACGTCGCCCCACATATCGCACACGCAGGCCGGGCCCCTCTGGCGGCATGTTCATCTTGTGAACAGCCGTGATGTCGGACTGCACCCGAGCGCGCTCGGGTCGGCCCGGTGACCTGCCAGCCTTCCCAAGCCGTATCCCGTAACACCCGGAGGCGACATTGGATTTTCTACTAACCCTGTTTCTTGGCACACCCGTCTGGATGTGGTTCACCTTTATCGGCACGGTTCTGGCCCTGCTGGCCCTTGACCTTGGCCTTTTGAACAAAGGCAACCACGAGATTGGCGTGGCGCAAAGCCTGCGCCTTTCCGCCCTTTACATCGCCCTCGGCCTTGGGTTTTCGGGGTTCATCTGGTGGCAGATGGATGCCACCGCCACGGCGCAATATCTGACTGCGTTTGTCGTCGAAAAGACCCTCGCGCTTGACAATATCTTCGTCATTGCGCTGATCTTTTCCTTCTTCGCCATCCCCCGCGCTTACCAGCACCGCGTGCTGTTCTGGGGCATCCTTGGGGTGATCGTGCTGCGTGGGATCATGATCGGAATTGGCGCGACGCTGGTGGCCGAGTACCACTGGCTTCTGTATATCTTTGCGGTTTTCCTGATCCTGACCGGCGTGAAGATGCTGTTTTCCAGCGGCGAGAAACCGCATGACATCGCCTCGAACCCGGTGCTGCGGTTCTTCAAACGTCGGATGCGCGTGACCGAAGACCTGCATGGCTCGGCATTTTTCGTCAAACAGACCGATCCAAAGACCGGCAAGCTGGCCTCCTTTGCCACTCCGCTGTTCCTCGCGCTGATCCTGATCGAAATCGCCGATCTGATCTTTGCCGTCGATTCGGTGCCCGCGGTGTTCACCATCACCACCGACCCGTTTATCGTTTACACCTCGAACATCTTTGCGATCCTTGGCCTGCGCGCGCTTTACTTCGCCCTCGCCGCGATTCTGCACCGCTTTGCCTATCTGAAATATGCGTTGTCGGTGCTGCTGATCTTCATCGGCTCCAAGATCTTCATCGCCGAGCTGATGGGCTGGGAAAAGTTCCCCGCCTCCCTGTCCCTCGGGATCACCTTCGCGATCCTTGGCGCGGGTGTGGTGATTTCGCTCTGGAAAACCAAAGGTGCCGTGGCGAGCGGTGATCCGGCTGCTTGATGGGGCGGTTTTGAAATTTCGGGCCCCGGGGGAAACTCCGGGGCCTTTGCATGCCCCCAACCTCGCAACCTTCTTGCAAATTTGCAAGTTGCCTGCTAGATTGCCCCGATGACCACCGCTCCCCCCCTCGGCCCCCGCATCCGCGCCCTGCGTCTTGCCCGGGGCCTGCCCCTTGCCGATCTTGCCGCCCAGACCGGGGTGTCCGAGGCGACGCTGTCGCGCATTGAAACCGGCCTTTCGCAAGTCTCCGCCCCGCATCTTTACGGCCTCGCGGCCCAGCTTGGTGTTGATATCTCGACCTTCTTTACCGATCCTACGCAGCCCGGCAGCCGCGCCATCACCCGCGCGGGCACCGGCGAGCCCTTTGACAGCCCGCGCCTGACCGCCCGCCTTCTGGCCGGCGATCTGCGGCACAAAGCCATGCATCCGTTCCTCAATACCGTCACCGCCACCCGGCTGTCTGATGTTGGCGGTCTGTCCCCGCATGACGGCGAGGAGTTTCTTATGGTCCTGTCAGGCACCCTGATCCTGCATTCTGCTACCTATGCGCCCCTCACGCTCGCCCCCGGCGACAGCCTGTATTTCGACGCGCGTGACCCCCACGCCTATACCGCCCAAAGCGGGCCAGCGACGTTCCTCGTCGTCACCTCCGCGCCCCAGATCAAAGGACCCACTGATGAGCTCTGACATTCTCGCCGAAGTTCTGCTGCCGACCGAAAACCTGCGGGCCGATCTGCCGTTTTACACCAAAACCCTTGGCATGCGGCTGGAAAACATCTTTCCCGCCGACAACCCCTCGGTGGCCAGCCTGTCCGGACACGGCATCCGCATCCGCATCGAAAACGGCGCAGCGGTGCCCCCCGGCCTGATCCGCATCCTGACCGACGATCCCAGCCAATTCCCAAGCGCCCGTTTCACCGCCCCCAACGGCACCGAGATTCAGATCGCCCCCCTGACCCCGCCGCTGATTCAGCCGCCAACGCTGCACGAATTCGGCGTCCGCCGTCTGCGCGATTCTGCCCCTTGGGTGATTGGCCGCGCCGGTATGCACTACCGTGACCTGATCCCCTCGCGGCTTGGCGGCGCGATGATCGCCAGCCATATCCGCATTCCCGATGGTGGCCCGGTGCCCGACATGGTGCATTATCACACCGTCGGGTTTCAGCTGATATACTGTTATCGTGGCTGGGTGGACGTTCTGTACGAAGATCAGGGCGGCATGATGCGCCTGCAGGCGGGTGACTGCGTGATCCAGCCGCCCGGCATCCGCCACCGCGTGTGCGAGGCGTCTGCCGCCATCGAAGTGATCGAACTGGGCGTGCCGGCCGAACATATCACCACCATCGACCATGTTGCCACCTTGCCGAACGGGCAGGGCGACCCGGCCCGCGAATGGGACGGTCAGCGGTTTGTGCATCACGTCAAACAGGGCGCTGTCTGGCAGCCCTTCCGCATCCCCGGCTTCACTTGCCGCGATACCGGCATTGCGGCGGGCACCAAGGGCATCGCGAATATTCAGATCGCGCGGTATGACGGCAGCGCCACGCCCCCCGCCAGCCGCCATGACAGCGACATCCATTTCACCTTTGTAATGGAGGGTTCGATGGTGCTGCAAGCGGCCGGCCAGCCGCCCCGCGACCTTGCCCCCGGCGATGCCTTTGTCCTGCCGCCAGGACTGCTGGCGCGCTATGCCGATTGCTCGCCCGATCTGGAGATTTTGGAGGCAAGCCTGCCGGGCAATTTCACCACCGAGTTCGGGTGACGCCTTTCGCTGTCTGCTGCCCGTCTTAATTTCCACCGAACTCAGCCGCGCCCTCCTGCCCAGACCTCCCTCCCCCCTCTTTTGTGGGGGAAGGATGGGGTTGGGGGGCTATCTCGCCGCCAAAAGTCCGCGCAGCCCGGCCCGATAGTCAGCATACTGCAATCCATATCCCAGATCGCGCTTCATGCGCTCGTTCCTGACACGTTTGTTCTCGGCATAAAAACTGCGGGCCATTTCGGTCATTTCGGCTTTGTCAAACGCCACCCCCGGCGGTTCGGCCAAGCCCAGCAACTGTGCGGCATAGGACAGCACATCCTCGGGCGGGGCGGGATCGTCGTCGCAGATGTTATAGACCGACCCCGGTGATGGCCGCGCGATAGACGCCATCAGCGCGCCCGCGATGTCGTCGACATGGATGCGCGAAAATACTTGTCCCGGTTTCAAAATTCGCCGCGCCGTGCCCTCGCGCACTTTTTCAAACGGGCCGCGTCCGGGGCCGTAAATCCCTGCCAGCCGAAAGATATGCAGCGGCAGGCCCATCGCGGCCCATGCCGCCTCGGCCTCCACCCGCGCCACGCCGCGCGCGGTGCCGGGGGTCAGGGGCGTGTCCTCGTCCACCCATCCCCCGCCATGATCGCCATAAACGGCGGTGGTGGACAGATAGCCGGCCCAACGCGGCCGCGCCGCGCGCAGTTCCGCGCCAAAGGCGTTCAGCGTCGGGTCGCCCGACCGGTCCGGCCCGACCGAAATCAGGATATGGCTGGCGCGCCCGATCTCGGCCCGTGTCTGGGGCCCCCACAGCACAGGCTCCACCCCGGTTTCGGCGATTTGCCCCATCGCCGCCTCGCTGCGTGTCGTGCCCACAACCTGCCAGCCCTGCGCCAGCAGCAAAGTCGCCAGCCGCGCCGCCGAATAGCCGTGTCCGATGGAAAGAAACCTGTTCATGGCGGCGAATATGTTGGCCCGCGCCGCAAACGGCAAGGGCCGAAGCGCAGTGTCATCAAGACTTCACTTGCGCCGCCGCCCGGGTTTCTATTTATATGGCCGATCAAAAAACGGACAAACAGATGCAAGACGACGTGATCCCCTACCACACCCCCCCTTTGACCGACGCCCGGCTTTTCACCGACGCCGCCCTCGCCGTTGACATGCTTCAGGCGCTTTATGCCGAAGCGACCAACTTTTTGATCGCCGAGTTTTCAAGGGTGATCACCATGGGCAAACCTGCCACGCGCATCCGCGCCTTTTATCCCGAAATCCGCCTTTCGGTGACCAGCCACGTCAAAACGGACAGCCGCCTTGCCTTTGGCCATGTTGCCAAGCCGGGGGTCTATTCCACCACCGTCACCAACCCCGCCCTTTTTCGCAACTATCTGATCCAGCAGCTTGAATTGCTGATGACAAACCATTCGGTGCCCGTCCAGATCGGCCTGTCCGACACGCCGATCCCGGTGCATTTCGCCGTCGCGGGCCGCCCCGATGTGTCTGTCCCCCAAGAAGGTACGCTCGACTTTTCCCTGCGTGATGTCTTTGATGTGCCCGATCTTGCCACCACAAATGACGACATCGTCAACGGCACGCGGACGCATCACCCCGATGGCTCCTATCCGCTTGCGCCCTTCACCGCGCAGCGCGTCGATTACTCGCTGTCGCGGCTTAGCCATTATACCGCCACCGACCCCGAGCATTTTCAAAACCACGTCCTGTTCACCAACTATCAGTTCTATGTCGAAGAATTCGAATCCTATGCCCGCATGGTCCTTGCAGACCCTGCGCGCGGCTATACCGCCTTTGTGGCGACCGGCAATCAGGCCATCACCACCGCAGACGGTGTTCTGGCGCCTTCGTCCAAAACGCCGCAGATGCCGACCTATCATCTGAAGCGCGCTGATGGGAACGGCATCACGCTGGTCAATATCGGCGTTGGCCCGTCCAACGCCAAAACCGCGACCGACCATATCGCCGTTCTGCGGCCCCATGCGTGGTTGATGGTCGGGCACTGCGCTGGCCTGCGCAATTCGCAGTCGTTGGGTGATTTCTGCCTCGCGCATGCCTATCTTCGCGAAGATCACGTGCTGGACGACGATTTGCCGATCTGGGTGCCGATCCCCGCCCTCGCCGAAATTCAGATCGCGCTTGAAGAGGCGGTTGCCGAAGTGACGCAGCTTGAAGGCTATGAGTTGAAGCGGATCATGCGCACCGGCACCGTGGCCACCATCGACAACCGCAACTGGGAGCTGCGCGATCAGTCTGGCCCGGTTCGCCGCCTGTCGCAGTCGCGCGCCATCGCGTTGGACATGGAAAGCGCCACCATCGCCGCCAACGGCTTTCGGTTCCGCGTGCCTTATGGCACCTTGCTGTGCGTTTCGGACAAGCCCCTGCACGGCGAATTGAAATTGCCGGGCATGGCATCGGACTTTTACAAAACCCAAGTTGCCCGTCACCTGCAAATCGGCATCCGCGCGATGGAGCGTCTGTCGGCCATGCCGATCGGCCGCATCCACAGCCGCAAACTTAGAAGTTTCGAAGAAACCGCGTTTCTATAACCTTGCGTCCCTTCCACCGCCACCTGTCCGGCAAACGGTCAGAAAAAGCTTGCGCTTGGCCGAAATCCCTTGTTTAGCAGAGGGCGCAGGCCCGCACGGGCCTAAATCATTCCGCCAAAGGCGGCAAAAACAGGGGATAGAACATGTCAAAACCAATGACCAAGACTCAGCTGGTTGCCGCTTTGGCCGATGCCATGGGCTCGGACAAGAAGACCGCCAATGCCGCTTTGGACGCCCTTGCGGCGGTTGTCACCAGCGAAGTGGCGTCGGGCGGCACCGTCACCCTGCCGGGTCTGGGCAAAGTTGCCTGCCGCGCCCGCCCCGAGCGTATGGTTCGCAACCCGGCAACGGGCGAGCAGATGAGCAAAGCTGCTGACAAGCAGGTGAAATTCACCATCGCCAAATCGCTGAAAGACAGCGTTAACGTCTGAACGAGGCCCCGGTTTACCGGACCGCCGCGAAATGTTAGGGTTGCCGCTCCTTCGGCAACCCTTTTTTCATGAGGTCCCCATGGCACGCGCAACCGGAATGGGCGGAATCTTCTTTCGCTCGGCAGACCCGACCGCCCTTGGCACTTGGTACGAACGATGGTTCGGGATCACCGCTGGCGGAGCGCCGTGGAACACCGACGCCGGCATGACCGTCTTTGCCCCGTTCAAAGCGGACACCGACTATTTCCCCGAAGGCCGCCAGTTCATGATCAACCTGCGGGTGGATGATCTGCAGACCATCATCACTGCCATGCGCGCCGAGGGTATCTCCGTCGAAACCCGCGCCGAGTGGGATGGCAACGGCGAATACGGCACCTTTGCGCGTATCATCGACCCCGAAGGCAGCCCGGTCGAGCTTTGGCAACCACCGGCCGAATAGGTGGGTTGGGGTTGATGCTTGGCCGTTTCACGACGGGCCAAAAGCTTGACCACGCCCGCCACATATGCGCTAAACACGGATATGACGACGACAAAAAAACCGGCACAGCGCAAGAAATCCATCGCCGGACCGTCCCGGTTTGGCTGGCCGAACATCAGGCTTTGGCTGCGGCGCGGGCTTGTCGGTCTGGCCGTTTATTTTGCCGTTTTGATCCTCGCCTTCGCCTTCGTGCCGCCGCCGATCAACCTGTATCAGATCGGCGAAGCCTTGCGGCTTGGCGGGATCGAAAAGGATTGGGTAGGCTGGGACGAAATTTCGCCAGCCGTTCCCCTGTCGATCGTCGCGGCGGAGGACGCGAACTTCTGTCTGCATTGGGGGTTCGACATGGCGGCGATCCGCGACGCCATCGAAGGCAGCAGCGGTCGCGGCGCCTCGACACTGTCGCAGCAACTGGTCAAGAACACCTTCCTTTGGCATGGCCGCAACTGGCTGCGCAAAGCGATGGAGGCGGCGCTGACCCCTGTGGTCGAACTGGTCTGGACCAAGCGCCGGATCTTGCATGTTTATATGAACACCGTCGAATTTGCTGAGGGCGTCTTTGGCGTTCAGGCGGCCGCGCTGCACTTTTTTAACGTGGACGCAAAGGATCTGACAGCGCTGCAAGCGGCGCGCCTTGCCGCCGTTTTACCCGACCCAAAAGGCCGTGATGCGGCCAGCCCGTCGTCGTTTGTCCGCTCGCGCACGAGGGCGATCATGGCCGGGGCTGAAACCATCGCCGTTGATGGCAGGGCAAGCTGTTTTGCCGGCGCGAATGAGCCCAAGGATTGACCCTTGGGCCCCGGCAGGGCATTGAAGAGGGAATATCAAATGACGTGTGAGCGATGATCAGACTGTACCATTTCCCGTTGTCGCCTTTCTGCCGCAAGGTTCGACTGACCCTCGCCGAAAAGAAGTTGGAGGTGGAGCTTGTCGAAGAACGCTATTGGGAGCCGACGCCGGAGTTTCTGCGGCGCAATCCGGCGGGCAAAGTGCCGATCCTGAAGATCGAAAACCGGATCATGAGCGAAAGTCAGGCGATCTGCGAATTTCTTGAAGATGGCTATCCGACCCCTGCACTGATGCCGCGCGATGCGGATGCAAGGTACGAAGTGCGCCGGATTTGCGCCTGGTTCGATGACAAGTTCCACAGCGAAGTCACGTCCAAGCTGCTGTATGAACGGCTTAACAAAAAGATCATGGGGCAGGGCTATCCTGATTCAAAGGCGATCAAGTCGGGCGCTTCGGCGATGAAGTTTCATCTGGATTACCTTGCGTGGATTCTGGATCAGCGGCGCTGGTTGGCCGGGGATGTGATGACTTTGGCCGATTTCACCGCCGCCGCCCATATGTCCTGCCTCGACTATATTTCGGATGTCGATTGGAACCGGCATTCGGTGGTGAAAGACTGGTACGCGAAAATCAAATCGCGCCCCTCGTTCCGCACCCTTCTGGCGGATCAGATTTCGGGCTTTCCGCCACCGGCCCATTACGCCGATCTGGATTTTTGAACCCAAGCCCCGGGGGGCGCTGCCCCCGGACCCCCGGGATATTTTTGGACAGATGATGACGCTGAAGCAGCAATTGGACGCAGAGGCGCAGCGGGACGGCTTTTCCAAGATGCGGATCTGCGCGCCTGATGCCGTGCCTGAGGCGGCCGCGCGGTTGAAGGCATTTTTGGCCGAGGGGCGGCACGGGCAAATGGCCTGGATGCAAGAGCGTGCGGCCTGGCGCGGCAATCCGGCCGCTTTGTGGCCGCAGGCGCGTTCGGTGATCATGCTGGCCGAGGCTTACACCCCGCAAACCGATCCGCTGGCGGGTCTTTTGCAAAAGGACCGCGGGGTGGTGTCGGTTTATGCGCAGGGCAAGGATTACCACGATCTGGTCAAACGGCGGCTGAAACGGCTGGGGCGGTGGTTGATCGAAGCGGCGGCCAAAACCGAGCAGCCCTGCGAGATCAAGGTTTTCGTGGATACCGCGCCGGTGATGGAAAAGCCCTTGGCGCAGGCGGCCGGCCTTGGTTGGCAGGGCAAGCACACCAATCTTTTGGCGCGCGATCTGGGGAACTGGTTCTTTTTGGGGGCGATTTTCACCACGCTTGATCTGCCAAAGGACACGCCCGAGGTCAGCCATTGCGGCACCTGCACCGCCTGCCTTGATATCTGTCCGACCAAGGCTTTCCCGGCGCCCTATCAGTTGGATGCGCGGCGCTGCATTTCGTACCTGACAATCGAACACAAAGGCCCGGTCGATCCCGATTTGCGCCCGCTGTTGGGGAACCGGATTTATGGCTGCGATGATTGTCTGGCGGTTTGCCCATGGAACAAATTTGCCGCCGAGGCGCGGGAGATCGGATATCAGGCCAAGGTGGGTCTGCCCGAACTGGCCGAACTGGCGGGGCTTGATGACGCGGCGTTTCGGGCGCGCTTTGCCGGCAGCCCGATCAAAAGGATCGGGCGCGACCGGATGGTGCGAAACGTGCTTTATGCGATTGGAAATTCAGGGCTTGGGCCACTCGCCGAAACGGCGCGCAAATTAACCCAAGACCCCGATTTTGCGGTGGCAGACGCCGCCACATGGGCGCTTTGCCAGATCGAAGCGGCGTCCCCGTCCGATTAAGACAGAACCAGCTCTTCGCCCAAAAACTCTACAATCTGCGTCACCGTCACGTCGTCAACATAGGTGCCGTCAACGATGAACAGCCGTTCGAACGGCAGACCTTTGCGGCCAACAGCTGTTTCAAGAGCGACCGCGAACTGCACCACGTCGATCGATTCAAAGGCCAGATCGCCCAGCAGGCTGGTGGCGCTGTTCATTCCGCCTTCAAGCTCCATGTCCCAATCCTGAACAGTGTCCTCAAGAACACTGATGACAATCGCCAGAAGCTTATCTTTGGTAAAATCCGTCAAAATCGTTCCTTTCAATCGAGCAAAAGCCCTTTTTGCGATCATAATCGTCCAGCATGGCGCAACTGTGGCAAACTTTTAACAAAATCTCATGCACGCGGACAAGCCATTGGTCCATAGCCGCACGGCCGAAATCGTAAACATTTGGACGATTTTGCTGAGGCTGGCCAGCTTTGTGAATTACCGACCGACATAATGACAAAGGAATCGCGCAATAAGATCTTCGAGTGATCCAGAAAGAGGCAGATTTTCGGGCCGTTCGGGCCAGCCGTGCCCGGTTTCGTGCAAGATCACCTGCCAAACATCCGCAGCCCCGGCCCAGATGCGCAACTCGACCGGCCGCATGCCGAAATAGCGCAGCTTTCGGCGCGGCGTTACCCCGGTCGCCCTGTTCCGCCGAAGCCAGAACGCCAGGGTGTCATCGGCAGACAGAACCTCGCCGCCCGGGGTTTCGTTTTCGATCCGCAGCATGGATCCGCCAGCCCACGGAATAATGGCATCGACCGGCGACTGCGCCAGCATCACCGGCACAGGCGCGCCCGCCGGCGCCTCGTGCAGAAACTCCACCGGCATTGCGGCCATGACCATCGCAAGTGCTTTGGGCGCTGGCAGCAATTCGCACGCAAGGCGCTGGGCGAACATTGCGCCGTTTGACAGACCAACCAGCCCCAGCGGCATCGGCCCCGCGTTTCGAATGATGTCCTGAACAAACTCCAGATCGGCCTGCCAGCCATCTTCCAACGCCAAGCGGCCATCGGCCCAATGCCCTTTGGCTTGGGGGAAAACCGAGCCTTCGCCCAGGCCATAAAGCGCTTCGGCCAGGCCGGAGCGCGTCGCGAACAGCGGGGCATTGCCGCTTCCGCCGTGAAAGCCGACAAACAGCCCCTGACCCTGCGCAGAGGTCGGTGCAGGCTGCGCGTGGGCAATGCGCAGGCCCGCTTCGGTCAGGATCGCAAGCGGCTCAAGGCTGTTTGGCAGATCAAGGACGCTCATTGCTCTGCTCCCCCCGGTGCCGCTCTTTGGCCCAGCCAAACTTCCAGCCCGCCATCGGGGTTATCGGCATAGCTCCAGGCGCCGGTTTCGTCCTTGTTCGCCACGCGCGGACCAAACACATTCGCCGTGCCAACCCAAAGCCCCATCGGCGTTGAAAGCAGGTTCCGGATGCCCCAGTTGTAAGGATTGTCAAAGCCGCGCCGATCCACCGGCACCCAGTTTTCGCCGTCCGCGCTGCGCCAAAGGTCTGCGCCGCCCTCGGCTTCGATCATGCGGTCTGGCCCGACCAGCGCGACCGCCTTGCGCACCCGCTTTGGCGCGTCGGCCAGCGTTGCCCATTTCAAGGTAACGGTCCAATCATAGCTGCCAACATAGATCCAGCCGTCATGCTCGGTCATGGCCCACATGTAGCCGTTGAAAAACTGCCCAAAGCCGGAACGCAGGCCGGAAAGCGGCTCGCGGTCGGCGTCGTCGCGGTCGCCTACGATCACATCCCAGGTGTCATCGGCATTGATCCGCAACACTTCGGCCGCTGCCGGGCCAACGTTGTTCACCCGGTCAAAGCCGCCGCCTTGAATGCCCGTGCCGACATAAAGCGCGCCCTTGAAACCCGTCATGCAGGCCACCGCCTGATTGAGCGCCCCGCGCCCCGCACCATCCGTGATGATCTGGCGCCAGTGATAGGGGGCGGGCCCCTCGCCATCGGTGGCCCAAACCTGCAGACCCTTCAGGTTGATCGTGCCCGCGTAAAGCGTGTCACCCACGGTGGCGAGGCTGAAAATCCCGAGGTTTTCCGCGTCGCCGAAACCGGGAATGTTCACCTCTTCCCAAGCATCCGACGAAGGATCGGCAGCGGCAAACACGATGGGCAGGCCCGCCGAATTTTGCTGCCCGCCGTCGTTGCCGCGCCGCGCAGTCGGGGCAAAATGCAGCCGCCCCTTGAACGATGTCAGGCTGCGGGTGGTGGAAATCGGAGGATCGATAATACCATATTGCGTGACGGGTTCAAAATTCCGCCCATCGGTGGTTTTCAGGATCAGCCCGCCCGGCGCCCGCCCCGGCGCCCAAGTGGCAATGTAAAGCGCCGGCTCGGGATCGTTTGGCGACTGATAAATCTCCATCGAGCGATAGCCGATCTCGCGCGCAACCATGCCGCCGCCAGTTCCCTCAACCTCGGGCGCGCGAAAAACCCGCTCCCATTCTTTGGTTTGGGGGTCAAAGCACCAGATCTGCGCGTGGAAATCCAGCTTGTACAGACCATCGCGGTCATTCGGGCAATCGACTGGCCAGATATGAAGCGGCAGCTGCGCGAACGCCGACTGCAGCTTTAACATGCACATGTTGGACCTGGTGGTGCCCATGTAAAGCTTGCCCTTAAACCAGGCCATGGAATGGGCATAAGAATTGTGACCATCGCCAAATCCTGCCTTGGCCAGACAGGAAAAATCCTGCCGCCGCAGACCCGGTTTTGGCGCTGGATCGGGGAAAAGATCCAAAGGACTTGGTTGCTCGGTCATGCTTGTGTCGCGGCGGGTTTCGGTTTGCGAACCCGCAGCGGAACCGGGGCCACGACGGGGTTAAGCAGGAAGGTATCGCGCGGCAGGGTCACGAGATAAGCAATAAACGCCGCCACCCGCTCTGGCGTCAGCATCAGCCGCGGCTTCAGGGCCAGACCGCCGGACTGCTCCCAAATCGTCGTGTCCACGGCATCAGGCAGCAGACATTGCACGCGCACACCCTCGCGCTGCACCTCTTCGGCCAGCGATTCCGACAGGCCGACAATACCAAACTTCGACGCGGCATAGGCGCCGTCAAACGCGCGGCCCTGTTTGCCGGAAACCGAAGAGATGTTCACAATATCACCGGTCTTTTGCGCCAGCATCGCCGAAAGAACCGCGCGATTGCTTAGAAACGTGCCGGTCAGGTTCACGTCCAGCACACGTTTCCAGTCGGTAAAGCTGGTATCGGCGACCATTTGCGGCACGCCCGAAGTGCGCAATATCCCCGCGCCCGCGATCAGGATATCGATCCGGCCATGCGCGCTCAGCGCAATGTCGGCCATCCGGGCCATATCCGCCTCAGAGGTGACATCGGCGGCCAGCGCAACAGCGCCCTGTCCCAACTCATCCGCCAGCGCCTGCACCATCTCGGCGGAACGATCGACCAGAACCAGCTTCGCGCCCCGGCCCGCCATAAGCCGCGCCGTCGCCGCGCCGATTCCGCCCGCCGCGCCGGTAATGATCGCGACCTTCCCGTTCAACAGATCGTCCATGAAAACTCCAATATTTCAGCGGCCAACCATGCGGTTCCCGCGCGGCGTTGGCAAGATGTGCGGATCAGGCACGAACACATCTTGCCCCAGATCCACCAAACCCAAAAGAGCCGCCGCAAAACTTTCTGGCACCATGGAACCGCCAAAGGCCGCCCCAAGCGCCGTTCCGGCGATCAGCGGCGTGTCGACCGTACCCGGCAGAATGGTACGCACGCGAATGCCTTCGGACGAAACCTCGCTCGCCAAAGCGTGGCCGTAAGCCGTCAGCGCGAATTTCGTGGCGCTATAGGCCAAGGCCAACGCCTGTCCTTTTTGACCATGCGGCGTGATTGCTGAACCGATGTTCACAATATCGCCGTCTTCGGCCGCCCGCATCAGGGAAAGCACCGCCTTGTTGGCCAAAAAGACGCCGTGCAGGTTCACGTTGATCATCGCTTGCCACTCGCCAAGCGGCAAATCCCGCGTGCGCGGCGGCAACACGTTTTCGCCCCCCGCGCGGCCCAGAACCGCACAGGCGATCAAAAGGTCCACACGGCCCATTGTCTGCAAATGGTCCGCCAAACGGCCCATGTCGGTTTCCGAGGCGACATCGAGGGCCAGCACATGATGCCCGATCCCAAGATCAGCCTGCAGCGCCGCCAATCGTTCGGGATTGCGGCCGATTCCCACCACAATATCCCCACGTTTGCCAAGCGCGAGCGCAAGCGCCTTCCCGATCCCTGACGTGGCGCCAGTGACGACAGCGACCTTACCGCTGGGCTGAACCATCAGACAGCCTGTGCCTGACGCCGCGCCGCGCGTGCGGCCACAAAGCGCGCCAGAAGCCGGCGCCGGTCGGCGGTTTGCGGTGCGTCGATGCTGGAAATGAACGTATTCACAGCCCGGCTGAACATCCGCGGTTTGACCACTGGAAAGAAATGGCCCGCATCCGGCACAACGATGCGCCGCGCGCCCGGAATGGCATCGAGCAGGCCATCAGAGGTCGGCAGGCAATGCGATTTTGATCCGTACAGCAGCAGCGTCGGCATGGTCAGATTGCGAAACGATCGCGCCGTCAACTCGGTTTCATCCTGCAGTTCGGTCGAGGCTGTGGTGCTTTCCAGCAGCGCCTGCCACCTTTGCCCGGACCGCGCGCCCATCTGACGCGAGCGAATGTTGATCCGCTTGCCTTCTTGACCATCCGGTTGGACCAGTCTGGTGACGTTTTGCGCCGCAAACATCTCTTCGCCCATCGAATTCATCAGGCCGGGCTGCGCCAAGGGCGACGGCACGCCTGCGCCGCGCGGACCAAGCTGTGCCAGCACCCGGAAATCCATTTCCGCGTCGTCGCTTGGAAAGCTGCTGACGCCTTGCAACGCCAGCTCTTCTTTCCACGCGGGCCAATGCGGCCAATCGGCCAACCGCATCACCGGCTGCAACGACTGCAGCTGTGTGTCGGCAATCGTCAGACTTGCCACCCGGTCCGGGTATTGCAGGGCAAAGGCCAGTGCAACGCGCGCGCCGTGGCTGTGACCGACGATATGCGCCTGCTGCTGGCCCAGTTCTGAAAGCAACTGATGCAGATCGTCCGCCAGCTGTTGCAAATAATATCCAGACTGCGGCATCGAGCTTGCCCCATGTCCGCGCAGGTCGTGCATCAACACGGGCCGTTCAGACCCAATGTGCCGCGAAGCCCCAAGATACCAGAACGCCAGGTTCGCGCCGAGCCCATGAATAAGAGCCACCGGCGTAGTCCCGTTGCCCATTTCGGGCCCGAGTGTCTGATAGTTAATTTTAAGATCGTTGCGGGTCATGACGGGCATGACGGACGCTTCCTTTCCAACGAGGCGGCAAACCGCCAGTTCAATCCATGTAACCGAGTTGTTTCATTTGTCGTAATAGTGCTTCGCGATCTTCTTCGGACACTTCTTCGTGTTCAGTTTCCGCAGTTGCCAAAGTCGCGCCGCCCGTCGTAGCGGCAATTCCGTCTTTAAGGGCGTCGCTCGGCAGGCGACCTTCAAGATCGCGCGGAACCGGCACACCCAAGAGGGTCAACATCAGGGGCGCCATGTCAAGAATGTTCAGGGGGTCCAGCTTCACGCCGTTGCGGAACATCGGGCCATAGCCGACAAAAATCCCGGCAGGGTTGTGCGTACCATCCGCCAACTCGCGCTGTTTGACCACTTCGTCCTGCGCGAGAATCGACACAAACCCACCGTCTCGCAGCTTTAGCGTAATGTCGGGGCAAGGCTCGACAAAACTTTTGCCGCGCAATTTGTTCAAAGTGGCGCCAACAAACACTGGCTTGCCATCGCGCGGATCGCGGAAATCCAGAAGCTGCTGGCGCATCTTCAGCACGGTTTCCAGATAATCCTCGGGCTTTACGCCAATGCCATTGCCAAGATCCGGCTTCAGGTAAATCGCGTTCGAGCTTGGCGTCGGGCAAAAGGCGACCGACTTGCGCCAGTCAATCATGCCCAGATGGTCCTTGATCTTGTCCGCCGTCAGCGAGCCTTTGGTGTCGGCAACGGAATTCTCGCTCCACACCAGATAGCCATTCTGCGACAGCCATTCGTTGATATAGACAATCTCGGTGGTCGGGCCGAAGCCGTGATCAGATGTGACCAGAACGTTGGTCTTCGGACCGGCCGCTTCGACCAGACGGCGGATATTGTCATCCATCCGGCGATAAAAATCGATGCAAAGCTCGGTCAACGCCTCGGTCTGTGGGCCCGGTTTGCCTGCATAGCACTCAGGATCGACGTAGCGATAAAACAGGTGCTGCAGTTTGTCAGGGCCGTCCAGAACCACCGCCGTCAGCTCCGTGCGGTCTTCGTGCATCATGCGGCAGGTCACTTCGGTCCAGGCGGCATCGCGCGTGTTCTGCAGCTCGATCCATTCAGCCTGCTCATCGGCCATAATGCCGGTGATGCACTTCTTCTCCTCGCCGATATCCATGCCAAGATCGCGATAGTCAAAATTCTTGGAGGCTTTCAGCTTTTCGAACAGCGCGGGCGGGTGCATCCCGTGGCGCAAATGCTTCCACGGAACAAAGCCCGAAACGACGTAGCCATCAATCTGCGGCGCCGGGGAATAGCCGTAAAAGTTAAGCGCGGTCGCCCGCAGTTTGCTGCGGTTTGCGATTGAAAAAATGGTTTCGGCGTGGTTGTCGCGCCGGTCATTGACCTTCAGATAGACCGACCCGTCATCCAGATAGGCCGGACGAAGGAAGTCATAAATGCCATGAACCTCGGGGCTGCGGCCCGTGGTCATCGACGTCCAGGCGGGCGGGGTCAGCGGATTGTTGGTCGACATCAAATCAGCAACCGCGCCATTCGTCATCATCGACGTCAAAAACGGGATTGCCCCCATTTCCGAAAGCGGGCGAAGCAACTTGAAGGTTGCGCCATCAAGCCCAATCATTAATACGTGACTAGACATCGTACTCCCCAGGAATTTCAGAAACAGTCTGATAACGTCATAGTAAATAACTTGGTCTACAACGCTTTTCTGATACCACGCAAATGCTGCGATTGCAATGTGGGCGAAGAATCAGTTCACGTCATTTTCACGCTTGTGCCAGTGCAGTGTGAACGAATTACGGCAAGATGCGGACTGTTTTCGGACTTGCGCAAACTTCCCTTCGGTCCTACCAGTTTTTCGGTCAGTTTTGGTCGGGGACATGTGGAAAAGTGGCTGGAAACGGGAACGATATCAAAGCTGACGCGCCACCGATGACCGGCCACGCCGCGGGTGCTGCGCTGTCCAAGGACGTTTCGCGCGCGGTTTCGGATGCGATGAGCGACCAGAAAAAGCGGCAGGAACGCTTGCGCCACGTTCAGGAATTTCTGACCAGCCCCAATTTTATCGACATGAAAGATCAGCCGCTTTTGACGGGCTCTGATAACGCCGAGTTGCGCGAGCGGCGTAAGGACTTGAAATATCGGATTAATGTTATGGAATCGGTGGTCGGCATGCTGATCGAAGAGATGGATATGCTCGACCGCGTTATCGCCGATCAGTCCAAGGCGACCTAAACGACGCACAACCCGAAGATGAGCGGTGCTGCATCTTTGGGCAGACTTCCCTTACAGATAACCATGCGAAACAGCCCTGCTTCGGATGGCCTTGTCCAACGGCATCCCGTCGGGCCGCCAAGGTGCCCGGCCGTCCAGCGACACGGCGCCCAAAGGCGCAATTTCATCCGCAAGCTGTGCCATTGACAAAATATCGCCGCCAGAATGTGCGCCGAAGGGTCCGCGTCCGTGGAAAGGCGATGCTTGTGGATGCTGCAGTGCGGCAATAGTCCGCTCACGCGCCGAAAGACTGATCAGCGGCAAAAGCCGCGCCAAGGTCGCCACCGGGTGATGGGCAAGATCCTCGATTCGCACGGTATGAAGCTGATCCTTGGGCACCAAAGCCGCCAGTTCGTCGGTGCCATTATCGGCAAGTTGCCAAACCTCCGAAGGTTCGGGCATGATCGGTTGGACCGTTTCATCCACCGCCCCCAAAAGCCAGGCCGCCGCACCGCCATGCTGTGCCATGACAGCCTGGCCATGGCTTTTGGGATGCATCGTCAGGGCAATGAACTGCGCGTCCGGAAAGGTCTGAACCAGCCTGCCAAGGCTTCCACTTTCGAACAGGGTGGCGGTGATCGGCGCGACGATCCGGCGCGGCGCGATACGTTGCGCCAAAAGGTGCCAGATCGCCGAAGTTGGCAGATAAGAATGCCGCGAAAGCCACCGACGCCCGGCATCAATGCCGATCAGGGTTTGTTCGCCGGTCAAAAGCTGCGACAAAACCCGCAAAAGCCCGTGCATCTGTGCCGAGCGCATCCCGATCATGTCGCGCATCAGGCCGTCCAGATTGCCGCTCATCTCCAGGTTAATCTCGGGCAAATCCCAGCATTCAGGGTGCTGGCCAAGCATGGCCGCAACCGTCTGCGCAGGAATGCCCGGCGCAGCGAGGATGAAAATGGGCCGCGGCAAAGTGGCACGTTTCAGGGCTGTAACCAGCGTTTCACCCGGCAAGCCCCGATCGCGGGTCAACGGTTTGCTCAAAGGCCATAGCCTTGAAAGAATATGAGCATTTCTTCGGTCGCCGACACATCCTGGCTTTGTGTGCCCGCCATGCGCCGGGCTTTTTCGCCTGACCCGGGCCAACTGTGACCGCCGCCGTCGATTTCAAAGAACTCAAGCTGGGTCGAGCCTGAACAATCTGAAAAAGTGCTGACCGACACTGTGGTGCCATCAGACGTGGCATCGGGCAGATTGCGCGACGATCCATTGCCGCTGCAGCCATCCTTGCCCAGCCAAAAGGCCACGGTTTCATCATGCGACATGACGGTGCCGCCCGCGCCCAGCCCCAAAGCCTTCAAAGACCGGATCTCGCCGCCGCCCCATGGCATGATCGGGTCCGAGTTGCCGTTGAAAAACACCTTCGGCAAAGACCGGGACGGATTGCACTGCCCTTGATATTCACTCGGCATATTCGCCGAAATGATTGCCACCGCCGAAAACAGATCGGCGGCGTCGCAAGACAGGCGCTGCGTGAACATGCCACCGTTCGAGATGCCGGATGCGAAGACCCGGCCAAGATCAACGCCCATCAGCGCCGATGAATTGCCAATGATGGTGCGCACATAGCCCACATCATCATAGGGTGACGCCGACGCCGACCGCCCGTCGTTCCACTGGCCTTTTACAACCTCGGGAAGGACGACGACGAAGCCCAGCGCATCCGCCAATTCGACAATGCCGCTGGTCGCCGCAACGCCGTCCGCATCACCGCCGCCGCCGTGAAACACAAACACCGCCGGGACATTGCTTTTGCCCGCCAGCGAGGACGGGACATAAAATGAAACGGTCCTGTTAACGCCACCGGCCGCGAAACTGGCTTGCTGCAACGTTGAGCTTGCACTTTCACCAGCACGCTTTTCCCTCAGGTTCTTGATCAAATCGCGTATCGGACCCGCCTCAGCGGCAAAGGATACCCCAAGCCCAAGAGCAAGCACTGCCATAATCTTTGCACCAAAGCGCCACTGCATTTTCAAATCCAATTCTGCTGTATCGGGCCGGAACCTCCGAAGAACCTCCGCCGAGCCAAACCCTCATGACCACGTATAAAGGATTGAACCGTGCCATCAAGCCAAGCCAACGTCCTTGCGCGGATTTTGACCGCCGGGCGACAACACTTTATGCTTGGGCGCGCAAGACGTTGCCATTTGCGGGCGGCCCGTCTAAGACTTGAACCACAGAATTTCCCGATGTTTTTTCGGCAGAAGTGAGCGTCCATTGCCCGATCCGCTTTTTATTATCGCCCCGCCCCGGTCTTACACCTCGGTGATAGGCGGCATGATCGGACAGCATCCCCAAATCTATGGTTTGCCAGAGGTAAACCTGTCCCATGGCGATACCCTGGGCGAGATGTGGGACTCGGTCACGGCCGCCATGAACTTTGGCACTTCGGGCTTGCTGCGGCTTTTGGCCTATGTGCACGAAAATGTTCAGACCGAAGATTCGGTTCTGCGTGCCCGTCAGTGGATCATGCGGCGCAAACATTGGACGGGCAAACAAGTGTTCGCCTATATTCAAGAGGCGGTCGGCGAGGATAAGATCCTTGTCGATAAAAGTCCGCGCAACACCATGAATCTGGATCATTTGAAGCGGCTTTTGCAGATTTTTCCGCGCGCTTCGTTCCTGCATCTGACGCGCCACCCGCTGACCACCGGCAAATCCACCATCGAGCTGATCAAAAGCTATGGCGACAAGGACCCGTCAGAGCGCAATGCGCATTTCAGCCCGGATCGGGTCTGGCTTCGCTCACAGACCAACATCCTGAAGTTTTCCGAAGACCTTTCCACCGGCCAATACATGCGGATCAAAGGCGAGATGCTGCTGTCCAATCCGCATTTCTATCTGGCGCAGGTCTGCGACTGGCTGGGCATCGATCAGGGCGCCGAGGCGATCGAACGGATGCTGCACCCGGAAACCTCGCCTTTTGCCTGCATCGGGCCCGACAGCGCGCCGTTTGGCAACGACCCCAATTTTCTGGCAAGCCCGGCGCTGGATCTGGAGAGACTGGCCAAGATCAAAGAGCCAACGCTTTACGGCCCGGTTGAATGGCTGAAGGGCGAAGAGTTTTCCAAGCCGGTTCTCAAGATCGCGCGTCAGTTCGGATATGGTTAAGGCATCGGCATGTTGAACCCTGAGAGTTTTGAAAAGCTGATTGATGGCGGGTTTGGCAACCCGGGCTCGACTTTGGCGCATTCGATGGCGGCCTTTAACGGCTTTGTCTATGTCGGCACCTCTGCGCCTTCGACCAAATCGCCCGACGACCGCGCCCGCATCCTGCGGTTTGATCCCGCCACTGAGGTGTGGGAAATCGTCTGGGAATCGCCGGTTTTCAAGATGGATGACCGGATCAAGGCGCGGTCTACCTGGCTGTCAACGGGTGGGGGCGGTGGCCGCCGCCGTCAGGAAGCCGAGGCTGAAAAGATGGGCCGTGATTTCGGCCTGCGCAGCATGGCGGTTTTTCAAGGCAAATCCGACAAAGCGCCCTGTCTGTATGTCGGAACCATGTCGATCTGGGGCGGCAATATCCTGCGCTCCGAAGATGGGGTGAAATTCGAATCGGTGGCGGCCCCGGGATTGGGCGACGACACGGTGATGTCGTTTCGCGCTTTGACTGTGCTTGGCAATCGGATCTTTGTCGCGCCCGTGGGCACGATCACCGAAGAGCGGATTGACCGAAATCTTGCCCCGCGCGCCCTGATCTTCATGTCCGAAGACCCTGCGTCGGGCACCTGGGCCGAGGCGAATTTGCCTGACTTCGACGATCCGCTGAACGAGGGCGTGTTTTCGATGACCGCCGCGCATGGCTTTGTCTATGCCGGAACGGGCAGCCCAAAACGCGGCTTTCAGCTTTGGCGAACGGACGGTCAAGGCGATGCGCCCTTGACCTGGGAGCGCGTGTTGACCGACGGGGCGTTCCGGTTCAATCACAGCGTTTCGACCGGCGCGATGACCGAATTCAACGGCGATCTTTACGTCGGCTCGGGCATTCCGGGCTTTGGCGTGGACATCGACAATGACATTGGCCCCTCGGCTGCCGAACTTATCCGGGTGCGCGCCGATAAAAGCTGGGACTTGATCATGGGCGAGCCGCGATTTTCGCCCGATGGTTTCAAAGTGCCGTTTTCTGCGATGGGGCCCGGCTTTGACAATCCGTATAATTCGGTGATCTGGGCGATGACCACGCACGACGGCACGCTGTATGCCGGCACCCATAACTGGGAACCGAATGCTTGGGCGATGGCGCGGGGCAGCGCGGCGATCAAGGGTGGATACGAGCTTTGGGCCAGCGAGGACGGCGACGACTGGACAAAGGTGATGGATCAGGGCGGCGGAAATTCGATGGGCTGCGGCGTCAGAACGCTGCTGTCCACCGACCACGGCCTGTTCGTCGGCACGCTGAACCACACCAAACTGATCTCTTTTCAGGCCAAGCTGCGCGGCAATGCGGACATCGTTGGCGATGAGCCGACCGGGTTTGACGTCTGGCGCGGACGGAGTGTTACCGCCCAGAGCCCAGACGCCCAAATCTCGCCGGAACCCCGCGCCAGACGGCGCAAGAAGGCCTAGACTTAACGCGCTGCGGTCAAGATCTGAACGGCATCAACCAAGGGCGACGGCCACAACAGCCCCGCCTTGGGCCGAAACCTGAACCGACACTTCCGATCCGTCAGGGCGGCGCACCCGCTGCCCGCCTTGGTCTTGGAACAGCACAAAACTTTTGGGCCGCCCGGTCAATCCGGTGCCTGCCGACTTTGCGGCCGCCTCTTTTGCGCACCATCCGGACAGTAAATCTTCGGCGCTGGACCCCATGGCGGCGCGCTCTTCGCTCGAAAAACCGCCCTCGGCTAGCAGGGCCGCATCGACCGACGTCAGATATTCAAAATCCGCCCCAACCGGGCCCAAGGCCGCTGCCGCCACCGCCGCGCCTGACGAATGCGCGATTGAAATCATCGGCACCGGCACATCTGGATGGCTCAGGATGCGGGCAAAGGGCCTGCCCTCCGCCTCGGCCAGAATTTCGATATCCGCAGGCAACAAGGTGATCCCGTTTTGCTGCAAAACCCAAGCCTTGATCGCCTCTTTCGCCGCAATCCGCCCCATCAGCCAATCGCGGCGACGTTTCATCGGGCCGCTCATCGCGGCAAAGCTGGCACGTTCAGCCCGGCAAAGCACGGTTGCCGCCAAAACGCGCTGCCAGATACCGCCCGCATCGTCCAGAAATCCCGGTGGAAAAGCAGGCACTTGCCAGACAAGCGCCGAAGCATCGAACCCGGGCAGCGGCGCGCCATACCACGCCTCACGCGGGCGATAGCGTGCCTCGTAAAACGCGTGCGGCACCCGAAAAAACCGATCCCGCCAGCCTGACACGCGAAACAAAAGCGCCCCGTCCGGCCCACGGCCTTCGTAATCGCCTTGCAAGAACCGCGCATCGCCCGCCGGGGCCGCGCGTCCTTCGGCGTCCTGAAACCGGATACGCCCCGAAATGCGCCCGCCAGAGGTGTCCTCTGCGCGGGCGGCGGTCAGATCAATCCGGTCGATGGACGACGGGAACGAACTGAAATCGGTGCCAAGCCCCTGGGCAATCCAGAACGCCGTGACATGCCCGATCATGTCCAGCAGCACCGGGTTCAACAACAGCCCCGCCTCGTGCCCCGGTTCCTGCATAAATCCGGCCAGCGAGGTGTCCGCCAGAACCGCATCAAGCCCGCCGTCATCCCAAGCCTGAAGACTGGCAACGCCGTGAAACAGCGGGCCGTGAAACATGCCCGTGGTGTAAAGTTGATCGTCCGACCATGTCGGCGCGCGCGGCGCGGTCAGCATCGGCAGATCGGGCGCCGGGGCTAGGATATCTGTCCAGCCCTGCGCTTCAAACAGCACCCGCTCGCCGCGCAGGATTTGCACCGCAGCACCGAAAGGCGACAGCCGCAGCGCCTTGATCGTCAACGTCGCCGCGCCGTCGTCAAAGCTGACCCAGTCGCGCGCGCGCACCTGTTCCAGCCGCGTCGGGGCCGCGCCCAAAAGCGCTAAAGTCGCCTCAGCCACCAGTTCAAGGCTGACCGCGAGCGGCAAAACCGGCAGCGCGGTCAGCCCGTGGTCGGCATCGGATACGAAGGAGGTGTAGAATACATGATGCGCGATGAACGGGTCCCGCGCGGGGTCAAAATCGGTTTCTGCCGTCAGGGTGTCGCCGTCCAGCGCCACGATGCGGTGCAGCAACGGCAATTCGGGCGCGGCCATCGCAATCTGCGGCGCGCCAAAGGCCGCCTCCATCACGCTGGCTTCCATTCCCAGGAACTGCTGCATCAATCCGAAATGCCCCGACAATGCGTCCGTGGAGTCAACTGCACGGGCCGTCACCGGCGCCATCGCCTGACGTGTTTGAACAGGAATGGGCGCGCGCGCAGGACCGCTCTGCGGCATCGACGCGGCGATATCCCGGGCCAGCCCCTCGGCCACATCCTGCGGCAAACGGACAAAGGGCAGCGAATTGTCGATAAACCGCGCTCTGGATTTTGCGGGCGGGGCCGCCAAGTCCTGCAGGGTCAGGCCGCGCCCATCAAACAGCGCCGACACCGAAAAATCGCGCCCCGCGACCCAAAGCCGCCCAAGGCTTTGCAGCATCTGCCCCAGCCCGGTCTTGCGCCGGCTGTCCATGGCCAGCACGACCGCCGGCCGCCCCTTCAAAGTATCCTCAACGAAACCGGTCAGGTTGGCCGATGGCCCGACCTCAAGGAACAGTCGCACGCCATCGGCATAAAGCTGTTCAACCGTCTCGGTAAACCGCACGCGCGATGCCCATTGACCCGCGGCAAGAATGCGGATGTCCACAGGATCGGCGGGCATCGGTGCGGCGGTCATGCACGAATAAATCGGCAGCTTTGGCGGCCGGAATTCCATTCCGCGATAAACCGCCTCGACCTGCGCCGCCACATCGCCAAAAAGGGGCGTATGATAGGCGCGCTCGATCGGCAAAAACACGCACATGCCGCCCATCGCGCGCAGGCCGATCGCGGCTTCTTCCATCTTCGCGCGGCTGCCGTAAAGCACCGCCTGATGCTCGCAATTGTCCAGCGCCAGGTGGATGGCCGGGTCCTTGGCGACCATCTTCAGGATATGATCGCGCGCCACCGCGCCCACCGTCAAAAGCGCGCCGCCAACGATACCGCCCGCCGCATCCATCGCCTGATACAGCTGGTTCAAAGACTGGATGCGTTTTGCAAAGTCTTCGCGGTCCTGCGCAGTTCCGGTTTGCCCAAGCACCCCCGCCGCCGCAAGTGCCGAATGCTCGCCGCTGGAATGCCCGACAACCGCGTCCGGCGAAAGGCCAAGCCGCTCTGTCACGGCCAAAAGCGCCTGCGCCGCGATGAAAACGGATTCGGACCCCAGTTCCAATCCGAACAACTGTTCGGAAAGCTCTTTGCCAAGCGCAGGGTCCAGCGTCGTTGGGGGCGGGAAAACCGATGCAGAGGGCGGGAAGGGCCGGTTCGGGAACAGCCCGTCCCAGAAATCAAACCACTCCCGCGCTTCGGGCAAAACCGTCAGCGCCGATTGCAGCATCCCTTGATACTGCGCGCCTTCACCGGGGAATATGAACGCGAGTTTACCGTCAAGCGGTCCCGCCTCGGCAAAAACGCCCGAGCGCATTTTCAGGCTGGTCTTCCCAGCCTCCAGCCGCTCGGCAGCTTTGCCCAACTTGTCGATCAGATCCGCCGGGCTGTTTGCGGTCAACGCCAGCCGCGCCGGGCCGTCGCCCGCCCCGGACACTGCCGCATAGGCAATATCGGCGAGGGACAGGGCGCTGTGCCGCTGTGCCGCTGTCGCCAAAGAGCGGGCCGCAATGGCCAGATCCGCAGGCGTTTGGGCCGACAGGATGACCAATTCCTCGTCCCAGTGACGCGGGGTTGGGGCCGCACTTGGCGGCTCTTCCAGCAGCACATGCGCGTTGATCCCGCCAAAGCCAAAGGCATTCACCGCCGCCCGCCGCTTTTCCGTTGGCGCCGAAATCCATGGCCGGGTTTCGGTGTTCAGGTACAGCTGGGTCGTCTCGATCCCCAAACCTTCGCGCACCTTGCCCGAAATCGTTGGCGGTAGCGTGCGGTGATAAAGCGCCAGCGAGGCCTTGATCATGCCCGCCGCCCCCGCTGCCGGAATGCAGTGCCCGATCATCGACTTGACCGATCCGATCGCCGTGCGCGGAAGCCGGTCATCGGCCCGCGCGCCATACATTCCGCGCAGCGCGTTGATCTCGGTCCGGTCGCCCAGCGGGATGCCGGTGCCATGCGCCTCGATCAAACCGGGCGCGACCGATGGCAGGCCCGCGTCTTGCAGCGCTCGTTCGATGGCCAGCATTTCGCCTTCCAGCCGCGGCGCCAAAAGCCCGCCGCCGCGCCCATCCGACGATTGGCCGATCCCCTTGATCACCGCATAAATCCGCTCGCCGCTGGCCAGGGCATCGTCCAGCCGTTTCAGCGCCAGCACGCCCAAACCTTCGCCCAAAAGCGTGCCATCGCCGCCTTCGGTGAAGGGGCGCACAGCGCCGCATTTGGCCAAAGCGCCAAGTTGGTGGAACACCATGTAAACTTCTGCCGAGATCGAGGCATTCACCCCGCCCGCAAGCATCATGTCTGACCGGCCTGCGCGCAATTCGTGCATCGCGGCCTGAACGGCCAGCAAGGACGACGAACAAGCGGCGTCAATCAGATAGTTCGGCCCGCGCAAGTCCAGCTTGTTCGCGATCCGCCCGGTCATCACATTGGGCACAAGGCCCGGCGCAGTGTCGGCGTTGAACTGCGGCAGGCGGCTGGCCAGTTCGGCCCGCACCCTGTCCAGCACCGCAGGGTCGGCGCCGGGCAAAAGCTGGCCCAAAAGCGCGCGGGTCTGGTCCAGCACCACGCCGTGCTGCACAACCGCCGCGTTGCCCCGGTGCAAATAGGTCGAATGTCCCAGAATGACGCCGGTTTTCGTATGATCCAGATGCAGCGCGCCCGCATCGGCCAGTGCCGCCTTGGCGATGCGCAGGGCCAGAAACTGGTCCGGTTCCGATCCGTCAACCGACGAAGGCATCACCCCCATCTCGGCCGGATCGGCGGCAAACGCCTCGCCCAGATAACCGCCGCGCGCGGTTGGCACAAAAGAGGTGCCGGTGGCTTGCAGATACCGCTCCGCATCCCAGGCGGGCAAAGGTTCGCCCACAAATTCAAGCTTTTGGCAGATGTTTGCCCAAAACCGCTGCGGGGTATCGGCCCCCGGAAACAGGCAAGCCATGCCGACAATGGCGATATCGCCGCTGGTCTTGCTGGTCATTCGGCGGCCTCCGCCGGGGCGGTATCGGTGACATCGGGCAGAATTTCCCCCGCCCAACCGCAGAACCGGTTCAGCCCGGCATCCGAGGTCGCCTCCAGCGATTCAATCAGCAAAATGGGCGCACCTTCGGCATTGGCGACCACCACATCGGCCAGCACCTGCTTTGCCCCGGCCTCGGGCCGAAGTCGCAAAACCATCCGGTCCGCCGCGCCCGGCCCAAGCCGAACCGCCCGCCCGATCGCATTGGGCAGCGCAGGCTCGCCCCTGATGGCCATCGACCAGACCCAGGCCAGCTGCGCCGCCGTGTCCAGAAGGCCGGGGTCAAAGAACCACCCGCCCGCACCAAAACTGCCCGGATGGCTGTCTTTGACTGAAATTGCCACCCCGCGCGCATCAAGACCCTGCAACTGTTTCATCAGTTGGAAAGACGGTCCGTGAAACAGCATCTCGCGATAGATTTTCTGTGCCGAAAGCGGGCTTGCCGCAGGCGCAAAACGCAGCATTTCCCAAGCGGCGGCCAGCGCCTCTTCGTCGACGGGCACCTGCGCGCCTTTTGGCAGCATCTGCACCGAAGCGCGGTAATGCGCGCGGGCCTTCTCGCCGGCGCCGCGCAACTCGACACGGGCGAAAAAGCCGGTCGCGTCGGCATGTTCCGATCCCATGCCAATCAGATCCACCGCCAAAGGCGCGTCGCCTTCAAGCCGAAGCCCGGCAAGTGCCCGCAGGTCCGACAAGCCGGTCACTTGCCAATCCGACCAGATAAACGCCGCAGCCTCGGCGCACATTTCGGTGGCGCAAGCCAACGGCAGCACCGGAACCCCGCCGATACGGTGCTCGCCCAGCCAAGGATCACTTTGCAACGACAGCACACGCGACACTTTGATGCCGCCGCGCGGACCGGGTTCCTGATGGGCATCCGGAAGTAGGGGCAAACCATTGGCAGGGGCGGAAATGGCTGCAACGGCGGGCGTTTCGACCCCGGCGCGGTCACGCTCGTGCCGCTCCCACGGGCCGGCGCCCAGAACCACATCCGTCACCGACAAAGGACCGCGCAGCACCTCGTCATGAAACGCTTCGGCGCCGCCCTCGGGGTCAACCAATGTCACATCCTGCGCCTCAAATTTCAGCCGCACCGCGTCTGAAACCATGCCCGCGCCATGCCTTGTGCCCGCCCATGGCCCCCAATTCACCGCAACAACCCGGCTTTGCGGCCACTGTGCCCCAAGTTGCGCCGCCAGCCGGTTCAAAACCTCGTTCGCCGCCGCATAGTCGGTTTGGCCAGAATTGCCAAAGCGCCCCGCCACCGATGCAAAGACCGAAAAGAACGCGGGCGGCGCGGCATCGACTGCCCGCGCCAGCGCCAACGCGCCCAGAACTTTCGGCAGAACCACCCGGTTCCAGCTGTCTGGCGTCTTGTCGTTGATGCGTTTGTCTTCGATCACGCCTGCGCCATGGATCACGCCGTAAAGCACGGGGTAGCGCGCCAGAATTTGCGCCATGACGGCGGCTACCTCGGCCGGATCGCCCATATCGGCCGTCCGGTAATCGACAACCGCGCCCGCCCCGGTCAGATCGGCGATATTCGCGCGAATTTCGCGGTCGCGCTGAATGCCGGAAATTGCCCGCTCCATCTGCGCGGGGGTGACCGCCGCGCCCTTGGCTTTCGCGGTTTCCATCAGATGGCGGCGCATCTGCGCCACCTCGGTCAAGGCAGCCATCTCTTCAGATTCCGCTGCGGGAAGGGCAGAGCGCCCAATCAGAACCAGCGTGATCCCCGGCTTGGCGAAGGGGCGCAGAATTTCAGCGGTGATGCCGCGCGCGCCGCCAGTGGCCAGAATGACAGCGCCTTGCGGCACGGCACGAACCGCCTCAGGCAGGGCCGTTTCGGTGGCGCGAAACACGGTGCGCGAACCGCCCGGATATCCAACCTCGATCCGCCCTTCGGGTGCCGCGAGCTCGGCAAAAAGCGCGGCGACCTGCGCCTTGACGGGCTGCGAGGGGTCAAGGTCAACCGCTTTGGTCCGCGCGTCCGGCCATTCCTCGCGCAGCGATTTCGCAAGACCTGGCCCGCCGCCGCCAATCATCAGGCCCGCTTGCGCGCGGTCGCGGCCAAAATGCCCGCCCAGCGCCGAAACCAGCACGATACGCCCGGTCCTGAACGTTTCGACATGCGCCCGGCACAGCTGATAAGCCGACCTGTCAGACGCCTCAATCGCAGCATCCCAAAGCGCCGGATCATCCTTCAGCGACAGCGCGGTCAACTCGGCCGCGCCCAAATGGATCATGCCTGCGAACGGACCTGCAAGCGTTTGCGCCATCGCGGGCGAGGCGATGATCGCCTCGGATCCGGCCGCGGCGATCATCCGCCGCAGCGGCCTGTCCCGCGCGGTGCCATTTGACACGATCAAATATCGCCCCACCGGCAAATTCGCCGCCGGAACAGGCCCGGCGGTGTCTGCGATCATAACAAACCGGGGCGGCCGGGCCGATGTCTTCGGCTCCGCATTCTCCACCCCGGTCAAATCAAAAGGGCCGGCGGTCTCCAGGTGCTTTGTCAGCTTGTCGATGATGCCGCCCAGCGTCTTTTGCTCGTTCAATGCCTCGGAAATCGGGGCCGCTGCGGCGCCCTGGGCGCTTGGAAGGCCCTTTAAGAGCGCGCCGATGATTTCAACGCGCTTGATCGAGTCGATGCCCAGATCCGCCTCGATCGACTGGTCCATACCCAGCATATCGCCCGGATATCCGGTCCGATCCTCGACGATCCCGACCAGTAGGGCCGAAATTCCGGCCTTGTCGAGACCTTTTGCCGTGACGGCCACAGGGGCCGGGGCCGAAGCCGCGACTGGCGCCGCCACCGGAGCAGATACTGGCGCAGATACTGGCGCAAGCGTTGCGGCAACGGGCGCCGGAACGGGCGCTGCAACCATTGCGGCGGGGGCGGGCATGGGTGCCGCCACCTGCGTTACCGCGATCATCGGGCGCGCCACCGGTGCAACCTGCCGCAGAATCTGGCGGGGTTGCGCGCTGGCCGGCGCGGCGCCCAGATAGGCCAGCATCACGCGCTCTTGCGTCTCTAAAAAGCGCGCCATGGTCGTCTGAAACTCCGCCAGCGCGAAATCAGCGGCAGAGCCACTGACTTGCGGCGCCAGGCCGGAGGTGTCTTGGGGCGACATATCCATCCTTGGTCTCTCCATTCTCGTCAAAGGTCGGGGAGCGGGCAGCATCGCAGCCCGCAGCGGTTGTTGAATTTGTGGCGAAGCAGGCGGGGCGATCAGCGCCGTGCTGGTTTTGGTCGCCCGCGAAGCGATCTCTTCGATGGTCAGCACATGGTTCATCGGGCTGCCAAACGGCCGCGCGCCCGACCCGTTCAGCATCCACATGTGTTTGCCAATAGGGTCGAGGGTCGGGATCGGGCCATCAAGCGCGACCCGCGCCAAGCCCCGGCCCGCCCAAAGCCGCGACAGATCCAGCGCGGCCCCTTCTGCCAAAAGCGCGCCGACAGCGGCCAAAAGCCCACGCAAACCGCCGGCTTCATCGTCCATCGCGATAGAGCGGTGCGGCGCGGCACCCAAAATCTGCCGCACCATATTGGCATGCGCCGCCTTCGGGCCGACCGTCAGGAACACCCGCGCGCCGTCGTCGTACATCTTGGCAATCTCAGCCACGAATTCGACCGGGCGCGACAGTTGCGCCGCAAGTTGACGGCCAATCGCGGCCGGATCCGCAGAATAGGCTTGCGCCGTCGTGTTGGAATAAACCGCAAATCGGGGCGCCGACAGATCCATCCCGGCGATGAATTTCGCCAAACGCTTTTCTGCTGGGGCAACGATGGGCGAATGGAACGCCGCGCCAACCTGGATCGGCTTGATCGAAATACCAGCCGCCTCCCCCCGTTTTTGCGCCTCTTCAATCGCGGCCCTAGTGCCCGACAGAATAGACTGCTCAGGCGCGTTGTGATTGGCCACGCAAAGCCCGTCGATCCCTTTGATCAACGCCTCAATCGCCGCCCGCTCGCCGCGCGCCGCCGCCATGGTGCCCAGATCGCCGCCTTCCGCCGCTTCGACCATATACTGGCCCCTTGCGCGGCTGACGCGGAACAGATCAGCCCGGTCCATAACGCCCGCCGCATGCAAAGCGACGAACTCGCCATAGCTGTGGCCCGCCGCCATATCCGGCTTTGCCCCCATCGAGGCAAGCACCGCCCAAAGGCCCGCCTCAACCGCGCCTAAGGCCGGTTGGGCGATATCGGTGCGGGTCAGCGCCGCCGTGGCAACGGCCATCTCTGCATCGTCATAAACGCCCGCTGGCAGAATATTCCGGCTCAGCGCGAAGCCGAGCGTTTCATCGGCAAGCGCCATGCTCGCCGTTATTTCGGGCATCAAAACCGCGATATCGGACATCATTTCGGGGTATTGGCTGCCCTGACCGGGGAAAACCAAGGCCAATTTGCCACCCTCGGTCAACATCGGCTTTTCGCTGAACGACGCGCCGGGCGGCAAGGGTTTGGACCCATCCGACAAATGCGCCGACAAGCCTGCGAGCCGGGCCGTCAAATCCTCGCCCCGGCCAACCACAATCGACGCCGCCAATCCGCGCGCCGGAGCCGAGGTGGCAAGCGTATGCGCCAGATCGCCCAGATCGGGGGCAAAACCTGCCGCAAGCCGCGCCTCAAGCGCCGCAACCTGCCGGGCCAGATCGGCCCGCGTCGGCCCGCGCCACAGCAGAAGCTCTTCTTTCCAGCGCCGCCGCGCCGCCGGGTTCAATGCCGGGATCGCGCGCTGCAAGGCATGCTCTTCCAGCGTTACATGGAAATTCGTGCCACCAAAGCCAAAGGCGGAAACCCCGGCCCGCCGCGGCAGACCTTTGGGGCTGATCCAAGGACGCGGCTTGTCGGCAAGGTAAAGCGGGATATCCGCCTCTTTCAGCCGCGCATTGGGACCGGCCCGGCGGCCATGCGGCGGCAAAACGCCGTGATGCACCGCCAGCGTCGC
Organism: Paracoccaceae bacterium; assembly: GCA_031385445.1. GTDB lineage: Bacteria > Pseudomonadota > Alphaproteobacteria > Rhodobacterales > Rhodobacteraceae > CAIYZT01. The sequence continues at coordinate 40,244 of JANNBM010000056.1, read as the reverse complement.
CTTGATCAGTCCCGAAATTCCCGCCGCCGCCTTGGTATGGCCGATCAGCGTCTTGACCGATCCAATCGCCGCCTGCTTCGGCTCTGCGCCCGCCTGTTGCAACAGCCGCGTCACGGTTGTCATCTCGCTGGTATCGCCCGCGACCGTGCCGGTTCCATGCGCTTCAAACAGCCCAACCGTCGCAGGAGAATATCCCGCCATATCATAAGCCCGGCCCAAAGCGCGGATTTGCCCATCCGGATGCGGCGCGGTCATCGACTTGGCCTTGCCATCCGAAGACCCGCCCACGCCCTTTATCACCGCATAAACCCGGTCGCCGTCCCGCTCGGCATCCTTCAGCCGCTTCAGCGCGACCATCGCGATTCCTTCGGAAATCACGATCCCGTCGGCATCATCCTGAAAAGAACTGCACCGACCGCGCGGCGACAGGGCCCGCGTCTTGGAAAAACACAAATAGCCGAACGGGCCCTGAACCGTGTCGATCCCGCCCGCCAAAACCATATCCGAGCGCCCGGTTTCAAGCTCCAGCACCGCTTGATACACCGCTGCCAGCGACGAGCCGCAGGCCGCATCCACCGTGTAATTCACCCCGCCAAAATCAAGCCGGTTCGCCGCGCGCCCCGCCGCGACGTTCAGCAAAATCCCGGCAAAGCTGTCTTCGGTCCATTCCGGCAAATGGCTGGCAGCCTCGTCGTCCAAAGACCCCATGAACCGCGGCATTTCGGCGCGCACCGCATACTGCGCGCCCACATCGCCCGCCCCGCCCGAAGCCCCCAGAATGATCGAGGTTTTCAGTCGCTGCTCGGTTTTGGTCGTATCCGTGCCATCAAATCCCGCATCATCCAGACACCGACGCGCCACTTCCAGCGTCATCAGTTGCAGCGGGTCAATCGCCGGAATAGAGCGCGGCGGAATGCCGTAACGCATTGGATCGAAAGGCATATCCTTCAAAAAGCCGCCCCAGCGCGAGTAAATCTTGTCGCGCGCTGTGGGGTCTTCGTCGAAATAAATGCGCCAATCCCAACGATGCGCCGGAATTTCGGTAATCGCATTCACGCTGTCCAGAAGGTTCTCCCAATAGGCCTTCAGATCGTCAGACCCGGGCAGCAGCGCCGACATGCCGACGATGGCAATATCCACCGGCTGCGGGCGCACATCGGACGACCATTCGCGGTCCCGCGCCGCCGCGCGCGCGTCCAGTTTCGCAGCCGAGCCTTCGGCAATCTCGCGGTGCAGCGCGTCAACGGTGGTGATTTTGCTGCGCAGCATGGCGACCTGACCGGTCATATACATGCCTTCGGAAACCTGCCGTTTCAGCGGCACTTTTTTCAGCGCATCACCCTGCCGTTCCGTCGCCTTAGACGCCAGCCGCAGCCGCCCCAATGTCAGACCTTCCAGCGCCTCACGCTGATCTTCGGACGATACGCCTTCGCCTTCCAGCCGCACCCGCTCGCCCGCGAACTCATCGGCAAAACCGCTCATCGCGGCCCGGCTGGCATGGCCCGGCCCGGTTTCCAGCGTGACGGTCTTGGTGCAATCAAGCATGACTTTCTGAAAGCCGGAAACGATCGTGCCGCTTTCTACCGATTCCCTGGTGAACAAATAGGCCGTGCCCATCAAAACGCCGCACGCAATGCCGCGCGCCGCCAAAGGGGCCGCAAAACAGGCCACCATCGCCGCCGAGGCCGCATCATGAATGCCGCCTGCAAACAGAATGCACAGACCTTCGGCCTGCTGGGGCGTTTTCACTTCGTCCAAAAGGCAGCGCACCATGCTGTCCCACAGGATCATCGACGACATCGGCCCAACATGCCCGCCGCATTCGCGTCCTTCGAAAACGAACCGCTTTGCGCCTTGGTCAAGGAACATTTTCAGCAGCCTTGGCGAGGGCACATGCAGATAACTTGGAATGCCGTCTGCCTCCAGCGCGCGCGCCTGATCAGGGCGCCCGCCCGCGATCAACGCAAAGGACGGGCCGTGCCGCAAAGACACCTCGACCTGCGCCTTGATCAGGGACGACGGCGCAAATCCCAAAAGCCCGACGCCCCAGCTTTGGCCTTTCAGCCGCTTGGCCGTCTCGGCCAACAGCACATCAACCGCGTCCGGCCGCATCAGCGCCAGCGCGAGCATGGGCAAACCGCCGCCCGTGCTGACCGCTTCGGCAAAGGCCGCCGTGTCGGACACCCGTGTCATCGGCCCCTGAACGATGGGCCATTTGGTTTTGTGCACCGCTGCCACGCCTTGACCTTCGGCCCAAACCGGCGATCTGGCGGCTTCGGCGACAAGCGCGGCCGACTGCGTCAGCATCGCATTGGCCACCTTCGCGACGTTGCCAAACCGCTCGGCAAGGTCGGGGGCAAAGGTTGCCGCTTGGCCGATCGGGGCGATTTGGCCTGCGGCCTCGTCCCAGCCGAACCGGGCCGCTGCAATCGCTGCACGGTCACTGCCCTTGGCGCGCGCCAAAGCCTGCCGCAAAGCCTGCGCCGATTTCGAACCCGGACGCTCGATCCCGCGCCACTGCGCGCCGCCCGCGCTTTCTTCGATCAGCACGGTTTCGGCGCCCGTGAACCGCTTCAGCCCCGCCGACAGCCGGTCCGCCATCGCAGATTCGCGCAGCATCAGCAGCTGATCGTCAAGCACAACCCCCGCCGCCCCGCCCGCCCGCATCGCCGCGACCGAAATCAGGCCAACCCCGCCGCGCACGTAAACCGGCCCACTCGGCCCCGCCGCAATCGCCTGCTGCAACAAGATGAACGCCGTAGCTTCGCCAACCCGCCCGCCCGCCTCATGGCCTTTCAGCACAATCCCGTCGGCGGCTAGGGCGCCGCACAGCCGCGGATCCCATTCCAAGGCTTCAAACAAAACCTGAACGCCCGCCGCCCGCATGGCCAACACCAGCTCGGATTTGGCAAACGCCACCTCGGCAGGAAGAATGACCAGACCCAGCCCGCGCGCGCCATAACTCCCGACAATCCGCGCAGCAGCTTCGGCGTCCTGATGGCAAACGCCCCAGCCGCCATCGGTCATCTCTGCCAGCTTGTCCAAGGCCGCCTCGCAGCCAAGGTCGGGCCCGAGTTCAAGGTTAACAACGCCGGTATGGCCCGCCCGCGCGGCGGCGATGGCCAATGAAGGATCCAAGATGCCCGCCGGCGTTAAAACGAGAACCTTGAAATCATCGTGCATGAAACTGCCTCAGAAACAGAAAAGTGGGACGGGCCTTTTGGCCGGTCCCGGAATGCTTGGGCGACTATTCCAGATCTTCGTCGGTCCCATCGATATCCAGTTGGTCAAGCTTGGCTTGCAGTTTCGCGATCCGCTCCCGCAGCATTGCCCGCTGCTCGGTCGGGTTTTGAACGTCGACCTTTTCACCCGGTGCAGCGGCCGCTGTGCCCATGGCCCCGCCCTTGCGGTTTTCCATGATTTTCTTCAGCAGGGCGCGCTTTCCGCCACCTTCCGCGCCGCCAGCGCCGCCCGCCAAACGGTCACGAAGACCACCGGCGCCGCCCGCAGCCGCGCCGCCCATTCCGCCGCGCGCTTTCATCATTTCGCGAAACTTGCCGCCGCCCGCGCCGCCGCCCATTCCGCCCGCAGCGCCGCCCCCGCCGTCCTTGCGGTTCGCCAGAAAACGCTTCAACGCCTCGCCTTTGTTTCCGCCACCACCGGCGGCATCATTGCCCGCATCCGGCCGCGCCGGTTTCGGGCCATCCGCGTTTCGCATCGCGCGCAACTTGCCAAGCGCCGCAAGCTTTTTGTCCGAGTTATCTTCTGACATGTCCATTACCCTTCGAAAGTCACTCGGTTGAAATCACAGTCCCCCGAAACGCCAACCATCATAATTCACCAAAATGCGTTCAATTTGGGACCAAAAAGCCGCAGTATCCCGCAAATCCCTAGTTTGCAGCCCGCGCAGCCCGGCGGTCGCGCAGCCAGTTGCGGGCTTTGTCAGGATCCTGACGCAGGTTCTTGCCAACGTTTTCGGCCCGCTGCGACACCGCATCGTTCAGCGCCTTTGCGTCGGCTTCAAGATTTGCACTTGCCGGCTTCTTCGCCAAAGCCAGCATTTCAGGCGAATTCGCACCGATTTCTTCCGAATTCAAAATCATTGCGCGGTAACATTCCGACGCCTCGTTCCACTTGGCGGTTGCGAAATACACATCCCCCATGGCGCGCTGCACGATGGGCGAACGCCGCGCCATCCGGCCAAGGTTCAACAGCAGATCCAGCGCCTCACGGTGCTTGCCCAAAGCCGAACGCGACTGCGCCGCTTTGACCGCTGCAACATGGTTCGACGGCTTCAGCCGGAACGCTTCGTCAAACGATTTGACAGCGCGCGCGTGATCATTCAGCCCCACATAGGCAGAGCCGAGCGCCTGATGCACCTGCGGCTTGTCCGCCGCAAACGACACCGCGCGCGCAAGATGATCGCGCGCCTGATCAAAGCGCGATTTGTTCAGCATCATCCGGCCCAGCTGAAAATGCGCGATCCAAAGATCGGGCTTCAGGTCAATCACGTGCCGATATTCCGCCTCGGCATCATCGCCCGCCCGCTCCATCGCGTTTGCCAGCATCAAGCGCAGGCTGGCGTCCTGGGGGTTGTGCGCCACGGCGTCGCGCAGGGTTGACAAGGCTTCGTCATTGCGACCCTCCGACACCATGCCGCGGGCCATCCGAAAATAACCAAGGCTAAGCTTTGGGTCCAGATCGACCGCTTTGCGGTACGAGTCCATCGCATCTTCGCTTTGGCCCAGTTTTTCGCGCGCCTGCGCCGAAAACATGATGGCGGGGGCAAAATCCGGTTTGATTTTCAAAGCGGCTTCGAAATGTTCCAGCGCGCGGTCATGCGTGCCTTCCAATGCGAAAACGCGCCCCAGGCCAACCTGCGCCAGCGCCATTTCTGGATTCGCATCCAGCAACAACGAAAAAATCGTGCGGGCGTCTTCAAGTTGTCCGTTTTGCAGCGCCGCCATTCCGGCCTGCATTTGAGAGCGAATAACGTTCTGAGTAGAGCCAGCGCCGCGCGGACCTTGCATGTCGAACTCCTGCCATTTCAATCAAAGTTTCACCGCGCTTAAGAGCGGTATAAAAGCGGTTAAATTACGACCGAACAGTGCCACAAATGGATGTCAGCGGCAAGCCGGGAACGCCGGCATTTTTTGACAAAACACGCGTTAACCGTTCAAAAACAGCGGTTTGATCGGGCAATCTGCGTGAATAAATCGCAAAAGAAATCCGGGTACGATCGGGATCACGGAATCCACGACCAGACTTCTATCTGGAAGAATCGTGTCAGGGACCGCAAATACGCCCGCCAAACCGTCATCTCGCCGCCGTCAATCTTGGCATAGCCCGTCATGTTTGACCGCAAAAGCCCGTCCGTGTTGTCAAATCGCGCCATCACTTGCACCACGCTGCCGGTTGTCTGTTCCACCGCCGCAGAGCCGACGCTTTCCACGGTGCCAACGATTTCCCGGTCACTGTCGCCCCAGGCTTTCAGCCGCACCGTCGCGCCCACCTTGATCAAACCGATGTCGGCTTCGGGCACCGCGATCGAGGCTTTGATAACTTCCACGCGCTCGATCTCGATCAGCGTCTCGCCCGTGCGCAGGTAACGTCCGCGCAGCAGATCAAGGTTCGGCGTCACGACACGCCCGTCCATTGGCGCGCGGATCTCGGTGCGCTCCAGCTCGTCTTGGCGGAACGTCACCTCCGCCTTCAGACGGTCGACGTCTGCCTGCGAAACGGCAATCTCTTCGGGCGTGGCGCTGCTTCGCACCAGGTCCAGCCTCGCCTCTGAAACCGACAGGTTCGCAAGGTCCTCCTCAAAGCTGCTCTTGTCTTCGTCATAGGTCTTTTGCGTGATCGTGCCGGACGCGAGCAGCGTTTTCGCGCGGTCGTACTCGGCCCTTGACAGCGCCAGACTGGACCGCGCGCTTTCCACCTGCTTGACCGAAAGCGCGATTTCCTCGGGCTTGGCGCCGGCCAGAAGTTTGGCCAACTGCGCCTCTGCCCCGGTCAACAAGGCCTTCGTGGACGTCACGCCATTTTCCTGCTCCCAGGAACTCGTTCGCGCCAGAACCTGATCTCGCGTAACAATTTCACCCTCTTTTACAAGCACTTCAAGGATCTCACCATCTGCCCGTGCGACCGCTTGCGCCCGCGCCGTTGGCAAAACTGCGACCGCGCCGCCGCTGTCGTAATCATAAGGAAGAAAGGCCACAGCCAAAAGACCGATCGCCAGGATCACCCAAAACACCCGCGCCGCGCTGGATGTTGTTCCGGTATTTCCACTGACAGAGATGTCCGCATCCGCGTCATTGGCCAAAAGGTCCTGCGCCAAACCCTGTCGCTGCCCGCCGCCCAAAGCTTCGACGCGGCGCTTGACGGCCGTGGACAGGATCAAAAAGTACAACAGGCTGAGGCCCGCCAAGGACAAGAACATCACCACGCCAAACCCGCCGAAGTCGGTTTCAAGTTGGGTGGCCACAACGACCGTCAGGACCACAAACGCCGCCACCGAAGACAGCACAACCGCCCCGCCAAAGGCCGCCAGCGGCAGGATATCGTCCTTCGAAATCACTGGAGGAAGCTTTCGGCCCAAAACCACATGGCGCAGGGCCAGCATCGACTTGGACAGAAGCCGGGCGTCGTTGAAGAAGGTCGCAAGAAACCGCTGCCCGTCGCCCGGAAACACCGGCAAGGAAGAGCGCACCGCCATGGCCGCAGAAATTTGGCCGACCATGATGGCATAATGCGAAAACCATGTTCCGCTGTTGTGTGTGGTGGCCCAAAGAACCGTGCCGATTGCAAAAAGCCAGTAGCGCGCCAGAATCGGCGCGCCCCAAGCCCAAAGCTGACCCGATCGGGTCAGGTTTGGAATGTCCGAAATATCGACGAAAAAGCGCGGCAGGAACCCGAAGTCGAGCGCGATTCCCATCGTGCGGACCTGCCCACCGGCGGCAATAATCGCGCAGCCTTGCACCAAACGCGCGGCAAGGTTCGCTGTCAGAAGGCTGGCCAGAATGCGCACGACCACATTCGCGCTGCCTTGAAAAACCAAAAACTCGGCCGCAAACTCTGGCCAGTTCTGATAGACCGTCATCCCCGCGAAAACCACGGCGGGAATGGTCAGCCAGCCAAGGTAACGCGCTGGAAAGAATAGAATATAAAGCAGCTTCAAAATCCATGTCGGGTTAAAAAGCGCCACACCCATCGGCCGCTGATCGCCATGCGCGCTTTCCGCATTGCCCCCATCACGGCCCCCGCCGCCGCCGCGACGCGCGGCAAGCATCGCCATGATACGTTCGGCATTGGGGCCGCCGCCGCCCATGCCGCCCATACCTCCCCCCATGCCGCCGCCCATGCCGCCCATACCGCCGCGTCCCGCTCCGCCGAAACCGCCAGCCATGCCGCCGCCCATGCCGCCGCCGCCGAAGCGGCCCGCGAAACGGCCGCCAACATCATCCTGCGGCAGTGCCGGCATCATTTGTCCGGCAAACTCGTCATCCAGTGACCCAAGCAGTTCGGCGTCCAGCGCCAAGGGATCAACGGGCACCTTGCTCAGCGTTTCGGTGATAACCTCGAACGGATCGACGCTGCCCGGCTCGGTCAGGCTCGCCGGCATCAAAGGCTCAATGGGTTCGGCCGTCGGCGGCGCAGGCGGAATGATCTTTGCCTTGCGCTGCCGAGGCACGCGTTTGTTCGGCGCGCTAAAATCGATCTCTTCGGCCAAGACAGCGCTAATTGGCGCAGTTTCTGGCTGGATCACCACGTCAGCCAGATCTGAAAACGGCTCAGGAAGGCTCGGCAGATCGCTCTTGGCATCCGCAACCGCCGTTTGTCTCCGCGCAGTCCGGTTTTTACCGATTGCAGAGCTGATCGCCGCCCGTCGGCGCGCCTGCGCGTCTGCAACCGGCGAAGGTTCCGTCACCTCTGCAAGGGTATCAGTTTCAGGCAAATCAACTGCCTGTTCGCCGTCCGCTCGCGTCTGCTGCTTTGCCACAGCCATTTGCCGGTTCAAGGCGAGGGTTTTCAAAACGGCCACAGATCGTTCTTGCGCCGTTGGCGCATTCGCATCGCGGTTGGACAGGCGCCGTTCCGGTGCCGGGGGTGCCAGTTCGCCGCCGGGCGCCAGAATGCCGAGGATTTTCAGGCGCCGGAAAAACGCAAGCACCTCTGCGGGGGACAAAGCCGTTTCCAAAACCAAAAGCTGTCGGTCATAAATTTCCGCGATGTCTGTTTTGCCATCGGCGGCATCCAGCAGGAACGTTTCGGCGGCATTGAAGCCAAAGCTTGCACCGGAAGCTGTGTCGATCAATTCCGTGCGCGCGCCCGGCCCCACACCGATGGTTTCCACACGCCGCAGGCCGGGCCTTACGCCCGGTTTTTCAAAGACTGGCTGGCCAGTGATGCTAGCAAAAAGATCGTCCGTATCGGCCATTTAGCTCTCCAGGTCCGGACAATACCCTGTTTAATAGGCATATCCAGCGCGCGGACTATCATTCCGCATTGTGTCAAAAAGATACGCCGAAGTGCAGTCTCTCACAAGAGTCCGGCGGTTTTCGGGACCAAATCAAGAATAATTGATCCCGCTCTCGGCGCAATCGCCGTGAAAATCGCGTTTCTGCCGACTTGTGGCGCTGGTTCGCGCCCCATATGCTTGCCCGATGATGATCAAAGACCTGCCCATCCTGCCGCCGTTTTTGCCGGTTTGCCGACCGCTTTTGCCAAACGCGGCAGAAATCGCGCCCTATTTGCAGCAAAGCGATGCCGCGCGGCACTATACCAACCGCGGGCCGATGGTCCGGCTGCTGGAACAGCGTTTGGCGGCGCGTCTGGGCTTGCCGCCCCATGCGGTTCGGACCGCTTCGAACGGAACATCGGCCATTGAAATCGCAATCCTTGCCGCCGCGGGGCCCGCCAGCAGCGCCAAACCCTATGCGTTGATCCCATCCCATACCTTTGCCGCCACCGCGCTTGCCGCCGAACGCTGCGGCTATACTGCGGTCTTTTGCGACGTTGACGCCGAAACCTGGGCGATGGATCTGGACCTCGCCAGCCGTCATCCGCTGGCGGAAAAGATCGGTCTGATCCTGCCGGTCGCGCCTTATGGCCGAAAGCCCGAAATCCGCCAGGCCGAGGCGCTTTTTGCAAAAACCGGAATCCCCGTGGTTTTTGATGCCGCGGCCTGCTTTGAAAAGCTGCTGGACGATCCGGCCCTCGTCAGCGCCACCGTGCCGATGACGATCAGCTTTCACGCCACCAAAACCTTTTCAACCGGTGAGGGCGGCGCGGTCTTTTGGAACAACGGCCCCGGTCAGGACGCCGTGGTGCAGGCGGCCAATTTTGGCTTTAACTTCTCGCGGAAATCAGAGACGGCCGGCACAAATGCCAAGATGAGCGAGCTTCACGCCGCCGTTGGCCTTGCCATGCTGGACACCTTTGACACGCGCCGGACCGACTATGCCAAAACCGTGGCCCTTTGGGAGCAGGTGAGCTGCCCCTTGCCCGGCGCCATGTATCTTCCGCCCGACATGGCCTCGGTTTACATCACCTGGAAAGCGCCGAGCGCCCAAGTCATGGACCGCGCGATTGCCGCGCTGTCCGCCGCCAATATCGACAGCCGCCGCTGGTACGAAGACGGCCTGCACCTGCAACCGCATTTTCGCCGGTTCAGCGGCCCCGATGTGCAAACGCAGCCGATGCCCGTGACCGAAGACCTTGGCAACAGGCTTTTGGGGTTGCCGATGGCGCATGATTTGCCGCGAGACGACATGGAGCGGGTGGTTTCGGTACTGCTGGCCGCGCTTTGACTGGCTAAAGCGGTTTCCACGGACCAAAGCCAAACGCCTCATAGTCCCTTGAAAAAGCCGCCTTTGCCGCCTCTTCCAGATCGGGGCCGTAAATCGCGGACAGCGGATGCTGCGCCATGTCTTGTTCGGGGGGAAGCTCCGGGATATCCAGATCAAGACCGCTCATCAGAAACGACAAGCCCATTTCAAGCTGATCTTCGCGCAGAACATGATCCGGGCTTTGCAGCTGCCCAAATCCTTGCATCGTCATAAACTGGCTGGCAAATTGTGCCGGGGTGCGCAGCTCGGTCCGGCCGGCGGCGATGTGTTTGATCAGGTCAAGAAACACCAAAAGCCCTGCCCGAAATTCTGCCGGATCCGCGAAACCCTCGCCCTTGGGCGGCAGGATGAATTTGTGCACGCGCTTCAGATAGGGGCGCAGTTCGGGCATCCACTCCTTGCGCAAAAACTCGGCATAACCCGTATGGACGCGCGCAAGGGGATGGCGCAGGACGGTAAAGCTGCGATGTCCGGGGTTGGCCGACCGCCAGGTGCGCAGACTGGGCCGGTCGAAATTCGGCAGCATCGGGCCAAAGCCCGCCAGCCACTTTTTGAGGCGGTTGTCAGGGGCGGAACGGATGGGCAAAAACAGCAAGGGCGCGCCGGACGAGGCCATGTATTGCGGCACGCCGGCCGAACGGCGTGGCTCGAAGTTGGGGGTATGTGACAGGTTGAACCAGTCGACTTTGCCCAAACTCCGCGCCATTTCGACCGGATTGGAAACCTTCACCTCCAGCGCCTCGGGGTTCTGCTTTTTGAAACGGAAATCCAGATCCACGATCCGCCCCTCGGCCCCCAGATGCGCCGCAAGGCCGTTCAGAACGTCGAGATCAAGAATGTCTTCGTAATCAATGTAATACGCGGTCTGGCCGGTTGTTTGCAGCCGGTTCAACAGCTTTCTTTGAAAGCTGTGAAGCGTCGCAACCCGCTCCAAAAACTCATCCCCGTCGAATTTCGGGCGCACGGTTTTCAGGTGCTTGGTGTTGGCCATCCACCATTGATCGCTTTCCTTGGCGATTTTCCACGAGATGTAACTTTCCAACTGGTTCCGCGTCAACACGATCTTGGCGCAGGTGGGATCGTTCATTACCAGATCGAACACGCGCGGATCGTGGTCGTGAAAATAGCGAAACCCCGCGATCCCCTTGGTCTGCTCGCGCAGCGCGGCAAGCAATCGGCCCGGATCCGCATTCCGCGCGACGATGTCCACGCCGAGATAATCCTGCTTGCCCTCGCCACCGATAAAATAGGGGTTAAACGCCTCGCCATGGCATTTGATCCCGGCAATCGTGTTCAGATTCGCTTCCAGAAAGTTCGACCCGGTGCGCATTTCAGCAAAAATCACGAAACTTTTGAACGAAACCTGAACCATGCGCTATTTCACCAAATAGGGGCGGCCACGGCGGCGCGGTGCGCCCGTCTGACCCAGATCAACCGGGAAATCCCCCATCAAAATGGGCTGCATGCCCTGATTGCGCAAGTTTTGCAGGAACTGGCCAAAGCCCGTCAGGTTGGCAAGACGCGGCGCTTCGGTCAACCGGCGCATCGCGCGTGGGCTGATCTCGTCGATGACGGTTTGCAGCGGTTCCATCGGGTTTTCGACAAAATCAGCCAGCGACCAGACGCGCAGCCGCGCCTTCGCATAGGTCGATCGCAGGATCGTCAGATGTTCCAATTCGATCTTTTGCAACAGCGCGGCCTTGCGCCGGATATCGCCGAAATTCGCGTTGGACTGAAACAGCGGCACCGCCCATGCGCCGGTGATCACGGAAATCTGCGCATTGGGATCGCAGGCCGTGAACCAGCTGATCGCCTGATTGTCGCCCGGCCCGAACTGAAAACACTGCCGTTCGCCGCGCGTGTTCCAGATCAGATTGGTCAGGAACGAACGGGGATTATAATCGCGCAGCGCTGCGGAATCCGACATACTGCCATTGTAAACCGCATCATCGCCCGCGAAATGCACCTTGTCGGGCGCAAACAAATGCCCGTGCGCCCGCGTTCCGGCCACTTTCCCAAGCCAGGGCTCGAAGTTTTCGAAGATCTCGGAAAACCCGTGGAAGATCGAATAGGGCGCCGAAGTCCGGCCGTTTTCCCAGTTTTCATGCGGAAAGCGGCTTTGCATGAACAAGCCTGCGCGCCCCTTTGTCCGCCGCTCAACCGCCTTTGAAAACAGCCGGTCAATCTTGCCGGGGTTCGGCTCTGCCGCGGCTTGCCCCTGACCTGCCTTGGTCAGAAACGCATCGTACAAAAGATCGGCATGCGGCCAGATCTTGCGCGCCACAAAGCAATCGGATCGGCGCAGAAGCTGCAGGTGGTCATCATAAAAGATATGCGGTTTGCCTTGAAAGTCGAACTTCGACAGGGTCAGCGACCGGCTTTCGACACCGGTGGAAAATTGCCGAACGAGTGTTTGGAAATAGCTTTCGTCCGGGATCCAGACCTTGCGGAAATAGCGATCAATCTCTTGACGCTCGGGGTTTTCCAGGATCGCTGACAGGGTTTGCCGGGTCAGGCACCACCACTGGCTGCCCATATGCGGCACGATCCCGGCCGGAACCTTGCGACGAAAACCAACGCGGCGCTGCAATTTCACATAGGAATCAAACAAACGCCGGTTCTTGCGCCAACTGAACGGGAAGCGCAGCGTAAAGCGTTCAAAATCCAGCCCGCCAATCGTCCAGCCCACATCTTCGGTGGTCACGCTTTCGATGAAATCCGTGCGCGGGCGGCTGTCGAGATAGGCAACCAACTCTTCGACCGGACGCAGCGGCAGGCACGACCCGGAGGCGAGAAAAACATGCCGGACATGCGCAAACTGGGCCAACATCAGCGCGGCCGCGTCCTGTGTGGCCGCAACAATGCCCCAAGTGCCCCATTCGCAGGCATGGCGAGACGAAAACTGAACGTTGCCCAGATCGGAAAGCTCGTCGAACATCCGTTGAAAGGCGCGTTTGTTCACGCGTTTGTCGACGTGAATGACCACCGGGCATTCCCGCTCGGCCCAATGACGTGCCACCTGCGCCGCCCGGTCCAGCGCCGTATGACACAGCATGACAATCCCGACGCTCACGCCCAGTTTCCTTTTGACATCAATCCCAAAATTTCAAGCTGCCGCCAGTTGATATACTTTTCGCTGAACTTGCACCACAAATCCGGCTGCACGGCCAGGGACGCGCGGTAAGCGCGGTATTCGTGGCTGTTGGCATAATGCTGATGCCGCTGCATTTCCTCTTCGGCCTTGGCCGCGAAGGTATCAAGGAATTTGGCGTGCAGCAGACAACCGCTCGCCTTTTCGCCGCCCCATTCATCATAGACCTGATTCAAACCGCGCGGCAGCAGCATATGGGTTGAACTGGCATAGGCATACTTCCGGCTCCACTTGACCAAGGGGATCTTGTTCAGCGCAGGCGCGCGTTCGGGACTGTCGCGAAAAAACATCCGCGCACGCGGGCCGCCTTGAATCCACAGGTTGCCGAACGTGTCGTTCCGGCTGAAGGAATAGTTTCCGCTGTCAAAATACTGTGCAATTTCAAAGGGATTCTGCCCCTCATTGTAGGGCGTCACATCAAACGGCCCCTTGGGATACATGTCCAGCAGCATGGCCGAAAAGGATTTGATCGAACTGGCGTCCAGCCAGTCCGTCAGCGCACGCAGGGGCCGCGTATCGCAGAAGGGATAGACGAAAAACTCGTCAGGATCGACGACCAATGACCAATGCTCATCGCCATATTTCATCTGAAGCCAGTTCAGCCAATCCACGCCAAACCGCGATTTTTTATAGCTGTGCTTGCTGGTCCAAAGCGATACATCGTCCTGTTCGGCCAGATATTCCCGGCTTCCATCGTCGCTGTCGTTGTCGACGATCAAGAAGTGATTTACCCCTAAGTCTCTGTAGTACTTCAAGAAAAAAGGCAAACGAACACGCTCGTTGCGCAGCGTCGTAAACACCAACAGATCTGACGGGGCGATTTTAGCGGTTCGTATTGCAACAGGGCGCAATTCGCCCTGTTTGCGCATGGCCCGGAAACGCCAGCGCTGTCTGGACAATCGCAGCATGTACCGAGACAGTAGACTCACCGCGTCATCCCCGAACCACCTCAAAACTGTCTAAGGATTTTGCGCCGGATGATTTAAGATCAGGTTGAAATGCGCCTCCCAACTTGGAAGAACAAATTCTGATCCCGCCGTTGCACGATCCTTATCAGACTGCCGGACCCCGGTTTTCCCCAAGGTCTGAATTGCTTTGGTCCAAGCATAGACATCTGTTGGCTTAAGGTAAACTGGTAACTCCCGCAGCAATTCGTGCAAAACCGGCAAATCGCTGCAAAGAATGGGCAAACCGCGGGCGGCTGCCTCGATCGGGGGCAGGCCGAAGCCTTCGGCATGGCTGGGAAAGACCAAGGCGAGCGCCCGGTCCATGAGCGCGGCAACCGCGCCATCGGGCAGCGCGCCGAGCAGATGGATGCCATTTGTCCGCTGCAGCCGCTCAAACTCTTCGGCCGCGGCCCAGCCCCGGTTTCCCACAATGTACAGCCGCGGAAGGTCGGCAGCGTCCGTCCAGATATCGCACAGCAGCGACAGGTTTTTGCGCGGCTCAATCGTGCCAAGCGCCAGAACGAAGGGCAGCCCCAAATCAAGCCCCTTGGGCAGCAAGGTATCGTCAGGCACCAGCCGCGTCACACCCAGATTGGCCACCAGCCCCGGCGGCACCCGACCCAGCTTTGCCAACTGCGCCTCGGACGCCTGACGAGCGGCGTGGGCGGTGTGAATAACCCGGTCTGCTTGGGCCGAAACCGCCGCCAGCTTGCGGGTAAAGACCGCCGAAATGCCGTCCCTCGTGTACTGCGGAAAATCGAGCGGGATCGTGTCGTGCAACAGCACGCTGACCCTGCCCCCGGCGGATTTGACCGCTTTTAACCCGGACATCGTCAGATTGGCATGCCCAAGGTTGAAATATTCAAACCCCGGCCCCAGCCGCCGAAGCTGCCACGCAAGCCGCCACGGCGGCACGCGGGAAATGGCAATCCGCCGCAAATCCGCCTCTGCCCGGGCCCGGTGCGGCGCACCGCGCCACAGAATCCGGCCCAAAAAATCCGATGGCCCCAATGCCTGCCGCCCATCGATAAGGCTGAGCAAGGCGCCGATTCCGCCCCGGTCCAGCAGGGCAAACCCAAGCTTCATCCGCACCAGCGCGAAAAGAGGGTCTGGCAGGGTCAAAAGGTGATCGGCCCAAGCCCGCTCCACCCGGTCGATCCCGGTCGGCTGGCCCAGCCCGATCCGGGAAGCCAGACGTGTCAGATCAATCAGACGGGCCGCAGCCACACCTATTGCGCCGCTTTTTGCAGCGCCAAAAGATCATGCAGGTAATGCCCGAATTCATCGCGCAAATCGGGGCGCGACAGGCCAAAGGCCACCGTCGCCTGCAAAAATCCCGCCTTGGAGCCGCAATCATAGCGCTGGCCCCGGAACCGGAACCCAAACACCTTGCCCGGTGTCTGCGCCTCTTCGGCAATCGCGTCGGTCAGTTGAATTTCGCCGCCCGCGCCCTGCTTCATCTTGTTCAGGTTGGTCATCACCTTTGGCGTCAGAATATAGCGCCCGATCACCGCAAGGTTTGACGGCGCATCTTCGGCTTTGGGCTTTTCGACCAGACCCTTGACCGTCACGATGGACCCCATGTCTTCGTCGATATCCAGCACGCCGTAGGAACTGGTTTTGGCCGGGGCCACTTCCATGGCGGCCACCATATTGCCGCCGGTCTGCTCATACGCTTCGATCATCTGCTGCAAACACGGCTTTTCCGCCGCGATCACGTCATCGGGCAGCAGCACCGCAAAAGGCTCGTTCCCGATCAGCCGCCGCGCGCACCACACCGCATGGCCAAGCCCCATCGCCCGGTTCTGCCGGACATAGGCAATCGCGCCGCTGTCCATGTTGGTGTCTTTCAATATTTCCAGCAGCTCGTCCTTGCCGGCCTTGCGCAGCGCGGATTCCAGCTCGGGCGAGTGGTCAAAGTAATCTTCGAGCGCGGATTTTCCGCGCGAGGTGACAAAGATGAATTCCTTGATGCCCGCTGCCCGGGCCTCGTCGATGGCGTATTGAATCAACGGCCGGTCAACCAAGGTCATGATCTCTTTCGGGATCGATTTGGTCGCCGGCAAAAACCGCGTGCCCATTCCGGCGACAGGAAACACCGCCTTAGAGACTTTCTTTATCTTCATCGCACCCACTCCGCCCACTGCCCCGGGCTGTTTTGACCACTAAAACCTTAGCGCACAAAGATTAACAGGGAAATCTTCAAGGCAAGGTCTTTGTGATCTCACTACATGGAAACTGGCAGAAAAATGTGGCCTTTTTTAGAGGGTGCCCCGAAATAAGCGGTCCAATTTCAGTTTGTTGGTCGAAAAGCGGCCCACCGCGCGGATTCTGCGGCGATACGGGCGGCGAAACGCCACCATGTCCAGCGCGGCTGTTCGCGGTCGGACGGGCCGAAAAGCCCGCCGGTCTGTTCCCAGTACCCGTCGGGATGCAAGCGATGCCGATGCGCGCGGGGCGTCGCCGACAAAAGGATCAGCGTTGTCACGATGCCTTGCGCAACCAGAGCCTTGGCTTCGCGGCGCAAACGCGGCGCCTGCCAGTTGCGTCCGGCAATCACCTGGCCCGCACGCGGCCCCGTTCCGGCCAGGCGCAGGAAACCCGGATCCGCGATCTGCGATGAGGCAGGTTCAATCGCCCGCAGATCCGGCAAATCGCGCAACAGACCTTCGGCAATGCCTGCCTCCAGGGTGGCGGTCAGCGCCGCCACCTCGCCGCTGGCGATGCGCCCTGCCGCAAGATGGCTGGCCAGACGCGCCGCCTGTTCTTCCCGCAGCGATTGCAGCGCCACAGGCCACAAATCCGGCGCGGCGTGGCGGCGCAAGAAAACCTGTGCCGACGCGCCGATCTCGGTCAGATCCGTTGGAACCCGGTCGGCCCGCCGGCGATCGGATGCAGCAAAGGCATGGTGCACCGCCGCCCCCGGCACCACCGCCGTCCCCCCCCTGCCCGCAAGGCGCAGCCCGATATCCGCATCCTCCAGATAGAACCGATACGCCGGATCAAAGGCGCCAATCGCCAGCAAGTCCTTGCGCCGAAACGCGCAATTGGTGCCAACGGGCTTGACCGAACGCTGCGCGGACCCCTGATGAAGCGTCGTTTTACCGGAAACTGGCACGGCATGGTCTTGGCCCAGATGGTCCACCTCCGCCGCCGTCCATTGCCACGATATTCCGTTGCGCCCCCGGGTATATCCCGTGGCCGCCACCACCGTTGGATCACAAAAAGCCGCCGCGAGCCGGCTGGCCCATGTCGGCTCGGCCACCGCATCGTCGTCGATAAAAGCCACCACATCGCCAAGTGCCATGCCCAGACCGATATTGCGCGCCACCGAGATATTCTTGCCGGGGTTGGCGACAAAACCGCCTGCCCATCCGGCGGCCAGCAGCGCGTTGACGGCTTGCGCGCCCGTCGGCCCATCGACCACCAGCCGTAATTCCAGGTTCGGGTGATCCTGCTGCTGAAGCGCGATCAGACAGCGGCGCAAATCCTGCGGTCTTTGCCAGGCGGTCACGATAACGCTGACCGAGGGCAGGATCATCCCATCTGCGCCATCATGGCCTCGATCACAGGCACATCCGAGGGATTGTTCAGCTCCCAGAATTGCCGCCCACGCGCCTGAACCTCCACGCACAAAACCCGCCGTCCCTGTTCGACAAATCGCAGCTGCTCCAATCCCTCCAGCGTCTCCAGCGGCCCGATAGGCCAGTGCGGATAGCCGATCAGCGCCGCCGGACGGTAGGCATAGACCCCCACATGATGAAAAACCGGCGTCGCCTCAGCATCGGCATAGGTTTTGCCGGTAAAAGGGATCACCTCTTTGCTGAAATAAATCCCGCGCCCGCCCGCGCCAAAAACCGCCGTCGTGCCGCCAACCCGCCCCGCGCGCCGGTCGGCCAGAAACCCGTTCAGCGCCCGCCCGTCGCAGCGCAGAACCGGCGTCGCGATATCCGCTTGCGCATCGCCCAACAGCCCCTTGACCAGATCCTCGACAAACCAGGCCGGGGTGAGCGGCGCATCCCCTTGCAGGTTCACCACCACATCAAACCCCGGCAGCTTTTGCGCCACCTCGGCGCAGCGCTCTGTCCCGTTTCGCGCGGCGGACGAGGTCATCACCACCTCCGCCCCGAACCCCGCCGCGTGATCGGCAATCCGCGCATCGTCGGTCGCCACAACCACCCGGTCCACCCCGCGCACGCCCATCGCCGCCTCCCAGCTGCGGCGGATCAGCGTCTTTTCCCCGTCCGGGCCCTTTAACGAAACCAAGGGCTTGCCCGGAAAACGGGTGCTGGCATACCGGGCAGGAATGGCGATCAGGACGCTCATTTTTTCAAGGTCACGCCCGGCGCATAGGCGATGAAGAACGGGTTGTCCCAGCCCTCTTTGCCATAGGAAAGCGGTGTGTGGTCGTCGAACCGCACCACATGCCCGCCTGCGCCGCGCAGCACCGCATCGCCCGCCGCCGTGTCCCATTCCATCGTGCGGCCAAGGCGCGGATAGATGTCCGCCTCGCCCGTCGCCACCAGACAGAACTTCAGGCTTGACCCGGCGCTTTTCATGTCCTTGACGGTGTACTTTGCGTTATAGTCATACGTCGCCGCATCGCGGTGCGATTTGGACGCCACCACCATCAGCGCACCATTGTCCGGCTTGGTCACGCTTATCACCTGCTGCACGCCGCCAATCTCTTCGACCGAAACGCCGTCTTCGCGGGTGTAAAACAGCCGCCCCTGCGCCGGCGCATAGACCACCCCCCGCAGCGGCACCCCATTTTCAACATAGGCGATGTTCACCGTGAAATCGCCGCGCCGCTGTACGAATTCCTTGGTCCCGTCCAGCGGGTCGACGATCAAGAAGGTGCCCGCCCGCAGGGCATGGCTCGCCGCCTGCTCTTCGGTGATCAGCACCACATCGGGAAATTCCGCCCGCAGCCCCGCCGAGATGATCGCATCCGCCGCCTCGTCCGCCTCCGTCACCGGACTGGCATCGCTTTTCGACTTCACCTCAAAATCCGGACCGTTGTAAACCTGCATAATCCGCTCGCCCGCTTCCAAAGCCAGCCGCCGCATCACGGGAATCAAAACCTCAAAATTCATCCAAAACTCCTGCTGCCCTTGCAATCCAAAGGCAATGTTGCACTTTTTTCCAAGGTCTTTATCATGCGTTCGTAAGGGAACAGCAAGATTTCCCGTGTTAAGAAACGTTGAGGTTACTTTAGAGGCACCATGTTCCGGCCCGAAACACAGCGTAACAAGACGTCCGGCGCATTTGCGATGACGGAACTTGTTTTCCATTCCGCGGTGCGTAACCTACGGAAATCAAATGGAAATGCGGTTGTCGGGCTGGTGATTTCAGTCGTTCAGTCGATCTTGATGGTCATGGTTTTCTTGTTCATGATGACCTATCTGGGCGGCGGAAACCGCGGCATCCGCGGCGACAGGCTGCTTTATGTCATGTCTGGCGTCTTTTTGTATATGACCCATACCAAGACCATCGCCGCAGTTGCAAAATCTGACGGGCCGACTTCGGCCATGATGAAACATTCAACGATGAACCCGCTGGTGGCGATTGCCGCAGCTGCGTTGTCGACGCTGTACCAGCAGATCCTGTCAATCACCGTGATCTTGTTTTTCTATCACGCCATTTTCACTCCGATCAGTATTGATCAGCCGGTCGGCGCCTTCATGATGCTTTTGCTTGCCTGGGTGTCGGGGATCGCCATTGGCATGGTGTTCAAGTCGGCCACACCCTGGGCGCCGGAATTCTTTGGCATCGCCACGTCGCTTTATTCGCGGATCAACATGATCGCTTCGGGAAAGATGTTCGTGGCCAATGCAACGCCCACATGGATCTTGTCGTGGTTTTGGTGGAACCCCTTGTTCCACATCATAGATCAGTCCCGTGGGTTCATCTTTTTGAACTATGATCCGCACTATTCCACCGTCGCCTATCCGGTGAAAGTGACCATCGTGATCTTCATGATCGGGTTGATCATCGAAAACTACACCCGGCGCTTTGCCAGTGTGTCCTGGAGCGCCAGATAGCGCCCGCTTGCCCGCGGCCTGGGATATCCCGAAAATCTTCTGATTTTCGCTTCATTTTCTGGAATGATTCCTGCCCCGCCGCGCTTGCAGGGCTGGACGTGCCCCCCTATATACCCCCGGAAGCCGTTACAGGGCCGTTTTGGGCATCTCCTGCGACGGGTCTTAATTGGGATCGGGACGGAATGCCGCAATTGGGTTCCGTCTCACAACATCGCCGAAGGAAAAGGACAGAATATGGCCAAGATCATTGGTATTGACCTCGGAACGACAAACTCTTGCGTTGCCATCATGGACGGCTCGCAGCCCCGCATCATCGAAAACTCTGAGGGCGCGCGCACGACGCCGTCGATCGTCGGGTTCACCGACAACGAGCGTCTGGTCGGACAGGCCGCCAAACGGCAGGCCGTCACCAATGCCTCCAATACCATTTTCGCGGTCAAACGCCTGATCGGCCGCCGCTTTGATGATCCGGTGATCGTCAAAGACCAAAAGAACATGCCGTACAAGATCGCCAATGGCGGCAACGGCGACGCTTGGGTCGAAGCGCGGGGCGAAAAGTATTCGCCGTCGCAGGTTTCCGCCTTTATCCTGCAAAAAATGAAAGAAACGGCAGAGGCGTATCTGGGCGAAACCGTCACGCAGGCCGTCATCACCGTGCCCGCCTATTTCAACGACGCCCAGCGTCAGGCCACCAAAGACGCGGGCAAGATCGCCGGTCTTGAGGTGCTGCGTATCATCAACGAGCCGACCGCAGCTGCGCTGGCTTATGGTCTCGACAAGAAAGAAGCCCGCACCATCGCCGTTTACGACCTTGGCGGCGGTACGTTCGACATCACCATTCTGGAGATTGACGACGGCCTGTTCGAGGTGAAATCCACCAACGGCGATACGTTCCTTGGCGGCGAAGATTTCGACATGCGCATCGTCAATTATCTGGCGGACGAATTCAAAAAGGAACACGGCGTCGATCTGTCGCTGGACAAGATGGCCCTGCAGCGCCTGAAAGAGGCGGCTGAAAAGGCCAAAATCGAACTGTCCTCCTCCACTCAGACCGAGATCAACCAACCCTTCATCTCGATGGACCGCAACACCGGCCAGCCGCTGCACCTTGTCGTCAAGATGACCCGTGCCAAGCTGGAATCGCTTGTCGATGACCTGATCAAAAAGTCGATCAAGCCGTGCCAGGCCGCGTTGAAAGACGCTGGTATCTCGATGTCCGACATCGACGAAGTGGTGCTGGTCGGCGGTATGACCCGCATGCCGCGCGTGATTGAAGAGGTGACCAAGTTCTTCGGCAAAGAGCCGCACAAGGGCGTGAACCCCGATGAAGTCGTCGCCGCCGGCGCCGCTATTCAGGCCGGCGTGCTGCAAGGCGACGTCAAGGACGTGGTCCTGCTTGACGTCACGCCGCTGTCTTTGGGCATCGAAACGCTTGGCGGGGTCTTCACCCGCCTGATCGACCGTAACACCACGATCCCGACCAAAAAGTCGCAGGTTTTCTCGACGGCCGAAGACAATCAGAACGCCGTGACGATCCGCTGCTTCCAGGGCGAGCGTGAAATGGCCGCCGACAACAAGATGCTTGGCCAATTCAACCTTGAATCGATCCCGCCCGCCCCGCGCGGCATGCCGCAGATCGAGGTGACCTTTGACATCGACGCCAACGGCATCGTGTCGGTGAAAGCCAAGGACAAGGGCACCAACAAGGAACAGCAGATCACCATTCAGGCCTCTGGCGGTCTGTCGGATGACGAGATCGAAAAGATGGTCAAAGAGGCCGAGGCGAATGCCGACGCCGACAAGGAACGCCGCGAGTTGGTGGAAGCCAAGAATCAGGCCGAAAGTCTGATCCACTCCACCAAAAAGTCCATCGCCGAGCATTCGGACAAGGTCGATCCGTCGACGGTCGAGGCGATCGAGCTGGCCATGGGCGCGTTGGAAGAGGCATTGGCGACCGACGAGGTCGGCAAGATCAAAGGCGGCATTCAGAACCTGACCGACGCGGCAATGAAGCTGGGCGAGGCGATTTACAAGGCCAGCGCAGATCAGGCCGATGGCCGCGACGAAGATGCGCCGCGCAGCGTGGATGACGATATCATCGACGCCGATTTCGAAGACATGGGCAACAACAAGCGTAAGTAACGCGCTTGGGAACCTCCTTTGGGCGGCCCTGGTGGCCGCCCAAAGCGTTCCCCTTCAGGGGATTTTGCCATGGCAAAGCGGGATTATTATGACGTTCTGGGATCGGCTCGCGGCGCCTCTGCCGAAGAGCTGAAAAAAGCCTATCGCACCAAAGCAAAAGAGCTTCACCCCGACCGCAATTCCGACAATCCCAACGCCGAGTCTCAGTTCAAAGAGGTGAACGAGGCTTATGAGGTTCTGAAAGACGCCGACAAAAAGGCCGCCTACGATCGCTATGGCCATGCCGCCTTTGAAGGCGGAATGGGCGGCGGCGGGCAGCGCGGCGGCGCGGGGCAGGGCGATTTCGCTTCGGCCTTTTCCGACGTGTTCGAAGACCTGTTCGGCGATTTCATGGGCGGTCAACGCGGTGGTGGTGGCGGCCGTTCGCGGGCGCAGCGCGGGTCCGACCTGCGCTATAACCTGCGCGTTTCGTTGGAAGAAGCGTTCAAAGGCGTTCAAAAAACCATCAACGTCCCCGGATCGACCGCCTGTGACGGCTGCCGCGGATCGGGCGCCGAGGGCGGCGCAGAACCTGTCACTTGCCCCACCTGTTCCGGCATGGGAAAGGTCCGCGCGCAGCAGGGCTTTTTCACCGTCGAACGCACCTGCCCGACCTGCAGCGGCGCTGGGCAGATCGTCAAAAACCCGTGCAAGGTTTGCCACGGCGCTGGGCGCATCGAACGCGACCGCTCCTTGTCGGTCAATATCCCGGCGGGCGTTGAAACCGGCACGCGCATTCGTCTCGCGAGCGAGGGCGAGGCGGGAATGCGCGGCGGACCTTCGGGCGATCTGTACATCTTCATCGAAGTGCGCGAGCACACGATTTTTCAGCGCGACGGCGTGCATCTTTTCTGCCGCGTACCCGTCACTTTTACCACCGCGTCCTTGGGCGGCGAGGTTGAGGTGCCGACCATCGAAGGCGGCCGCTCCAAGGTGAAAATCCCGGCAGGGGCGCAAACCGGCAAGCAAATGCGCCTGCGGGCCAAGGGCATGCCTGCCCTGCGCGGCGGTGGTTCGGGTGACATGGTGATCGAGTTGGCGGTGGAAACCCCGGTCAATCTGACCGCCCGCCAGCGCGACCTTCTGCGCGAATTCGAGGCTTTGTCCGAAGAGAATCACCCCGAAGGCAATTCCTTTTTCGCCAAGGTCAAAGGGTTCTGGGACGGGATGAAAAGCTGAGCTTTCGGGCCGCTTGGTCTTTTTCAGGGCTGAGCCGGGAAATTAACAGTCTGTAAACCAAGCCCATGCCAAGATTTGAATATGGCACAGCTTGGTTTTCACGACGGCATGCTCCCCCTTTTCACCACGCAAAGCGAGGGGGACGAGGCAGCCCCAACACCGCTTGGGGCGGCAAAACTGCCCTCCTACATCGCCGATCATCGCGCCCGCCTGCGGGACCGGTTTTTGTCGGGCGGCGCGGCGGCCCTGCCTGATTATGAAATGCTGGAACTCGTCCTGTTTCGCGCCATTCCCCGCCAGGACGTGAAACCCCTCGCGCGGCTCTTGCTGGATACATTTGGCGATTTCAACCGGGTCGTCACCGCCAACCCGTCGCGGCTTTCGATGGTCAAAGGCGTGGGCGACGCTGTGATCACCGAATTGAAAATCGTCGAAGCTGCCGCGCACCGGATGATGCGGTCAAAGGTGATGAACCGGCCCATCCTGACCTCGTGGGATGCGCTGGTCGACTACTGCCACACCGCGATGGCCCACCGCGAAACCGAACAGTTCCGCATCCTGTTTCTTGACCGAAAAAACGTGCTGATCGCGGATGAAGAGCAGGCAAAGGGCACCGTCGATCATGTGCCGGTTTATCCTCGAGAGGTGGTCAAACGCGCGCTTGAACTGAACGCCAGTGCGTTGATTTTGGTGCACAATCATCCATCCGGCGATCCAACCCCTTCGGAGTCTGATATCACCATGACCCTGCAAATTCACGATGCCGCGCAGGTTCTGGGTATCACCCTGCATGACCATCTGATCATCGGTAAATCGAGGGAATTAAGCTTCCGCAGCCACGGTTACTTAACCTGACGGGTCCCTGGCGTGGGTCTTGTCCACAGCTCCACCCGCCGATTCAGCCGCCGCCCCGCGCCTGTTTCGTCACAGGCAATCGGCAGCATCTCTCCCAGGGCTTCAACAGTCGGCAGCCGCGCCTCGGGCACCGTTGGCGCAAGCTGCCGCAACTCGGCCAGAACGGCCTCGGCCCGCGATCGGGACAGGTCCAGATTGGCCGCCGCCGCGCCCGATCCGTCAGAAAACCCCGCGAGAACAAGGTCTTGATCTGTGAACACATCTGCTTCCAGCAGCACGGCCAGATCCGCCAGTGCGTCCCGCGAATGCGCGTCAAGCGTGCTGGAGCCGCCTTCAAACCGAAAGGTCAGCGACAGCCGCGCGCGCCCATCCATCAGCGCGGTCAGCCGCTTGAGATCATCCAGCGTCGTTTCCGCGCCCGCCCCGTTGATCGCATTGATCAGGCGCAAACCATCCGCCGTCAGCGGTTGCGAGGTGACAGCCCTGTCCACATACCCGGCCTTCGCAATCGCCTCTTCGGCCGCGGGGGTCGACAGAAAGTCCAGAAATTCCCGCAGGACCAGCCCGACATGACGGCGCGGGATTTGAAAGAAAAGCGGCAGGGACAGCGGATAATCTTCGGATTTCACCGCCATCGGATCGGGCAAAAGCGGAAAGCCGCAGCTGTCGCGCAGCGCCAGAATGCGCGCGGGTTCTGCCCCGGTACGCCCGGTCACGGCGAGGGCCCAAGGATCGCGTGCGACCGCCGCTGCAAGAGCGTCCATGTCAGGATGCAGCACCGCCGATGCCACAGCGCGCCCTAGACGGGCGGCCAAAGCCCGCGCCAGATCGCTGTCATCCGCCATCCCGTGCAGCACCAAAGGCATGTCCGGCCCGCCAATTTCAGACCAGTTCGTCACCTCGCCCGCCAGCGCCCGGGCGAGGTCTGTTGTGGTGATAAAGGGCGCCGGATTGCCCGGCGCGACGATGGGCACAAGCGCGTCAAGCGCCACTTCGCGGGTGCCAAGCCCGGCCTCCTTGGCGGCCCCGAGCATCAGATCGGCGCGGCCCGACGCCAGCGCTAGCCTTGCCTCGCCGCCGCTCATCGGCAAAAAGCTGATTTCGGCAAGCGCCGCACCAGTTTTCGGATCGCGCAGGATCGCGGGTTTGCCGGGTTCAATTTCAAGCCCCCGCTCGTCAGCGAAGGCTGCCAATAGCGGCGCAAGCAGCGCCTTTCCGGCGCGCCCTTCGCCCACGATATGGATGATGGCCTTTGGTGCGGTCAGATTGGGGCAGGCCGGCCCGTCACAAATCACGCCTTCCGCATCCACCGTCAGCAGGCCAAAACGGGTCTGAATGCGGAAAAACGAGCCGTCAAAGCCTTGAAGCGTGCCGGACAAAGACAGACTGCCGTCGTGTGAGGTCAGCGACACATCCTGTGCCAGCACCCTGCCGCCGCAAATGGAAAGGAGCGCGGCGATCATCGCCGCGCACCAAAAGGATCCTCGCATGTTGTCCCGCCAGACCTTGATCAGTTGGCGGCGAGTGTCATGTCCACAGCGAGATTATTCAACACCAGAAAGTCACCGACAGCCGAACAATCTGGCATGGCGAGGGTCAGATCGGTCACAATAACCCGTCCACCCTCCGACGCAACGGTTTCACCAAGCAGCTCGCGGCCGCAGGTTTTGTCGGTCACCGCCGATTCGACCACCATTTCGACTGCCATTCGGGCGGCCGGATAGGTGTAAATCTCGGCCAAAAGGGGCATCGGGGCCGCCGGATCACCAAGAATTTGCAGGAAACCGCCCGCATCCGAAACCTGTCCGGGTTGCACCCCGAAAATATGCCCCGGACCGCCAAATACCGCACCGCTTTCAAAGGCGTGCACCTGAAAGGCGTCATCGCCTTGCCATTGAATGCCAAAGCGGCGGAAGGCGATGGCTTCGGGCACCTCAATCTGGGCATCAACCTTGGTACCATCGGCCAACGTCGCGGTGATTTTCGCTTGCGTGCTGAGGGCGGGCAGGACCGTGAACAGCGCGCCGGTTGTGGATGTCAGGCCGGTGATGGCCAATCCGGCGTGTTTCAAGACCACGCGGGAATTGGGCGCGCAGGGAGCGATCAAGGTGATGCCGATCATCGCGCCGGGTGTGGTGGCCAGATCGAAGATCACATCGCAGGCGCGGCTGATCGGCGCGGCAGCGGTTGGCGCAATCTCTGCCAGGGGGGGCGCGGCCGCCTCGGGTGTCGCGGCGGCAAGGGCAATTTCAGGCTCGGGAACCGGGGAAATGATCGGCTTCGTTTCCAGCATCGGCATTTGCGGTTCGGCAGCTGCGACCACAAGACTGGCCTCGACCTTGGCGACTTTCGGCGTGACTTCACCGGAAAGGGGGACGATATCCTTGGCGGCGATGGCCGGTCTTTGCGCCGCATTGGCGGCGAGCCGCAGCGCGTCGGTTCGGATATTGTTGGCTTGCATCACCTGCCCAGCCGCCCCCGCAACCAAAAGCAAGGCGGCGATCCGCAGCATCCTTTTGCGATCCGACAGAATGGCGAAACGCGATGGCTTTTCGTCAAGGTCAGGCTCGGCGGCCTTCGGCTTGGGCGCCTTTGCGGACGAAAACGAAAGTTTCGGCAGGCTGAATGCGAACTTCATCTTTTGCTCCTTGGGCCGGATCCGTGGGCGGCCCGCTTTGGACAAAAGGTGGTCTTAAAAAGCGGCCGGGGCATGGCGAGAATGAGGAATGTTTCCAACCAAGCGCCTTATCGAACGCACGAAAGGCCCGGTTCTGACAGGTTTTTGCCGCAATCTTACTTGGCTATGCGCCCATTTTCCGCAAAATCTCGGCGATGATGGCGGGCAAAGGTTGATCGACGCTGATCGTCATCGCCTCGTCCGGGCCCGGCGCTTCCAAGGCGGCAAACTGGCTGTCCAGCAGCGACAATGGCATGTAATGCCCCTCACGCGCGGCCATTCGCGCCGCAATCACGGCCCGGCTTGCCGTCAGATGCACAAACCGCACGGGGGCGCCTGCGCCCGCACGAAGCCGGTCGCGATACGCCCGCCGCAGCGCCGAACACCCGATGATCAAGGGGGCCTGCATTGCCAGCTTCTGTGCCACAAGATCAAGCCATGGCCAGCGGTCATCATCGTTCAGCGGCGCACCCGCGCGCATTTTTGCGACATTGGCCGCAGGTTGAAGATCGTCGCCGTCAAGATAGCTGACATCAAGCCTGGCACCCAGCGCCGCGCCGACGCTGGATTTGCCGCAGCCCGCCACGCCCATTATGATCAGGCGAAGCGCGGTCATAAAGACGCGGTTATCCCGCCATCGACGTAAAGAATGTGGCCGTTCACAAAGCTGGCCGCGTCGGACGCCAGAAAAATGCAGGCCCCCTGAAGTTCGTCAACCTGGCCCCATCGGCCCGCAGGAGTGCGCTTTTCCAGCCAGGCGGTGAAGGCCGGATCATCCACCAGCGCCTGGTTCAGCGGCGTTACAAAGTAGCCCGGCGCAATCGCATTACAGTTCAGCCCGTGCCTGGCCCAATCGGTCGCCATGCCCTTGGTCAGGTTCGCCACCGCGCCTTTGGTCGCGGTATAGGGCGCGATTCCGGGCCGGGCGAGGGCGCTTTGCACGCTTGCGATGTTGATGATCTTGCCGGTTTTTCGCGCAATCATGTGGCGGGCGACGGCTTGACCGACATGGAACACGCTGGCGATATTGGTCTGCAAAAGCCGCTCGAACGCGTCGGGCGGAAAATCTTCCAGCGGACCGCGGTGCTGCATGCCGGCATTGTTCACCAAAATGTCGATCGGGCCGGAATTGGCTTCAAACCCGTCGATCGCCGCGCGGACCGCCTCATGCTGGATGGCGTCAAAGGGCAGAACCTGCGCCCCCGAAATCTGCTGCGCAGCGGCGTTCAGTTTGTCCAGATCGCGCCCGTTCAGCACCACACGCGCCCCCGCCGCCGCCAAACCCTTGGCCAGCGCAAGGCCGATCCCCTGCGAAGACCCGGTCACAAGGGCCCGTTTGCCCGTCAGATCAAAAAGCGTCAGCCCCATGGCCCCATACCCCGAAATTGCGCTCGACATGCGGTGAAAGACAAGTTTATGTTATCGTTAACAAACGCTGTCAAGCCCGCCCAGTTGGAGAGAACATGTCAAAGCCTCACATTTTGCAAGCAGGCAGCTATCCGGCATGGGATCAAGAACCGCTTGATGCCGCGTTTGCGATGCACCGGTACTTTGACACGGCCGATCAGGCGGCCTTTTTGGCCGAAGTTGGCCCGAATGTGCGGGCGATTGCCACGCGCGGCGATCTTGGCGCGAGCGCCGCGATGATTGCCGCCTGCCCGGCGCTGGAGGTGATCTCGGTCTATGGGGTGGGCTACGATTCGGTCGATCTGGCCGCGTGCCGGGCGCGCGGGATCCGTGTAACCAACACGCCCGACGTTCTGACCGACGATGTGGCCGATCTGGCCATGGGCATGATGCTGATGCAATCGCGCGGATTGCTTGGCGCAGAACACTGGGCGCGCAGCGGCGATTGGGCGGCCAAGGGGCAGTATCCCTTGCAGCGCAAAGTTTCAACGCGCCGGGTCGGTATCCTTGGCCTTGGCCGGATTGGTCTGGCCATCGCCCGGCGCTGCGCCGGTTTTAATATGCAGATCGCCTATTCCGGCCGTGCCGCCAAACCCGAAGCTGCCGACTGGGAGTTTATTGCCGACCCCGTAGCCTTGGCCGCGCGGTCTGATTTTCTGATCGTCGCCCTTGCCGCCACACCGGGCACGCGGCACTGCGTGAACGCCGAAGTGATCAAGGCTTTGGGCCCCGAGGGGATGCTGATCAACATATCTCGCGCGCAAAACATCGACGAGGCGGCGCTGCTGGACGCGCTGGAGGCGGGCGCGCTCGGCTCTGCCGCTTTGGATGTTTTCGAAGGGGAGCCGAAGCTTAACCCGCGATTTTTGCCCCTGCGCAATGTGCTGCTGCAACCCCACCACGCCAGCGGCACCTTTGAAACGCGCAAAGCCATGGGGCAACTGATGCGCGACAATCTGACTGCGCATTTCGCGGGTCGCCCTTTGCTTACGCCGGTCCTTTAGCGCACAAAGGACAAAGCCAGCCAACCCGTGAGGTCCCATGTCATTTGAAATCATCGACCCGAAGTTCGGCACTTTTGTTCTGCACAATGCCCCGTTGAAGCGGTTGGCGACCGGTTTTGACTGGGCCGAAGGGCCGGTCTGGTTCGGCGATCATTCGGCGCTCTTGTTTTCCGATATTCCCGGAAACCGGATCCTGCGCTGGTCCGAAGACGGCCTGACCACCTTTCGCGCTTCGGCCAATTTCGCCAATGGCCATACCCGTGACGGGCAGGGCCGGCTGATTTCGTGCGAGCATGGGCTGCGCCGGGTGACGCGCACCGAATGGGACGGCAGCCTGACGGTGCTGGCCGATCTGTTTCATGGCAAGCGGCTCAATTCGCCCAATGATGTGATCGTCGCCCGCGATGGCGCGATCTGGTTCACCGATCCGCATTATGGCATCATGACCGACTACGAAGGGTTCAAGGGGGCCGAAGAATTGCCCTGCTCGGTGTATCGGCTTGATCCCGGCGGCACCTTGGAAGCCGTGATCACCGATATGGCCTGCCCCAATGGCCTGTGCTTTTCGCCGGACGAAACCCGCCTGTATGTCGCCGACACCGGACGGCAGTTTTCGAATGACCCCCAACACATCATGGTCTTTGACATGGTGCAAAGCCGCCCGCGCAATGGGCGCATCTTTCACAAGGTGAATGCGGGTTGGTCCGACGGAATGCGCATCGACGGCGATGGGAACCTTTGGTCGTCGGCTGCGGACGGCGTGCACTGCATCGCGCCGGACGGACATCTGATGGGCAAAATTCTGGTGCCAGAAGTGGTTTCGAACCTGTGCTTTGGCGGCCGCGCCAAGAACCGGCTTTTCATCACCGCCACGACCAGCCTTTATTCGGTGATCCTGAACCGTCAGGGCGTTCAAACGCCCTAAGCCTTACCGCGCCGGAATTGCACCCTGCGACAGCGCCTTTTGGCCCCAACCGGCCGCCAGATAAATCCGCAGCCAGGGGGTAAACCGCGCCGGATCAGCGCGCAGCTCGGTCTCAAGGTCGGGCAGGGTGATCCAGCGGACATCCATCACCTCGGCATCGTTCGGCTTCAGCGTAAAACCGGGCGGCGCCTCGGCTGCGAAAATCTCGACCACCTCGTGCTCGACCATTCCGTTGCCAACATCGGCCCGATATTCGGTGCTGCCGGTGCGCCGCAGGTCCAGCCCGATGATGCCCAACTCTTCATTCAGCCGCCGCACCGCGCACAAAGCCGGGTCTTCTTGCCAAAACGGATGCGTGCAGCAGGTGTTCGCCCACAGCCCCGGCGTGTGATATTTCCCCATCGCCCGCCGCTGCAAAAGTGTGCGCGCGCCCTGCATAACGAAAACCGACACCGCCAAATGCTTCAGCCCGCGCTTGTGTACGTCCAGCTTTTCCATGGGCTGCAAGCGGCCACTGACCCAAGCCGGGATCATTTCAGCCATGTCACGCCCGGCTTTCTGATCATCTTTCATTCAAATTTCAGTCTTATGAACACCCGCATTGCGGATGAAGGCGGTACTGCCCTGCAGGCCATGCTCTTTCATATTCCCCTTTCGCGCAAGGCGAACCAAAGGCGGGATAAACGCCAAACTGCACGTCGTCAGCGATCCGAATGGCCGCCCGATTTGCATATTTGTGGGTGCGGGACAGACCGGTCATTGCCCTCGGCGCCGCCCAAAGCTGGGGCGCTGTTTGCCCCGCAGCGCATAGATTGAAGCGATATTAAAACCGGCATCCCTTTGCGGAAAAACCGCAAGGGCGCCACCCTGCACGATATGCCACAAAATCGAGACCATGTTCGCAGGTCTCAAATACTGGCGCAGGATCACAATCCGCCGCGGCGGATGTGGCCTCTGCGATAGGCGTCTCAGGGTCGGGCGCTTCTCGGTTCATGTGGCGCAAGGGAGGCCGCCCGCGTCGGTCTTTTGCGAACAGCCTCCAAAGCCCGCTATTCAGCCGCGAATTGGTTCATCGTGTTGGCATGACCCCCGGCTTTCAAGGCGCGCGCGCCCCCGACCATTTCCTTGAACGTATCGCCAAGGTCTGACCCGACCTCGTGTTGATGTTTCACCGCCGAAATGCCTTTGCGAATTTCCTGGCGCTGAACGGTGGCCACATAGGCCAACATCCGGTCTTCGCCAAAGTATCCGGTGGTCAGATCGTCCACTGATTTGGCCGTCAGATGGAAGGTCGGCAGGGTGATCAGATTGTGGAACACCCCGGCGCGGGCCGAAATATCGGCTTGGAAACGTTGCAGCCTTGCATCGGCCTCTTGCCCCAGTTCGGTGGCATCATAGGTTTGCGACATAAGCGCGTTGTTGTCAGGATAGTCAGCTTCGGTGATGCGGCCTTCGCGAAGCCACTGGGCACGGACCTGTTTGCGCAGATTAAGCGTCCAGTTAAACGATGGCGAGTTGTTATAGGTCAGTTTGGCACCCGGTACGACTTGGCGGATTTCAGTCACCATGGAGGCAATCTCAGTCACATCCGGGGTATCGGTTTCGATCCACAAAAGATCCGCCCCGCCATGGACAAGCGATGCGATGCAATCCTCGATCACCCGCGCGCGGCCAGAGCCTTCACGGAACGGGAACAGGCCATTCGCCAGCCGCGTCGGGCGAACGAAGCTGCCGTTTTGCCAGATACCAAGTTCGCCCTCCTGCATCGGTTTGGCGTCGGTGATCGGCTCGGTCTTTAGCCATTTGATGTATTCCGCGGCCAGATCGCCCGGCCCGGTGCTGACCGGCACCTTCTGGGTCAGGCCGGCCCCAAGGCTGTCGGTGCGGGCAACGATAACACCTTGGTCCACCCCCAACTCTTCGAACGCCAACCGGCAAGCGCGCAGTTTTTCGATGAAATCCTCGCGCGGGACGGTGACTTTGCCATCCTGATGGCCGCATTGCTTGGCGTCTGACACCTGATTTTCGATCTGAATACAGCACGCCCCGGCCTTGATCAGCTCTTTGGCCAGCAAATAGGTTGCATGTTCATTGCCAAAGCCCGCATCAATATCAGCGATGATTGGCACGACATGAGTTTCAAACCCGTCGATCGCGGCGATTGCGGCGGCTTTTTGTTCGGCGGTTTTGGCGGATTTCAGGGCCTTGAACAGATCGTTCATGGCCACTTCGTCAGCCTGCCGCAGCGAGGTGTAGATTTCCTGAATCAGGTCGGCGACGGCGGTTTTTTCGTGCATGGATTGGTCGGGCAGATGGCCCCAGCGGTTGCGCAGGCCCGCGACCATCCACCCCGAAAGATAGACATAGGCGCCCTTGGTAGTGCCGCGCAGACGCTTGACGGATTTGATCATCTGCTGGGCATGAAAGCCCGACCAGCAGCCAAGGCTTTGGGTAAAGCGGGCGCTGTCTGCATCATATTCCGCCATGTCGGCGCGCATGACATGGGCCATGGCGCGGGCGATATCAAGATGGGTGTCATAGCTGTTTTGCAAGCGAAGCTGAACGATATCATCGACACCAACCCCCCCCGGTGTCTGACCCGACGGATAGCGGACCAGAACGTCGGCGCGCAGGGCAGCATAGGTTTTACGCATGGTCATAGCAGCAGTCCTTTCAGGGAAATGGATCATTCCAGCGCGGTCAGCAGGGCATAGGCCGGAAGGGTGATGAAGTCCGGCAGCACATCGGCGGTGACAGCGTCGTGGAAAATGCGCGCGGCCGAGGCGTAGTGGCCGCGATGAAAGGCGTTGGGCCCGATGCGATCAAGAAGCGCGACGATTTCGGCCTGAACCAGCTCGCCCAGCCAAGCGGTATCGACAAGCCGGTCGTCGCCGGCCTCAAGCCGGACCAGAACGGAATGCCGGCGCCATTGCCAAACCTGCGCGCGGCAAATCTCGGCGGTTGCGGCGTCTTCCATCAGATTGTTGATCGGAACCATGCCTTTGCCAGACAGCCAATGCGCCAGATAGGTGATGGCGACCGATATGTTGGTCCGAAGCCCCGCTTCGGTGATCTGGCCCTGATGCGGCCGCAGCAGCATTTCCGGTTCAATCCGGTAGTATTGCCGGGGGACGCGAATCTGATGGGACCCTGTCATTTCCTGCGTGAAAATTTCGCGCGCCATGGGCACAAGATCGGCATGCGCAACCCATGTGCCATCGTGGCCCATGCGCACCTCCCGCAGTTTATCGGCGCGCACCTTTGAAAGCGCCGCGTCATTGGCCGCCGGATTGCCCGCAATCGGGATTTGCGCGGCGATTCCGCCCATGGCGTGAATGCTCCGCCGATGGCTGACCTTGACCAGCCTTGCGGTATAAGTGGCCAAAAACGCCTGATCCATCGCGATTTCGGCGCGGTCGGGCAGAACATAGGCGGGGTGATTCCGCAGGGTTTTGATATAGCTGAAAATATAATCCCACCGCCCGCAATTCAGCCCGGCGACGTGGTCGCGCAGCTCCCAGATGATCTCGTCCATCTCGAAGGCGGCGGTCAGGGTTTCGATCAGAACGGTGGCCTTGATCGTCCCATTGGCCAAACCGACCTGATGTTGGGCAAACACGAAGACATCATTCCAAAGGCGCGCTTCTTCCAGCGATTCCAGCTTTGGCAGGTAATAGAACGGGCCCAGCCCGGTGGCCGCCAAGGCGCGGCCGCAATGAAAGATGTTCAGGCCAAAGTCGAACAAAGAAGCCGAAACCGGTTCGCCGGCGATCAACACATTCGCCTCGGGCAGATGCAAACCGCGCGGGCGCATGATCAGCAAGGCCGGTTTCGGGCCAACGCGGTAGGCGTGGCCTTTCTCGTCATGTTCTAACGTGCCGTCGCGGTAATCCAGCATGTTGGCGTGGCCTGCGATGATATTGGCGAAACTGGGCGCGGTCGCATCCTCAAAATCCGCCATGAAAACATTCGCACCCGAATTCAGCGCGTTGATCATCGTCTTGCGGTCCACCGACCCCGCAATTTCGACGCAGCGGTTCATCAAGGCCGCAGGAACCGGGGCCGCTTCCCACAGGCCCTGACGGATGGATTTGGTTTCGGCGCGGTATTGTGGCAACTGGCCAGCATCATACCGCGCCTGCCTGCGCAAACGGGCGATCATCAGGGCATTCAGCCGCATCCCAAAGCGGGCCTGAAGGGCCGCGATGAAAATCAAAGCGTCCGGCGTCAGCACATCGGCAACGCCGGGGACGCTGCGCAAGACAACGGGCATCGCGATTGCGGGTGCGGCGGGGCGATCAAGCGGCATGGGGAACTCCTGTCGTGATTGGGTCCGATGTTGTATCTGTCACACTAGTAATGTTATGCTGCAGCTGCACTATGTTCCTTCTTTGATTGGGTGCGATTGTCAGTAAGGTCACGAACAAGGTTTGAAACTGTAAGGTTTGTCACATGGCCAAACGCGGCGAGAAGTTGATCATCGGGCAGCGGCTGAAGGTGTTGCGGCACTCCTTGGGTCTGACCCAAGGGCAGATGGCCGCTGAACTGGGTGTTTCGGCCAGTTACATCACCCTGATCGAGGCTGATCAGCGCCCGGCTTCGGCCGCGCTGCTGCTGCGGCTGGCAGAGGTCTATGATATGAACATATCAGAACTTTCCCCCAGCCTTGATGTGCATCTGGCCGCCGACTTTACGGCGGCCCTGAAAGACCCGGCACTGGAATTGGACGCGATCCCGCGGGCCGAAGCCGAGGCGATGCAGCAAGCCTCGCCCCGCATTGCGGCCGCTTTTGTGCGGCTCCACGAGCGCTATAGCCTGCAAATCCTGCATCAACAGTCGGACGTGAACCCGCTGAGCGACCGTAACAAGGCCGAGGCTCTGGCCGATGCGTCCCGTCCGGTCGAAGCGGTGCGTGACTGGCTTTATGAAAATCGAAATTACCTGGACGCGCTGGACCGGGCTGCCGAAGGTATGGCCGAAGCGCTGGGTCTGCACCGGTCCGAGCCGCATGTGGAACCGAGCGGTTGGTTGGCCGGGCACGGCATCAGCGTGCGCATCATGCCCGCGCATGTGATGGGCGATCAGTTGCGGCGGTACGACCCGCACCGCAAAGACCTGATGCTGTCGGAATATCTGGGCCAAGCCAGCCGCCGTTTTCAAATCGGGGTTCTGCTGGCCCGGTTGGAACAAGACGCGCTGATCACGCAAACGCTGGAAAACTCGGGCCTGACGGGCGCTTCGGCGCTGGTGCTGGCGCGGGTCACGCTTGCCAATTACTTCGCTGCCGCCCTGCTGATGCCCTACCGCCGGTTTCTGTCGGCCTGCGAAAGTCTGCGCTATGATATCGAATTGATCAGCCACCGTTTTGGCACCAGTTTTGAGCAGACCGCCCACCGCATGTCGACGTTGCAACGGCCCGATGCGCGGGGGATTCCGTTCTTTTTCGTGCGGGTGGACCGGGCTGGCAACATATCCAAACGCTTTAGCGCCGGGCGGTTTGCCATCTCGCGTTTTGGGGGCACCTGTCCGCTTTGGAACATTCACGCGGCGTTTGAGACGCCCGATCAGGTGCAAACCCAGATCATCCGCATGCCGGAGGGGGCCAGTTATTTTTCGATCGCCCGCACGGTGACTCGCGCCGGCGGCAGCCACGCCGTGCCTTCCCCGCGACTGGCGATCGGGTTGGGGTGCGATGTCTCCTATGCGCCGCGGCTGGTGTATGCCGACGGAATTGACATGAACAGAATGCGCCCGGTTGATATTGGTCCCAACTGCTATTTGTGCGAGCGCGCGCATTGTGCATCCCGCGCGCATGCCCCGATAAACCGCCGCCTTGCCTTTAACGAGCGCGAACGCAGCCTGGCGATTTATCGGTTCGAGGGGGAATAGCCATAGCCCAGGTTCATGCGGTTCTCGATCCGGTCGTCCACCACAGACGGATCTGCGAGGGTCGGTATGTCGCCCAGTGCCGTAAAATCATTCCCGGCGATTTTGCGCAGGATGCGGCGCGTGATTTCGCCTTCAGCAGAACCGCCAACGGCGAACTTGGCGTGGCCCTGAACCCCGAGGCACTGCTGTCAGCGCTTTCACAAAGACCCAAAATGACTGAAAATCTTCGTTCGACAATCTAACGGTCATACTGTCTCGCAGGGGTGTGCCAATTTCCCGGCGCACCGTCGCGAAATACCGAAAGACGCTGGCTGAAGAAAACATCGCAAGGTATGTAATATCCAAACCAGCGGCAGGAGGTGTGGAATTTCCGAGGGCTTCGAATACGCGTTTGACGGACGCCAATAGCCAAAGACTCAGGCCGCATTCCCATCTTGAAGCATAATTCTGCGCAGCTTCAGGGTCAAAGAACCTTCTGAACTCCGCACGGCCTGAGTTCTGCCAAGGCTGGTAAAAGACTGTTGATTGCGCCAGATACCGTCAATCCCGGTGTAGGCTTTGATAAAAAGTGCTGTATCTATAAAATTTTGGATCCGTCCGATGCCTTGCGGCTCGCGCCAGACTTTACTGTCTTCATGAGGCCATTCAGTACAATTTCCAGATGATCATCCCAATTGATAATTGAGCGGTTTTCCGAATTCATTTTATGCAAAAAGGTTTGCATCCAAAGCAGCGGTAATAGCGGTCAATATCCAACGTCTTCTCCGATTGCACAGGTTGCAGCGCTTAAAAAATCCGCGGGGGTCGGCCGTGAACACGTCTTTCGCAGGTTACAAAAGCATTTTTGACTATCGCCCTGTTTATTATTTGGCATTCGCCACGGTATCGTTTTCTGGCCACAGTTCGCCTGGTATTTTTAGGTGCAAAGATTGGCGTGCGGACAGGCGCAGTTTTGGCCCAAGCGCTTTCCCTGCCGCCTTGCGTGTGTTTTTTATTGGGACTGGCCTTTGCCCATCGGTTTTATAATTTTCAATTTGTTAAAACATTGGGGTCGAGGCAGGCGAATGGGGCCAGAGATATATGATCTGGGGATTTTCTGAAAGCACCCAAGATCAAAGGAACGCTATGCAAGTGCTTGCTTTTGATCCGGCCCAAGACGTGGAATCCTGCCGTTTTGAAATGGTGCATCCGCGGGCCGAGTCATCTTGCACGCCGAAGGCAGGACCATCGCGTCGGGTTTGGCCTGAGGCCGCTAAACGTGTCTCATATCTGAAGAAGGTCCTGGCTGTATCTTTTTCGCGCAGCAATCTGTGGCAGAACTTGCCTTGCAACGACTGAGAAATGCGGATACCGAGTGCACAATTCCGTTGGGGTGTCCGCAAGGGCTGAGAGGCGAAAGCAAACCCATCGAACCTGATCCGGCTCATACCGGCGTAGGAAACGGAGCATGACTGGCCGCTAATTTAGTGGGCCATGCTTTCTCGTATTTCCGATGCCTTTTGGAAAGAGAAAGATATGGCGCAAAGACATCTGGCGCAGACGGCTTTGACGATTGCAGGGTCTGATTCTGGCGGTGGCGCGGGGATACAAGCCGATCTGAAGACATTCTCGGCGCTTGGAGTTTATGGCACCAGCGCGATCACCGCGATCACCGCACAAAATACCCAGCGCGTGACGGCGGTTCAGGTTTTATCCCCCACCTTGGTCGCCGCGCAGATTTCGGCGGTGCTGGATGATATCCGGATTGACGCGATCAAGATCGGGATGCTGGGCCGGTCTGATGTGATTGCGGCCGTGGCCGGGGCGCTGGCAGGTTGGCCCGGCCCGCAGGTGCTGGACCCGGTGATGGTCGCAAAATCGGGTGACGCGTTGTTGCAAGACGATGCGGTGGCGGCGTTGATCCGGCATTTGCTGCCGCGCGCCGATTTGCTGACGCCAAACCTGCCAGAAGCTGCACGGCTGTTGGGCTTGGCCCCAGCCCAAACGCCGGACGAAGCCAAGGCGCAGGGTCGGGCCCTGTTGGCGATGGGTGCGCGGGCGGTGTTGATGAAGGGTGGGCACGCGGCGGGGCCCGTTTGCACCGATCTGCTGATCACACGCGACGATGTTCTGGCCTTTTACGCGCCGCGACTGGCCACGCAGAACACCCATGGCACGGGATGCACCTTGTCTGCGGCAATCGCAGCCGGGCTTGCCAAGGGCATGGCGTTGGACGCAGCGGTCCGGCGCGCGCATGGGTGGCTGCACAGCGCGATTGCGGCGGCCGATGGTCTGGGCATCGGCCACGGCCACGGCCCGGTGCATCATTTCCACGCGGTGTGGTGATGCAGATCACCATGCTGGGCGGCGGTGTGATGGGCCTGTGTGCGGCGGTCGAACTGGCAGCGCGTGGCGCTCAAGTGGCGCTGCAAGACCCCATGGCAGAGCCGGGACCGCACCATTGTTCGTGGTGGGCGGGTGGCATGCTGGCGCCGTTTTGCGAGGGCGAAACAGCAGAAGAACCGGTGCAACGGTTGGGGCAATCGGCCGCCGCTTGGTGGGCGTCGCAGGGGGTTGAGGTGGTAACGCGCGGCTCGCTCGTGTTGGCCTTGGGCCGGGACCGCGCCGATCTAAACCGGTTTGCCCAGCGCACGCGTGGGCATGATCTGCTGGACGGCGCGCAGATTGCCGCGATGGAGCCGCTGCTGGCAGGGCGGTTTGAACGCGGCCTGTATTTTCGCACCGAGGCGCATCTGAACCCGCGAGAAGCGCTGGCAGGTTTGCGCAAACGGGCCGTTGCACTGGGTGTCAGCTTTTGTGCGCCGGGGCCGCACCAAGGCCAGGTGATCGATTGCCGGGGGTTGGCGGCGCGGGATGTGTTGCCCGATCTGCGCGGCGTCAAGGGTGAGATGCTGATGCTGCATGCGCCGGACATCACCCTGTCGCGCCCAGTGCGGCTGCTGCATCCGCGCATCCCGATCTATCTTGTGCCGCGCGGTGACGGCCTGTTCATGCTGGGGGCGACGATGATCGAATCCGCCGAACGGGGCCGCGCTTCGGTTCGCTCGGTGCTGGAGCTGCTGTCGGCGGCCTACGCCCTGCATCCGGGGTTTGCCGAGGCCGAGATCGTGGAAATCGGCACCGATGCCCGCCCGGCCTTTCCCGACAACGTGCCGCGTTTGGTGATGCGGGGCGGCGTGCTGCACCTGAATGGCCTCTTCCGCCACGGCTATCTGATGGCCCCGGTGCTGGCGCAGATGGCGGCGGAGTTTTTGATGAACGGAACAAGACCGGAGTTGATGCATGAAAATCGCAGTTAACGGGGAACTCACCGAAGTTCAGGGCGCGGATCTTGGCACGGTGTTGGCGGAATTGGGCTTTGGCGGCGCGAAAATCGCCACCGCGCTGAACGAGACTTTCGTGCCAAGCGGCGCGCGGGCCGCAACCCTGCTGCGCGGCGGCGACCGCTTGGAAATCGTCGCCCCACAGCAGGGGGGCTAAACGATGCCGGTATTTTATGGAACCGACGTGCCATCGCGCCTGATGCTTGGCACCGCGCAATACCCATCGCCCGCCGTGCTGGCAGAGGCATTTCGGCGGTCTGGGGCGGGAATTGCCACGGTATCCTTGCGGCGCGAGGCGGGCGGCGGGCAGGACTTCTGGGCGCTTATTCAGCGGCTTGGCGTCAGGGTGTTGCCCAATACCGCAGGCTGCCATTCGGTGCGCGAGGCGGTGACCACGGCGCATATGGCGCGGGAAGTGTTCGGCACAGACTGGATCAAGCTAGAGGTGATCGGCAACCCCGATACCCTGCAACCTGATCCGTTCGGGCTGGTTGAAGCCGCGCGGATCCTGACCAACGACGGCTTTAAGGTGTTTCCCTATATGACCGAAGATTTGGTGCTGGCTGACCGGCTGCTGTCGGCGGGGTGTCAGGTTTTGATGCCTTGGGGCGCCCCGATTGGCACTGGTCTTGGCCTGTTGAACCCCTATGGCCTGCGCAGCCTGCGCGCGCATTTCCCCGATGTGCCGATGGTGATTGACGCGGGCCTTGGCCTGCCCAGCCAAGCGGCGGCGGCGATGGAGATGGGGTTTGACGCGGTGCTGCTGAATTCGGCGGTGGCCAAGGCGGGCGATCCTGCGGCGATGGCGCAAGGT
>JANNBM010000043.1:0-65844 GCA_031385445.1 Paracoccaceae bacterium | reverse complement strand
ACCAGCAGCACCGCCTTGCCCGCATCGCGCAGCGCGATGATTTCCTTGTGGATGAATTCGATCGCGCCAATATCCACGCCCCGCGTCGGTTGACCGACCAGAAGGATCTCGGGATCCGTCTCCATTTCCCGCGCCACCACGATCTTTTGTTGATTGCCGCCGCTGAAATTCTTGGCGGCCAACCCTGGGATCGGCGGGCGCACGTCATACATGGCCATCTTCGCCTCGGTATCGCGGCGGATCGCGGCGTTGTCCATTTCCAGCAGGTTTTTCTGATACTTCGGCAGATAGTGATAGCCGAAGGCCATGTTTTCCCAAGCCGTAAAATCCATGATCAGGCCCAGAACCTGCCGGTCCTCGGGGATATGTGCAATCCCCGCGTCGCGCCGCGTGCGCCCATCGGCCCCGCGCCCCGACAGCGGCAGATCGGCGCCGTTGAATGTCACCTTGCCTGTCGCCTTCTGAATGCCGCCCAAAGCCGCCAGCAGTTCCGACTGCCCGTTGCCCGCCACCCCCGCGATGCCCAAAATCTCGCCCTTGCGGATCTCGAAACTGACGCCCTTCAGCCGCGCCACCCCTGCCGCATCGCGCACCGACAGGTTTTCAACCCGCAGCACCACGTCGCCGGGATTGGCCGGGCCTTTTTGCACTTCCAGCAGCACCTTGCGCCCCACCATCAACTCGGCAAGCTGCTCCGGGCTGGTTTCGGCCGTCTTCACGTTGCCCACCATCGTGCCGCGCCGCATCACGCTGACATTGTCGGTGGTTTCCATGATCTCGCGCAGCTTGTGGGTGATCAGGATGATGGTTTTTCCTTGATCCTTCAGACCTTTAAGGATGCGGAACAGATGGTCGGCCTCATCCGGGGTCAAAACCCCGGTCGGCTCGTCAAGGATCAGAATATCGGCCTGCCGGTACAGCGCCTTCAGAATTTCGACCCGCTGCTGATGGCCGACCGACAGGTCTTCGATCAAAGCGTCGGGATGAACGTCCAACTCGTATTCGCGGCTCAACTCCATCAGCACCTTGCGCGCTTTTGCGAGGGAGGTGTTCAAAAGCGGCCCGTCCTCGGCCCCCAAAACCACGTTTTCCAGCACGGTGAAATTCTGCACCAGCTTGAAATGCTGAAACACCATGCCGATGCCTGCGCGAATGGCGCTTTGGCTGTCAGGAATGGCGGTGGGCGTGCCGTTGATGAAAATCTCGCCCGCGTCAGCCTTGTAAAACCCATAGAGGATCGACATCAGCGTCGACTTGCCCGCGCCGTTTTCGCCGATGATGCCGTGGATCGTGCCCTTGGGCACCGAAATGTTGATATCCCGGTTGGCCTGCACCGGCCCAAATGATTTCGAGATGCCCTTCAGCTCGATCGCGGGAACGGTGTCTGGCACGTTTGGCCCCCTTGCCGCGCGGCGGCCCTGCATGAAAAAAGGGCCGCCCGATCTGGGCGGCCCTTTGATGTCTGTGATCTTAGAACGTTGCCGCCGGGCAGGTGTCGTCCGACATATAGTCGTGAACCACCAGTTCGCCCGACTTGATCGCCGCCGCCGCCGCGTCAACCGCAGCCTGCATTTCCGGCGTCACCAGGGACGCATTGTTCTCGTCCATCGCATAGCCGACGCCATCATTCGCCAGACCCATGACATTGATGCCGGGGGTCAGGTTTTCACCCTCTTTGAAGGCCTCGTAAACCGCATTGTCCACGCGCTTCATCATCGAGGTCAGAACCTGTCCGGGATGCATGTAGTTCTGGTTGCTGTCGACGCCGATGGACAAGATCCCCTCGTCCGCCGCGGTTTGCAGCACACCGATGCCGGTGCCGCCAGCCGCCGCATAGATCACGTCGGCGCCTTGGGCGATCTGTGCCTTGGTCAGCTCGGCACCCTTCACCGGGTCATTCCATGCCGATGGCGTGGTCCCGGTCATGTTCAGCACAACCTTGGCCGCCGGATTGGCCGCCAGAACGCCTTGGGCATAACCGCAACCGAACTTGCGGATCAGCGGAATGTCCATGCCGCCGATAAAGCCGACCGTGCCGGATTTCGAGGCCAGACCAGCCATCATGCCGACAAGGTAGGAGCCTTCATGCTCGTTGAAGACCACCGATTTGACGTTCGGCTGATCAACAACCATGTCGATGATGCCAAACTTGGTATCCGGGAAATCCGCCGCCACGATGCCAAGCGCGTCGCCAAAGGCGAAGCCGGTCATGACGATCGGGTTTGCGCCAGCTTCAGCCAGCTGCCGCAGAGCCTGCTCGCGCTGCGCTTCGGACTGCATTTCCAGCTCTTTGAAGGTGCCGCCGGTTTCGGTGGCCCAACGCTGCGCGCCGTTAAAGGCCGCCTCGTTGAACGACTTGTCGAACTTGCCGCCAAGGTCGAAAATGATCGCAGGTTCGGCCAAAGCCGCGCCAGCGGTGACTGCCAAAAGGGCAGAGGCACCCAGCAGGTGTTTCATCAGGGTCATGTCTTTCTCCCGGTTATGATCCATTGCACCCCTTGCGGCGCGACGTGAGGCCGCACGCCTTGGGGTCGTGACGGATTTAGGTCGCAGGTTTGGGGTAGGGTCAACAGGAATCTGTCACCAAAGCGGCCAGTTTGATCATAAGATCAATATTTGATCGGAAAGTCAGGAATTGGCCTTTGGCCGGTCCTCAAAAATCAAGGACCATGACAAGCGCCGCAACCCCCCGCCCCGCCGCATCGCGGTAGTAATCTTTCCGGCTGCCGCGCACCTTGAATCCGCAAATGTCGTATAAAGCCTGCGCTGCGGCGTTGGTTTCCGCCACTTCCAGAAACACCGTTTGCGCCCCTTTGCGGCCGGCGTCGTGCAAAAACGCCAGCACCAGCGCCTTGCCCGTGCCCCGGCGCCGCGCCGCAGGGTCAACCGCCAGCGTCAGAATCTCCGCCTCGCCGGCGACCACCCGGCCGATCACAAACCCGGTCGATTCGGTGAGGATGATGCTCAATGGATCAGCAAGCCTTAGCGCCATCTCGGCCTCACCCCAGGGGCGCGGCATGGTGAAGGCCGCCGCGTGAATGCGCGCCATGTTGGCGGGTGTCATGGCAGGATCACCGGCGGCGGGTCACTGGCTGGCGCGGCATCGGCGGCGCGCAAATAGAACGGGGCGGGGCGGCTGCCGGGATCGGCCGGGCTGCGGAAGGCATGTTCGGCAATCGCTTGGATCACCCGCTCGGGGCTTAAATCGCCAAAGCGCTGCAACGGGGCGTCCTGCAAGGCGCGGTCGAGCGGGTCCAGAATACAGGCCGCACCGCCCGGAAA
Source organism: Paracoccaceae bacterium (assembly GCA_031385445.1). Classification (GTDB taxonomy): domain Bacteria; phylum Pseudomonadota; class Alphaproteobacteria; order Rhodobacterales; family Rhodobacteraceae; genus CAIYZT01. The sequence continues at coordinate 62,562 of JANNBM010000043.1, read as the reverse complement.
CCTTTGGGCATAAACCGCGCCACGCGGCGCGTCCAGAACGGTCCAGAAAGGAAACGGCATGGCGCCGGAATTCATCGCAATCGCCTGAAACGTGGTCACGCCTGTGGCCGGCACCCCCAGCCCCATGGCCAGACCGCGCGCGTAGGCCACCGCAATCCGGATGCCGGTAAAATTCCCCGGACCAACCCCAACCGCCAGCTGCGTGAGATCCGCCCAACCCGCCGCCTCGGAATCCAGCAGCTCTTGCACCATCACAGGCAAGCGTTCGGCCTGCCCTTTGGCCATGACCTCGCAGCGCACCGTGATCTTTGCTGTCTCTGTCACTCCCGGCTCGCGGTGGCCAAACAGCAAAGCGGCGGCGCAATGCGCCGCCGATGTGTCGATTGCCAGAACCAGATCAGGCCGCGACAGGACGCACCTCAAGCACCTCAGGGATATAGTGCCGCAAAAGGTTCTCGATCCCCATCTTCAGCGTCAGCGTGGACGAGGGACACCCGGCGCAGGCCCCCTTCATATGCAGATAGACCACGCCCCGATCAAAGCCGTGGAACGTGATGTCGCCGCCGTCCTGCGCCACGGCAGGGCGCACGCGGGTGTCCAACAACTCTTTGATCTGCTTCACAATATCGCCGTCTGGCCCGTCATGCGCGGCATGGGCCGCCTGACCCTCGCCTTCCATGACCGGCTGGCCCGACTGGTAATGTTCCATGATCGCGCCCAGAATGGCGGGCTTGATATGCTGCCATTCGGTGTCTTCGTTCTTGGTCACGGTCACGAAATCGGTGCCGAAAAACACCCCCGTCACGCCCGCGACGGTAAAGATCCGCTTGGCGAGCGGCGATTTTTCCGCCGCGGTCACGCTTGGGAAATCGGCGGCCCCCATGTCCAGCACGGCCTGACCGGGCAGGAATTTCAAGGTTGCGGGGTTTGGCGTGGATTCGGTCTGGATGAACATCTGCTATCTCCGACTATTCCAGTCGGATATGCGCCCGAGTGCGGGCAAAGTCAAGTTTGGAACGATTCCAAACTTCGGCCCGATGCGGTCCTGCAAAAGCTTCGTGCCACCTCACCTCGAAAAGCAAGTTGATTCAATCGCGTCCGACGCGGCAAGGTTCGCGCCTGTTAACCATGTCAGCGGTCCAGCCATGCAAGTTGCCTTGAAACGGCCACAAAGAATTCCAATTCCCCGTCTAATCTTTTCGAACGTTTTGAAAATCTGAGGTTCCGTGCCCGTAAATTCTGTCTGGATGCTCGAAGAATCGAACATCACCATCAGTGGTGGTGCGATTCTGGATGGGGTGACCCAAGGCAGCGGCACGCACCTGGTCGGAAAGACCATCACCCTCAATACGCCGTCCTGGCTGGAAACGTTCATCTCGGACGACGATCCCAACTTTGCCGACAATGACACCGGCCAAAGACTGTCAGGCGCACAGACCATTGGCGGCGTAACCTATGTCAACGGCACCGTAGTTGAAGCCGAATATACCCTGACCTTGACCAACCCCACGACGGGCATCGCCTATACGGTGATCGGCTATAACGTCAACAATTCGGCACCCTCGTATGGCACCGTCGAAGGCTTGGCGTTTATCGGGCCCGAATCTGCATGGCCGCCGATCGGCACCCCGCTGACCGTCACCAAAGCGACCGAAGGCCCGCCGCAAACCGGCGCGGGCGTGACGCCCTTTACCTCTTATGTCACCCCCGCGTGTTTCACCCCCGGCATTCTGATCGCCACGCCGCAAGGCCCGCGCCTGATCGAAGATCTGGTCGCAGGCGATCTGGTAATGACGCAGGCGGATGGGCCGAAGCCGGTTCGGTTTGTGGCGCGCACCCATGTCAGCGCCGCACGTATGGCTCGCTTTGCGGCTTTGCGTCCGGTGCGGATTGGTGCAAATGCGTTTGGCCCCGGCAAACCATCACGCCCGCTTACCCTTTCGCCGCAACACCGAATTGTCCTGCGCGGCGCGGCCTGCGAGATGCACTTTTCCGAAGAGGCGGTTCTGGTTGCGGCGAAAGACCTGCGCGCAGCGCGGCCTGTGCCCATGTCCGAATTGGCGCAGGGGGTTCTTTATCTGCATCTGGCATTGGACGATCATCAGATTTTGATCGCGGACGGGATTGAAACCGAAAGCTTTCAGATCGGACCTGAGGTGTTTGGCGCGGCCTCTGCCGCCGTTCGGGCCGAACTGCGCAGCTTGTTCCCAGATATTGGCGCAGATCCGGCGCCGAAATGGCAAAACAGCCTGTGCCGCAGCCTGACAAGCTGGGAAGCGCGCGTGCTAAGCGCCTGATCCGGCGTTACAAAAGCCTGCGCAGCAAGGCCCGCGTGATCAGACGGTGCGCCGGGGCAACCGGGATCATGTAAATCCGCCCGAACAGATTATGCGTGATCACCGAAGCCGTGACACTGATCTCGCATCCGTCATGCATCACGCAGATCATCACATCCAGGTGCCGGTCCCGCGCGCTAAGCGTCAGAATGTGATCTTCCAGACGCTCGATCAGGAAAAAATCGATCATGTCGCCCGGTTTTGGATCATGCACAGGTGCGCCGGAAAAACCGCCGATCCGCTTGACCCCGAACAGCGCCGAAACCCAGTCGCGCAGCGCAAAGGCTGCGCCAAGGCCGGGCAGCGGGCGCGACATGATCTTTGTCCAGGCGTCCAGCGGGCTGATCGGAAAGGGCGCCATGACGGACTGGCGGTCAAGGTAGGCCAGACTGCTTTGCCCCGCCACCAGATCAGGACGCGACAGATCGTTTATGATTGGGTCAATGGTCACTTGAATATGCCTTCGCGGGGTTCGGCAGCGGCCAGTTTGCCCCTGCCCTTCAGGTGATGCTTTCCAGCCGCTCTTTGCTCATGTCGCCGGGCACGATGGTCAGGGGCACGGGCAGGTTTCCAGCGCTTTTCGAAAGCTGTGTCACCAAAGGCCCAGGCCCCGATTTATCGGTCCCCGCGCCCAGCACCAGCACGCCCACCTGCGGGTCTTCGCGCACCTGCGCGATGATTTCCGATGCCGGATCCCCTTCGCGGATGATCAATTCGGGGTTCACCCCAAGCTTGTCCCGCATCCACTTTGCGAAGACCTCGAAATGCGCTTCGATCCGCTCGCGCGCTTCGGCCCGCATCAGATCCTTCACGCCCATCCAATGTTGGTATTCTTCGGGCGGAATGATCGACAAAATCTGCACACCGCCCTCGGTATGTGCAGCGCGCATCGCGGCAAACCGCATCGCGTTCAGGCATTCGCGGGTATCGTCCAGCACCACCAGAAACTTGCGCATCATCGCTCCCCTTCGTGGCCTTATCGGCCAACTGGCAGCACAAGGCAAGACGGGCGCGCAGGGTCTATCGGTTGGACGCCGCCCAATCCCAATACAGAGCGCGGGCGCGGGTGGCCATGGCGGCGGTTTTGAAATGGGTGTCGTCGAACTGGCTGACGCGGGACACCTTGTTGAAGTTGCCGGATAAAAAGACCTCGTCGGCGGTGTGAACCTCGTCAAAGGTGATGACCTTTTCGATCACCTCAACCCCGTCCGCCCGCAGGTTGGCAATGTGCCGCGACCGGGTGATCCCGGCCAGAAAGGTGCCATTCGCGATTGGGGTAAACACCACCCCATCGCGCACGATGAACACATTTGCCGTGGCGCTTTCGGCCACATTGCCATTGGCGTCGGCGGCGAGTGCATTCTGAAACCCTTTGCGCCGCGCCTCGGCGATCATGCGGTAATTGTTGGGATAAAGACAGCCTGCCTTGGCGTTTGTCACATTGTCGGCCAGCACCGGGCGGCGAAAGCTGGTGGTGGTCAGCGTGACCGAATTGTCCGGGGCGGACATCGGGATCTGTTCGAGGCACAGCGCAAAGCCCGTGAAATCCTTATGCGGGCCAAGGCCGTATCCATCATCCTCCTGCCCCCAATACATCGGGCGGATATAGGTCGCCTGATCCGCACGGTAGAATTTCAGCCCTTCGCGCGCGAGGCCCTCAATCTCTTGCGCGGCCATCGTCGGCTTCAGCAGCATCGCCTCGGCCGACCGGTTCACCCGCGCGCAATGCAGCGCCAGATCGGGCGCCATCCCGTCAAAAGAGCGCGCGCCGTCAAACACGGTGGAGCCGAGCCAGGCCCCATGATCCGCCGCGCGCATGACGGGGATATTGCCCTCGTGCCAGCGACCTTCGAAAAAGGTGCGGATATTGGTGCCTGACGCCATGACGTTATCTTTCTGCTGTTGCCGCACTATCGGGCGAATTTTCCAATATGACCTGTCTGCAAGCGACATTTCCAAGCGCCGGGCGGCTAAAATCTCGCTAAAAAGCGGTGCTTGTCGACCTCGCTCGGTCATCCACGCCAAAAAATACCCCCGGTCCAGATCGGAGCCGGGGGTAAGGCCCAAATATCGCGGGCCGACAGAGGGGACAGGTGTAGCACGCGCGCTACTGCCTCAGACTGCCAGATTCGTACAAAGCTTTTGTGACGCGCTGCCATTTTCGGTCCAGACAAGGCCCAGCATTGCCCGGTTACAGTCGGCGGGCGAACCGCAGCGCGACGCTTTGGCCCACCGATCCCGCCATCAGCGCAACCGACAACATCACCCCGCCAAGCGACGACAAAAGCGACCAGCCGATACCGCTGATCCGCAGGGTTGCGCGAAAAAGCCGGGCCTTGCCCAGAACCTCAGCGCTTGCAATCGTCCGTGGCCCCAGCGCCTCACCCGCCAGCGCCAGCTTTCGCGTGTCAGCGGCTGAACCGGCCATAGGCAAAAGATGCAGCGCCCCGGTGCTGCCGACCGCCACGCGCAGACGCTCCATATCGCTCAAGGCTTGGGTCAACGGGGCCAGTGCCGCCGGGCGCAGGGTCGCCGCCAAATCGTCCAGACTGCGCACGGCGGGCAATGCGGCCCAGTCCACCCCGCCCCGCACCGCCCCGCGCGCCATGTCCACCAGCGCGGGCGACAACCGCCCCATGCTGCGCGCCGTCTTGGCCAGCGCCGCCCCCGCCTTGACCGGCACCGACGTGCCGCCCGACAGCAAAACCGCCCCGGTGGCCCCCAGCCCAACCACTGACAGCGCCAGATCGATCTGATCAATATCCTGCCCGCTGGCAAAAGCGGTGCCTGCCCGCACGACGCCGATCAGATCGCCAACCGGGGTCAGGGCGACCGGGGCCTGACAGGCAAACACCTCGGACAAAGAGCAGGCGGCGGCGTTATAGGCGCAGATCGCGCAGGACGTCGCGCGCGCGAGCAGGCCAAAATCCGCGGCGCGCTGGCTTTCCAGCCGGGCCGCCAGATCGGCGGGCAAATCGACGGCGCGCTCAATCGCCAACCCGGTCAGCGCGTCAATGGCGATCCAGTTGCGCGGCTCTTCGGCCAGCCGCGCCTCCAGCAGGTCGGAAAGGTAGCCCGGCGTGGCGGCCCGCGCGACCTGAGCCTCGACCAGGGCCGAAATCTCGTCACGCGCCGCTTCGCGGATCGGGGCAAGCGCGGGGTTCGCCGCAATCCGGGCCAAAGACAGGACCGTTCCGCCCATCGACAGGGCAAACATGGCAAAAACCAGCAGACGGACAAGGCGGCGCATGGGCGAAGTCTAACCCGCCCAGCCCAAAGTTTCTATCCTCGCCGCGAGCGGATCATGCCAATGATGTCATAGACCTGATCCACAATCGGCCGCGCAATCGCGTCGGCGCGGTCTGCGCCTGCGCCAAGGATGCGGTCAATCTCGGCGGGGTCTTGCATCAGGCGGATCATCTCGGACGTGATCGGCCCCAGCTTGGCCACCGCCAGATCCGCGAGCGCGGGTTTGAATTTTCCGAACTGTGCGCCTGCGAATTCCGCGATAACCGCGTCCGGAGATTGGTTCGACAAGGCGGCATAGATGTTCACCAGATTGCGCGCCTCTGGGCGGTCTTTCAGACCGTCCAGCGTTTCCGGCAAAGGCTCGGAATCGGTCTTGGACTTGCGGATCTTGGCGGCGATCATATCGGCATCGTCGGTCAGATTGATGCGTGAGTGGTCCGACGGGTCAGATTTCGACATCTTTTTGGTGCCATCGCGCAGGCTCATCACGCGGGTCGCCGCGCCCTCGATCAACGGGTCAACCACCGGGAAAAAGCTGACGCCATAGTCATTGTTGAACTTGGACGCGATGTCGCGGGTCAGCTCCAGATGCTGTTTCTGATCCTCGCCGACCGGCACCATCGTCGCATGATAGGCCAGAATGTCGGCGGCCATCAGCGCGGGATAGGCGAAAAGGCCAAGCGAGACGTTTTCGCTGTTCTTGCCCGCTTTGTCCTTGAACTGGGTCATCCGGCTCATCCAGCCCATCCGCGCCACACAGTTGAAAATCCACGCCAATTCGGCATGGGCAGACACCTGCGATTGGTTGAACAGGATAGAGCGCGCCGGGTCGATCCCAGCGGCGATAAAGGCAGCGGCGCCCTCGCGGGTCGCGTGGCGCAGCTTTGCCGGATCCTGCCAGGCGGTGATGGCATGCATGTCGACCATGCAGTAAATCGTCTCGATCCCCTCGTCCTGCTTTTCTACAAAACGCTTGAGCGCGCCCAGGTAATTGCCAAGGGTGATGCCGCCCGAGGGCTGTATCCCCGAAAAAATCCGCGGCTTGAAGGCTGGGTTCGGGGTGGTCTGAGGCGTTTGGACCGGCTCGGACATGATAGGCTCCATCTGGATATTTGCGGCTTTGTCGCTTATCGCGGGGGCAAAGATGCGTCAACCAGTGAGGGTGCGATGGACGAAGATGAACACCGCAGCGCGGCAATTGCGCCCTTGAACCCGGTGCCTTTGGTGATCTGGGCGCTCGCGGTGCCGATGGCGGGGCTGGAGCTGTACCTCAGCGCGATGGAGCGGTTCGGCGGGGTGGGCGCGGTCGGGCTGCGGCAAAAGCTGTGGCAGCAGATGGCGTTTTTCCCCGATGCACTGCGGGCGAGCTGGGCAGAGGGGTATTTGCCCCCGCGCGAGATGTTGCGGCTGGTCAGCTATCCCTTCATTCACGGCAGTTTCACCCATGTGCTGTTCGTCGTTGTGATCTTGTTGGCCTTGGGCAAATTCGTCGGCGAGGTGTTCCGCTGGTGGGCGGTTCTGGCGGTTTTCGTTGCGGCTTCGGTGGCGGGGGCGATTGGTTCGGCGCTGGTGCCGTTTGTGAAGCTGGCCGTCTTTGGCGGCTATGCGCCGGTTTACGGGTTGATCGGGGCGTTCACGTTCGTGCTTTGGGTTCGGGCGAAAACCACGGGCCGGAATCCGGCGCGGGCGTTTTCGATGATTGGCGGGCTTTTGGCCGTCCAATTGGTTTTCGGGCTGGCCTATGGCGGTGGCACGGACTGGGTCGCGGATATTGCCGGGTTTGCGGCGGGGTTTGTGGTATCGTTTGCGGTCAATCCCGCAGGGTGGGCCAAGCTGGTTGCGGCCGTGCGGGGGCGCTAGGATGTGAGGGGCAAAGGCCGCTATTTACGGCGGCGAAGCGCGCGAAATTCGGACAGGCTGAACGCGCCCATCAGGGTTCCGGCGGCAAAATAGCTGATGATCCCGACCGCGATCAACGCGGCCAGCGCAAAGAGGCGCCAGTACTGCGTGGCAAGCGCCGGGGCCAGTGCCAGCTGCCCAAGGAACAGCGCCCCCCCCATGATCAGCGCCGACAGTACGATGCGCGGCAACCGCCGGCGCAGGCGCGCATCCAGATGTGCCTCGTCGCCCATGGCGCGGCTGCCGCGCCACAGCTGCCAAACCATGACCCATCCCGCAACGGTGGTCGCCAGCGCGGCGGCGGCAAAGCCCATCACCGGCATCAACCCAACCGCAAAGGCCGCGTTCAGAACCATCGACCAAAGCGCATATCGGAACGGGCTGCGCGTGTCCTCGCGGGCGTAGTACAGCGGCTGCAAAACCTTGTGCAGCACGAAGGCGGGCAGACCCGCGCCGTAAATCGCCAGCGCAATCGCCGTGGCGGCGCTGTCATCGCTGCCAAAGGCGCCGCGTTCATACAGCACATGCACCAGCGGCAGCGCGATCACCATCAGCGCCACCGCGCAGGGCACCGTCAAGGCAAGTGCAAACTCGGTTCCCCGGTTGAAACTGTCACGTCCGCCTTGCGCGTCGCCCGCCCGAAGCCTGCGCGACAGATCGGGCAAAAGCACCGTGCCAATGGCAATGCCGACAACGCCCAGCGGCAATTGATACAGCCGGTCCGCATAGACCAGCCATGACACCGCGCCTTCGGTATACGAAGCGACCTGACGGCCAACCAGCAGATTGATCTGCACCACGCCGCCCGCCAGAACGGCAGGCCCGGCGATCAGTGCAAGACGTTTCAGGTCCGGCGTTATGCGCGGCCAGCGCGGGGTGAAACGAAAGCCGAGGCGGTGCGCGGCGATCCAGGTAAACGCCAGCTGCGCAACACCCGTGACGGGCGTGGTCCAGGCAAGCGTCAACCCCATGTCCCAGCCTTGCCGCACGGCCAGAAGCATGGCCGCGATGAAGATCAGGTTCAAAAGCACCGGCACAAACCCGGCTTCGGTGAATTTTCCATGCGCGTTCAGCACACCCGACAACAGCGCCACCAGCGAGATGAACAGGATATAGCTGAACGTGATCTGCCCGAAGGTGACCGCCATGGCAAACCGCGCATCCCCGGCAAAGCCCGACGCCATGGCCCAGACCAGCCAAGGCATGGCGAGCGTGCCGATCACGGAAAACACGATCAGGATCGCCAGAAGGCCGTTGAACGCATCGCGGGCAAAGCCCTGCGCATCCTCGCCGCCTTCGAGCTTTTTGGCGAACATCGGCACAAAGGCCATATTGAACGCACCCTCGGCAAAGAAACGGCGGAACATGTTTGGCAGCGAAAATGCCACGTTAAAGGCATCGGCCACCGGCCCCGCCCCCAGATAAGCCGCCATCATCACATCGCGCACGAACCCGGCGCCGCGCGACAAAAGCGTCCAGCCGCCAACCGTGACGATGGAGCGCATCAGCGAGATGGGTTTCATGCGCTCGCCCTTTCGGCGCCTTCGACAATGGCTTGCCGCAGCTTTTTTTCCAGCGCTTCCTGCCGTGGCTTTGCGTGCAGTTTCAAGCCAAACATGTCTTTGACATAAAAGGTATCGACGACCTGCGCTCCATAAGTTGCAATCACCGCCGAAGAAATTTGGATGTTGTTGTTGGCAAGGGCGCGGGTCAGATCGAACAGAAGTCCGGGGCGGTCACGGGTGTCCACCTCGACAATCGTATAGATTTCCGAGCCCTCGTTATCGATGGTGATGTGGGTCGGAAAGCGGAACTCGCGCTCGCGCTTTTTCTGCTTGTCGCGGCCCGCAAGCGCCTCGCGCGCCACAACTTCGCCTTTCAGCGTCTTGTCGATCATCTGCGTCAGGCGCGGCAGGCGGGCCACCTCATAGGGTTTGCCCTCGGCGTCCTGCACCCAGAACACCGGGGTCGCATAGCCGTCTTTGGAGGTGTAGGTTTTGGCATCGACCACATTCGCGCCAACCAGCGCAAGCGCCCCTGCAAGGCGCGAGAAAATGCCGGGGTGGTCGGCGATGGCAAAGCAGGCGCGGGTGGCATCGCGGGCGGGTTCAGGATGCAGATCGATGCGGATCACGTCATCGGGCAGATCGCGCAGCAGTCGGGCAAAGATTTCCTGCGTATCGGTGGTCAGACCCTGCCAATAGGGGGCATAATGGCGCGACAGTTCGTGGTGCACGGCGTTTGGCGGCCAATCAGTCAACCGCGCGGCGAGGGCCAGTTTCGCCTCGTCCTGCCGCTTTTCGCGGGTGACAGATTCAAGCCCGCCTTCCAGCGCTTCGGTGGTCAGCGCGTGCAACTGGCGCAAAAGCATGGCTTTCCAGTTGTTCCATGTGGTCGGCCCCACCCCGCGGATGTCGCAAACGGTCAGCACGGTCAACAGGTCCAGCCGCTCGCGAGAGGTGACAAGCCGGGCGAAATCGCGCGCGGTGCGCGGATCGCCGATATCACGCTTTTGCGCCATGTCGGACATCAAAAGATGATAGCGCACCAGCCATTCGACGGTATCGCATTCCTGCGCGTTCAGCCCCAGACGAGGGGCGACCTTGCGGGCGATCTGCGCGCCAAGGATCGAGTGATCTTCAGGGCGGCCCTTGCCAATGTCATGCAGCAAAAGCGCGACATACATCACGCGCCGATTGATCCCCTTCGCCAGGATCGACGAGGACAACGGCAAATCTTCCACCAACTCGCCACGTTCAAGCTGCGCCAGAACCGAGATGGTCTGAATGATATGCTCGTCCACCGTATAGGAATGGTAAACGTTGAATTGCATCATGGCGACGATGGGTTCAAATTCCGGGATGAACGCGGACAGAACCCCCAATTCGTTCATCCGGCGCAGGGCGCGCACGGGGTTCCCGTGGCTCAGCATCAGGTCAAGAAAGGTGCGCTGCGCCTCAGGGTCGTCGCGCATCTCGTCGTCGATCAGGTGCAGGTTGGCGGCGATCAGGCGCATGATGTTCGGATGCAGAAGATAGCCCGACCGCAACGCCTCGTCGAAGACGCGCAGCAGGTTCAGCTTGTCTGACACGAACTGCGCCGGGCTGATGGCGTCAATCCGGCCCTGAACCAGCTTGAACGGCGCCTTGACCTTGTTTCGTTGAAAATACCCGGCCAGCCGCGCCTCGGGTTTGACATGGCGCGCTTCCAGCTCGGTCAAGAAGATGCGCGTCAACTCGCCAACACGGGTGGCGTGGCGAAAGTAGTCTTGCATGAAATATTCAACCGCGCGGCGGCCCTGCCCATCGGCATATCCCATGCGCGCAGCCACTTCGACCTGCATGTCAAAGGTCAGCTGATCCACCGGGCGGCGCGCGATGTAATGCAGATGGCAGCGCACGGCCCACAGAAAATTCTCGGCGCGGGCAAAGGTGCCAAATTCATCCGCCGACAGCAGACCCGCGCCAACCAGGCCCGAGGGGTCCGACACGCGGTGCAGATATTTGCCGATCCAGTACAGGGTTTGCAGATCGCGCAGCCCGCCCTTGCCCTCTTTCACATTGGGTTCCAGAACGTAACGCTGACTGCCCTGACGTTTGTGCCGCGCCGCGCGTTCGGCCAGCTTCGCCTCGATAAAATCGCGTCCGGTGCTTTTGAACAGATCCGACCAAAGCCGCTCTGCCAGCGAGGCGGCAAGCGGGGCATTTCCGGCGACAAAGCGGTGTTCCAGAAGCGCGGTGCGGATGGTGATGTCGGATCGGCCAAGCGTCAGGCAATCCTTGATCGTGCGGGTGGAATGCCCGACCTTCAGCTTCAGATCCCACAGAAGATACAGCATGGATTCCACCAGCTTTTCGGCAGGCGCGCTGATGTTTTTCGCGGTCAGAAACAGCAAGTCGATGTCAGACTGCGGCGCCATTTCTGCCCGGCCATAGCCGCCGACCGACAAAAGCGCCAAGGGTTCGGGCAAGTCCTTGAACGCGCCGGGTTCAAGCAGCTGCGTTGCAATCGCCCATGCGGCCGTGACCAAAAGATCGGTCAGGTCCGACTGACTGTGGATCAGCCCCTCTGCATCCAGCGGAGAGGCAAGAAAGGCCTGCTCTAAAATACGGTTCGCCGCTTGCTTTGCCGCACCCAGTTTTTCGCCGGCAAGACTGCGCAGCGCCTTGCTGGCACTGCCCTGTCCGGCATCCTGCGCCAAGTCCTGCAAAAGGATTGCCGGATCGAACAAAGAGGACCTGGCCACAAGAACCTTGCGCGGCGCCGCCAGAGGAATGCTATCGGCCATGCTGCCCCGCAGGCGCTAGAATCCAGCGCCGCCAAAGGCGCGGGGCGCCGGACTGACGATAATCATCTGCGCGTTTTGAACCTGTGCGACGGCAAGGCCGCGCTCATTCGTGCCGTCAGGCAGGAAACGGAAAATACCGTTGACGCCGACATACCCCGCGCCCTGGCTTAACGCCGCGCCCGAAAGCCCGCCACTGTCGCCGCGCTTCATCAAGGCCCCGATGGCCGCGATGCCGTCATAAGCCAGCCCCGCGATCGGATGGGGGCCTTCGCCATAAGCGGCGAGGTAGCGCGATTGAAACTGCAGATAGGGCGCCGGATCCGGCAAAGCGAACCAGCCGCCTTGCAAGCCCGGAAGAGAAAGCGTTGCCTGAGGGATATCCCAGCGCGTCAACCCGACATAACGGGTGAACGCCGGATCAAGCCCGGCTTCGGACAGCAGCTGCGTGACAATCGGCAAAGCGCCCGCCGTATCGGCAGTGAAAAAGACGGCATCGGCCCCGGCAGACTTTGCACTCGCCACAATTCCCGTCACAGCGTCCACCACGCCGTTTTGCGAGAACTCATAACTGCCAACGGCCACAACGGATCCGCCCGCCTCAGCAACCCCGCGCTCGATGGCGGCCTTGCCAAGATCGCCCGCCGGATTTTGATCATGCACGATCATGATCTTCGATTTGCCCTGCGACACCGAAAACGCCGCAAGTCGGCGGGCCGTGTTCAGGAAGGTTGGCCCGAGGATGAAAACATTGTTGCCCGCGATATCAGGGTTGTTCGAAAATGACAGGACATTGACGCCCGATCCTGCAACAGCGACCCCGGCTGCGTTCGCCTCTTGGGCGAAGACCGGCCCAAGGATGATCTGCGCGCCGTCCGCGACCGCTTGCGAGGCAACCGCCGCCGCCTGCGCCGGCTGGCCTGCGGTGTTGTACACTTTCAAGATGATCTTGTCGCCGCCAAGGTCAGCCATCGCAAGCCGTGCCGCGTTTTCCAGACCCTTCGCCAACACCTCGTCACTGACCTGACCTGAGCCGCCCGGAACCAAAAGCGCGACCGTCACAATGTCGCCAATCGCCGGCCCATTGGACGAAGGCCCGGCGCCGGTGCTGACGCAGGCTGCCAAGACAAGGCCGGACAAGACGAGGGCCGCTGAAGTCAACGACTTGCGGGCCCGGAACAAAACGGACAACATGGAACTTCCTTACCAGAGTGGGGCGCAAAGAGGGGCGCGGCGCGCTTTCGTGCAAGCCTAAGCGGATCTGCGGAAGATGTAAACTTTGCAAGGGGCTCTGATCGGCAATGAATGACACATCGGTTTCCCCCGCACGCGCGCTCGCGCCCGGGCTTTACATGGTTTCAACCCCAATCGGCGCTGCGCGCGACATCACGCTGCGCGCGCTGGACATTCTGGGTGCGGCGGACGTGCTGGCGGCCGAAGATACGCGGACCCTGCGACATTTGATGGAAATTCATGGCGTTGCGCTGAATGGGCGCCATGTCGTGCCCTATCACGATCACAATGGTGAGCGCGCCCTGCCAAGGCTTCTGGCGGATTTACGGGCGGGAAAGACAGTGGCCTATGCGTCCGAGGCGGGCACGCCGCTGATTTCCGATCCGGGGTTCGAGCTGACCCGCGCCGCACGCGACGAAGGCCTGCCGGTCTTTGCCGCCCCGGGCGCAAGCGCGGTGCTTTATGCTCTGACCGTCGCAGGTCTGCCGACGGACAGGTTCCTGTTCGCAGGCTTTCCGCCTGCCGCAAAGGGCGCGCGGATCAGCTTTCTGCAAGAATTGGCGCCGCTGCAGGCAACGCTGGTGCTGTATGAAAGCCCGAACAGGATTAACCAAATCTTCGATGATTTGGTGCAGACTCATGGAGAACACAGATATGCTGCGGTGTGCCGGGAGCTGACGAAACGATTTGAAGAGGTGACGCGCGGCACTTTGGGCGAGTTGCGCCGCGCTTTTGCAGGGCGCAGCGTGAAAGGGGAAATCGTGTTGGTGATCGACAGACGTGCCGAGGCGCGGGCCAGCGCGGAAACGGTGGAACAGGCGTTGGAACAGGCGATGACGCATATGACGGTCAAGGATGCGGCGGCGGCGGTTGCCGAGGCTTATGGTTTGCCGCGACGTGATGTTTATCAGTTGGCGCTGAAGCGGGGGAAACCGTGAAAACCGTCAGGCAAATCAAAGGGGCGGTGGCCTATCATTCCGGCATGGCGGCCGAAGAATCCGTTGCGCGGGTTTATGAGCTGGCGGGGCGGTCCATCCTTGCCCGCCGGTGGCGCGGCACCGCTGGTGAGGTGGATCTGATCGCAAAGGACGGGGCCGGATTTATCTTTATCGAAGTTAAACAAAGCCATAGCCATGCAGCAGCGGCGCATATGGTATCGCCAAAGCAGATCGCCCGTATTTTCGACACCGCGACGGAATATGTGGCGCGCGCGCCGTTGGGCATGATGAGCGAGATGCGATTTGATGTGGCTCTGGTCGATGGCATGGGCCGGGTCGAGGTTTTGGAAAACGCATTGGCGGCCTGATTTTCCGCTTTGTCGTCAATTGCAACTCGGGTGGGGTTGCGCCATCAAGGGGAAAAGCTTTTCCCGGAGGGACCGATGGCGTTGAAAGTTGCGTTGCAGATGGACCCGATTGGCGCCGTCAACATCAACGGTGATTCGACCTTTCGCATCGCGCTCGAAGCGCAGGCGCGCGGGCATTCGTTGTTTTTCTATACTCCCGATAAGCTGGCCTTTGTCGAGGGCCGGGTCATGGCACGCGGCTGTGCGATCGAGCTTCGCCGCGAATTGGGCAATCACGTCAGCTTTGGTCCCGAAACCGATGTGGATTTGGCCGATTTCGATGTGGTCTGGCTGCGGCAGGATCCGCCTTTTGATATGGGCTACATCACCACGACCCACCTTCTAGAGATGATCCACCCCAAAACTTTGGTGGTGAATGATCCGTTCTGGGTGCGCAACTTTCCGGAAAAGCTGCTCGTTTTGCGGTTTCCTGATCTGACACCGCCGACAGCGATTGCGCGCGATTTGCACACCATCCGCGCGTTCAAGGCCCGGCACGGCGATATAATTCTGAAGCCGCTTTACGGAAATGGCGGGGCGGGGGTGTTCCGGCTGGATCCGAACGACCGCAACCTCGCCAGCCTGCATGAGATGTTTACCGGGATCAACCGCGAGCCCTTGATCGTGCAAAAGTTCGTGCCGGATGTTTCCAAGGGCGACAAGCGGGTGATTCTGGTGGACGGCGCGCCGATTGGCGCGATCAACCGGGTGCCGCAGGCGGGTGAAACCCGGTCCAACATGCATGCGGGCGGGCGGCCGGAAAAGATTGGTCTGACGGCGCGCGATCTGGAAATATGCGCGGCGATTGGCCCGGTTTTGCGCGAAAAGGGTCAGGTTTTCGTTGGGATTGACGTGATCGGCGATTGGTTGACCGAGATTAACGTCACCTCGCCCACCGGGTTGCAGGAGTTGGAGCGGTTTGACGGCACCAACGGCGCGGCGCGGATCTGGGAGGTTATCGAGGCCAAACGCAGATGAGCCTGCGGCTGCGCCTGATCCGAGGCGGGCTTCGCATGATCGTCAAGCCGCTGTTCAGGATCACGCGGCATGCTTTGCCCGCGCGGATCGGGCTGGTGATCGGGTCTTTGGCTTTGCCGATGCCGTTCGGTGTCACCGCGCAGCGCCGGGCCGGGCGGCCCGATCTGGTGCGGTTTCGGCCCAAATCGGCTGTTTGGACGCAGAGGCCAACCGTGCTTTGGTTCCACGGCGGGGCCTATGTGTCGGGCAGCGCGTTTACCCATCGCGGGATGTTGGGGCGCATTGCGCTGGCGTCGGGGTGCGAGGTGATCGCGGTGCGCTATCCGCTGGCGCCTGAACACCCCGCGCCCGCGGCCTTTGATGCGGGCATGGCGGCGGTTGGCGTGCTGGATCTGCCGATGGAGCGGGTTATTCTGGGCGGAGACAGCGCCGGGGGCGGGTTGGCCGCTGCGATCTGTGCGCAGCTTTGTGCGCAGGGCACGCCGCCGCTGGGCATGGTTTTGCTGTCGCCTTGGACGGATATGACCCTGTCAGGCGCGTCGATTGTCACGAATGCAGCGCGCGATCCTTTGATCCCGGTGAAGCCGATGACCGAGGCCGCGCGGCAGATTTGCGCCGCGCTTCCCCCTGCTGATCCGCGGATTTCCCCGCTGTTCGCGCATTGGCACAGCCCCTGCAAGGCCCTGTTTCAGGTCGGAACCACCGAAGTTTTGCTGGACGATACCCTCCGGCTTGCCGAAACCCTGCGCAAAGCGGGGGGCGATGTGACCACCAAATTACAACCGGGCGCGCCGCATGTGCTGGCCTTTCTCGCCCCTTGGGTGCCCGAGGCGCAAATCGCCTTGACACAGATCGGGGACTTTATCCGTGGGCTTTGCCCGCCCCGATTGCCATCCGATAACTGATCGCCTCGGCAATATGGGGTTGGCGCACGAGGGCGCTGCCGTCCAGATCGGCGATGGTGCGCGCGACGCGCAGAACGCGGTGATAGCCGCGCGCGGTCAGCCCGAAGCGTTCGGCGGCGCGGGACAAAAGCGCCTTTCCGGCCGCATCCGGGGCTGCGAACTCCTCCAGAAGCTTGCCTTCGAGATCAGCATTTACGCGGGCGGTGGGGTGATCTGCGAGCCGCGCGCCCGCCACTTGCCGCGCCATGGCAACGCGGGCGGCGATGGTGGCCGAGGTGTCGCCCGAGGGCGGCAAATCGAGGTCGGTATAGGCGACGGGCGGCACATCGACGCGCAGATCAAAGCGGTCCATCAGCGGGCCTGAAATGCGGCCAAGGTAGTCTTCGCCGCACAGCGGCACGCGGGCGCAGGCGCGGGGAGGGTCGGTCATATAGCCGCATTTGCAGGGGTTGGCGGCCGCGACCAGCAAAAACCGGCAGGGATAGCGGATATGGGCATTGGCGCGGGCGACCACGACCTCGCCGGTTTCGATCGGCTGGCGCAGGGTTTCCAGCACCGCACGGGGGTATTCGGGAAACTCGTCCATGAACAAGACGCCGTTATGCGCCAGCGAGATTTCCCCCGGTTTCGCGCCGCGCCCGCCGCCGACGATGGCCGCCATCGAGGCGGTGTGATGCGGTTCGCGAAACGGCCGTTCGCGGGAAATGCCGCCTTCGGTCAGCAGCCCCGCCAGCGAGTGGATCATCGAGGTTTCCAGCGCCTCGCCCGCCGACAAGGGCGGCAGAATACCCGACAAGCGGGCCGCTAGCATGGATTTGCCCGACCCCGGCGTACCCACCATCAGCATGTGGTGCCGCCCCGCCGCCGCGATTTCCAGCGCGCGTTTGGCCCGCTCTTGCCCCTTGACATCGCGCAGATCGCGCAGGTGCACCGGGCGTGCAACCTCGCCCGCCTCGGCAGGAGCGATGGGCGATTGGCCGGTGTAATGGCGCACCACCTCGTCCAGCGTGTTGGCCGCGATCACCTGCGTGGCCCCCACCCATGCGGCTTCGGCGCCGCAGGCCTGCGGGCACAGAAGGCGCCGGTCTTCTTCGGCGGCGGCCATCGCGGCGGGCAAGGCACCCAGAACCGGGACAAGCTTGCCGTCCAGCGACAATTCACCCAAGGCCACGGTGCGCTCCACCTCATCCTTCGGGATGATTTCCAGCGCCGCCAGCAGGGCGAGCGCGATGGGCAGGTCGAAATGGCTGCCTTCCTTGGGCAGATCGGCGGGGGACAGATTAATCGTGATCCGTTTGGCGGGCAGCGCGATAGACAGGGCCTGCAAAGCCGCGCGCACCCGTTCCTTGGCTTCGGACACGGCTTTGTCGGGCAGGCCGACAAGGGTGAAATTCGGCAGGCCGGGCGACAAAGCGCATTGCACTTCGACGATGCGCGCATCAACGCCTTCGAAGGCGACCGTATAGGCCCGTGCCGTCATCCCCAATCCCCGTTCATCTTTGTTAACGGTTAGCGGGCTTTGGTTAGCAAAGGGTTAACTCGCTTCGCTCAACCGCCGTTTGTTCCGGCGAGTAGCGCGATGAATTTCGGCCAAGCTTCGGGATCTGCGACGGTTTTGTCGCGGCAAAACGCATTGCAAAAGCCAAAGCGGCGGCCGTTCAGTTCCAGCACATGGGTGACAGGATTACCGGAATAGGGGCAATGCGTGTTTTCCGCGTCTGTGCCAGAGACCGCGTGGGCAGCCAAAAGCGCCGGGCCGGGCCAGGGGCGGGTGGGATAATCGCGGCGGTAAAAATCTTGATCGGCGCCGTCAACCATGCCCATCGCGCGCCAGCGGCGGAAGGAGCGATGCGAAAGATGGGCTTGCACATAGGCCATGGCGCGGGGCGAGACGGGCAGGTTATGCCCTGCAATGCGGGCGGCGACGGGGGCGAAAAAGGCGTCGGCGGCGCAGTAATCCCCCGCCAGCCAGACAGCCGAGCCGGTCTGATCCCGCGCCCAATCCCAGATGACCTCCAGCCGTGTCAGATCGTCCATCACGGCCTGCGGAGGGGCGCAATCAGCATAGGACACGCGCAGGTTCATCGCGCAATGGTTGCGCAGCGCGCCAAAGCCCGCGTGCATTTCGGCGGCCAGAACCCGCGCCACGGCGCGCGCTTTGGGGTCTTGCGGCCAGTGGCCCGCATCCGGGTGGCGCGAGGCCAACTCTTCGGCGATGGCGATGGTTTCAGGCACCACAACGCCGTCGGGCGTGCGCATGGTGGGGGCGGTTTTTCCGGGGTGAAAGGATGTGAGCATCTTTTGCAGCTCGTCGGTGTATAGCCGGGCGCGGTGAAGGTTCACCGGAATGCCGAAGGCGTCGAACAGGAGCCAGCCGCGCAGGCTCCATGACGAATAGGCGCGGTCACCGATCACAAGGTCATAGGTCATGGCAGTCTCCCCTTTCATCCCAGGGTAAGGCATTGGGCAGGTGGCAGAAAGTGGTGATTTGTGGGGAATGGCATCACGGTTTGTGATTGACGTGGTCAACCGCCCATTGGCCATCAAAGGTCAGGCAGGTGACGGAAAGATTGTCGATCGGCTGGGCGAGGGCGGCATAGGGGTCAATCCCTGCTGCGCGCTGATATTGGGTCAGGATCACCCCGAAATGGGCGACAAGGATGATGTCGCGGCCGGGATGGGCGGCGATCAGGGCATCGGCGGCGGCGTGAATACGCGCCTCGGCTTGCAGCCAGCTTTCGCCGCCCGGCGGGCGGACATGGCCCGGCTCTTCCCAGTACTGCCGCGACAGGTCGGGCCAGCGGGCCGATACTTCGGTAAAGGTCAGCCCGTCCCAGTCGCCAAAGTGAAACTCCCGCAGGGCAGGATCATGCGGCAAGCGGTGGCGGCCGGGGGCGAGGGTGTCGGCGGTGGCCGAGGCGCGGATCAGATCGGACGAGATCAAAAGCGCGCCGTTGGGCAGGTGTTCGTTCAGGCGGTCAAGGGCGGCTAGATCGGACAGATCGGCGGGGATATCACGCCAACCGGCAAAAGCCTTGGAATGGGTCGGGCCGTGGCGCACCCACCAAAGGCGGGTCATGACGCGACCTGCGGCATCTGGCCCTTGAGAACCAGAGGCAAACCCGCGACGACAAGGACCACCAGATCGGCCTGCGCGGCGAGGATCTGGTTCAGCCGCCCCTGTTCATCGCGAAAGCGCCGCGCGAGGGCGTTCTCGGGGACGATGGACAAACCGAGTTCGTTGGAGACGATCACCACAGGATTTGGGCTGCGTTTCAGCGCATCCAACAGGGCGGCGGTTTCGGCGGCAACATCGCCGTCCGACAGGATCACGTTCGTAAGCCACAGCGTGGCGCAATCTATCAGCACCACCCCGGGCTGGGCAGCCGCCAAAGCGCCGGGCACATCGCGCGGCGCTTCGATGGTGGACCAATCTGCGCCGCGATCATGGCGGTGCGCGTCGATGCGGGCCAGCATCTCTTCGTCCCAGGCTTGCGCGGTGGCGATGTAGGTTTTTGGCAGATTGACGCCGCGCGCGAGATTTTCCGCCATCCGGGACTTGCCGGATCTTGCCCCGCCAATCACCAGCGAAAGCCGTGGAAATTTATCGTTGGTCAATTGATCCATCCCGCGCCGCGCGCCGTATTAATTGCAGGGTCCAGCAAAGACGAAACCCAAGGGACCCGTCAGGGGGAGCGCATGGCGCTTGATCGATATAACGAGCAAACCTTGCCGCGCCAAGCGCGCGCTGCAGAGCTTCTTGATGCAGAAACCGAGGCGAAGTTGGCCTATGCCTGGCGCGATCACCGCGATGAGGCGGCGCTGCACCGGTTGATCACAGCTTATATGCGGCTGGCGATTTCGGTGGCGGCCAAATTCCGGCGCTACGGCGCGCCGATGAACGATCTGACGCAAGAGGCGGCGCTGGGCCTGATGAAGGCGGCGGAAAAGTTTGATCCCGACCGGGGTGTGCGGTTTTCGACCTATGCCGTCTGGTGGATCCGGGCGAGCGTGCAGGATTATGTGCTGCGCAACTGGTCCCTGGTGCGAACCGGGTCAACGGCGGGGCAAAAGTCTTTGTTTTTCAACCTGTCGCGGCTGAAGGCGCAGTTTGCGCGCGAAGCGGCAGCGGAGGGCGAGACCTTGTCGCAATACGACATGACGGTCAAAGTGGCGGCGGAACTGGGCGTGTCGGCATCCGATGTGGCCATGATGGAGGGGCGTTTGTCGGGCATGGACAAATCGCTGAACGCAACGCAGGCGAACGACACGGACGGCCGGGAATGGATTGACCTTCTGGAAGATGATGGCCCAACCGCGGCGGAGCGGGTCGCCTATTCGCATGACACGGCTCAGGCGCGCAAATGGCTGGGGCAGGCTTTGGGGGTTTTGTCAGACCGCGAACGGCTGATCGTCGCCGCGCGCCGTTTGCGCGACGAGCCGCAGACGCTGGATTCCCTTGGGATCGAACTGCACCTGTCCAAAGAGCGGATCCGGCAGTTGGAAGCGGGCGCCTATGCCAAGATGAAGCGCGCGCTTGCAGGGCAGGCGGAGGAGCTGGAACTGTTTCTGCGCTGACCCGCAAGGGGACGAATTTTCTGCGAAAATTCAGCGCAGTCCGGCAGGCGTGCGGTTTGGCTTGAGTTGAGCGGGCTTGGGTCTTATCCCTGTCGCAAGGGCACAGGGGGGGCAAAGATCGATGCCAAGCGGCAAGCGCGTTTTATTGATCATCGGCGGCGGGATTGCGGCCTACAAATCCTTGCTTCTGATCCGGCTGCTGCGCGGGGCGGGGATTGGCGTGACGCCGCTGCTGACGCGGGCGGGGGCGGAGTTTGTCACGCCTTTGTCGGTGGCAGCGCTTGCAGGCGAGAAAGTGCATCAGGCGCTGTTTGATCTGACAGAGGAGGCGGAGATGGGACATATCGAGCTGTCCCGTTCGGCCGATCTGATTGTGGTGGCGCCAGCGACGGCGGACCTGATGGCCAAAGCGGCGGGGGGGCGGGCGGATGATCTGGCCTCTACCGTACTGCTCGCGCGTGATACCAAGGTTTTGATGGCACCCGCGATGAACGTGCGGATGTGGCTGCACCCCGCGACGCAGCGCAATCTGGCGCAGCTCGCACAGGATGGGGTGTTGCGGGTCGGGCCGGATGAGGGCGAGATGGCCTGCGGCGAGTTTGGGCCGGGGCGGATGGCCGAGCCGGAGGCGATCTTTGCCGCGATCAGGGCGGCGCTGGTGGGCGGGCCTTTGGAGGGGCGGCATGTGATTGTCACCTCGGGGCCAACGCAGGAGCCGATTGATCCGGTGCGGTATATTGCCAACCGATCATCCGGCGCGCAGGGCACGGCGATTGCGGCGGCGTTGCGCGATCTGGGCGCGCGGGTGACCTTTGTGACCGGCCCCGCAAGCGTGCCCGCGCCAGACGGGGTGGACGTGGTGCGGGTGGAAACAGCGCGGCAGATGGCGGCGGCGGTGCAGGCGGCCTTGCCAGCCGACGTGGCGGTGATGGCGGCGGCGGTGGCCGATTGGCATGTGATCAACGCCGGGGTGCAGAAGATCAAGAAAGACGGCTCTGGCCGCGCGCCGGGGCTGGAATTTGCCGAAAACCCTGACATTCTTGCCGAGGTGTCGCGCGGAGCGCACCGGCCTGCGTTGGTGGTGGGGTTTGCGGCGGAGACGGAGAAGGTGGTGGAACATGCCAGCGCCAAGCGGCTGCGAAAGGGCTGTGACTGGATCGTTGCCAATGATGTCTCGGCGGGCACGGGGATCATGGGCGGGGCCGAGAATGCGGTGGTTTTGATCACCGGCGCGGGAGCGGAGGATTGGCCGAGGATGCCGAAGGGCGCGGTGGCCGAAAAGCTGGCGGCGCGGATTGCGGCGGCTTTGGCGGGGTCTTGAGTGGGGGCATTTGCGGCCAGCCGGGGCCTCCGGCGGGGATATTTTCGGACAGATGAATGGGCCGGGCGGCGAGAGCCTCTCGCGTGCGGGCACAAGGGGCGGGTGTTTTGCCGAAGGATCCAGCCGGACGGACGGGTTTGGGTGCCCATGCCTGCACGCAGGGCTTGCGTGGTCGAGATTGAGCCGATGGGATCGCTGTTTGGGCTGGCCGGGGCCTTTGGCGGGGATGTTTTTCGACGGACAAAGACGAGGGCGGCCGGAGCGGTATGCCCGTTTTGCACGCTGCGCCGGGTTGGCGGGATTTGAACCCCGGCATTCGGACCGGGTCGGGGGTGGCGGAGGTTTTTGGCGGCGACAGGATTTGGACAGATGAACGGGGGGAGTTTCGGCTTGGGTATTTCGGTTCGGGTGGTGTTTGAGGATTGGGCGGACCGGGAGATTGGCTTGCCAGCCTATCAGACCGCCGGGGCGGCGGGGGCAGATCTGCGCGCCAATCTGCGGCCCGAGGATCGGGTGGGCGGGATCGTGATTGCGCCGATGGGGCGGATTGTGGTCCCGACAGGCTTGCACGTGGCGGTGCCGGAGGGGTTTGAAATGCAGCTGCGGCCAAGGTCGGGACTTGCGGTCAACCACGGCATCAGCCTGCCGAACGCGCCGGGCACGATTGACAGCGATTACCGTGGTCCTTTGGGCGTGCCGATGATCAATCTGAGCGATGCGCCATTTACAGTGCGCCACGGCGAGCGGATCGCGCAGGTGGTGATTGCGCCGGTGGTGCAGGCGGAGTTTGCCGTGGTCGACAGTTTGGACGAGACGCGGCGCGGCGCGGGCGGGTTTGGCCATACGGGGCGCGGGTGATGCTGGGACTGGCACTTTTGGCGGCGGTCTGGGGCGGGCTTTGGGCCTTTGATCGGCCGGTTCGGATGCGGCTGATCGGGGTCATGCTGGTTTGGGCGGCGGTGATGGTGCTGCTTTTTGTGCTGCCCGAAGGGGCGCCGCTGCGTGCGTCCTTTGGCGGATCGGCGGCGGGGTGGTTGGTGCTTGGGGCTGCGTTTTCGCTGGCTTTGGCCTACCGCGAGGGGTTGCGGCGGCTGCGGCGGCGGGCTGAGCCGACGATTGCCGCGCCCGATGGGCCCTTTGCGGCGGCGGAGGTCGAGCGGTACGCGCGGCACATCCTTTTGCGCGAGATTGGCGGTCCGGGGCAGGCGGCGCTGAAATCGGCCAAGGTTTTGGTGGTGGGCGCGGGGGGGCTGGGATCGTCCGCGCTGATGTATCTGGCGGCGAGCGGGGTTGGGGTGATCGGAGTGATCGACGACGACGTCGTTGAGGTGTCGAACTTGCAGCGGCAGATCATTCATACCGGCGCGCGTCTGGGCATGGCCAAGGTGTTTTCCGCCGAGGTGGCGATGAAGGCGCTGAACCCCTTTGTTGACCTGCGCCCCTATCGGCGGCGATTCGACGCGCAGCTCGCCGCCGATCTGGTGGCGGACTATGATCTGGTTTTGGACGGGACCGATAATTTCGACACGAGGTATCTGGTGAACCGGGTCTGCGCGGCGGCGGGTGTGCCGCTGATTTCAGGGGCGATCACGCAGTGGGAGGGGCAGGTTTCGCTGTTTGATCCGGCGCAGGGCGGCCCTTGTTACGAATGCGTCTTTCCCGAGCGGCCCTTGCCGGGGATGGTGCCGACCTGCGCCGAGGCGGGGGTGGCGGCGCCTTTGCCGGGGATCATCGGGGCGATGATGGCGATGGAAGCGGTCAAGCAGATCTGCGGCGCGGGGGAGGGTCTGCGGGGGCGGCTGATGATCCACGACGCGCTGTATGGGCAGACGCGGGTGATTGGGGTGAAGCGGCGGGAGGGTTGCCCGGCGTGCGGAAAGGCGTGAAGCGACCTCCCTATCCGGACGTTTTGGCGGATGTGGTGAGATCAGCGGGGGGAGTGAAGCGAGCGGACTTTAGGATTGAGGGATTTTGGGCGGCTGGTTTTATCGACCTTGCACCCCAATTTCCGCCGAAGGGGCGCGGCAGCGGTTGGTGAATCTGGGGGTGCTTAAGGTTTGGGTGCGTTCAAGGCTGTGCGGGGTTTTGACGCAGCCGCTGAAAGTGTTTGCGGACATCTCGTCCTGCTTGCTGCCAAAATTACCAAGCTAGGCGTCTACAAATCCAGGGGCTATTCACCTTCACCAGATCGCCCCCCGCATCGGCACAGCCGTTGGTGCCGACGCCGGGTTCGGTGATCTCCCACCAGTCGGGCTGGGTGAACATGGCGAGGTCGGGCTCGCAATTGCGGGCGTTCAGAAAGTGCGGGCCGGCTTCGGCATCAAATTGCGCCCGGGTCCGGCCTTTGGACGGATTGCCCGTGCTTCCCCCAAAACAGGTTTCGCTCATCTTGTCACAGGGGCCGGACAAAAGCCGCTGACCGCGCCAACCCGCGGCGTTCGTCCCGCCCCGAAAGGAGCCCTGCGCACCCCGGTGCAGGACGGGCAGAGCATCAGATCACGCATCCTACGGGAGGCGGGGCGCTGAAATTGCGCCCTTTGCCTCTTGCCCCCTCGCGCTAGGATGGCTAAATGGGGGCCGACGGAAGCGTGGCTGAGAGGCCGAAAGCACTCGGTTGCTAACTGAGCGTAGGGGGAACCCTACCGTGGGTTCGAATCCCACCGCTTCCGCCACTACCCATTGATTTCATTAATTTTTACGGCTATTTCCAGCCCTACACGCCTGTCAGCCCGTCATTGGCAATACACCAAAAAGCCCTTGGCTTCACAGTCTCAAAGCATCGGGCTGATCCGGAAAGATGCTGGCCAAAAGGGCGATTCTGGTTTGTGGAAAGGTATCTGCCCTTGTGAAAGGCCAAGAGGAGCCGCCACTAATCATCGCCCTCGCCCCCAAAAACAAACGCCGGAACGTCACGATACCATTCCGCGTGCCCTTTATCCGCACGCTGCCCCGGCGCGACCATATGGCCCAAGGGCGCAACCTGGCTTTTGATGGTGCGCTCGGGCTTTTGGTGCAAGCCAATGTTGAAGCCCCACGGCTTTGGAAAGAAGACCGGTTCAGAACAATTCAGGTGGTCATGCAACCACCAAGCCCGCGCCCGCCAGTCAGCCCCTTTCTCGAAGCGGTCAGTGAACCACGGCAGCCATCGCCCCCATGCAGCCGTCATCGTCCAGCCGGTCCCAGATATGCCGCGCATGGTTCTTGTCGGCCCCGATGGCGTTCAGACACCTGCAAACGAAGGCTTTCGCCACAAGATGCAAAGTGCCGAAACCGAACGGCCGCTGGTTTCGGGCACCGAGTTCGCAGCGCAAGGCGCACCCGGCTTCTGCGCTGCACTGTACTTTGAAGGGGCCAACGAAAGTAAAAGATTCCGTGACGAAATGGATAGACGGAAGAGGCAAGCCGCAGTTCTGCGTCACACCTTTGTGTCAAACCTGTCTGGCTCGCCCTAAGGCCCTGATTTATGGAATAAGTGGTGGCGAGGGGGGGACTCGAACCCCCGACCCTGCGATTATGAGTCGCATGCTCTAACCAACTGAGCTACCTAGCCACACTGGCGGCACGGGTATTAGACGGGCATCGGGGCGTCAAGGGGTTTTTGCTGCGCATGGGCCACGCGCGGGCGGCCAGAGGCGGTGACTGACAGGACCGCCTCAATGAACATCGACTGCCCCTCAACCTCGGCGGCGCGGATGTCGCGCGTGATGGTGATGCGCAAATCCTCGGCCCCGCTTTGCCGTGCGCGCGCGGTGGCGTCGGCGGTCAGATGCGCCTCCATCGCCGCCAAAGCCTGCGCGCGGTCATCAAAATGCTGCAGCCCCTCAGGCAAATGCAGGGTAAAGCGGCCTTCGGAGGGGCTGGTGATCTGGCCCGTCGCACGCTGGCTGATCTGGCCCACCACCGCGCCAATCGCGTTGGCGACCCCGGCATGTTCGGGCAGGATCATCGGGCAGCCCAGGCGCAGCCCCACCGCGCCGTAATAGCTGGCAGCTGACGCGCCAAGCCCGATGACCGGCACCGCCAACCGCGCGGACAGCGCCATGATCCCGCGATGCTGCGCCAGCCCCGCAACCGTGAGCGCGTGGCGGGCCAGCACTTCGGGCCGCTCGGCTCCGATCTCATCCTCGGCAAAGGCGGCTTCCAGCAGGCAATCGACGGTTTGCTGCGTCAATTGGTCGATGATCTGGCGGGCCAGCGGCTCTGCCCCATCGGCAAACCGCTCGCCCGCGCCGTTGCGGCGCCTGGCAAGCAGCGCCACCGCCTTTTGCGCCGCCTGCCCGTCCCACCCATCCTGCCGGCCCAAGACATGGCTGGCATCTGACGGCGTCACGCCGCTGATCATGACCAGCCCCCGCGCCACCAAACGCTCCATCGCGGCCACTTCCAGACGGCTGGTCAGCGCCGCCTGCAACGGCATCGGCGCGCTGACGCGGGCCAGAACCGCCGCCTCGCGCGGGGAAAGCCCGCCCGTCGCACCGACCATCGGGATCACAAAACGGCCATCGAATTCGCCCGCCGCTTCGTTGCTCAGCGCGCGGTCCAGCGTGTCATGCACCATCTTTGCGTGATCCATCGCCAGCAGCGACACCGGGATAAACCGGCGCGGGCCCAGCCGCAAACCGCCCGTCAGACCGCTGGTGACCAGATGTACCTCGCTGTCGCCGCCCAGGCCGGTCGTGCGCATCGCGACGGCTTCGACCATGGTGCGAAAGCCGCCAACGCGCGCGCCTTCGGGGTCAATCTCGGGCAATCCGTCCTTCAGGATCGCCACATCGGTGGTGGTGCCGCCGATATCGGACACCAAAGCGTTCTGCTCGCCGCTCAGCCAGCGCGCACCGACGATGGATGCCGCCGGACCGGACAGGATGGTTTCAATCGGCCGCTCGCGCACCATGGCCGCCGAAATCAGCGCCCCGTCGCCGCGCACCACCATCAGCGGCGCGGCAATGCCGCGCGCCAGCAGATGGCGCTCGCAGGCGGCGACCAGCCCATCGATCATCCCGATCAGCCGGGCATTCAGCACCGCCGTCAGCGCGCGCTTGGGACCGTTCAGCTTGGCCGAAAGCTCGTGGCTGCAGGTCACCGGGCGATGCGCGATCTGGCGGATCAGATCGCGCGCGGCGACCTCATGCGCGGGATTGCGCGTGGCAAAACGCGCGGCCACGGCAAAGCCCATGACCTGCGGGCCAAACTCATTCACCGCCGCCAATAACGCGCCTTTGTCCAGCGCCGCAGCCTCGGTTCCCGCATGGGTATGCCCGCCCGCAATCCGGATCACCGGATCGCCCTTCAGCGCCTCGCTCAGCCCGCCGCGCGCCAGATCGTCCGCGTCAAATCCGATCATGATCAGCGCGACGCGCCCACCCTGCCCTTCGACAAGCGCATTGGTGGCCAGCGTCGTGGACAGCGACACCAGCGCGATATCGGTGGGCGCCACCCCTGCCAGTGCCAGCGCCGCATCCACCGCCTTACCGATCCCAATCGCCAGATCGCCGCGTGTGGTCAGGGACTTGGCCTTGCCAATCACCGTATCAGCGGCCTCGTCGAGGATCACCGCATCGGTATAGGTGCCGCCGGTATCGACGCCAAGAAAGTATGCCATGCCGGTTCTCAATCCCTATCGCGCAAATGGTGCATAGGCCCCTTCCGTGCAAAGGTCAGCCCCCATCGCGGCGTTTTGTCCGGGTTTTGCGGCAAAAGCGGTTCTGGTTTGAACCGAAATCACAGTTGACGGGAATAGCGCGCCCTTGGCCCGGATTCTGTTTCCAATGGCGCGGCAACCGCACTAGGGAAGGGGCATGCAAACCGCCCCCTTTCCCATTGTTCAGGATATCGTTCTGGTTGGCGGTGGCCATGCCCATGCGCTTGTCGCGCTGATGTGGGCGATGGCCCCTTTGCCGGGCGTTCGGCTGACGATTGTTAATCCATCGGCGGCAGCGCCCTATACCGGGATGCTGCCGGGATTTGTCGCTGGGCATTACACGCGCGGCGAGATCATGATTGATCTGATCAGCCTCGCGCGGCGGGCGGGGGCGCGGATCATCCTTGACCGGGCGGTCGGGATCGACCGGCACGCCAAACAGCTGATCCTCGCGGAACGCGGCGCGCTGCCCTATGATCTTGCCTCCATCGACATCGGGATCACCTCCGATTTGCCGGACCTGCCGGGCTTTGCCGAACACGGGCTGGCGGCAAAGCCGCTTGGCCCCTTCGCCGCGCGCTGGGAGGATTTCGCCGCGAAACCGCGGCAGACACCGGCCCGCGTGGTGGTGATTGGCGGCGGCGTCGGCGGTATCGAACTGGCGCTTGCCGCGCAGCACCGGCTGGCCGCCAACGGACCCGCACCGCAGATCACCGTGGTCGAGCGGGGCGCGGCCCTGCTGCCCGCCCTGGCGCTGCGCCCCCGTTCGATGATGCGTGCAGCGCTGAATGCTGCTGGAATTGCCGTGCATCTTCAATCACATCCCGCCTCGATGGATGCTGGCGGTCTGACGCTGGACGATGGCCGCCACCTGCCTGCCGATCTTGTGCTTGCCGTTGCGGGGGCGCGTCCGCAGGGCTGGCTCGCCAGGACCGGGTTGGCGCTGGAAGGCGGGTTCATCACCGTGGACCCGCACCTGCGCAGCTCTGATCCGGCGATCTTTGCGGCGGGCGACTGCGCGCATATGCCCGATGCCCCGCGCCCCAAGGCCGGAGTTTTTGCAGTGCGCCAAGCGCCGGTGCTGCTGGCCAACCTGAAGGCCGCGCTGACCGCCGGCCACTTGCAAACCTTTGTCCCGCAGCGCGATTATTTGAAGCTGATCTCGCTTGGCTCCAAGCGGGCTTTGGGCGAAAAATGGGGGATTGCGGTGCAAGGCGCCGCGCTTTGGCGGCAAAAAGACCGGATCGACCGCGCCTTCATGGCCAAATTTGCCCCGGCAGTCATGGCCGCGCCCGCCCTGCCAAAAGGCGCGGATCTGGTGCCGGGTTTGCGCGATGCGCTTGGCGAGCGGCCCCTTTGTGGCGGCTGCGGCGCGAAACTGGGGCCGCTGGCGCTGTCGGGGGCGCTTGCCGCGCTGCCCGTCCGCCGCCGCGCCGATGTTCTGCAAGGCGCGGGCGACGATGCGGCGGTTTTGCAGCATGGGGCGGGTGTTCAGGTCATCACCACTGACCATCTGCGCGCTTTCACCGCCGACGCCCATCTGATGGCGCGCCTGGCCGCGATCCACGCGCTTGGCGATATCTGGGCCATGGGCGCCGCGCCGCAGGTGGCGCTGTCGCAGCTGATCCTGCCCCGCATGTCAGACGCCAAAGCCGCCCAGACCGTCGCAGAAATCACCGCCGCCGCCGCGCAGATCTTTGCAGCGGAAGGCGCGGATCTGGTGGGCGGGCATACCTCCATTGGGGCCGAACTGACCATCGGGTTCACTGTGACCGGGCTGGCCAGCAGCCGTGCGATTGCCAAGGCCGGGGCGCGCGAAGGTGACGCGCTGATCCTGACCAAACCACTTGGCATCGGCACGATTCTGGCCGCTGAAATGGCCGGAACGGTGGCCCCCGGTCTGATCCTCGGCGAAGCCGTGGCCGCAGCCTTTGCCAGCATGAGCCGCCCGCAAGGCGCCGCCGCCCGCATTCTGGCCCCCCATGCCACGGCAATGACCGATGTAACCGGCTTTGGTCTTGCCGGGCATCTGCTTGAAATGCTGGACCCTTCCGGCCTGTCGGCCATACTGGACGCAGGCGCGATCCCGCTTTTGCCCGGCGCTCTCGCTCTGGCTGCCGCTGGGGCCGCCTCCTCGCTTGCGCCCGCGAACCGCGCGGCGGTTTTGGGCCGCCTGATCATGACTGAGGGTCCGCTGAAAGCCCTGATGATCGACCCCCAGACCTGCGGAGGGCTGCTGGCGTCAGTGCCCAAAGACATGGCGGCAAAGCTGGTTTCCGACTTGCGCAACGCGGGGACCGAGGCGGCGCTGATCGGAACCGTGATGCCCGGCCCCGCCCAAATCAGCGTCTGATCCCCCTAAACCAACGCCCGCACCGCCGCCGCCACGCGCCGCGCGATCTCGGGCAAATCGGCCTCTTCCAGCCGTTCCGCCTCAACTTCGGTGAACACCCCCTCGGCCACCCGCGCGCGGTGCTTGATGTATCTGGGGTCATAATGCCGCGCCATCAGATCGCCCGCGAGCGTCTCAAAATGCCCCTGCCCCGCCATCCCCTGCCACGCCGCGATCACCTCGGCGGCATGGGCGGGGCGCAGCTGGTCGATGATCTGCACCAGCCGCGCGGCATCCGTCGTCAGGTCGGTATATGTGCGCGCCAGATACCGCGCGCGCGCCATCGGCGGGGCCGAAATCACAACGCGCGGCGCGGATTGCATCGCTTTCCACAGCTGCGCCGGCAGCCGAATGTTGCCCACCTTGGAGCTTTCCGCCTCCACCACCACGGGATGCGCCGGGTCCAGTTGGGCGATCTGCATCGCAAGCGCGCTGTCGAAGCCTTTTTGATCGGGCTGGCCGCCCGGCATGGCGCCAAACAAACTGCCCCGGTGCCGCGCCAGCCCTTCCAGATCAAGAATCTGCATCCCCTGCCCTGCCAAAAGCTTCAGAATATCCGTCTTTGCCGATCCGGTATTGCCGTCAAGCACCACCACGGGCGAGGCGACGGGCACCTCGCTGAGCGCGCTAACCACTTGACTGCGATAAGATTTATACCCGCCTGCAACCGTGTCAACCCGCCAGCCGATCTGCCCCAGAATGATCGCAAAAGACCCCGACCTTTGCCCGCCTCGCCAGCAGTAAACCAAAGGCCGCCAGCCGCCCTCCCGATCCTTCAGCGGGCCCAAAAGATGCCCCGCCACGTTGCGCGCGACCAAAGCCGCGCCCAGTTTTCGGGCGGTAAAGGGCGATTGCTTTTTGTAAATCGTGCCGACCTCGGCCCGCTCTTCGTTCGACAAAGCGGGCAGATTGATCGCGCCGGGCATGTGATCTTCGGCATATTCGGCGGGCGAGCGCACATCGATGATCGTATCGAACGGCAGGGTTGCGAGCTGCGCCAAGGGCGGCAGAGTTATCGGCATTGGCGGCCCCCGCAAATGCCCGTCAAAGCCCCTGCTCCAACCGGGCGACGAGCGCAGACACCATCGCGCGGCACCGCTCTATCTGCTCAACGCTGACATATTCGTCGGGCTTGTGCCCCTGCGCCATCGACCCCGGCCCACAAACCACGGTGGGAATGCCAAGGCGCGCGTCAAACAGGCCGCCTTCGGTGCCGAAGGCCACCTTGATCGTGCCATTTGCCCCGGTCAGCGATTTGACAAACCGCACAACCTCTGCCCCGGGCGGGGTGCCAAGGCCGGGATAATCCCACAGCCGCTGCACCGTGATTGCGGCTTCGGGAAAGGCGTCGCGCAGCGGGGCGACGATGGACTGCGCAGCCGCGCGGATACGCTCGATGATCGCGCCCATATCATCCTGCGCCAGCGCGCGGATCTCGAAATCGACGCTGGCATGATTGGGCACGATGTTTACCTGCACCCCGCCCGCCACAATCCCGGCATGCACCGTGGTATAAGGCACGTCGTAATCGCCGTCTTTCGCGCCGTTCGCGGCAATATCGGCCTGAATGGCGCGCAAGGCGGTGATGAAGTCCGCCGCCAGATGCAGCGCGTTCAGCGCCATGGGCGCCAGCGCCGAATGTCCCTCGCGCCCGGTGCAAACCGCGCGCAGGGCGACCTTGCCCTTGTGCCCGGTTGCGACCGCCATTCCCGTCGGTTCCCCGACAATGCAAAACCGCGGGCGATGCGGCGCGCCTTGCAGCATGTCAATCAGCGAGCCAACTCCCATGCAGCCGATCTCTTCGTCATAAGACAGCGCCAGATGCAGCGGGGTTTTCAGCGGGCGCTGCGTAGCGTCCAGCGCCGCCTCCAGCGCGCAGGCCACAAACCCCTTCATATCCGCCGCGCCGCGCCCATAAAACCGCCCGTCCTTCTGGGTCAGCGCATGGGGCGGCACCGTCCAGTTTTGCCCCTCGACCGGCACCACATCGGTATGGCCCGACAGCATGACGCCGCCCGCGATATCGGGGCCGATGGTGGCATAAAGATTGGCCTTGTGGCCATGCGCGTCGGGGATCAACTGCGATGAAATCCCCGCATTGGCCAGCAGATCGCGTGCAAATTGCATCAGCGCCATGTTGGGGCGGTGAGAGGTGGTGTCAAAGGTCATCAGGTTGGCAAAGATGTCTTGGAACAGCACGGGTTTGTCCAAACTGGCAGCGGTTCGTGCGGTGATACGGGCTTTCGGCGCGCGGCGAAAGCCCCCGGGCTTTTCTTTCGCGCGGGCGGGTGGCAGGGTTGCAAGGGCAGTTGGGGGGCAAGGCGTGAAGCGGTTAATCTTGACGATGGCAATGATCGGCGCGGTGTCTTTGGCTTGGGCGCAAGAGGCTTCTGTGCCGCTTGTCAATCTGATCCAGGATCAGCGTGCCGATGCGGGCGCCGTCGCACAGGTGATGGCGGCGCAGGATCTTTTCGCGGTGGCGCGGGCGAAAAATGATGCGCTTGCCGCGCTTGCCGCTGGGCGTATCATGGCTGAAATCACGGTTGCAAAGGTGCAGCGCGGCCCGGCCGAGGGGGAACCCGCGCCGCCGGAGGCCGCGCTTGCCTTGGCGTCAAGCGGCGCGATGTTCGATCTGGCCAAGGCGCTTGCCTTTGATGAAGGGCTTGCCGCCCTTATCGAACAAGAGCGCGGCCTTGCGGCGCCGTCCACGCTAAGGGTTATGGGCGCGGCTGGCCTTATCGCCGGCCAGGCGCAGGACCGCTGGGATCTGGCGTTTTATGCGGGCGATCTGGCCGAAGTGGCGGTGATTGGCCCCGGCACCGCCGTTTTGCAGATCACCGTCACGGACAGCGCGGGCAGAGTGATCTGCCAACAGCTTGGCCCGCGTGATCGGCTTTACTGCCCCTTCGTGCCGCGCGACAACGGCCGCTTTTCGGTTCTGGTGGTCAATCCGGGCGCGGGGCCGGTGGGCTATGCAGTGCTGATAAACTGACCAGATTGCTGCGCAGCATCCGACGGGGTTGCTGCGCAGCATCGAAAATCATGCCGCGCAGCAAGTGTTTTATAACAACAGCTTAAACTGCCATCTCACTCATCTTCACCACGCGCCCTTCGGCGACCGATTTCACCGCAGCATCGGCCAGCGCCAGCGCAATCAACCCATCCTCGCCGGTCGGCTCTGCCTTGCCAGTCCCGCCCAAAGCCGCGATGAACTGCGCGATTTCGGCGGCGTAGGCGTCGGTATAGCGGGTCATGAAGAAGTCATGCAGCGGCGGGCGGGTATAGCCCGCAGCGCTTGCCACCTCGATCGACACCGGGCGCTGGTTTTCAGCCGCAACCGCGCCCAACGAGCCATGCACTTCGACCCGCTGATCATAACCATAGCTGGCCCGGCGCGAATTCGAGATCATCGCCTGTTTGCCAGTCGCGGTTTTCAGCAGCACCTGCACAGAATCAAAATCCCCCGCTTTGCCGATGGCCGGGTCGACCAGAACGGCGGCGGTGGCGACAACTTCGGTGATCTCTTCGCCCAACATGAACCGCGCCATGTCGAAATCATGGATCGTCATGTCGCGGAAAATCCCGCCAGAGCGTTTGATGTAATCCACCGGCGGCGCGCCCGGATCGCGCGAGGTGATGGTGACCATCTCCACCTCGCCAATTGTGCCCTTGTCAATCTCGGCGCGAACGGCCTTGAAATGCGGATCAAACCGGCGGTTGAAGCCAACCATCAACGTGCCCTTGTGCGCACGCACCACCTTCAGACAGTCCCTGACCCGCGCCAGGGACAGATCAATCGGCTTTTCGCAGAACACCGCTTTGCCCGCTTTCACGAATTGTTCGATCAGATCAGCATGCGTGTCGGTCGGGGTGCAGATCACCACGGCATCGATGTCCTTGGCGGCCAAGATCGCCTCGATCGTGCGAATCTCGCACCCGTATTGGTCCGCAATCGCCTTGGCCGCCGCGGGAAAGGCATCGGCAACCGCCACAAGGGCGGCACCCGCATCGCCCGTCACTGCTTTTGCATGGACCTTGCCAATGCGCCCCGCGCCCAAAAGGCCGAATCTTACCGTCATTTCAGTCTCCTAAAGGCCGGAAGGATCCGGCGTTGTTCTGGGCCGCATCGCCCGTCAGGCCACCGCAGCGTCGGCGGCGCCCTTGACACCCGTGATGTAGGATACGATGTCGTTGCCGTCCGTTTCATCATGGCGCAGGTTGGCGACAATCCGGCCGCGCCGGAATACCACGATCCTGTCAACAAGATCAAACACTTGCCGCAGGTTGTGGCTGACCAAAACCATCGGCACCCCGCGCTCTTTCAACCCGCGGATGATGTTTTCCACCTGTGCGGTTTCCTGCACGCCCAGCGCTGCCGTCGGCTCGTCCATGATCACCAGCTTTGACGCAAAGGCCGCCGTGCGGGCAATGGCCACACATTGCCGCTGCCCGCCTGACATGTTGCGGATCGGGTTGTCGACGTTGGGAATTTTCACTGCCGTGGTCTTCAGCGCCTCAAGCGTGCGGTCGCGCATCGTCTTGCGGTCCAGCCAGGAAAACGGGCCAAGCCGGAATTTGAACAATTCGCGCCCCAGAAACAGGTTCGATGGCACGTCCAGATCATCGGCCAGCGCCAAGGTCTGGAACACCGTTTCAATCCCGGCTTCGCGCGCCTCCAGCGGGCCCGAATGGCTGACCTCGTGGCCATCGAAAAAGATCTGGCCGGCGCTGCGTTGTTCGACCCCGGTGATCTGCCGCACAAAGGTCGATTTTCCCGCGCCGTTGTCGCCGACCACGGCCACATGCTCGCCCGCCTTCAAAACGAAATTCGCATCCTCCAGCGCATGCACGCCGCCGTAACGCTTTGTAAGTCCACGGGTTTCCAGTATGATATCAGACATGTGCCTACCCCCGAACCCTTTGTCTTTGGCGCCATTGGTCCAGAACCACAGCCCCCACAATGATCGCGCCCTTGACCATTTCCTGGTAATAAGCGTCCAGCTGGATCGAGGTGAACCCCGAAATGATCACCGAAAAAATCCCCGCGCCCAGCACCGTACCCACGATGGACCCGCGCCCGCCCGACAGGCTTATGCCGCCAATTACGGCCATGGCGATGGCGTCGAGTTCATACATCACCCCCATGCCCGCCTGCGCCGTCAGGGTTTTCGAGGTCAGCAGGATCGACGCAACCGCCGCCAGCATCCCCGCGATCGCATAGACCAGCACCTTGTGCCGGTCGACGTTGATCCCCGACATCCGCGCCGCAGCCTCATTTGATCCGATGGCATAGCTGCGCTTGCCGTAAAGCGTGTAGATCATGACCAGATGAAACAGCACCGCAAGGGTTACAAAAACCACTGCCGGATTCTGCCCGTCCCATGAGATCAGGCCAAAGGTCAAGGAACTGAGCACATCGCCGTTGCTGAGTTGACCGTAGGTTTCGGTGGGAAAGGACACCGGTTGCCCGTTCGACCACCACCGCGCCACACCGCGCGCCGACACCATCATGCCCAACGTCGCGATGAAAGGCGGAATTTTGGTATAGGCGATCAGCAAGCCGTTGATCAGCCCCGCAATCACCCCGCAGGCGAGGCCGACAGCAATCGGCACGATCACCGGAAGATCCATCGCCCATTCGCCCAGCACCGCCTTGGGATTGGGCGCGCCGTTGACCAGCGCCGTTTGGGCAAAACTCATGGTGATCATGGCCGTCGCGCCAACCACCGATCCCGCCGAAAGATCGATCCCGCCCAGAATGATCACCTGCGTCACGCCTAGCGCGATGATCCCGGTGATCGAAACCTGCAAAATGATGATGTCCAGCCGCTGCTGGTTGAACAATGTGTCGACGTTGTCCCGCATATTGAACAAAAAGCTGTTCCCGTTCAACCTGTTAAGCAACTCGAACACCAGGATGATCGCGAGCAGCGCCGCAAAGACGTTCCATTCGGTCGCACGCGTTTTTTTGGTCGGATCATATTTCAACCCGCCAAGGCCGTGATTGGTTTGCGGCACCTCAAGTCCTCCGAAATGATGCACCATCCTCAGCGATTGCGGGCGGCACAAGCAAGGAATAAAGAGGACGGAGCTTTCGCGCCGCCCCCCAAATCTTGATCCGTAAAGATCAGTTCTTGGCGGCGAAATCCGCCACATTGGCCGAGGTGACCAATTGGAACGGAATGTAGACCTTCTGGTCCACAGCCTCGCCCTTGGACAGCTTGACCGCTGCGTCGACTGCGCCCGAACCCTGGCCGGCCGCGTCCTGGAACACGGTCACGTCCTGATCGCCGGCCTGCATCGCGGCAAGCGCGTCCTGCGTTGCGTCCACACCGCCGACCACAACCGTGGTCATGTCGATGCCGGCGGCTTTCATCGCCTGAATGGCACCGATTGCCATTTCGTCGTTGTTGGCGATGACGGCGTCAAACGCGGTCCCGGTCGACAACCAGTTGGTCATCAGCGACTGCGCCTGATCGCGGCTCCAGTTTGCGGTCTGCTCGTCGATGATGTTCAGCGTAACGGCGCATTTGCCCGCTGCCATCACGTCGTGGATGTCCGCAGTCCGCTGCACAGCGGCTTGGTTGGAAAGCTCACCCATCATGATATAGACGTTTGCGTTGTCCTTGCCAGCGGCTTTCAGTTGCGCGCAAACTTCTATGGTTTCCAGCGTGCCGGAGTCAACTTCATTCGAGGCCACGAATGCCTGATTGTCCGGCAGCGTGTCCACGTTGATCGGCTGACGGTTCACATAGACCAAGGCCACGCCGGCAGCCGCAGCGGCGTCCGACATGGCTTGGGTTGCCGAGGTGTCAACCGGGTTCACGATGATCGCGGAAACGCCGCCCGCGATGAAGTTGTTGATCTGGTCCAACTGCTTGGCCACGTCGTTCTGCGCATCTTCGATCTGAACGGTCACGCCGTTGGCATCCGCATAAGACTGGATGCCGTTGCGCAGAACGGTCAGAAAGTTGTCGTCAAACAGGGCCATCGAAACGCCGATGCCTTCTGACAGGGCGCT
This sequence comes from Paracoccaceae bacterium, assembly GCA_031385445.1. Classification (GTDB taxonomy): domain Bacteria; phylum Pseudomonadota; class Alphaproteobacteria; order Rhodobacterales; family Rhodobacteraceae; genus CAIYZT01. The sequence goes on along the minus strand of JANNBM010000043.1, from coordinate 25,379 downwards.
GGTACCCATCAAGGCCGCAAAACCAGCTACGATAAGGGTCTTCTTCATGTGTCTCTCCTCCATTGATGGTGTCCGGGCCGCACCGTTCTCTCCCCGCCCGACCGCCCGTTCGGGCGGGTATTCTCGTAGGGCTGGCCTTAGGCGGCCACACCCGCACGAATGAATTGTATCGATGCCGCCAAGGCCGGTCCGGCATCGGCAAGCGCGTGGACTGATGCCGCGAAAGGCTCGTAACTTATCGGCCCGTCATATCCCGCAGCCCGCAAGGCCCGGATCTGCGCCACAGTGCCAAGAACGTCATCTGCGCCCACCAGAACCCGGTGGCCATCGCGCATATCGTCCAGATAAATCGCGTCCGTCACGCCGGAAACGTGAACGATTCCAGTCAGGTCCGGATAGATCGGGCCAAAGCCGGCCAGCGCGTGGTGGAAGGTGTCATGGACCATGAAAAAGGTGCCCTGCCCGCCCACTGCCCTGATGCAGTCTGCCAGAATATCCTTGTACCGCAGCGCACAGACAGCAAAACCCAAGGGCTCCACCATCGCTTTCAGACCATAGGATTTCAGCATCGGAAGGATCTCGCGCAGCGCGTGTTCGCTTACCTCGCGGCTGCGGACACGGTCCGTCGCCACCCCGTCATTGCGCGGGATCAGGCTGATCGCCTCGGCCCCCGCAGCCACCGCGATTTTCATCAGCGCCTCGGCCTCGGCGGCTTTTGCCGCGGACCAGTCGTTGAACATCTTGACCTCGGCCAGCGCCAGAAACCGCAATCCGGCGGCCTTCAGCGCCGCCTTGACCTCTGCCGGATCATCACCGCCAAACAGCGGCCCCTTCAGGTCATTGCGAAACTCCACCCCGACGCAGCCCAGCCCCTTGGCAAGATCGGCAAACGCGCGCCAGCCGAGATTTGGCGCGGTCATATGGTTCAGCGCAAAGGGCAACATGCAGTGGGAATCCTAAGGGCAAATAGATTGGATCATCGCGATTATAGAATTCATATTCCAAATTAGCAGCCAATCAACCAAAAAGATTCTGAAATTCGGAAAAAATATTCCAAAATGCGGGGGTGCTTTTGGCCAGTTTGCCTCGCGTGGTATTATTCCACGCGAGCGCGGGCGGAGGTCAGAGCGTTTCAGGCAGCGTCAAAGCGGGGGCAAGAAAAATGTCCGGCCCCTTTCTGTCCGGCGCCAAAATCCCGTTTGCGGCCATCTCGCCGATCAAATCGCGGCACAAAGCCTCCAGCGGGGTGTCGATGACCAGCGTGACCAGCCCCTCCTTGACTGCCCGCCGCGAATCGGGCGTCAGCGCCGAGACGATCAGCGCCACCCGCCCCGCCGCCTTGGCATCGCGCAGCGCGGCGATGGCCCCCTCCATCCCGCCGCCCGCCACATAAATTCCGCGCAGGTCCGGATGGGCGCGCATCACGCCGAAGCAGGCGTCATAGGTCATGGTCCGGGTTTCAAGGTTCACCAGCGTTTCCAGAACCCGCAGCTGCGGGCCATGGCTGCGCAGGGCCGCGCGAAAGCCTTGATCGCGCAGATCATGCCCGTCCCACCGGTGCCCACCGACGAAAATCGCCACTGGCCCCGGCGCGCGCGCCACCTGCGCCAGCATCCAGCCCGCCGTACGCCCGACCTTCAGATTGTCCAGCCCCAGATAGCCCGCCCGCACCCCCGGCGCAAAATCGGACAAAAGCGCGAACACGGGCAATCCTTGCTGGCGCAAATCCTGCACTGCTGCCGTCACCTCGGCGTGATTCACCGCCGTCGCCGCCAGCACATCGCAGCGCCCCACCATGGACCGCATCAACCCCGCCATTTCCGACGGCGCCTGCGACGTCGAAAACTTCAGCACCAGTTTTGCCTGCACGCGTGTCTCGGCAGCAACGGCGCGGTGCAGCGCCTCGGCAAAAGCCTTGTAAAAATCCTGCCCCTGCTTGTGCAGCACCACCCCGATGCGCAGCTCTCCGCGCCCCGGATCAGGCGCTTCGTGCCCCAAAAGCCGCCCCGCCGCCGGATGCCCGATCGCCTGCGCCACCGCCGACAGATGCACCAGCATGTCGGCATGCACCCTTTGCCGCCCGTTCAGCGCCCGGTCCACCGTCGAAACAGAAACCCCCGCCGCCGCTGCCAGTTCCGCCATCCCCGCCCGTTTCATTCCACAGCCCCCAAAACGCCCTGCCCCAGTCTTGACGATTTTTGACGAATATTGAAACCCGTAGATTGCGCAGCGCGCCCCCGCCCCGTTAGGCTTTGCCAAATACGGTGCGGGCGCGGGGGGACCATGGCAAAGCGCGATTACAGTCTACTGGGGCCAGACGGCCAGCGCGCCGTTGAAACCGGGCTTGCGTCGGCGGAATGGTATCATTCCGAGGTGCCGCGCAAGGTGATGAAAGAGCTGATGCAGCGCAGCGATGGCCCCGCCCTGCGCGATGCGGCGCTGTACTACGGCCTGATGATCCTGCTTGCCGGCCTCGGCATCTGGCTTTGGCCCAGCGCAGCAAGCGCGCCGTTCTGGCTGGCTTACGGCGTGCTTTACGGCTCCGGCTCTGATGCGCGCTGGCACGAAGGCGGGCACGGCACCGCGTTCAAGACACCGTGGATGAACAACGTCATGTACGAAATCGCCAGCTTCATGATGATGCGCAATTCCGTGGCTTGGCGGTGGAGCCATGCACGCCACCACACCGACACCTACATCGTTGGCCGCGACCCCGAGATTGCCATCACGCGCCCCCCGGCCCTGTTCCGGCTGCTGACGGTTTTTGTCGGCCTGCCCGATGTCCGGGCGTTTTTCCCGCGCATGATCCACAATGCGCTGTGGGGCCCGACCGCCGAAGAGCAAACCTATATCCCGCAAAGCGAATGGGCCAAACTGACCCGCGTTGCCCGGATTTCGGCTGCGATCTATGCCGCCACGGCGATCCTTGCCCTGTGGTCATGGTCGATCCTGCCGCTGATGGTGATCGGCCTGCCGCGGATGTATGGCGCTTGGCATCATGTGATGACCGGGCTGCTGCAGCATGGCGGTCTGGCCGACAACGTGATCGACCACCGCCTGAATTCGCGCACCGTGGTCCTGAACCCCCTCAGCCGCTTTGTCTACATGAACATGAATTACCACGTCGAACATCACATGTATCCGATGGTGCCCTACCACGCCTTGCCCCGTTTGCACGAGATTATCAAACACGATCTGCCCGCCCCGAGCCCCGGCATCGTCGCCGCCTTCCGCGAGATGTGGCCCGCTCTGCGGCGTCAGATCACCGATGCGGACTATTACATCCACCGCGATCTGCCGCCCTCCGCCAAACCCTACCGCGCCGATTTTCACGCCGCCGCCCTTGGCGCGGCCCCAGCCGAGTAAGTCCCATGCCGCAATGGACCGATGCCTGCGCCCCCGATGATATCGACGCCGAAGACCTGATGCGGTTTGATTTTGGCGGTGCGAGCTATGCCATTTACCACGCCCCCGATGGCCAGTTTTACGCCACCGCTGGCCGCTGCACCCACGAAGATGTGCATCTGTCGGATGGGCTGGTGATGGGCCACGTCATTGAATGCCCCAAACACAACGGCCAGTTCGACTACCGCACCGGCGAGGCCAAACGCGCCCCGGTCTGCGTCAATCTCAAAACCTATCCCGTCCGCATCCACGCCGGACGCGTCCAGATCGAGGTGCCGACATGAGCCGCCCGACCATCGCAGACCTGCTCGCCAATCGCGGCAAGCGTCCCTATGCCATGCTGCGCGTTGAAACGCTGGACGAGGCGGCAGCGGCGGCGGCGGCAGGGGTGGCGCTGTTGTCCCTCCCCCCCGCCATGCTGCACGACCCCCGCTTTCGCGCGGTGGCCCCCGATGCCTTTGCCTGCCCGGGCGAGAATTACTATGAAATCGGCGATACCGCATCCTACATGAAATGGGCCATGCCGCTGATCAAGGCCGGGGCCGATGCGGTTTATTGCTCTGGCTCGCTTTCAACCGTGCGCGAACTGGCCGAAAATGCCGTGCCGGTTTGCGGCCATGTCGGTCTGATCCCGTCCAAGGCCACATGGACGGGCGGCTTCAAGGCGGTCGGCAAAACGCTCGACTCTGCGAAATGGATTTGGGAAGCCTGCGCCGCGCTTGAAGACGCCGGCGCTTTTGCTGCCGAGATTGAGGTGGTCCCGGCCGCCATCACCGCCGCCATCGCAGAAAAGACCAGCCTGTTTCTGATCTCGATGGGCGCAGGGGCGGCGGGCCACGCGCACTATTTGTTCTCGGACGACGTTCTGGGCCAAAACACCGGCCATGTCCCGCGCCACGCCAAGGTCTATGCCGATTTCAAATCCGAATACGCCCGCCTGCAACATCTGCGCATCGCCGCGATGACATCCTTCGCCGAAGACGTCCATTCCGGCCAATACCCCGCCCCGCAACATCTGGTCGGGGCCGAGTCCGATGTTGTCGCCGCCTTCCGCGACTGGCTGAACGACAACACCTGAACCGACCCCTGTTATTCCTGCGACCGCAAAACCTGCGCCGGACGCAGCCCCAAGGGCCGGATCATGAACACCAGCCCCGAAATCAGCGTCGCCAGTATCCCGCCAACGACGATCAGCAGCGCTGATGCCGGCTCGAACGCATAATCCGCCTCCATCACGAACCGCATCACCGCCCATCCCGAAACCGCCCCGGTGACAATCGCCACCAGCCCCGCCGCCGCCCCGGTCAAAGCCGCCCGCAGCGCAAAGGACATCAAAATCCGCGCGCGCGAGGCGCCGATCACCTTCAACACCGCCGCTTCATAGCGCCGTTGCCGCTCGCCCGCTGCTGCCGCCCCGATCAGCACCACAAACCCGGTGATCAGCGTGACCAGTGCCGCAATCGTCACCGCCTGCGCAATTGCGGTCAGGGTTTCGGTGACCCGGCCAATCGCCGCCTTCATCCCGATCGCGGTGATGTTGGGAAACGCCTTGGCCGCGCCGCGCAAGATTTCCGCCTCCGCCGCTTCGTCGGCATAGACCGTGGCGATATAACTGTGCGGCGCGCCTTTCAGCGCAGCCTCGTTCATCGACATGACAAACCCCATGCCGCCGCTGGCAAAGTTGACGTCGCGGAACGAGGTGATCTCGGCCTCAATCTCGCGGCCCAGAATGTTGACGGTGATCCGGTCGCCCAGCTTCAACCCCATTTCTTCGGCTTCCTTCGAAGCAAAGGAAATCTGCGGCGGCCCGTCATACCCTTGCGGCCACCAGGTTCCGTCCGTCACCTTGGTGCCTTCGGGCAGGCCGTCGGCATAAGTCAGGCCCCGGTCACTGCTGACCACCCAATGGTTGTTCGCAGCCTCGCGCGCGTCGCGCCCGTTGATCAGGGTGATCAGACCGCGCAGCATCGGCGCGGAATCCTGGCGGCTGACGGCGGGATTGTCGGTCATCATCTGGCGAAAGGCGTTGATCTGATCAGGCTGGATATCGACGAAAAAGAACGACGGCGCGCGCGCCGGCAAATCGCGCGCAATCGCCGCGCGCAGGTTGGCGTCGATCTGCCCGACCGCCGCCAGCACCGACAGCCCCAGCCCCAGGGCCAGCACCACCTGCATCGTCTCGGACCTTGGCCCCCCAATTGCCGCCAGCGCCAGCCGCAACGCCGCACGTCCCCGCACCACACGCGAATGCCCCAGCCGCCGCGCCAGCGCCATCAGCCCCATCGCGGCAAGCGCCAGCACAACCAACGCCCCCAAAACTCCGCCCGCGACCGAAAGCGCCAGCCACGCCATCCCCGACAAAAACACCGCACCCCCGATCAAAACCGCCGCCAGCCCGCCGATGATCGCCAGATACCAGCCCCTTGGCCACCCGGTCCCCAGCCCGCCCCGGTACAGCGCCGCCGCCCGCACCTCTGCCGCCTTGGCCAAGGGCCAAAGCGCAAACAGGAACGCCGAGGTGATGCCATAAAAAAGCGCCTCAATCACCGGACGGGGGTAAAATCCGACCTCGGCCGGAAACGGCAGCTGCGTCTCGATCCAAGGCCCCAAAGCCACCGGCAAAGCCGCCCCAAGGCCAAGCCCGATCACCAGCGCGAGCCCGGTCAGAACCGCGATCTGCAGCAGATAGATCCGAAAGATCAGCCCGGATTCCGCCCCAACGGTGCGCAAAGTGGCGATGGTCGACACTTTGCCCTCCAAATAGGCCCGCACCGCCGAGGCGACACCAACCCCGCCCACGGCCAAACCGGCCAGCCCCACCAGAACCAAAAACGCGCCGATGCGGTCCACAAATTCCTCCGCCCCCGGCGCGGCCCGGCGCTTGTCGGTCCAGCGCAAGCCGTCCGCGCGAAACTTCGCCTCAGCCTGCGCCGACAACGCTTCCAGATCGGCATCCGGCGGCAGGATCATCCGGTAAGAGCTGTCAAAAAGTGTACCGTCAACCAAAAGCCCCGCCTGCGCCAGATCAGCCCGCAGCACGATCACCCGCGGCGCCAGCGCAAAGCCGCCCGATGTTCCGTCCGGCTCGCGCAGGACATAGCCGTTCAGCCGGAAGTCCTGCAGTCCCAGCTTGAACCGCTCGCCCACGGCCAGCCCCATCTGATCGGCCAATATCTTTTCCATCACCGCGCCGGGCAGACCGTTGCCCGCCAGCGCCTCGCCCAGCGCGATACCGCTGTCCAGCTCGACTTGCCCATACAAAGGATAGGCGCCGTCCACCGCCTTGACCTGCGCCAAAACGCGGGCCTCGCCCGCCACCGCCATCGACCGGAAATCGACGATCTCGGACACCGATGTCGCCTTGGACGCCATCCAGGCCTTTTCCTCATCGGTCGCAAAGCGATAGGTAAACTCGATCTGCGCATCGCCGCCAAGGATCACCGCGCCCTGATCGGTCAAGCCCCGCTCGATCGCGGACCTGACCATGCCAACGGCGGCAATCGCCGCCACGCCCAGCGCAAGGCAGGACAGGAAAACCCCAAACCCTTTCAACCCGCCGCGCATCTCGCGCCGGGCAATGCGCCACGCCAGCGCGACGCTCACGTTTGGCCCTCGCCCGCAATGCGGCCATCGGCCAGCCGGATGATCCGGTCACAGCGCGCGGCAAGTTCCGGCGCATGGGTGACCATCACCAAGGTCGCGCCATGCCGGTCACGCAAAGCGAAAAGCAGATCCATGATCGCGCTGCCATTGGCGCTGTCCAGATTGCCGGTCGGCTCGTCCGCCAGCAAAAGCGCCGGACGCGGCGCGGCGGCACGGGCGAGCGCCACGCGCTGCTGCTCGCCGCCCGACAACTGCGCCGGGTAATGATCGGCCCGCGCGGCCAGCCCGACGGCATGCAGCTCCTCCCGCGCCCGCTCGAACGCATCGGCTGCACCTTGCAGTTCCAGCGGCACCGCGACGTTTTCCAGCGCGGTCATGGTGGGGATCAGGTGAAAGCTTTGAAAAACCACGCCGACCCGCCCGCGCCGAAACCGCGCCAGCCCGTCTTCGTTCAAGGTGGTCATATCATGGCCAAGCGCGGAAATCCGCCCACGGCTGGCCCGTTCCAAGCCGCCCATCAACATAAGTAACGATGATTTGCCCGAACCAGAGGGGCCGACAAGCCCAAGTGTCTCGCCCTTGGCGACCGAAAGGGTTATGCCCTTCAAAATATCAACCGGCCCCGCATTGCCCTGAAGGGTCAACCAGACATCCGCCACGTCCAATACAGGTTCCGTCATGTTCCACCTTAAACCGATACTCGTCAGATATGTGCCAATCTCGGCGTTGCGCAATGGCGCCCTCGCGCTGTTGGTGGCCTTTTTTGCTGCAACTGCAATCAATGCCGAGCCTGTGATCGTCGCGGCTTTGGGCGACAGCCTGACGGCGGGCTTTGGCTTGCCGCCCGAAGACGGCCTCGTGCCGCAGTTGCAGGCTTGGGCGCAGGCGGCGGGCGATGAGGTGACGGTGATAAACGCCGGAGTTTCGGGGGATACAACGGCGGGTGGGTTGTCGCGTCTGGACTGGACGCTGACCCCCGATGTTCAGGCCCTGATCGTGACCCTTGGCGGCAATGACATGCTGCGCGGCCTGCCTCCGGCCGAGGCGCGGGCGAACCTTGACGCGATCCTGAAAGCCGCGAGCGAGCGGGGTCTGCCGGTGCTTTTGGTGTCAATGGCCGCGCCAAACAACTATGGGCCGGACTATAAATCAGAGTTCGACGCGATTTATCCCAACCTCGCCACACAGTACGGCGCGCTTTTGTTCAGCGATTTCTTTTCGCCGCTCAGGGCCGCCGCCGGGGATGCCGCCTCGTTGCGCGATTACATGCAGGCCGACGGCATTCATCCCAACGCTGCCGGGGTGAAGCTGATCGTCGCGGGGCTTGGCCCAAAGCTGCACGCGTTGATCGCCGCCGCCCGCACCACTGGCGGTTGATCCAACGGAGCGCTGACGCGCAAGCCCGATCACCAACAAGGGGGGCGCCGCCCCCTCGCAGGGATTTTCTGCGAAAAATCCCCGCTCTGCCCCAGGATATTTGGGACCACATTGAAGACAAAGACCATATCGCCTTCACTGTGGTCCAAAAAAGTTCCCCGGCGGAGCGTCTTTGCTTTCACCGAAGGACATATCGCTTCAACAAACTGCTTATTGGCACCGTTTGCGGTCACGCATCGGCTTGAAGTTTGGCACGGACAGCGCGATCAATGCCCAGCGTGTTCTGGAGCCGTGACATGTCCCTTATCGCCGATCTGACCGCCGCGCTGGGGGCCGCTCATGTGCTGCAAGGCGCGGACATGGTCCGGTATCAGGACGATCCCACCACCCATTATACCTCGCATCCCGCCCTCGTTGTGCGCCCCGGATCGACGGATGAGGTTGCCGCCGTTCTGACAATCGCCGCGCGCCACAAGATCGCCGTCATCCCCTGCGCCGGGCGCACGGGCATCACCGGGGCGATCCACAACACTGGCGGGCTGATGCTGTCGGTCGAGCGGCTGCAGCGGATCCGCGATCTGCGGGTGGATGCCAAGATCGCCGTTGTCGAGGCGGGGGTGATCCTGTCCAACCTGCATGATGCGGCCGAGGCGCAGGGCCTGTATTTCCCGCTGTGGTTCGGGGCGCGCGGATCGGCGATGATCGGCGGGGTTCTGTCCACCAATGCGGGCGGCTCAAACGTGCTGCGCTATGGTTCCACCCGCGCGCTTTGTCTGGGGCTGGAGGTGGTTCTGGCCGATGGCCGGGTGCTGAACCTGATGAGCGAGTTGCACAAGGACAACTCCGGCTATGATCTGAAACAGATGTTCATCGGGGCCGAAGGCACGCTGGGGGTGATCACGGCGGCGGTGATGAAACTGGTGCCCAAACCCCGCGCCTATGCCACTGCGATGCTGGCCGCGCGGTCATTGCCGGACGCTTTGGTGCTTTTGAACCGGTTGCAGGCGGCGACGGGCGGCATGGTGGAGGCGTTTGAATACATGCCTGCCACCTATATGCACCGCCTTGCGCAGGTCCGCCCCGACATCCGCCAGCCGTTTGATCCGATCGAGCCGGTCAATATTCTGGTCGAACTTGGCGCGGTCCGGCCCGATGACGCGCTGCCCGGCGAGGATGGCGCACTGCCCGTCACCACGCTGTTGCAAACCATTCTTGCCGAAATGATGGACGAGGGGCTGATCCTTGACGCCGAAATCGCGCAGTCGGATGCGCAGCGGCTGGCGCTGTGGAAACGGCGGGAGCTGGCCTCCGAGGTGATGCAGGCCGTCCAGCCTTCGATTGATACCGACATCTGCTTGCCGCTGGATCAGATCAGCGGGTTCGAGGCCCGCATTCACGCGCGCCTTGCGCAGATGGACAGCGGCGCGCGGACGGTCATGGTCTCGCATTTAGGCGATGGAAACCTGCATTTCTCGGTCTATCCGACCCGGCACGACGACGCCTTTCACGACGCGGTTGTCGAAGCGGTGGAGGATGAGGTGGCGCTGCTGAACGGCTCGTTCAGCGCCGAGCACGGCGTGGGGCTGATGAAGCTGCCGTCGATGGCGCGGCGCAAGTCGCCGGTCGCACTGGACGTGATGCGCGCGATCAAGGCCGCGCTCGACCCCGAGGGCCGGATGAACCCCGGCAAGGTTATTCCGCAGGCGGCGCCCAAGTGAACACGGTCCTGTTGGTGTTTCGCACCCCGATTTTCCGCATCCTGTTCGCGACCCTTGCCTGCCTTGGCGCCTTCAACGCTTCGGTCTATCCCTATCAATCCTTGATTGCGATCAAGCGTATCGGGCTTGGCCCCGGTGATTTCGCGCTGATCCTGATGATCGCCTCCTGCGTCAATGTCGCGGCGGCGGTGCTGTTGGGCATTCTTGCCGATCAAAAGGCCAACCGGCGCATGACCGCGTTGTTCTGCGCGGCAGCGGGCGCGATTGGGGTTGGTTTGATGGTTCTGGTGCCTGGCCCTGTGGCGCTGGTGCTGACCTCGGCGGTGCTGCTTCCGTTGGCGCAGCCGCTTTACGGGCAAATCTTTGCCCTCACCCGCCTTGCCAGCCAAGGATTTGAGTCGCAGGCCGATGCCATCCAATCGGTGATCCGCTCGGCGCTTTCGGCGGCTTTTGTGGTGATGCTGTTGGTGTGGACCTTTGCCTTTCGCAATGGCGTATCCGAGCTTTATGTCTATGTCACCGCTGCGATGGCCAGCGCCTGCGCCCTTGGACTGATCTATTTTCGCTGGCCGCGTGATGGGGCGACCGAATGGGAAGATCGCCCTTCGGGGCTGAACCTTGGGGCCGCAATTGCGCAGATCGGGCGGCCGCATATTGCGCTGCGGTTTTTCTGCATGGGCGCGATCAATGCGATGGGCGGCATTTATATGGCCACGATCAGCCTGGTGTTTGATGGCTCGCTGCTGCGCGGGGCGTCGGATGTGGCGCTGTATGTCGGCATGGTCGCGGGATGGGAGATTCCGTTTATGCTGCTCTTGCCCCGAGTGATCGCCCGGTTTCGCCGCGCCGATCTGATCGCCTTTGGGGCGCTGACCTATGCCATTCACCTTTTGGCCCTGCCCTTCGTCGCGGACACGCCGCTGATCTGGGTCATGCCGTTTTTTGCGGGGCTCGGCGGCACCGCGCTGATCACCTTGCCGATCAGTTATTACCAGACCTTGATGCAAGGCGCGCCCGGCACCGCCGCAAGCCTGATGGCCGTGCAAAAGCTGGTATCTGACGCGCTGGTCGCGGGGTGTTTCGCCATCGGCATGGCCACTTGGGGGCTGGTGTCCGTGGCTGTGATGGGCACGGCTTTGTCCCTGATCGGCGCGGCGCTGCTGGCGCTTGCCGACCGGGGCGGCTGGTTGATGCCAAAGGATGGGGAATGAACGCGCTGGCGCTGCTTTGGCGCGATCCGGTTTTGCGCCTCGCCACCGGGCTGATGATCGTGAACGGCATGATCTGGTCCACATTCGGCCCCTTCGTCGCGCTTCTGGCGGTTCGGACCTTTGCGCTTGGCGATCGCGGCTATGCGGCCGTGTTCGCCGTTTCCACGCTGCTGGGCGTCGTCGCTTCGGTCTGGATCGGCATCCGCGCTGACCAAAGGGCCAGCCGCCGCCGCATCGCCATCGCGACCTGTACCTTTGCGCTGCTTGGCCTTGCCGTGATGACCGTCGCCCCCAGTCAAGCGCTGTTTGTCCTCTTTCACACCCTGATCTTCCCCGTCGCCTCGACCATTTTCGGCCAGATCTTCACCCTCGCAAGGCTCGCCGCCGCCCGCTACCCCGAAGAGGACCGCCGCACCATCACCGCCGCCATCCGCGCCGCGATCTCGCTGCCGTTTGTGGTGGTGCTGCCGCTTTGGTCCATGGCCCTTGCGCGCGGGGTTCCGCTGATCATGGTCTATCCGATGGCTTTGGGCTTTTCCGCGCTTATGGCCGTGCTGGTCTATCGCTTTTGGCCAAAGGACAGCGCGGCAGGCTGGCATGATGCGCCCTCGGGCCTGTCCCTGCCTGCGGCGCTGCGCGAATTGGCCCGTCCCGAACTGACGCTGCGCCTTTTCGCGCTCGGCGCGGTCGCCGCCATGCCCGCGCTGTACGTGATCACCCTTGCACTGATCCTGACCCAGACCGGCGGCAGGCCCGCCTCTGATCCCGGCCTGTTCTTCGGCTTCGTTGCCGGGGCCGAAGTGCCCGCCATCCTGCTGATGGCCTTTGTCGGCCGCCACATCGCGCGCCTGCCGCTGATCCTGTTTGGATCGGCGCTGAGCGCGGTTTTTCTGCTGTGCCTGCCGCTTTTGGCCGCAAGCCCGCTGGTCTGGCTGCTGATCGCGCCGCTCGCCCTCGCCCACGGCGTTCTGCTTCCGGTGCCAATCACCTATCTGCAAGACCTTCTGGCCAACCGCCCCGGCACCGGTACCGCGCTTTTGGCGCTGCAGGGGCTGATCGGCAATATCCTCGCCGCTGCCGCCTTTGCCGCAGGCACCGCTCTGTCCGGCTATCCCCTCGTCATGGTCTTCGGCGCGGCCATCGGCATCACAGGGGCGGCGCTGCTTTGGTGGCTCGACCGGCCCCACTGAATTTAGGTCATTAGTATTGACTTACCCGCGAAACCCCCGCAATTTCCGCACATATTCAGCAGGAGAGCGTCATGGACTGGCAGCAGATTCTGGCCACAAGGGCCTCGCGGATGAAAGCCTCGGAAATCCGCGAGCTGCTGAAACTGCTCGATCAGCCGGACATCATTTCCTTTGCCGGCGGCATTCCTGACCCGGCGCTCTTCCCCAAAGACGCTTTTCGCACGGCCTTTGCCGAGGCGCTGAACGACGAAACCGCCACCGCCGCGCTGCAATATTCGGTGTCAGAAGGCTACAAACCCCTGCGCGAATGGATCGCGGGGCAGATGGCGGCGCTGGGCGTGCCTTGCGATGCTGGCAATGTCCTGATCACCTCCGGCTCACAGCAAGCGCTGGATTATCTGGGCAAACTGATGATCTCGCCCGGCGATACCGTGCTTGTCGGCTGGCCCACCTACCTTGGCGCGCTCGGCGCTTTCAACGCCTACGAGCCGCGCTATGACCGGCTTGACCCTTTGTCCAACCGCACGGGCGCCGATTTCACCGCGCAGGCCAAAGCCGCAGGCGGGCGGGCCAAATTCGCCTATCTGTCGGTCGACTTTGCCAATCCTACCGGCGAAACCCTTGGCCGCGCCGCGCGCGAGGCAGTGCTTGATCTGGCCGATGCGATGGGTATCGCCGTGGTCGAAGACGCCGCCTATCAGACCCTGCGCTATGACGGGCAGACGGTTCCGCCGATCCTCGCACTTGAAATTGCCCGCAAAGGCAGCATCGAGGCTTGCCGCACGCTTTATTGCGGCTCCTTCTCCAAATCGCTGGCCCCCGGTCTGCGCGTCGGCTGGGTTTGCGGGGCGGCCGAGGTGATCAGCCGGCTGGTGCTGATGAAACAGGCCGCCGATCTGCATTCCTCCACGATCAACCAGATCGTCACCCACCACGTCGCCTCGCGCGGGTTCGATGCCCATGTCGCAACCCTGCGCCAAACCTATCAAGCCAGGCGCGACCATCTGCTGCGGGCACTGCCCCGCGAGATGTCCCAGGGCGTGACCTGGACCCAGCCCGAAGGCGGCATGTTCGTCTGGCTGACCCTGCCTGCACATATGGACGGGGCCGATCTTTTGGCCAAATCGCTGCAAACGCAGCGGGTGGCCTTCGTGCCGGGCCGCGCCTTTTTTGCGGATGGGTCCAACGGAAACACCCTGCGCCTGTCGTTTTCCTGCGCCACCGAACCCGCAATTGACGAGGGGATGCGCCGCCTTGGCGCGCTGATCAAAGCCGAGATGGCCGCATGATCCCGCTTTGGGCCATGGCCGCGCTGATTGGCGCGCTCGCCCAAACCGGGCGCAACGCCGCCCAAGCCGGGCTGACCGCCGCCCTCGGCACGATTGGCGCGACGCAGGTGCGGTTTTTGTTCGGCCTGCCCTTCGCGCTGATTTTCCTTTTGGCCCTGCACCTGACCACAGCCGAACCCATCCCCGCCCTGCACCCCGTCACCCTTGGGTGGACCATATTCGGCGGCGTTTCGCAGATCGCAGGCACCGCGCTGATGTTGCAAGTGATGAAATCCGCCTCGTTCGGCGTCACGACGGCGTGGCTGAAGATTGAACCGGTTCTCGTCGCCCTGATCGGCGCGTTTCTGCTTGGCGATGCTTTGACGCTGCCCGGACTCGTCGCCATTGCCATTTCGGTGCTGGGCGTGGTGATCCTGACCGTCAAACCGGGCCAAGGGCGTGCAATGTTTTCGGGCGCGCGGCCTGCGGGGATGGGGATGCTTGCAGGCCTGTGCTTTGGTCTGGCCGCCATCGGGTTTCGCGGCGGCATCCTGTCGCTGGACAGCGGCAGTTTCCTGATGCGCGCCACGCTGACGCTGGCCCTCGCGCTGGCGGTGCAAACCACCGCCTTGATGATCTGGATGCTCGCCCGCGACCGCGCCGCGCTTTGGGGGCCGTTCCGCGTCTGGCGCGCGTCGCTGGGCGCGGGGTTTCTGGGCGCCTTCGCATCCGAGTTCTGGTTCATCGGCTTTTCGCTAACCTCCGCCGCCAACGTGCGCACCCTTGCACTGGTCGAGGTGATCCTCGCCCAACTCGTTGCACGCTATTGGTTTCAGCAACGGGCGACGACGCGCCAGCTGATCGGCATGGGCATCATTCTTTTGGGCGTCGCCGCGCTGCTGCGCGTTCAGCCCTGAATTGGGAGGACCCAGATCGCCAAAAACGGCGCATCGCCCGCCCGCATCGCATGACGGATGCCGGGGATGTTATGCACCACGCCGCCCATTCCGGGATGTGTCCAGCGCGCATCGCCGTGCCAAAACTCCCCCTGCGACAGCGCCAGATAAACCTCCTCCGGCGCATGGTCATGGTCGGGATAGCGGCACCCTGACGCCATCAGGCTGATCCCGATCCAGATATCGCCCCGCGCCTCCATCCCGCCCGGCCCCATCACAAAGCAGTTGGCATGGGCCGAAGCGAACCCTGCGCTCGCCGTGCTGCCCACCGATTTGCGCGTGCTCCAGATCAGATCAGGCGCCAGCGCCGCCAGTGCCGCCGCCAAGTCGCCCAGCGCATCCCCCCGCCCCAAAAGCGGCGCCAGCGCGGCGGGCAACAGCGAAGTCACGGCCAGATCCTCGCCCAAAGGCGCGCCCCCTTCGCCCGCCACCAGCGCCGCCGCGAACACCCGGTCCACCACCGCCCGCGCCTGCGGCGCCATCGCGGCGGCGTCGAACGCGGCCTTCAGCGCCTCTACAAACCGCTGCATCCCCGCGCTGCGCATCTATACCTCCGTCGGCAATGGCCGCGCGCCTTTGGCCCAGGCCTTCAGGCACAGCATTTCGGCGGCGATCATCGCGGCGGCGTTTGACGTCATCTCGGCGTGATCATAGGGCGGCGACACCTCCACCACGTCCATCCCTGCAAAATCCACCCCCTTCAGCGCCCGCAAAATCTGCAGGGCCTGAAAACTGCTCAGCCCCCCCGGCACCGGCGTGCCAGTTCCCGGCGCGGCCGAGGGATCAAGGCAATCAATGTCAAAGGTCAGATAGGCCGGCCCGGCGCCGATCTTTTCGCGGATCACCGCCGCAACCGCTTCCGCCGCCATCAGATGCACCTGATCGGCGTAAAGCACGGTCATCCCGTGGCTCTGCTCGCCGGTAAAACAGGTGCGGATGCCGACCTGAACCGAGCGCGCCGGATCAATGATTCCCTCTTTGACCGCATAATAAAACATCGAGCCGTGGTCGATCCGCCCCCCGGCATCGGGCTCCACGTCGCGGTGCGCATCGAACTGCACCAGCGCCAGCGGGCCATATTTGGCCGCATAGGCGCGCAAGGTCGGATAGGTGGTGAAATGATCGCCGCCAAGGCCCAGCGTCGCCGCCCCCGTGGCAATGATCCCCGCGATATGCGCCTCGATTACAGCCACCGCTTCGTGCGGCAGGCCCCAGTCAAAGGCGCAATCGCCATAGTCCACCGCCGCAAGATGCTCGAACGGGTCAAACCGCCAGGGCCAGACCGGCCCCCAGGCATGCTGCGCCGAGGCGCGGCGGATGGCTTCGGGGCCAAACCGCGTGCCGGGCCGGTTCGACACTGACAGATCAAACGGAATGCCGGTGATCGCCACATCCACACCGGTCAGATCGCGGCTGTATTTGCGGCGCATGAACGACAAGGCCCCGGCATAGCTCGCTTCAAGGTAGGACCCTTTCAGCTGCGACCGCCGGAACGCCGCGTCGTTCAACTCTTCGCCCAGATCCTTTGACATTCACCCCTCCTGCCAAACCGCGCCCAGCATCGCGGCCAGCGCCGCGAGGGCTTCGTCCTTGTCCTCGCACCCGCCCAACCCGACCGTCACGCCGCTGGCAAAGCCGAACTTGGCCGATACCTCCGCCCGCAGCGCAATCTGCATCCCCTTGCCCGCCAGTTTGACCGACAACAGCGCATCCTCGGCCCCAAACGCCTCGTCGCCGAGTTCAAACCAAACCGGCCCGCCCGTCAGCGGTTGGCGGAACAGCACATAGGTTTCGTCCTCGCTCTCGCCCTCGGCAAACCCAATGAACAAAAACCCCTCCTCCGGGTCTTCGACCACCGAAGCATAGGCGGCTTTGAACGCAAGTTCCGTCATCTACTTTTCTCCAACTTTGGTTCAGGTCCGCACATACAGCCAGACCGCCACACCCACCAGCATTACAGCCGTCACCCGCCGCGCCGCGGCAACGCGGGCTGGGTCCGACAGCGCGCTGCGCGCCGATCCCGCCGCCCCAACGATCACGCCATGCACCATTGTCGCCACCGCCACATAAATCGCCGAAAATCCCGCTGTCACGCCCAATCCGGGCATTGGCGGCAAAAATCCCGGCAGCACGGTCACATAAAACACCGCCGCCTTGGGATTAAACACATTGGTGATCACGCCTTGGCGAAAGCAGCGCAAGGCGCTTTTGCCCGCCGCGCCGCGCTCTTTCGCCTCGGCCCCGCGCCACGCCTGAACGGCCAGCCAAAGCAGACAGATCAGCCCCGCCCAGCGCAGCGCCTGATAGACCGCCGGCTGCGCCTGAAGAAGCGCCGCCAAACCCAGCGCCGCCGCCCCGCCCATCAGGCCCAGCCCGACCCCCGCCACCGCCGCCGCCGCAAATCCGCGCCTGCGACCCTCGCTCGCGGCTAAAAGCGCCAGCCAGGCCATGTTCGGTCCCTGAGTCAGTTCGATCACCAAGGACGCGGCGGCAAGCGCGAGGGCAAGGCTGACCAGATCCACCCGCTACATCCCCGCCAAAAGGCCGACCAGAAACCCGATTTCACTGACAATCTGCACCGAGCCAAGGCAATCGCCGGTATAACCGCCGAGGCGCGGCTCATAGATCCAGCGGATGCCCAGATGCGCGGCGGCAAGGCCAAGCGCGCCGGTCAGCGCGGGCCAGACCCCCAGCATCGGCGCGCAGATCAGCAGCGCGATGACCCCGGTGACGACCGCGCGCTGCAAAACCGCATCCGCCATCGCCCCCGCCACTGCCGAGCCTGCCCCCTGTGCGCGCACATAGTCCGCCCCCGCCATCGCCCGCGTCATCGATGCGCGCGAGGCGGCCGCGCTCGCGATCATGGCAAAGGGCACAGCCCAAAACGGCAGCACCGCAAACGCCGTGATCCGCAGCGCCAAGGCCATCCCCAGACCGATCGCTCCAAACGCCCCGATCCGGCTGTCGCGCATGATTTCAAGCGCCCGCGCCCGGTCCCCGCGCGCGCCGCCAATCCCATCGCAAAGATCGGCAAAACCGTCTTCATGCAGCGCCCCCGTCACCAGCAGCCCCGCCCCCACCGCGATCAGCGCCGCCATGGCTTGTGGCAACAGGGCCCCCGCAACCACGAACACCGCCGCCGTGATCGCCCCCACAGCCAACCCCGCCAGCGGATAAAACCCCGGACTGCGCTTCATCGCTGCGTCCGAATATTCCGGTTCCGGCACCGGCAGCCGCGTCAGAAACTGCAGGGCAAGCAGAACGCCCGGCACCTCTTCGCCCAAGCGCTGCCTCAGGTCCATTTGGCCACGGGCGGCAGGCTCATCAACACGGCGTTCGCGTCATGCCCCGATTCAAGGCCGAACTTGGTGCCCCGGTCGTAGACAAGGTTATATTCGGCATAAAGCCCGCGATGGATTGCCTGAATGTCGCGGTCCGCTTCGGTAAAGGGCGCGCCAAAGCGCTTTTGCGTCAAGGGCACAAAAGCGGGCAAAAAGGCGCGGCCGACATCTTGGGTAAAGGCGAGGTCGGCCTCCCAGTTGCCGGTGTCCAGATCGTCATAGAATATGCCGCCAACACCGCGGGCGCGGCCCCGGTGCGGGATAAAGAAATAGGTGTCGGCCCAGTCCTTGAACCGGGCGTAATACCCGGCGTCATGCGCATCGCAAGCGGCGCGCATCGTTTCGTGGAAATGTGCCGTATCCTCGGGGTATTCGATGCAGGGGTTCAGATCAGACCCACCGCCGAACCATGCTGCGCCCGGGGTCCAGAACATACGGGTGTTCATGTGCACTGCTGGGCAATGCGGGTTCGTCATATGCGCCACCAGCGAGATGCCGCTGGCCCAAAAGCGCGCGTCGCTGTGCATGCCCGGCACACCGCGCGCTGCCATCGCCTGCTGCGCCTTGACGCCAAGCGTGCCATGCACCGCGCTCCAGTTCACGCCGACCTTTTCAAACACCCGCCCGCCGCGCAGCACGCTCATAAGTCCGCCGCCGCCATCCTCGCGCGTTGTGGGTGTCACCTCGAACCGCGCGGGGGATCCGGCCTCTGCCTCCAGCGCCTCGAACGCCGCCACGATCTGCGCGCGCAAATCCTTGAACCACGCTGAAGCCCGCGCCTTTCGTTCTTCAAACACATCCGTCATTTAAGGGCCCTCAACTTCCTGCATCCCGGCGTCGCCAACCCCTAACACCTCGCCCGGCCCGCCTCAACGCCCGACGCGATGCGGTTTTGTAAACTCTATGCAGATGCCCTGATATCGCATAGCAAAGCGTTTTGCCCCATGATGCCGCATGCCCTTCTTCAGCGAGCCCTCCATGAACCGTATCCTGCTTCCTGCCCTTTTGATCCTGACCGCCTGCGGAACCCCGCAGGAAAACTGCATCCATGCCGCGAACCGCGATGCGCGCGTGGTGGATCAGCTGATTGCTGAAACCGAAGCCAATCTTGCGCGCGGATATGCGGTGGAAACCGTGGTAAAGTTGAAACAGGACTGGGTGGATTGCACGCGCCTTCCGACCGAAGAAAAGCCCAATCCAAAGCCAAAGATGTGCCTTGAAGATGTGCCTTTCGAAGTGACGCAGCCCGTCGCGCTGGACCTGAACGCAGAGCGGGCAAAGTTGACCAGCCTGCGCCAGCAGCAGGCGCGCCAATACGCGCAAAGCCAAACCATGGTGGCGCAGTGTCAGGCCCAGTTTCCTGAATGACGCCCGGGCTTTTGGGGCATACCCCCCATTTGACCTAACGGCCCGCGATCCAGTCTTTGATCCGCGCCCAAAACCCGTCATGGGGCAGATGGCGCGGCGTCAACGCGCCCTCATCCACCATCCAGCGGCCAAGCTGCAGCGGTTCCAGCGCGGCGTAAAGCTCGTTCGAGCTTTCGATGCCCTCCGCCGCATCGAACAGCGCGTCATCGGGCAAATCGGCCGGATCCACCTCCATCGGGACCAGCACATAGGCGCCCAAGGGGGCGTCTTCGTACGGATAGATGACCGCCATAAGCCCGCTTTGCGCCAGACCGAACAGAAAATCGGCGCCGCGCGGGGTCAGCTCTGACAGGCGAACCAGACAGGACAGGGACATGAAATCGCCCGGCTCGGCCTCGCTTAGATCCTGCAGGTCGGTGACTTCGGCGGCGACACCGTCGCTCAGCTCGATCTGCCACGCGCCGAATTCGTCCCGCGTCGCCCCAAAGGTCGCAAACAGGCCCAACGCCCCTGCCGCGTCGCCCCCGCCCGGCACGCCGCCCAGAAATGACTTGAGATAAACGTCAATCGCCATTCAGCCCGGTCCTTGATCCCCGAGCGCAAAAAGGCCGCGCTTCGGGGGCAGTGTCAATGACCGATTGGGGCGGATCGGATCAATGCACCAGCGCGCCCGACAGCCCTTTGTCGATCAGCGCCACCGTCTCGGGTATACCGTAAAGCGCGACAAACCCGCCGAAACGCGGCCCATCGCTGGCCCCCAGAAGCACCTCGTAAAGCGCCTTGAACCAATCGCGCAGCGGCTCGAACCCGTGTTCCTTGCCGACGGCGAACACCATGGTTTGCAGGCTTTCGTCGTCTTTTGGCCCGTCCCACGCCGCCAGCCTTGCCCGCAGATCCTCCATCGCCGCCCGCTCTATCTCGCTGGGCAAGCGGAACACCCGCGTCGGCGCGATTTTATCGGCGAAATAGCGCACCGCAAAGCCTGCGGCGGCGTCCAGATCGGGGTTGCCCTCGGGGCTTGCGTCCGGCGCATATTTCTGGATGAACCCCCACAGCCCCTTGGCGTCCGTCGCCCCGGCGACTGAGGCGAGGTTCAAGAGCATCCCGAACGTCACCACCATTTTCGATTGCGGCACCTGCCCGCCGTGAATGTGCCAGACCGGATTGGCAAGCTGCCCCGCCGCGTCTTGCGCAGCATAGGCGCGCAGCTGCTGGTGGTATTCATCCACCGCGCGCGGGATCACATCAAAATGCATCCGCTTCGCGGTTTTCGGCTTTTGGTACATGAAATAGGACAGGGATTCGGTCGCGGCATAGGTCAGCCATTCGTCAATCGTCAGGCCGTTGCCTTTGGATTTGCTGATCTTCTGGCCCATGTCGTCCAAAAACAGCTCGTAGGACATGTGGTTCGGCTTGCGCCCCCCCAAGACCTCGCAGATGCCGTCATAGATCGGGGTGTTGGTGGAATGGTCCTTGCCATACATTTCAAAGTCCACATCCAGCGCCGCCCAGCGCGCGCCAAAATCCGGTTTCCATTGCAGTTTTACCTTGCCACCCGTCACTGGCAGCGTCCATTCGCGGCCCGTCTCGTCGTCAAATGTGATGGTGTGGTTCACCGCATCGACGTTTTTCATCGGCACATACAGCACCCGGCCAGTTTCAGGGTGGATCGGCAGGAAACAGGAATAGGTCTGCTGCCGCTCTTCACGCAAAGACGCCAGCATGATCGCCATGATCTTGTCATACCGTTCAGTCGCCATCCGCAGCGTGTCGTCGAACTGGCCCGAGGCGTAGAACTCGGTTGCAGAAATGAAATCGTACTGGAAGCCAAAGGTATCCAGAAACCGTCGCAGCATGGCGTTGTTATGATGGCCAAAGCTGGGATATTCGCCGTAAGGATCAGGAACCGAGGTCAGCGGCATCTGCATGAAGCCGCGCAGCATCTGCTGCTGCGGCACGTTTTCGGGCACCTTGCGCATACCGTCCACATCATCCGAAAAGCAGATCAGCCGGGTTGGAATATCGCTGATCATCTCGAACGCGCGGCGGATCATCGTGGTGCGCGCCACCTCGCCAAAGGTGCCGATATGCGGCAGACCTGACGGGCCATAACCGGTTTCAAACAGCACATAGCCCTTTTCCGGCGCCTTCTTTTCATACCGTTTTGCAAGCGCGCGCGCCTCTTCAAAGGGCCAGGCCTTCGATGTCATCGCCGCGTCGCGCAAACTGGTCATGTCAAATCCCTTTTCGGCCCCGTTGGCCGCCCGCGCCCGTCTAAGGCCATCCGTGCGAAGGGTCAATCTTTGCGGGCGCACCGCGCTTGCCGATCCGCTCGCCGGGCCTTACATTCGTGCCAGCACAGCAAAGGAACCGATCCATGAACGCCGTCCTGCCCGCAATGTCCCCCCAGGACGCGCTGATCGCTGTCATGGTCGCCTCTTCGGCCTCGGACGAGAACATGCGCACGGCGGAACTTGTCGCCATTCAGCGCATGGTTAACCATATGCCGGTCTTTGCCGGCTATGATGCCGACCGCATCCGCCGCGTCAGCCAGATCGTGTTTGACCTGTTCGAAGAAGAAGATGGGCTGGACGCGCTGTTCGGCCTGATCCGGGCGGCCCTGCCCGAGCGGCTGAATGAAACCGCCTATGCGCTGGCCTGCGATGTTGTCACCGCCGACGGCAAACACAACGAGCTGGAACTGCGCATGCTTGAAGAGATCCGCGAAGAGCTGTCCGTCGACCGCCTGCACGCCGCCGCGATCGAATGGGGCGCGCGGGTGCGGCATATGACGCCCTGATCGGGGGAAACGCCCGGCAAAAAGGGGTCGGCGCGACGCCGGGGCTTTTTGAATTTTCAGACCTTGATGCGCCTCAGTTCTCGCCGCCCCTGCGCAGCACCGTTCCAGATACCAGAACGCGGACCTGCTGCGAGCCGTCTTCGCGGAGGGCGCGGCCTTTGAAATCTTCAAGGGTCCCACCGTCCCGGGCCACGTCCTTGGCACCGCGCGCCGCCATCTTGTCAAAGTAAAAATGCCCGCCTTGTGCAACAGCGCCTCTCTCTTCGGCCCGGCGCCCTTGATCAGCTTCAGATCATCCGCTTTGCCGCCGCGCGGGCCGGTCACGGGTTTCGGCTTGGCCGGTTCTTTGGGCTTTGCGGAGGTCTTTGGCTTGGCCGCAGGCTTTGCCCCCCGCAGCCGCCAAGACAGGCCCCGCTGCCGACGCCGCCGTCGCACCGGCAGGCGCCCCGGGCACCCGCACGCAACAGATCCCCCCGCAGCGGTTTCAGGCGTCAAACCCCTCTTGCGCCCCCAGATCAGCCAACCCACCAACAGCCCCGCAAGCCACAAAAGCCACCGCCGCCCGAAGGCATTTGGCCCACCTTATGAAAAATGTCCCTCTGCCCAAAATCGGATCACGCCAGCGAGGTGGCGCTGACCCGCACGTCGGCTGCCACCTGCACCGCCCGGCCATTCAGACCACCGAGCGCCTTTCGATCCAGGGAATGTTTCGCGGCCCCGCAGCGCCTCAGGCGAAATCCTTTGCCCAAGCGGCGATCAATTGTCCCTGCATCCGCCGCGCCCGTTTGACCCAAGGCCCCGCGCCCTGCGGGTCTTCGCGCTGGTCAACCGGCACCGCCTCGCGCCGGGGCACATCGCCCGACAAGATGGCAAAGGCCAGCGGCGGCGCATCCGGCCTGCGCACATAGCCTGCCAGCGCGGAGACAAAATTCATCGTGCCGCTTTTGGCATGCACCCGTGTCGCGGCGTCCTTTTGCTCTTTGCCCCCGGCATCCGCCAGCCCGGTTTCGCGCATCAGATCTTCCAGCATCCCGCCCCGGCGCAGCCCCTTTGCGCGGATCATCACCATCAGCATGTCGCGCGCGCTGACCCGGTCCGCCGAGTGCAGCCCCGAATGATCGTGCAGGCTGATCTCCACCCCCAGTTCGCGCCGCGCCCAAACCGTCATCGCCGCGCCCGACCCTTCCACACTGCCCGCACCGCTTGCGGTCAGGCCCACCACCTCTGCGGTCAGGTTGGTCGAAAACTTCAGCATGTCGCGCAAAACCTTGCTCAGCGCCTCGCCCTTATGCGCCACGATCACCCGCGCGCCCGGCGGCACATCGCGCTGCCGCGTCGGCGGCGGCAATGTGATGCCCTGCGCGCGGGCAAGCGCGGCAAACGCCGCCGCCCCATAGGCGGCTGGGTCGCGCACCGGCAACCAGCGGCTGCCCGCGTCATTCAGCGCGGTATTGGCCACGCTCCAGCGGTCCAGACCCTCGCCGCGCGCATAGGTAAAGATCGGCAAATCGCGGTCCGCAATCGCCACTTCGACACCGGAAATCGCCGGGCGAAACCGCTCGCCGCGGGCATCAACGGCCGTGGTCCACCCCGCGCCCGCCCCCGTTCCCACCCTTGTCCATTCAAAGTAGACCCGGTTGTAATTCAGGTTCAGCCCCGACAGCGCCGGGTTATAGCCGACCTGCTCTGGCTGATCGCGCACCAGCCGCTCGCGGAACGGCACCGCGCCTTCGACCACGATAAACCGCCCCGTCACCTCGCGCAGCCCCGTGGCCGCCAGCGCCGCCACCAGATCGCCCAGCTGATCGCTGTCAAGGTTCGGATCGCCCCCGCCGACCAGCAGCAGATCGCCGTCCAGCCGCCCGTTCGCCACCGGCCCCACCCGCATCACCCGGGTTTCAAACTGATGCTCCGGCCCCAGCTTTTCCAGCGCGTACAGGGAGGTCAGCGTTTTCGCGGTCGAAGCTGGCGGCATCCGCACATCGGCGTGACGCTCGGCCAACGTCGCCCCGCCGTCCAACGCCGCCACCGCAAAACCAACCTCGCCGCCCAGCTTGGCCGCCGTGACAAACGCCTCACTTGGCCCGGCCCCGCCCCGCGCTGGCCGCCGCTCTGGCCGCAGCGAAACACGCGGCGCAATCCCCGCGTCCTGCGCCCAAAGCGGCAGCGCCGCCGCCCCCAGAAGCCCGGCCAATAGCGCGCGTCTGGGAAGGCTCACCTGCGTGCTCCGGGTGTCCACATGCCTTTGGCCCGAATGGCCGAAGACGAGGCGCTGTTCAAAGGAAGGTTCACGAAGACCCAGGCAGGCGCGGTCTTCCAGCGCAAATTCTCCCCCCGCCCGACCCGTTTTTCACGGTAAATCCGCGCTGCCACACTCATCCGCGCCGCAACCCCCGACCCCGGCCGCGCCAGCACCCCCACTGGCACCGCGTTCAGAATATCCTGCCAGCGGCCCCATTTGTGAAACTGCACCAGATTGTCCGCCCCCATCAGCCAGACAAACGTCACCCCCGGATAGATCGCCTTGAGCCGCTTGATGGTGTCCGCCGTGCGCACCGTGCCCAGACGCCTTTCCAGATCAGTGATCACCACCCGAGGATCGCCCATCACTGCCCGCGCCCGCGCAAGCCGCTCTTCCATCGGCGCAGGCTGCCGCGCCTTCAGCGGGTTCGCAGGCGTCACCAGCCACCACACCCGGTCCAGCCCCATCCGTTTGATCGCCTCCCGCGTGATATGCACATGGCCCTCGTGGGCAGGATCAAACGATCCACCCAGAAGGCCGATGACCATACCCTTGCAGGCGATTGGAAACCCAAGTTTCATGCCCCTATGGCTAGTCGATCTTTTGTAAGACGTGGAGTGCGAAAATGAAGGTGTTTCCCGAAGACCCGGTATTTGAGGTTGGCACGGTTGGATTTGACAGCAAGGACAAGGACGGGCGGCCCTATGATGTTCTTGGCCGCAAGCCCCTTGGGCAAAAGCTGACAGACCTTGTGGACCGGTTCGACCAGCCCTTGGTAATCGCCCTTGACGGCGGATGGGGAAGTGGGAAGTCGCATTTCCTGAAGCTGTGGGCGGGGGCGCACAAAATGGAGTTGGGTGGCAAGGCCGAAGTAATTTATTTCGACGCCTTTGAACATGA
>JANNBM010000032.1:0-18299 GCA_031385445.1 Paracoccaceae bacterium | reverse complement strand
GGCAGGGTGATCACCGCCGCGCTTTGCCCTGCCGCGCGCAGGTCATCCGCCAGCCGGCCCCGCTTGTCATCTGAACTTTCGCCAGCAAATTCAACCGGATGTGCAAAGGCGCGGCCCAAGGGCGCACCAGGCTGTTCCGGCCAAATCGTATCAACCAGATTGATCATCGGCTTCAGGGTAATCTTGGATTCCTCCAAAGCCGCCTCGATCTTGGCGATCTCATCGGCCGTGTGCAGCCAGGGATCAAACCCCACCACCCCTGCCGCGAGATGCTCGCGCAGCCAGGGCCCCGGCTTCACCTCGGGCCAGGGGACCGGCGTGAAATGGTCCGGATCGACCTGCCCCTTGACCTGCGTGCGATAGCGTCCGTCGATGAACACCCCCGCGCAGTCCATCAGCGCGATGCAAAACCCCGCCGACCCGGTAAACCCCGTCAGCCACTGCAGCCGCTCATCGCGGGCGGCCACATATTCGCCCTGATGCACATCCGCCCGCGGGATCAAAAATCCCGCCACCCCGGCCTGCGCCATCGCGCCGCGCAAAAGCGCCAGACGGGCCGGGCCCTGCGCCGGGTTCGCCGGGCTGTCAAAGGTCTGAAACATCATCCACCTTCATATCGGTCCAAAAATCTGCAGTTTGCCTGCGGTCATGACGACCAAAGCCCAAAAGCGCCGTTACCTCGCCCGCCGCCCAAGCATGCGTTCGCGCTTGCGCGGATCGCTTTCGAAAAGTCCGGCCAATTGCTCGGTCATCGCCCCGGCCAGTTGCTCCACATCGGTAATCGTCACCGCGCGCTGGTAATAGCGCGTCACGTCGTGGCCGATGCCGATCGCGATCAGTTCCACGGCGCGTTTGCGCTCTACCATCGCGATCACGTCACGCAGGTGTTTTTCCAGAAAATTCGCGGGGTTCACCGACAATGACGAATCGTCCACCGGCGCGCCGTCCGAAATCACCATCATGATCTTGCGCGCCTCCTGGCGCCGCATCATGCGCCGGTGCGCCCATTCCAGCGCCTCGCCGTCGATGTTTTCCTTCAGCAGGCCCTCTTTCATCATCAGCCCCAGATTGGGCCGAACCCGCCGCCATGGCGCATCCGCCGATTTGTAAACGATGTGGCGCAGATCGTTCAGCCGCCCCGGCAGCGGCGCGCGGCCCTGCGCAAGCCAGCGCTCCCGCGATTGCCCGCCCTTCCACGCCCGCGTGGTGAAGCCCAGAATTTCCACCTTGACCGAGCACCGCTCCAGCGTGCGCGCCAGAACATCGGCGCAGATGGCCGCGATGGAAATCGGACGCCCGCGCATCGAGCCGGAGTTGTCCAGCAGCAGCGTCACGATCGTATCGCGAAACTCGGTGTCTTTTTCCTGCTTGAACGACAACGGCGTCGTGGGGTTCGCCACCACCCGCGCCAGCCGCCCGGCATCCAGCGTGCCCTCTTCCAGATCGAACAGCCAGGACCGGTTCTGCTGGGCCTGAAGCCTGCGCTGCAGCTTGTTCGCAAGCCGCGACACCGCGCCTTTCAACGGCTCAAGTTGCTGATCCAGATAGGCGCGCAGGCGTTCCAACTCGGCCGGTTCTGCCAAATCCTCGGCATGAATTTCTTCATCAAAATCAGTGGTAAAGACGGTATAGTTCGGGTCAGCGTCGGAAAAGGCAGCAGGCGGCGGCGGTTCCAGCGGCGCCTCGCCTTCTGGCAGTTCCGCCTCGTCGCCCTGCTCCATATCGGCCTGATCTTCCATCGTGACCTGGGCCTGGCTTTGGTCGTCCTGATCTTCCTGGCTCTGCTCGGGCGAGGCTTCGCTGTCTTCGGATTCCTGATCTTCGGAGCCGGATTCCTCGGGGCTTTCCTCCGCCTCGTCTTCGCCGCCCTCGTCTTGCGGATCTTCGCGGTCGGGGTCATCGCCCAACTGATCGCCGTAGCCCAGATCGGCAATCACCTTGCGCGCCAGCCGCGCAAAAGCCGCCTGATCACCCAGCACATGGTCCAGATTTTCCAAGGTGCCGGCGGCCTGCTCTTCGATAAAGCCGCGCCACAGGGTCATCACATTGTCCGCGCCCTTGGGCAGATCGCGGCCCGTGGCCAGATGGCGCACCAAAAAGCCGGCCGCCACGGGCAGGGGCGCATCCGCCGCCGACGTGATCTGGGCATAGCCCTTCCGCTCCGCCTCATGGGCGATTTTCGCGTCGATATTGGTCGCGGTGCCCGGCATCGCGCGCGCGCCCACCGCCTCGCAGCGGGCCAGTTCCATCGCATCATAAATATCGCGCGCCAGCTGTCCGGTTGGGGCATAGCGCGCCGATGTCGTCTCGTTGTGATACTTGCGCCGCAGCGCAAAGGCGTCCGCCGTGCCGCGCGCCAGCAACACCTCGTCGCGCGTCATCCGCCGCGACACCTGCGGCAACCGCACGCCTTCTTTGGTCATGCCGGCCGGATCGACCGAAAACGTCACCGTCATTTCGGAATCGTCCGCCATGGTGCGCGTGGCATCGGCGAGGGCTTTTTTGAACGGATCTGCAGGGTTATCGGTCGGTTTGGTCATGATCCGTCTCAATGCAGAGGGTAGGGTGCGTGATGTCACGCACCTTTCCGGCGGAGGTGCGTGACATCACGCACCCTACACTTTACTTCATCGCCATCGATGCCGCGCTTTCGGGCAATTCCTCGCCAAAGCAGCGCTGATAGAATTCAGCCACGGTTTGACGCTCCAACTCGTCACATTTGTTCAGGAACGACAGGCGGAACGCATAGCCGAGATTGCGGAAAATCTCGGCGTTTTGCGCCCAGTTCAGCACGGTGCGCGGGCTCATCAGCGTGGACAGATCGCCGTTCATGAACGCGGTGCGCGTCAGATCGGCGACGGTCACCATCTGCGAAATCTGCTTGCGGCCTTTTTCGGTGTTGTAGTGGGGGTTCTTGGCCAGAATGATCGCGGTTTCCGCGTCATGGCTCAGATAGTTCAGCGTTGCCACAAGGCTCCAGCGGTCCATCTGCGCTTGGTTGATCTGCTGCGTGCCGTGGTAAAGCCCCGTCGTATCGCCAAGGCCGACCGTGTTCGCGGTGGCGAACAGCCGGAAGGACGGGTGCGGCGTGATGATCTCGTTCTGGTCCATCAGCGTCAGTTTGCCGTCATGTTCCAGAACGCGCTGGATCACGAACATCACATCGGCGCGGCCCGCGTCATATTCGTCAAACACGATGGCGACGGGATTGCGCAGGCACCATGGCAAAATGCCCTCGTGAAACTCGGTCACTTGCTTGCCGTCGCGCAGCTTGATCGCGTCTTTGCCGATCAGGTCGATCCGGCTGATATGGCTGTCAAGGTTCACCCGCACGCAGGGCCAGCTCAGCTGTGCCGCGACCTGTTCGATATGCGTGGATTTGCCGGTGCCGTGATAGCCTTGGATCATCACGCGCCGGTTGTGCGAAAAACCGGCGAGAATCGCCAGCGTCGTGTCGGGATCGAATTTATAGGTGCTGTCGATGGACGGCACGCGGTCGGTCTTTTCGGCAAAACCCTTCACGCGCATGTCGGTATCAATCCCGAAAACCTCGCGCACAGAGATATCTTCGGTCGGCTTCATCAACGCATCTGTCATCGTTTCGTGTCCGTATCGCTGCTGGCCCGGCAAAATGCCCGCCGATTTTGGTGAAGTAGTGAAGCATATCCTGCCGGGCTGCAAGGGCGGCGGGGGAGGTCTTTTGGCGATCTTTGACGCGCGGGGAACGGCGATGGCCCGTACCTGCGGCGCGGTGCTTTGCCGGGATGGACAGAGCGCCAACCCGTCGCTAATCCTGTCAGTGACAGCGGATTGTTCCCACACAATGTATAATGAGCGGTGCATATTGACCCCTTTACCCCCCAAACCCGCCCCGGATGGGCCTGCTGCTGCCTCGGCGCTGACAATCGCTGCTACTAATGAGTTAAGGTCTTGGGCCGAACGCCCTGCCGATCCAAGGGTGCTGGACCGTGCGCTGCGGTCCTTGGCCAAATGGCGGTCGGTGATTGTGGCCAACACGTTGATCCGCCGCTCTGGCAACAAGGTGCTGAACGGTCCTTTTGCTGGCATGGATTATTCGGTGCCTGCCTCCGAAGGGGCCAAGGCGGCGCGGCTGATGGGCAGTTATGAGACGACGTTGGTGCCGGTTTTTGAACAGGTGATCGCGGCGGGATACACGCAAATCATCGATATCGGCTGCGCGGAGGGGTATTATGCCGTCGGCCTTGCGCTGCGCTGCGTCCAGGCGCGGGTGATGGCGCGCGATGCCAGCCCGGCCGCGCAGGCGCTGTGCCGCGATCATGCGGCGCGCAATGGCGTTTCGGGGCGGGTGGAGGTCGGCGGCGAGATCACGGGTGCGGATTTTGATTGCTGCATTGCACAGCGGACCTTTGTGCTCTGCGATATCGAAGGCGCTGAGGATATCCTGCTGGATCCTGTCACCGCGCCCGGACTGGCAAAGGCCGATATACTTGTGGAATGCCATGATGTTATGATTCCCGGCGTGACGGACCGGATCGCGGCGCGCTTTGATCGCACGCATCAGATCACCCGGATCGGGCGCTCACTTGCCCCGCAAACGCTGCCAGACTGGATGGAGGAATTTTCGGATATGGACCGTCTTATTGCGCTGTGGGAATGGCGCGCGGGGCCGACGCCCTGGCTGTGGATGCAAGCAAGATGAGCGATCCGAACCGCAACGCTGCCATCTTTTACGCCCAGGACGGCTATGATCCCAAAGCCAAGGGCATCAATGGCCGGCGCGTGGCGGGTGACAGTTTTCTGCGCGGATTTCTGCGTCATGCCGACGTGGACCAAGCCGTTTTCATGACCAAGGATCCGGGCGAGCTGGACCCCGTCGTGGCGCTCGCACGGGACCTGCGCCCCGGGCTTGGTCTGCGCCATGTGCCGATGCGCGCGCCCGCCACGATGGCCCCTGTGCCAACGTTCTTTTATCCCAGCCCCAATTACATCACCGATGCCTGGCGCCGCGCGCCCTATGGCACCGGGTCTTGGTCGATCTGCGGGATCACGCATACCACCTCGACCGCGGCCGTGATGCGCGGGTTTTTCGATCTGCGGTTCGCGCCAGTGATGGACTGGGACGCGGTGATTTGCACCTCGCGCGCGGTTCAGGCCGCGGTTCAGGTGCAGTTTGACCTGACCGATCAGCACATCCGCGCCCATTTCGGCGCCAACCCGCCGCCGCGCCCGATGCTGCCAGTGATCCCGCTTGGCGTTCATTGCGACGATTTCCGCCCGCAGGCGCAGGCCGCAGCCGATCTGCGCAGCAAAATCGGCGCGGCCCCGCAGGATGTGGTTTTCACCACGATCGCGCGCCTGACCCCGCATGAAAAGTTCGACCCTTTGCCGATCTACACCGCCCTGCAGCGCGTCCAAATGAGCCTCAGCGGCCGGCAACGCCTGCATCTGGTGCTGTGCGGGGTGTTTTCCGATGCCTATGGGCGGCGGGTGTTTGAAAACGGCGCGGCGAAAATGATGCCCGATGTCAATTTCGTCATCCTCGACGGTGCGAAGCCGGAGGAGCGCAAAGCCGCGCTTTCGGGGGCGGATGTGTTCATGTTTCTGATTGATAACATTCAGGAAACCTTCGGCCTCGCCCCGATTGAGGCGATGGCGGCGGGCCTGCCGCTTTTGGTCAGCGATTGGGACGGGATGAAGGATACAGTGACCCCCGATGTCGGCCTGCGCGTCACCACGCGCACGCTGACGCCGCGTCATACCGCCGAAGAGGCGCTGCGCCATTATGGCGGCGTCGACAGCTATGCCCAATATTGCGCGTCGATTTCGGCGGTCACGGAAATTGACATGGCTGAACTGGAAGACAAGATCCGTACGCTTGTACAAAACCCCGAGCTTCGGCGCAAACTGGGCGCGGCGGGGGCCAAACGGGCGGATGCGGCCTATGACTGGGCGCGCATCATCCCCCAGATGCAGGATCTTTGGGCCGAACAAGACCGCCGCCGCCGGATGAACGCGGGCCGCGCCCGGCGCTACGCCGCCGACAGCCTGCCCGTCGCGCCCGCGCCGACCAAGCTTTTCGCCAGCTATCCAACCGAGCAGACCACGCATGACGGCACGCGCTTTGCCGCCTGCCCGCGCGATGGCTTGCCGGGTCTGAACGACACGCTTGTCGCGCGCGACTATCTGGCGCTGAAACGCATTTTCGCCGCGCCCAAGGATATTGATGCGGTTTATCAAGCGGTTCTTATACAAGGCGATGCTGGCACCGATGTTTCGGCGCTGATGACCGCCACGCGGTTTCAACGCAACAACCTTGACCGGATCGTCATCTGGCTGCTGAAATACGGCTTTATTCGCCGTTTATGACGCTGCGGCGGCGCGCGCTTTGGCGCGGGCTTGCCCGATCAGGCTTGCAGTGTAAATCGCCAAAGCCGTCCAGATCATCGCAAAGGCGATTTGATGGGCGCGGTCAAACGCCTCACCGAACCAGAACACCGCCGTCAGAAAAATTAGCGTCGGCGCGATGTATTGCATGATGCCGATGGTCGAAAGCCGCAGCTTTTTGGCCGCATTGGCATAGACCATCAGCGGGCCAGCCGTGACGAGCCCCAAGCCAGCCAGCAGCAGATCATCGCGAAGGTTTCCGGCAGAAAACGATGCAACCCCCCGAACTTGAAGATAAACCGCGTAAGAAATCGCGAGGGGCAACAAGATCAGAACCTCCAGCGTGAACCCTTGATTGGGGCCCATGGGCAGCTGTTTCTTCAGATAGGCATAGATGCCCCAGCTTAGCGTCAGACTAAGCGCCACATAGGGCACGCGGCCCCCTTCAAAGGTCAGGATCACCACGGCCAGCGCGGCAAGCCCAATCGCCAGCTTTTGCGCAAGTGACAGCTTTTCCTTCAGCAGCACCGCCCCCAAAAAGATGCTGAACAGGGGATTTATGTAATATCCCAGCGCCGCCTCGATCGCGTGACCCTTCTGGATCGACCAGACATAGATCCCCCAGTTGACCGAAATCAGCGCCGCCGTCATCGCCGCCATGCCCAGCATCCGGGGCGAGCGTAGCGCCGCCCAAAGATCATCCGTCCGCCGCAAGACCAACAGAACCAGCAGCGAAACGGGCACAGACCAGATCACCCGGTGCGCCAAAACTTCCAGCGTCGGGACATGGGCAAGAGATTTCATGTAGATTGGCAAAAACCCCCAGAAAAGATAGGCCGCGAGGGCCAGTCCAAATCCGGAAAGGCTGTCTTCGTTTTTTTGGGCGGGAAGGTTTGTCATGGACCCGCTCTTAGGCCGTCGAAGCACAAAGCGCCAATTCAAACTTGTGCCGGGCACAATGGCGCGGGGGGCGCCCTATTTCGGCAGGCGCGCCAGATAGTCGCGGGTAAAGGCGGCATAACCCGGCGCGGTCATTTGCAAATGCGCGCGCGCGATGTCGTGCAGCGCGGGCAATTTATGAAAAGGCACCGCCGGATAGCTGTGATGTTCGGCGTGATAGGGCATGTTCCACGCCACAAAGCGCACGATGCGGTTGGTCAGCGTGGTGCGCGAGTTTTCCAGCATATTCGCCAGCGGCGGGCAATCGCCATGCTCGGCCAACAGATACATCCGCAAGAATGGCTGGCCCAGAAGCACCGGCAAAATCCACAGCCAAAACAGGATCGGCGACAGAAAAAGGCTGATCAGCGCAATCTCGTAAAGCGCAAGCATGACCTGCGCCTCGCGCCGGATGCGGGGCAGAGCGGCTTCGGGCAAAAAGCTGGTATCGACCTTGCGGTCAAACGCCAGCCGGAAGATCAACACGATCTGCGCGCGCCAATAGGGAATACCCGTCACATACCAAAGCCAGCTTTGCCGGGACGACGGTTTGGGGTGGTCAAGTTCGGGGTCCATGCCGGGCTGGTTTGTGTATTTGTGGTGCGAGAGGTGAAAATACCGGAACCATTCGAACGGCAGGATCAGGACCAGCCCGGCCAGCCGCCCGATGGTTTCGTTCAGTATCGGGCTGGCAAAGGGGGTTTTATGGGTCGCCTCATGTTCCAGCGTGAACAAAAAGACCAGCAGGATGCCCTGAACCGGCAGGGCCAATTCCCAAAGCGGCGGGGCAAACAGGATCACCGCGCCGCAGATCGCGATGGCACCCAGATGCCCGAAAAGGTGCAAAAGCCCCGCGCCATTTGTCCGCCCGGTCAATTCGGCGCGCCGTTCTGGTGGCAAGGACTGGATAAGGGATTTGTGATCCATGGCGGCAGTTTTGGCCTGCGCGGGCGGCAAAAGCAATCCGCTTTTCGGCAGGCACTCGCGGGCATCTGGGGTTAAAACCTTGTTAACTGCGCTGTGCAATTTATTGATATTGAATGACTTTATGTCGTTCAATCAGGGCGCGGCTTTCTTGGTCCCGATAAAAGTGGTCAACCACAGGTGCGGCCTGTTCAGATCGGTGAAATCTGAATCCGGGCGGTACGGTGCGGGAAAGGCAGCCCCCTTGCGCTGGCCGCCGCTTGCCCATGTCCGTATTGGCTGGCAACCCTCTTGCTGCGGCGCCCCCAACAATGCCAGCATTGCCTTTCAGGGCAAGCATGTGATCAAGGGGGGCTATATGGCGGGGGTTCAAGGACGGGTGGCGCTTGTTACCGGGGCGGGATCGGCGGACGGGATCGGTTTTGCTACGGCGCGGCTGCTGAAGGCGGCGGGGGCGCGGGTCGCCATCACCTCGACCACGGAGCGGATTTTTGACCGGCTGGCCGACCTTGGCCCGGACGGCTGCTTTGCGGTCACCGCCGATCTGACCGATCCGGCGCAGATCAAGGCCCTGATTGCAGGCGCGGCCAAAGCGCTGGGGCCGATTGATATTCTGGTGAACAACGCCGGCATGGCGCAGACCGGAAAGCGCGGCAAGCGGGCCATGATGGCCGATGTCACGGATGAGGCGTTTGATTTTCAGATCGCAATCAGTCTGAAAACAGCCTTCATGGTCAGCCGCGCGGTTTTGCCCGGGATGAAGCGGCGCGGGTTTGGCCGGATCATCCATATGTCTTCGGTCACCGGCCCGCTGGTCGGCATCGCGGGGTCGGGCCCCTATGCCGCCGCCAAGGCCGGAATGGTTGGCATGGCGCGGGTGCAGGCGATTGAATGCGGGCCGCAAGGCATCACGGTGAACTGCATCGGTCCGGGGTGGATCCGGACCGGTTCGTCTTCGGCCAAAGAGGTGACTGCGGGGCGGTACACGCCGGTGGGCCGGGCAGGGCGGCCCGAAGAGGTGGGCCATGTCGCGGTGTTTCTGGCCTCCGAAGAGGCGAGCTATCTGACCGGGCAACTGATCACGGTCGATGGCGGCAATACCTTGCAGGAAGTTAAGGTGGCGCTGAAGTGAGACGGGGCAACCGAGGGAGGCCAGAGGGGCGGATCGCCTGTGACGCAAAGGGATGAGATTTGGAAGGTGGATGGTCCAAATTGTCGGTCACTGACAGCACTGTGAACGACGCCGATTGCCGTTGGTCCCGCATCGCTTTGCCACAGTCTTCCATGATCTCGGACCTGACTTTTGCCAACCGTTGACGGTGATTTGCTGCAAATCGCAATTCAAGCTGTTTTTCCAACGAACGAGGCAGAGTGCCGAGAGCCAAGTGTTCAGCTCGATCAGATACGCGCCTGTCGATCCCGCCGTATTACGGCTTTTCAAATGCGCGGCTTCGCATTTAGAACAAAACCCATGCGCTCGATTGCCGCATTACAAATGACGGTTTTTCTTCCAACACTTTGCGTCACTCCGTTTGCCAGGGAAACCATCGCGGAAGCTGATGCTGTCTGTACTGCGTTCAAAACCGCCGTTCGCTGCGTTTTTCAAACTGCAGCGAACGGACATTGACCCCCTCAAACAGCGACCTGTCCTAAACCGGTCGCTTAATCGACATCAGCCGCGCATCACTGTCCGGCCGGCATATTCCGCCGTCTCGCCCAGCATTTCCTCGATCCGGATCAACTGGTTATACTTTGCCAGCCGGTCCGAGCGTGACAGCGATCCGGTCTTGATCTGCCCGCAATTTGTGGCGACGGCCAGATCGGCAATCGTGGCGTCTTCCGTTTCGCCCGAGCGGTGGCTCATCACGTTCGTGTACCGCGCGCGGTGCGCCATATCGACGGCTTGCAGGGTTTCGGTCAGCGTGCCGATCTGGTTGACCTTGACCAGCATCGAATTGGCGCAGCCGGTCGCGATCCCCTGCGCCAGACGGCGCGGGTTGGTCACGAACAGATCGTCGCCCACCAATTGGATCTTGTCGCCCAGACGGTCGGTCAACATTTTCCAGCCTTCCCAGTCGTCCTCTGAACAGCCATCCTCGATCGAGATGATCGGATAGTCGGCGGCCAGACCGGCAAGAAAATCGACATTCTGCGCGATGCTCAGCGATTTGCCCTCGCCCTTCATCTCGTATTTGCCGCCCTTGAAATATTCCGTGGCCGCGCAGTCGAGCGCCAGATAGATATCCTGCCCCGGCTTGTAACCAGCCTTTTCGATGGATTTCAGAATGAAATCAAGCGCGTCGCGGGCAGAACTTAGGTTCGGCGCAAAGCCGCCCTCATCGCCGATCCCGGTGTTGTGCCCGGCATCCTGCAGCTCTTTTTTCAAGGTGTGGAACACCTCGGAGCCCATACGGATCGCCTCGCGGATATTCGCGGCGCCCACTGGCATGATCATGAATTCCTGAATGTCGATCGGGTTGTCGGCATGCTCGCCGCCGTTGATGATGTTCATCATCGGAACCGGCAAAACCCGCGCCGAGGTGCCGCCGATATAGCGGTAAAGCGGCTGGCCGGTGAATTCCGCAGCGGCCTTGGCCACAGCCAAAGACACGCCCAAAATCGCATTTGCGCCGAGGCGGCTTTTGTTCGGGGTGCCGTCAATTTCGATCATCGTGCGGTCGATGCCGACCTGCTCGGTGGCGTCAAAACCGACCAGCTCTTCGGCCAGCTCGCCGTTGACCGCGGCCACGGCCTCCAGCACACCCTTGCCCTTGTAGCGCGCCTTGTCGCCGTCGCGGCGCTCGTTGGCTTCGTGCGCCCCGGTCGATGCGCCCGATGGCACCGCCGCGCGGCCCATCGCGCCGCCTTCCAGAACCACATCAACCTCGACCGTGGGGTTGCCCCGGCTGTCAAGAATTTCGCGGGCGTGAATGTCTACAATCGTGCTCATGGGCAGGGGCTCCATCATGCAAAGGGGTGCTCTCATGGTCCCTTTAGCGGGGGTTTGGCGCAGAAGAAAGGGCCATGATTCCGGGCGCGCCCAGCGATGTAAATTTTCTGCGACGGAATCCGCGCCGCGCTGCGTAAAACATTCATTGCCAGTGCAAAGGACAGGACATGAGCATGGACGACGATAACGAAGATGGCCATCAAGACGGTGGATTTTTGCAGGACATGGCGGGCGGCATCGGCCGGCGCGGGGCGCTTGGCCTTTTGGGGGCCGGGGCGTTGGGCCTTGCAGGCTGGACCTTTGTGCGCCCCCTTATCAGCCGCGCCGCTGAGGTGAGTGGCCTTGCGGCCGATGGCAGCCAATGCGTCATGCTGCCGACCGAAACCACTGGCCCTTATCCGGCGGATGGCACCAATGTGCTGGACGGCCAAACCATCAACGTCCTGACCGAAAACGGTATATTGCGGTCCGACATTCGCAGCAGCTTTGCCGGGCTTGAGGGAACCGCTGACGGGATCCCGCTGGATATCGACATCCGCCTTGTCGATGTCGACAAGGCCTGCACGCCGATTGAGGGGCTGGCGTTTTACCTGTGGCACTGCGACGCTGCAGGGGCCTATTCGATCTATTCGGTGGCGGGGGCGAACTATTTGCGCGGTTTGCAAATTTCCGATGCCAACGGCGTGGTTCGTTTCAAAACGATTTTGCCCGGCTGCTATGACGGACGCTGGCCCCATATGCATCTTGAGGTGTTTTCGGGGCCTTCTGCCGCTGTGAACGGCGACGGGGCCCTTCTGACCTCGCAAATTGCCATGCCTGAGGCGGCAATGACGCCGCTTTACGCCGCCGATCCGCGCTACGGCACCAGCGTGCCGAACCTTGCGGGCACAAGTTTGGCCGGCGATATGTTGTTTTCCGACAACACCGCCTTGCAGATTGCCCAGCAGACCTTGGCTTTGTCCGGGGATGGCGCGGGTTTGAAGGGCGCATTGACGGTGGCCCTGCGGCGCGCCTGAGCCTAAGGCGCCATCGCCCGGCGGCGGGCATGTTCGCGGGCAAAGGCGTAAAGGCCCGAAGCGATGATCAGGCCCGCGCCGAAAAGGGTAAACCGGTCAAGCGGTTCGCCGAAAACCAAAGCGCCGATGGTGATGGCAAAGATCAATCGGGAATAGCGGAAGGGCGAGACGACCGAAACCTCGCCCACCCGCGTCGCCGCCGTGATCGCCCAATAGCCCGCCGTGCCAAAGGCGAGCGCGCCCAGCAGAAACCCGGATTGCCCAAGATCGGGCAGCACCGCGGTCTGAAACGGCATCATCCCCGCGCCAAGCACCGCAACCGATGCAATCCCCCAAACCGAAACCTGATTGTTGGAAAACTCGGACGGGATTTTGCGCGAGGCCAGATCACGCAGCGCCAGCCCCGCCACAGTGACCAGAACCCAAAGCGCGGCCGGGTGAAACCCGTCCATCCCCGGCCGGATCACCACCAGAACGCCGAAAAACCCCACCGCGATCGCGGACCACCTGCGCCAGCCGACCTGCGCGCCCATGAACAGCGCGGCGGCCATGGTCACGGCCAGCGGCATGGCCTGCAAAACTGCCGAAACAGTGGCCAGCGGCACCGAGGCGAGTGCTGTAATATAGGCGATTGTGCCAACCATCTCGCCGCCATTGCGCGCCACAACCCATGGCTGCAGGGCGTCGGCGGTCAGTGTTCGCTTGCCCTCGCGGCGCGCCAGAAGCGCGAAGAACGCCCAGCCGAAAACCGCTGTCATGAACAGGATCTGCCCGGTTGGCAGGTCTTTGGCGGCGAATTTCAGGAACATATCCTCAACCGCGAAAAACGCCATCGAGGCCGACATCAGGCCAATGCCGCGCAGATTGTCCGAAGCGCTCACTTGCGGACCGGCACGCCCAAAAGCTCCAGCCGGTGACCGATCAGCTTGAACCCCAGCCTTGCCGCGATCTTTTCCTGCAGGGCCTCAATCTCGGGGTCGATGAATTCAATCACGTTGCCGGTCGAAACGTCGATCAAATGGTCATGGTGATCGCGCTCGGCATCTTCATATCGCGCGCGGCCATCGCCAAATTCAAGCTTGTCCAGAATGCCCGCCTCCTCGAACAGCTTGACCGTGCGGTACACCGTGGCGAGCGAAATGCGCGGGTCCATGGCCGAGGCGCGGGCATAGATTTCCTCGACATCGGGGTGATCTTCGGCATCGCCGATCACGCGGGCAAGGGTCCGGCGTTGGTCGGTCATCCGCAGGCCCTTGGCCTCGCAGCGGGCGATGATGTTGGTCATGGCGCCATTGGCCCCTTTCGCGCGGCAGGTTTTCGCCGCTTTAGGCCAAGTTCGGGCTTTCTGCCAGCGGTTTTGGCGGATTGACAGTGTCACATCGGCAATCAAAGGGTGGCCAAGGGCAAAAGGGGCGACAATTCATGCGCAAGGACCACATGGACGGGGTTGGATTGGCGGTGATGCTGGCGGTCATGCTGCTGCTCGCGTTCAATCAGATCGTCGTCAAAGAGGTCAACGCCGGGATACAGCCGGTGTTTTATGCTGGGCTGCGCTCGGTGCTTGCCATTGTCTTTGTCGGCGGCTGGCTGTGGTACCGCGGTCTTCTGGGCCGGGTCCGCTGGTCCGATCTTGGGCCGGGTCTGCTGATGGGCGCGGCATTTGCGGCCGAGTTTTTGTGCCTTTTTCAGGCGCTCGATCTGACCGCGGTGGGCCGCGCGTCGGTGCTGTTTTATTCCATGCCGATCTGGATGGCGATTGCCGCCCATTTCGGGCTGCCGGATGAACGCATCACGCCGCTTCGGGCTTTGGGTCTGGCGCTGGCCTTTGCCGGCACCGCTTGGGCGCTTTTGTCGAAAAGCCCGACCGGAACCGCCAATATCTGGGGCGATCTTTTGGCGCTTGGCGGCGCTTTGGGCTGGACGGCCACCGCCTTCCTCGCCAAGGCCACCCGCATGCGCCACGCCGGGCCAGAGGCGCAGCTGTTTTGGATGGTCACGGTATCGGCCCCGATTCTGCTGCTCGCGGCCCCGTTCTTTGGCCCTGTGATCCGCGAGATTGAACCGATGCACTGGGTCTGGCTTGTACTTCAGGCCTCGGTTGTTGTGGCGGGCGGCTTTATCTGCTGGCTCTGGCTTTTGTCGGTCTATCCGACGTCCACTGTTGCATCTTTCTCGTTCCTGTCACCAATTTTGGCCATCGCCTTGGGGCATCTGATCCTGGGTGAGGCTTTGGTGCCGGGGCTGATCGGCGCTGCCGCCCTGGTGGGTGTGGGAATTATGTTGATCAATCGGCGCGCCTGATTCTGCCGCGGCAGGGGGTTCTGGCGCAGGACGCTCTTGCGATTCTTTATGAAGATTTGATGACAAGTCTGCTCAAACCCT
The DNA here is from genome assembly GCA_031385445.1 of Paracoccaceae bacterium. Lineage (GTDB taxonomy): Bacteria > Pseudomonadota > Alphaproteobacteria > Rhodobacterales > Rhodobacteraceae > CAIYZT01. The sequence goes on along the minus strand of JANNBM010000032.1, from coordinate 3,722 downwards.
GCAGAAATCCGGTCATTTAATGTGTATTATGAACGGCGATAAAGGGTGCGAAGCCGGCCCCGTTCACGGCGCCGTGACGCCACCCATAGGAGACCTTTCCCGGTCAAGCACAAAATCTGGTGGGTAAGTCAGATATTTCCGTTGATACGGTCCGGCATTTGCTTCATTTTGATGAAGCCGACGAAGCAGCCACAACATCTAGTGGCGCTTTGAGTCGAAACCCGAAAGGTCACACACCAAATCTGGTGAAATCTCTGCGGCAGGCAGGGGGTGATCGGCGGGGGGCGAGGGGCGTAAAAAGGTGACACCGGGCAGGCCGCTCTAGACAGCCGCCCACAGGGACAGGACGGGGCCATGAAGATCGAGCGCAGTTTTACAACCGAAGCCACCGGCGCCTATGGCACGATGGATTTTCATCTGACCACGTCAGAGATTCGCAATCCCGACGGCAAGATTGTGTTCCGCAACGAAGCGGTCGAAGTGCCGACAAGCTGGAGCCAGGTTGCCTCGGACGTTCTGGCGCAAAAGTATTTCCGCAAGGCGGGCATTCCGGCCGCTTTGAAAAAGGTCCGCGAAAAGGGCATGCCCGAATTCCTCTGGCGCTCGGTTCCTGATGAGGCCGCGCTGGCCAAGCTGCCGGCCGAGGATCGCCTTGTCGGCGAGACGAGCGCCAAGCAGGTGTTTGACCGTCTGGCCGGCGCCTGGGCCTATTGGGGCTGGAAGGGCGGCTATTTCACCACCGAGGCTGACGCGCGCGCCTATTATGACGAGATGCGTTTTATGCTGGCGCGGCAGATGGCGGCGCCGAATTCGCCGCAGTGGTTCAACACCGGTCTGCATTGGGCTTACGGCGTGGATGGCCCGGCGCAGGGGCATTACTATGTCGACCACGCAACCGGCGTTCTGACCAAATCGGAAAGCGCTTACGAGCATCCGCAACCGCACGCCTGTTTCATCCAGTCGGTGCGCGATGATCTGGTGGGCGACGGCGGCATCATGGACCTTTGGGTGCGCGAGGCGCGGCTGTTCAAATACGGCTCGGGCACCGGCACCAACTTTTCATCCCTGCGCGGCGAGGGCGAAAAGCTGTCGGGCGGCGGCAAATCTTCGGGGCTGATGGGGTTCCTTAAAATCGGTGACCGGGCGGCGGGCGCAATCAAATCGGGCGGCACCACGCGCCGGGCGGCCAAGATGGTGATCTGCGATATGGATCACCCGGACGTCGAGGCGTTCATCAACTGGAAGGTCATCGAAGAGCAGAAGGTCGCGGCGCTGGTTGCAGGCTCCAAGGCGCATGAGCTGCGTTTGAACGACATCTTTGCGGCGATCCGCACTTGGGATGGCTCGTCCGAGGACAGCGTTGATCCGGCCAAGAACCCCTCGCTTAAATCGGCGATCCGCGCCGCCAAAAAGGCGATGATCCCGGACACCTATACCAACCGCGTGCTGCAATACGCCAAGCAAGGTTTCACCTCGATCGAATTTCCGACCTATGATGTGGATTGGGATTCCGAAGCCTATATGACCGTTTCGGGCCAGAACTCGAACAATTCGGTGCGCGTGACGGACAGCTTTCTCAAAGCCGTCAAGGACGATGCCCCGTGGGAGTTGATCCGCCGCACCGATGGCCGCGTCGCCAAGACCGTGTCGGCGCGCGAGCTCTGGGACCAGATCGGCCATGCGGCCTGGGCCTGCGCCGATCCGGGCATCCAGTTCCACGATTCCGTCAACGCCTGGCACACCTGCCCCGAAGATGGCGCGATCCGGGGGTCGAACCCTTGCTCGGAATACATGTTCCTTGATGATACGGCGTGCAACCTGGCCTCGATGAACCTGCTGACGTTCTTTGCGAACGGCAAGTTCGACGCCGAAGCCTATATTCATGCCACGCGGCTTTGGACCGTGACCTTGGAAATCTCGGTGATGATGGCGCAGTTCCCAAGCCAGGAAATCGCGCAGAAATCCTATGATTTCCGCACGCTTGGCCTTGGCTATGCCAATATCGGCGGCTTGCTGATGAATATGGGGCTGGGATACGACAGCCGCGAAGGCCGCGCTTTGTGCGGCGCGCTGACCGCGTTGATGACCGGCGTTTCTTATGCCACCTCTGCCGAAATGGCGCGCGAGCTGGGCCCGTTTTCCGGTTACAAGCGCAACGAAGCCCATATGCTGCGGGTCATTCGCAACCACCGCGCGGCGGCCCAAGGCACAGGTCTGTATGAGGGGCTGAACGTCAATCCGGTCATGCTGGACGCAGCGAATTGCCCTGATAAAACGTTGATCACGCTGGCGCGCGGCGCCTGGGACGAAGCTTTGGCGCTGGGGCAGGCGCATGGCTATCGCAATGCGCAAACCACAGTGATCGCGCCGACCGGCACGATTGGTTTGGTGATGGATTGCGACACGACGGGGATCGAGCCGGATTTTGCGCTGGTGAAGTTCAAGAAACTGGCGGGCGGGGGATACTTCAAGATCATCAACCAGTCGGTTCCGGCCGCTTTGGAAAAGATGGGCTATTCCACGAGCCAAGCCGCTGAAATCGTGGCCTATGCGGTGGGCCACGGCTCCATCGGCAACTGCCCCGGCATCAACACCACCGCGCTTGTCGGCCACGGTTTTGGCCCGCGCGAGTTGGAAAAAATCGAGGCCGCGCTGCCTTCGGCCTTTGATATCCGGTTCGTGTTCAACCAGTGGACCATTGGCGAGGACTTTTGCAAAGGCGCGCTGGGCATTCCGGCCGAAAAGCTGGCTGATCCGACCTTTGACCTGCTGCGCCATCTTGGTTTCACCCGCGCCCAGATCGACGCCGCCAATGACCATGTGTGCGGCACGATGACGCTTGAAGGCGCCCCGTTCCTGAAGCGCGAGCACTATTCGGTGTTCGATTGCGCCAATCCCTGCGGCAAGACCGGCAAGCGGTTTCTGTCGGTGGACAGCCACATCTACATGATGGCCGCCGCGCAGTCGTTCATCTCGGGCGCGATTTCCAAGACGATCAACATGCCGAACTCGGCGTCGATCAGCGACACGCTGGCGGCGTACGAGCTGTCGCATTCGCTGGGGATCAAGGCCAACGCGCTGTACCGCGACGGATCGAAGCTGTCGCAGCCTTTGGCCTCGGCTCTGATCGAGGACGACGAGGAAGCCGAAGAGATCATGGCGACCGGCTCGGCGCAGGAAAAAGCGGCGGTGATGGCCGAAAAGATCGTCGAGAAGATCATCATCAAGGAAATCATCCGCACCAACCGCGAAAAGCTGCCGGAACGGCGCAAGGGGTACACCCAAAAGGCCATCGTCGGCGGCCACAAGGTTTATTTGCGCACCGGCGAATATGGCGACGGGCGCTTGGGCGAGATTTTCATCGATATGCACAAGGAAGGTGCGGGTTTCCGCGCCATGATGAACAACTTCGCCATCGCGATCTCGGTCGGCCTGCAATACGGCGTGCCGCTGGAAGAATATGTCGAGGCCTTCACCTTTACCCGCTTTGAACCGGCGGGCATGGTGCAGGGCAATGACAGCATCAAGAACGCAACTTCGATCCTCGACTATATTTTCCGCGAGCTGGCGGTGTCGTATCTGGACCGCACCGATCTCGCGCATGTGAAACCACTTGGCCATGCCTTCGACGATCTGGGCCGGGGCGAGGAAGAGGGCAAGCGCAATATCGGCGAGCCTTCGGATGTGGCGGCGTCCAAATCGGTCGAGCTGCTGCGGTCGAT
>JANNBM010000022.1:0-5931 GCA_031385445.1 Paracoccaceae bacterium | reverse complement strand
CAGCTCAGCTTCGAAAAGAAATACCGAGTCCGCGGGGGCACTTTGGTCGGTGGCGATCTGTTCGACTTTTGGGTGGGGCCGTTTTACGTGGGCTTCTTCGGGGTCACGACATTCTTTTTCGCCGTGTTAGGGACAATCCTGATCTTTTACGGGGCTTCGCAGGGACCAACCTGGAATCCGTGGCTGATCTCGATCGACCCGCCGCCGATAGAAATGGGGCTGGCGGCCGCACCGCTGATGGAAGGCGGATTGTGGCAAATCATCACGGTTTGCGCGATCGGAGCCTTTGTCAGCTGGGCGCTGCGCGAGGTTGAAATCTGCCGTAAGTTGGGTATCGGGTTTCATGTGCCTGTGGCCTTTGGCGTAGCGATCTTTGCCTATGTGACGCTGGTGGTGATCCGACCGATGTTGATGGGGGCCTGGGGATATGCGTTCCCGTATGGCATCTTCAGTCACCTCGATTGGGTCAGCAACACCGGCTACACCTATGGCAACTTTCACTACAATCCGGTGCATATGATCGCGGTGAGCTTCTTTTTCACCAATTGCTTCGCGCTTGCTCTGCATGGCGGTCTGATCCTGTCGGCCGCCAATCCCGGCAAGGGGCAGGTGATGAAAACGCCCGATCATGAAGATACCTTCTTTCGCGATCTGATCGGCTATTCCGTAGGCACCCTTGGCATCCACCGCCTTGGCCTTCTTCTGGCGCTGAACGCCGCCTTCTGGAGCGCCATCTGCATCGTGATCTCGGGGACAATCTGGTTTGAACAATGGGTCGACTGGTGGAATTGGTGGTTGCAACTTCCATTCTGGGTCAACATTCCAGGAGGCGTAAATGGCTGAGTATCAAAACATCTTTACCCAAGTACAGGTGCGCGCTGCGCCTGAAATGGGAATGGTCGAGAATGTCGATCTGTCCAACCGGACCAAAACAGCGGGCTTTTCAACCCTGATGGGTTCATTCGGCAACGCGCAGCTTGGCCCGATATATCTGGGCACCTTTGGGGTGATCAGTCTGGCCACTGGCCTGATCTGGTTCATGATCATCGGCGGTTGGTTCTGGCATCTGGCCGGCTACAATCCGGCGGTGTTCGTGCGCGATTTGCTCTGGATGTCGCTGGAGCCGCCGGCGCCCGAATGGGGCCTGCGGATGCCGCCGATGGCCGAAGGCGGTTTGTTTCTGGTGGCGGGGTTCTTCTTTCTGGTCTCGCTCTCGACCTGGTGGATGCGGACCTATCTGCGCGCCGAAGCCTTGGGTCTTGGCAAGCATGTTTCCTGGGCCTTTGGTGCGGCAATCTGGCTGGTTCTGGTGCTGGGCCTCATTCGTCCGGTGCTGATGGGCAGCTGGTCCGAGGCCGTGCCCTATGGCATCTTCCCGCATCTGGACTGGACCAACCTTTTCAGCCTGACCTACGGCAATCTGTTCTATAACCCCTTCCACGCGCTCAGTATTGTCTTCCTTTATGGGTCGGCGTTGCTGTTTGCGATGCACGGGGCGACCATTCTTTCGGTGACCCGCCTTGGCGGTGACCGCGAGCTGGAGCAGATCGTTGATCGCGGCACAGCGTCGGAACGTGCGGCGCTCTTTTGGCGCTGGACCATGGGTTTCAATGCCACGATGGAGGGTATTCACCGCTGGGCCTGGTGGTTCGCGGTTCTGGTGCCCATCACCGGCGGTATCGGTATCTTGCTGACAGGAACGGTCGTGGACAACTGGTTTGTCTGGGCGCAGGACCATGGATATGCGCCGCCAAACTGAACTTTGACGGATCGCTGAAAAGGATTGATCACATGTCGAACGAGCACTTTTTTGAAGAACAAACCCCGATGATCCGTCTGCGGGTCTGGGCTTTGGGGCAGATGGTTTGGGGCGGCTTTATGGCGGGTCTTGTTCTGGCTGGCATCGGCCTTTTGTTGCTGATCGTTTGGGGCGTGAGCCAAATGCTGCCCCAGCAAAGCAAGGAAGCGCCGTCGCCTTACAGCGCGCTGGAGATCGTGCAGCCTGCCGATCAAACCATCGCCTGACGACACGACGCGGCCCCGGGGGCGGTCATTGCCTCTGCGGCTGCCCCGATGTCCGGACCATATCAGCCGGTCCCGACCTGGGCTTTGCCATAGCCCCGTTCCCTTCCTGTTGGCAGCAGGCCCTTGGTGCCGTGTGCAACCCGCACGGCACTTTTTTTGGGGGATGGTGGCGCCTGATCGGACTGCACCGGATGCAACCGGTTCTGTCGCAAATTTTCGGCTTGCTTTGCGTCTGGCAAGCTTCGGTCATGATTGCGTTGCGCGACCTGCGAAAAATGCGGTCAGATCGCTCGCCGGGCCCCCGCTTTTGCTGACCATATGCGCAACCGCGATCCCGGCGATGGTGGCGGCAATGGTCGGTCCGGCGCGCCATTGGCAGCGATGGCCCGGCAGAGAAAACCCGCCCGCACCTCGCGGTCGGCCGCGCCTTTGCCCGCAGGGCGATCAGCGGCAAGAACTTCACCGCCCGAGCGTTCAACGCCGCATGGTCCACCCCTGCCCCGCGCGCCGCCCTAATCCCCTTCAGGGCACGGCGGACACCGAAAACTCCGCCTACAGGATTACATTGGCTCCCGCACAGCGCTGACGTCGATCACCGCAAAATCTCCGCCACAGATGCGCTTCAACCACCTGACAACGCTGTAATATCCGCAAGGCAGAACCAAGCGGATTGCTTGCGACCGGGCCGTATCATCTGGGTCAGGTTCAAAGGGCCGCGTCACCACCGGCCAGATTTTACAATCCGCCCCATATTCGGCCGCTTCGTCCCTTGGGCGCCGCGACCTTGACGGTGCGGATGGGCTTGGGGCTGGTCCGCAGCGCGTGATCCGGACCGCTTGTCAAAGGGCGGCTTCCGTAATAATCAATAATATAACCACGAGTTCGGAAAACCTGCAAAAATTATCTATAAAATGAGGATGTCATGCCGCAACCCCTCTCTCTCCGCCACGACTGGACCCGCAATGAGGCTGAGGCACTCTATGCCGCGCCCCTGATGGACCTGTTGTTTCAGGCACAAACCGTGCACCGCGCCCATTTTGACCCCAATCAGGTGCAGCGCAGCAAACTTTTGTCCATCAAGACCGGCGGCTGCGCCGAAGATTGCACCTATTGCTCGCAATCGGCGGTGAACGGCTCGCAACTTTCAGCCTCCAAGCTGATGGAGGTGGAACGCGTTCTGGCCGAGGCGCGCAAGGCCAAGGCGGGCGGAGCCACACGCTATTGTATGGGGGCGGCGTGGCGGTCGCCCAAAGACCGCGATATGGCCGCGCTGGCCGCGATGATTGGCGGCGTCAAGGCGATGGGGATGGAAACCTGCATGACGCTGGGCATGCTGGACGACACGCAGGTGCTGCGGCTGCGCGATGCGGGGCTTGATTACTACAACCACAACATCGACACCTCGGAACGGTACTACAGCGAAGTGATCACCACCCGCACCTTTGCGGACCGGATTGAAACCCTTGCGCGGGTGCGCGACGCGGGGATCAAGGTTTGCGCCGGCGGCATTGTGGGCATGGGAGAGACGCGGATGGACCGCATCGACATGCTGCTGACGCTGGCCAATCTGCCCGCCCACCCTGCATCTGTGCCGGTCAACATGCTGATCCCGATGCCCGACACCCCGCTGGCGGATACGCCCCCACTGGACCCGATCGAATTTGTCCGCACCATCGCCCTTGCCCGCATTCTGATGCCGCAAAGCCATGTGCGCCTGTCAGCAGGCCGCACCGCAATGAGCGATGAAATGCAGGCGATGTGCATCTTTGCCGGGGCGAATTCCATCTTTGTCGGAGACACGCTGCTGACGGCAGACAATCCGGGTGAAGACGCCGATGACGCGCTGTTTGCAAAGCTGGGGTTGGTGGCGATGGATCTTCCCGTTCCTGCAGAACCCCACGGTGTCGCGGCGCAATGACAGCCTTTCCCCGGCATGCCAAAGCGCTTGCCGCACTTGCAGATCGCGGCAGGCTTCGCAGCTTGGCCCCCCGTTTGGGGAGTGATTTTGCATCGAACGATTATCTGGGGTTGGCGGGATCCGACGTCTTGCGGGATGCCGCCCGAGCGGCGCTTGACCGGGGAATTGCCGTGGGCGCCGGCGGGTCGCGACTTCTGCGCGGCAATGACGTGGCGCATGAGGCGTTGGAAACGCTCGCAGCACAGCATTTCGGGGTGGAGCGCGCGCTTTACATGGGCGGTGGCTTTGCCGCCAACCAAGCCATGTTCGCCAGTCTTCCGATGCCGGATGATCTGGTGTTATACGACGCGCTTATCCATGCCAGTGCCCATGACGGCATGCGGCTTGGCCGCGCCGAAACGCTGGCTTTTGCGCATAATGATGCCACCGACGCGCAGGCCCACATTACCGCCTGGCGTGCCAAGGGCGGCAAGGGCCGGGTTTGGTTGGCGATTGAAAGCCTCTATTCCATGGGCGGTGATTTCGCGCCTTTGGCAGATTTTGCTGCGCTGGCGGCGCAAAATGACGCTGTGCTGATGGTGGACGAAGCGCACGCCACCGGGCTTTTCGGCCCCACCGGGCGCGGGCTGACCGAAGGCATGGAACATTTCGCCAACCTATTGATATTACACACTTGCGGTAAGGCGCTGGGGGTGTCTGGCGCGCTGATTTGCGGGGCGGCAGAGCTGATTCAGACACTGATCAACAAGGCGCGCGGGCTTATTTATGCGACGGCGCCCTCGCCATTGAACGCGGCGCTTGTGGCAGCCGCTTTGCAGCATCTGATCGCCAATCCGCAGCGCCGCCGGGATGCTTTGGCGCTGGTGGGTCATGCCCATATGCAGGCGGCAAAGCATGGCTTTACCGGGCTGCAGTCGCAAATCCTGCCGATCCTTCTGGGCAGTGATCAACGGGTGATGCAGGTCGCGGCCAGCCTGCAATCACGCGGCTATGATATTCGCGGCATCCGCCCGCCGACCGTGCCGCGCGGCACAGCGCGGTTGCGGATTTCGATCACGCTTAACACCTCTGCCGATGTCATATCCGCGATGTTCGCAGAACTTGCTCAGGTGGCCGCATGACAGCCGTGGTGATCACCGGCACCGATACCGACATTGGCAAAACCGTGTTTGCGGCAGGGCTGACGCGGGCCTTGGGCGCGCAGTATTGGAAGCCCGTGCAGGCAGGGTTGGACGGTGAGACGGACAGCCAGACCGTCCTGCGCCTGTCCGGCATGCCCACCCTGCCCGAGGCGTATCGCCTGATGCGTCCCGCATCGCCGCATCTGGCGGCAGAGGCCGAAGGGCTGCAGATTGACCCCGCCAAACTGACCCCGCTAAAGGCCACTGGCCCCTTGGTGATCGAAGCCGCAGGCGGCCTTATGGTGCCGCTGAACCGCCGTATCCTTTTCCTTGATGTCATCGCCACATGGCAAGCCCCCGTGATCCTGTGCGCCCGCACCGCCCTTGGCACCATCAACCATTCACTGCTATCCCTTGCCGCCCTGCGCCAAGCGGGCGCGCCCGTCATTGGCATCGCCTTCATCGGCGACACCAATCCCGCAGTGGAACGCACCATCTGCGACTTTGGCGCAGTGGCCCATTTAGGCTGTTTGGCTAAACTGGCCCCATTGAACCGCGATACCCTTGCCCAAGCTTTTGCCGCCCAGATCGACCTCGCCACTATCCGCAAAGGCCTGCACCTGTGACCCCGCACGACTTTGACCGCACGCATCTTTGGCACCCCTATTCCAACGTGACCAAACCCGGCCCCACGCATATCGTGGACAGCGCCGAAGGCGTGTGGCTGACGCTGGACGATGGCACAAAGATGATCGACGCCATGTCATCCTGGTGGTCGGTGATCCATGGCCACCGCCACCCTGCCCTGATGCAAGCCGCCCATGCCCAGCTGGACCGACTGCCGCATGTGATGTTCGGCGGGTTGAC